>JBBDYM010000037.1:0-18154 GCA_040901485.1 Methyloceanibacter sp.
TCTATAAGCGCGAGGAGGACGGCATCGTCCTCATCGACCAGGACAAGTGCCGCGGTTGGCGCATGTGCGTCTCCGGCTGCCCCTATAAGAAGATCTATTACAACTGGTCGAGCGGCAAATCGGAGAAATGCATCTTCTGCTACCCGCGCATCGAGGCGGGCCAGCCCACGGTGTGTTCGGAGACCTGCGTCGGCCGCATTCGCTATCTTGGCGTCGTGCTCTATGACGCCGACCGCATCGAGGCGGCGGCGAGCGTCGCCGACGAGCAGGATTTGTACGAGGCGCAGCTTTCGATCTTCCTCGACCCCAGCGATCCGGCAGTGATCGCCCAGGCCTCCGCCGACGGCGTACCCGACAACTGGCTCGAAGCCGCCATCCGCTCGCCGATCTGGAAGATGGCGATGGAATGGAAGGTCGCCTTCCCGCTGCATCCCGAATACCGGACCTTGCCGATGGTCTGGTACGTGCCGCCGCTCTCGCCCATCCAATCGGCGGCTGCTTCTGGCAAGATCGGTCACGACGGGGAAATGCCGGACGTCCGCAGCCTCCGCATCCCGCTCAAATATCTCGCCAACCTGCTGACCGCCGGTAAGGAGGAGCCCGTTGCGCTGGCGCTTGAGCGGATGCTCGCCATGCGCGGTTATATGCGGGCCAAGACTGTCGACGGTGTCATTGACGAGAGTATCGCCCGGCGCGTCGGTCTCAGGCCCGAGCAGATCGATGAGATGTATCACATCATGGCCATCGCCAATTACGAGGACCGCTTCGTCATTCCCACCGCCCATCGCGAGCTCGACGAGGATGCATTCGATCTGCGTGGTTCATGCGGCTTCTCCTTCGGCAATGGCTGCTCAGGTGGCACGAGCGAAGCAAACCTTTTCGGAACGCCAAGGCGGCAGGCCAAGACGCCGATGGAGGTCGTGTGATGACCAAGACGTTCAAAGCGCTCTCGGCGCTGCTGAACTATCCGGACGGGGAGCTGCAAAATGCCGCGCCGGAAATGTCGAGCATGATCGAAGAGGAGACACTTGTCCCCGCCGATCTTCGGCGTGAGCTCGACACTTTGATCGAAGAAATTGCGACCGGCGACCTCTACGATCTGCAGGAGCGCTATATCGACCTTTTCGACCGCACACGTTCGCTATCGCTTCATCTGTTTGAGCATGTGCATGGCGAGAGCCGCGACCGCGGTCAGGCCATGATCGATCTGAAGAGCCTGTATGAGCAAAATGGGCTTTGCCTCAGCGCCGGCCAACTTCCCGACTACCTGCCGGTGTTTCTCGAATTCCTCTCCACGCGTCCGCTCAAGGAAGCACGCACGCTGCTCGGCCAAACCGCACATATCGCGACCGGGCTTGCCGAACGCCTGGACAAACGCGGGTCGACCTACGCGGCAGTGTTTCGGGCCCTCACGGTGCTCGCCGTGCTGGCGCCGGATACGCAGCCTGTCGAGGTGGTGCCAGAGGGCCGAGATACCGACCCCAACGACTTCGTCGCACTCGACGCACAATGGGAAGAGGAGGCAGTAACCTTCGGACCGGCCGCCGCGCCGAGCTGCAAGGATCGGCTCGTGGCCCAGATACGCGCCGGTATGCGGCCCGCTGCCGATTTGCCGAGTTAGGGAGAGCGCATCATGGGCGAAGCCATCAACCAGATTCTGTTCGGCTGGTACCCTTATCTCTGCCTCACGGTCTTCCTGGGCGGCAGCCTTTTACGCTTCGACCGAGAGCAATACACGTGGAGGTCCGGCTCAAGTCAGCTCTTGCGGCGCAAGCAGCTTATGTGGGGCTCGAATCTCTTCCATGTCGGCATCCTCATCATCTTCCTCGGCCATTTCGTGGGCCTGCTGACGCCGATCGCCGTGTTCGATGGGCTCGGCATCAGCCACGGCTTCAAACAGATGATGGCGATCGTGGTTGGCGGCATTGCCGGCATCGCCTGCCTCATCGGCATGACGCTCTTGGTGCATCGGCGGCTTTTCGATGCGCGCATCCGCAACACCTCTTCCTTTGGCGATATCGCCATTCTCCTGCTCCTTTATGTGCAGCTGATGCTGGGCCTCGCCACCATCCCGGTCTCGCTTCAGCATCTCGACGGACAGGAGATGGTCAAGTTCATGACCTGGGCGCAAGGAATCCTGACGCTCCGACCGGGGGTGGCGTCGCTCATTGCGGACGCCAATCCAATCTTCAAGCTGCACCTGTTCCTCGGCATGACGATCTTCCTCGTCTTCCCCTTCACCCGCCTCGTCCATGTGTGGAGCGCGCCGATCTGGTATCTCGGGCGGCGCGGCTATCAGGTGGTGCGCACCCGAGAGCAAACGCGGCGCGGGATTGGTCTTCGACCGCAAGGCCTCCCGCCAAAGCGCCCCAGCGGGATTCATCCCGCGCCGGCGGAGTGACCCCATGGCTTGCGCTGTTCATACTCTCAAGGCGCTGCCCAAGCCTGCTGGGGTGAGCGTCAACGGGGTGATAATTCCGCGGGACGCCATCGCGCGCGAGGTCCAGAACCATCCCGCATTGAAGCCTATTGAAGCGTGGCAGTCGGCGGCGCGAGCGCTTGCGATCCGGGAGCTCCTGCTGCAGCAGGCGCGGCTTGTCGGAATCGTTCCCGCCCCTGCGCGAGACAGCGCAGGCAGATGTGAGACCGAAGAAGAGGCTCTGATCAGAGGCCTGCTCGAACAGGAGGTCCTCACGCCCCAGCCCGACGAAGAGACCTGCCTGCGCTATTACGCAAAGAACCGGCGCTTGTTCCGTTCGCAGTCGATCTGCGAAGCCGCGCACATTCTCTTTGCCGCACGCAAGGAGGATGATGAAGGATACGAGCGGGCGCGGCGCGACGCGGCTGCAGCCCTCGCCGAGCTGAAGCTCAACCCTGATCGGTTCGGCGACTTGGCGCGGATCTACTCCGCCTGCCCGTCGGCTGCGCACGCAGGGAATCTCGGTCAAATCACAGTGGGACAGACCACACCTGAGTTCGAGGGAGCCCTTGCGGCACTCACGCCCGGGTCGATCAACCAAGACCCGGTTGAGACGCGCTACGGGGTTCACATTATTCATCTCGGCCGCAAGGTCGAGGGGAGAGAGATCCCCTTCGAGCTCGTAGCTGACCGGATCGCAGACTATCTGAGCGAAAGCGTCAGGCGGCGAGCGATAGCGCAATACATCGCGCGTCTCGTATCGGATGCCGAGGTTACAGGCGTTGCACTCGAAGGCGCGGACGCGCATCGGGTCAACTGAGAGGCCGTGGCATGGTGCTTGGCGATCTTCTTGCCCGCTTTGCCGATGAATCCGCCGCTGTCGAGACTGTTCTCGGCCTCGGCGATTTGAGCTTGGTCGCCGCGTTGCGTCAACGCGCGGATGCGGAAGGGCTGGAGTTGGGCGCTTTCGCCGCCTTAGCCGTACAGCGCTATGCGGAACAGGCCTCTGACGAGGAGTGGATCACGCTTATGGGCGCGCTGGGCCGGTCTGCGGACCCGGGACTTGCCTTCATCAAGCGCGCTCTCACTCTCGCAACCGACGCTGTTGTGTGACGGCCTTAGGCATGCCCGTCCTTCATCGCAGCCTGATACAATCGCTCCCCGTGTTCGGCGCCATGCACGCCGCCGAGCTCGACGAGGTGATTGCGCACGCGACCGCGCTTAGGATCCCAAAAGGCGACGCCGTGTTCGAGCAGGGCGAGGCGGCGCCTACCTTTTATGTGCTCCTCAATGGCCGCCTCAAGGTGGTGAAGACGACGCCGGACGGCCAGCAGGTGGTTATTCGTTTCGTCGTCCCAGGGGACATCTACGGCATCGCCAAGGCGCTCAACCGCAAGCACTATCCGGCGACCGCGACCTCGCTCGTGGACAGCGTCACGCTCGCCTGGGACATGGCGATCTGGGACGACTTCATGGAGCGTCATCCGGCTTTCGCGCGCAACGTCATGCAGATGATGGGGCAGCGCATCGAGGATGCCCACACCAGACTGAAGGAGATGTCGACGCAAGACGTGGAGCATCGCGTGGCGCACGCCGTGCTCCGCCTCGCCACCAAGTCGGGCCGAAAGGTGGATGAAGGTGTGCTCGTGGATTTTCCGATCACCCGTCAGGAGATCGCCGAAGTCTCCGGCACGACTTTGCATTCGGTAAGCCGGGTGCTGAGCGCCTGGGAGAATGCAGGCCTCGTTGTGGTCGGTTGCCGGAAGGTCATCGTCTGCGACATCGAGCGGCTCGCCCGTATCGCCGAAGGTAGTGCTGCGGTGCCGCACGGGAGCTGACCGATGCAGAAAAGCGCGCGCAAGCCAGGCGGGCAGCCCCGCATCGACCCGGCCGATCGCGATACGATTCCCCTGTTCAGTTATGGCTTTCGGCCCTTCTTTCTCGGCGCCGCCGTGTGGGCGAACGTCGCGCTCATTCTTCTGATGGGGTCGCTCGCTGGCTTATGGAACCTTGCGCCCGGTTATGGCGCGCTCGCCTGGCATGGGCATGAGATGCTGTTCGGCTATGCGTCGGGCGTGGTGGCCGGCTTCCTGCTCACGGCGGTGCCAAACTGGACCGGGCGATTGCCGGTCGCGGGCTGGCGGCTCGCGCTGCTCTTCGCGCTCTGGTGCCTGGGCCGCCTCGCGTTTCTCGCCATCGGCGTCACCGGCGCGCTTCCTACGGTCCTGATCGAGAGCGCGTTTCTCCCTTGCCTCCTTGTGGTTATGGCGCGCGAGATCGTGGTGGGCCGCAATTGGCGCAATCTGAAACCGCTTGTTCTCGTCGGCCTACTGGCGGCGGCGGATATTGCCTTTCATGCTGAGGTGCTCATCACCGGCACTCCGAATTTCGGCCTTCGCGCCGGGATGGCTGGGCTGGTGGCACTGATCGTGCTGATCGGCGGCCGCCTCACGCCGAGCTTTACCCATAGCTGGCTGCTCCGCGCAGGCTCCCCCGTCCTTCCGGCTTCGTTCGGCCTTGCCGACCAGCTTGCTCTGCTCGCGTCAGGCGCAGCGCTTCTTGCCTGGATCGCATTTCCGGGAGCAACATTGACAGCCCTTCTCTTCCTCACCGCTGCGGCGACGCTCAGCGTGCGTCTATGGCGTTGGGAGGGCGCTCGCGCCTGGCGCGAGCCGCTGCTGCTCGTGCTCCACGCGGGCTACGGATTCGTGGCGCTGGGCTTCTTGCTCGGCGCGCTTGCCGTCCTCGTGCCGGGTAGCCTTGCCGGCACCGCCGCTCTTCACGCCTGGACCGTGGGCGCCGTCGGTCTGATGACGCTCGGCGTCATGACGCGCGCGACGCGCGCGGGCATACCGGGCGCGAGCTTAAGGCCTCACCCATCACCGTGGCGATCTACGGCGCCATGATCGCCGCCGCGCTGTTGCGCGTCGGCGCCGGTGCCTTCCCGCAAGCCTATATGGTCTTGATCGGGACTGCCGGCGCCGCCTGGACCGCCGCCTTCGCGCTCTTTCTCTTCGAATATGCGCCCATGCTGCTTGGGCCCCGGGTGGAACGCTCGGCAGCGTGAGCGGACACACAGCGAATTCGCCCTTGAGTTTGATATGGCGCAAGGACTGTGCCATCGCCCTTCTCTTAAAATGGCTCGTTCGCTAGCCGTGTCTCCGTAAGAGAGTGCCGGCAGAAACGCAGGGGGAGGAGATGTCACACTCAAGGTGGCTATGGCCGACGCCTAAGCAATTGCAACGTCGGTACGAGCTGATGGACCGGATGATGCAGAAGCGCGGCGTGGACGCCGACGCGGCGCGTCGCGTGGATGGCGGCTTAGCTTTCACCGAAGCTGGCGCTAAATGTCGCTATTGCCTCCATGAAGAGGCGTGCCGCCGCTGGCTGACAATTAGGGCACCGCGGATGTCTCCGGATTTCTGCCCGAACGCCGCGTTCTTCCTGTCTTGCCAGAACGACACTGAGGAAGCTTTCGCTTTGGTGAAAGACCCCTGAAAAGGAGGCAGACGATGCCGATCACAAGGCCCCAATGGCCGATGTTCAGGGAGGTGCTGCGCCGCCAAGAGCTCATGGACGACATGATGGAGCGGTGCGGTGTGGACGTGCTCGACGTGATCCGCAAAGATAGAGGGCAATCTTTCGTCGAGGCGCGCACCACGTGCTTGTGCGCTTGCGTGGGGACATGCCGCGACTGGTTGCTCGCGCCTGACGGCGATGTATCATCGCCTCCGGATTTCTGTCCCAATGCGCATTTCTTCCGCACCTGCCCTAAGCAGGAACTAGGCCATCAATGCTAGCAGTGTTCGGCGGCGTGGCAGTTACGTCAGCTTTTGGCACGAGCGGACATCTCGATGATGAGACCGCACTTCGGCTTCTGACCCAAAGCGGACAGTCACTCGCGACCAAGCAACACCCAGGCGCCAATGGCGAGCGACGCTTCGAAAATAGCGAACGTCACATGAATAGCGAACGTCACAAGCAAACGCGGGAACACTCCGGCTATTGCTAGAGGCGCGAGCACTGAGGTTACGAACACCAATCTGTCGATTACGGAAGCGGCGACGATTTGGCGTTCGCCGGAACGACACTGCCTTGCAGCAGGCCCTAAGATTCGCCCTTCAAAAAATTCCCAATCCTACAGTCCTGGCAGCGCAGCCCCTGTGCCCGATACTCTTTACACTCTTTGGTGTCACCATGAGGACAGGCTATAGCAATGAGGGAACTTATGGCTTCTTCCTTGGTCTTGAAGAGAGACCCCGACGGAGTCCTATAGAGAGTTACTTCTGTGATTGTCTCTTGCAGAAGCTCCTCAATTTTGGCGATTTTTCCAGCCATCGCCCACCTCTGGCGCCTGACCCCTTGCGGCAGGCCTTTCAAGCCTAAAACTAGACGCGCGCGAGCATGCGTCGTCTATGACGTGGGTCAAAGCATCCTGCGCCGCCATCTAAACCCTCTGGCTTGGGTTGTCCTTGACGCAGGTCAAGGGGGCGGTGTGCTGGCCGAGCTAGTGTTAGACTTGCGCGATGAAGATGTTGCCGACCGAAATCGGCTCCGCCGAACTCGGCCTCCTTTCAGATGTAACGCGAAGGTGGTGAACTCATAGAAGGCGCTCACATAGAGAGCAAAAGCACCTTCGAGGCCGATGAGTTTCTTACGCGGATCAAGTTCAAGATGGTCGCGATTTGGTAAAAGACAGCGTTCTGGAGAAGCGCTCTAAGAACCCAAGCACCCAAACTCTGCCAAAAGGGAAGGTCGATGATCAACCGAAAGCTCGCTGATATCGTCAAAGGGCAAAAGCTTGTGGCACTGGCAGAGCGCGAGACGGTGCAAGAAGCCTGCCGGTGCATGTGGGAGTGCCGCACAGGCTCGGTGCTAGTACTCGATGACCAACAGCGTTTGACTGGCATCTTCACTGGCCGCGACGCGGTGCGCACGCTTGCCGAAGGCAAGAGCGCTCAGGAGACCCCGCTGGGGCAGGCGATGACATCTAATCCGATTACAATGGAATGCATCCGCTGACAGACGGGACGTGAACACATAAAGCGTACCCATAGCCGAATGGAAACCACTGCCATGTCGTCGGGAGGATGTCTTGAACGTCCTGATCGTTTATGGAACGACCGAAGGGCAGACGCGAAAAATTGCCGAATGGACGGCGACGCGCATTCGCGAGCGCGGGCACCAAGCCGAACTCCTTGATAGTGCAGCCCCCGTATCTGATTTAGATTTTGCAACGTACGACGCATTCATTATCGCCGCGTCGGTCCACCAGGAGTACCATCAAGAAACAATCACAAGCTTAGTGATCGCACATCTCGGGGTACTGGATACTAAGCCTTCGGCCTTCATATCCGTCAGTCTATCGGCGGTACTGGATGCGAAAACGGAAGCTCAAAAGTACGTGGATAGCTTTGTATCTGTGACGGGGTGGCGGCCGCGCAGGACCCTCCTTCTCGGGGGCGCTCTGCGCTTCACGGAATACGACTACTTCCAAGAGCAGATCGTCAAATTCATCGTCATGAAGCGCGGCGATGCTCCGAGTGCCGGGCGGGACCGCGAGTTCACCGACTGGAATGCTCTTGCCGGCTTCGTTGATGGGTTTATTGAAGCAGCCACCGATAACCGAGTGTGAAGCTCAGGCGCGACGTTCGGTTAGGGCTCGGGGGTCGCAGCCGAAGCGCCGAAGCGGAGCACGCCTCAGTCCGTTCACTATGGGGCGTCGTGAACGTCCCGCCATGGCTTCCTCATCGGCGTGATTCTGAAATACGTACAGAAACATCAAGAACGTCGACCTCGTGCCCAACCTGTCGCAACGAGGACGGTGACCCCCCGCTTTTTCTTCCTTTGCAGCTGGGGCTGCGAGAAAAGGCGCCGAATTTAGCGTGGTGATTGATTATTTCCGCCTGGCCGCCAGTTTGCCTGTTCAGCAACTGCGTCACTCGACCCAAGCTCTTCGAGTCTTCGAGCGAGTTGATTCAACTCCCACTCTTTGGCCAGGGCGGCTGCCTTGTCCCAAGTCGGCTTTTGGCTGCGCAGGCTCGGCAGCGGCGCCTTTTTTTCCATCGTTGCGATCGACCGATAAAGCCGCAAGGTTTCTGCCATGGCAGGAAATCGTCCCGCTTTGAGCGCGGCTTCGAGGCTGCCGTATCTCTGCAAAAGCGTCGCAGCGCCGGTTGCGGCAACGCCCGGTGCCCCAGGTATCTTGTCGGAGGGATCTCCGCGCAAGGCGATAAAGTCCGGCACCTGCTTGGGATCGACGCCATACCGCGCGCGGACCTCGTCGGGGCCGATGCGCGCCATCTCGCCGGCGCGGATGGGATAGAGAATAGTGGTGCGGTCGGAGGCAAGCTGGAACGTGTCGCGGTCGCCACTGGCAACGAGAACTAGACCGCCGCGTTTTTCTTCTTTTGCGGCAGCGGCCGCGAGGAAGTCATCTGCTTCAAACCCCGGCGCTTTCGCATTCTGAAAGTCGCAAGCGGCAACGAACTCCGGCAGCGCATCGAGCTGCTCAAGCAAGGCGTCGTCGAATTCGCGACCGCTTTGGTAAGCTGAAAACTTCTCATGCCGGTAGGTGGGCACTTCTGAGTGTCCCACGCGACAAGCACCGCGCGCGGCTGCTCCTCGCGATAGAGGCGCAGCAGCATATTGGCAAAGCCAAGGATGGCGCCGGCAGGTTTACGACCGCGCCTCAGGATGTTTTTCGGTAGCGCGTGATAGGAGCGATGGGCGAATGAATCCCCGTCGATGACCAGCAGCGGCCGGCGGGGAGTTGACTCTGCACGTCGCGTGCCTCGCCTGCTCCCCGGCCGCGTTCGACTCTCTAAACGTTGAGCCAGCTTCCGGCGCCCGGCTGGCGCATCGCGAAGTACGATCCAGGCGGGGGCGTGGTCGCTCGCGCCTTCGAGCCCCCTCACCTCGCGGTCGACGCCAGCGTCAACCAGCCGCTTTGCGGCTTTCTCATTCAGCAGCAGGTGATCGAGGCGAACCCCGGCAGCGCGTTCCCAGCGGTTTCGCTTGTAATCCCAGAACGTGTACATCGGCTCGTCAGGATGCAACGTGCGGATCGCATCGAGCCAACCTTGATCGAGCAGGCGCCGAAACAGCGCTCTAGGCTCTGGCTGCACAAGCGCGTTCTTGGCGTAAGACTTGGTGGGATAAATGTCGGCGTCGGTCGGCACGACATTGAAATCCCCCGCAAGCACGACCGGCGCATCGAGAGCGTAAAGCTCGGCCGCGTGGGCCAAGAGCCGCTTCATCCAGGCGAGCTTGTATTTGAATTTCGGTCCTGGCTGCGGGTTGCCGTTGGGCGCATAGAGCGTGGCAACCAGAACGCCGTTTACGGCCGCCTCGATATAGCGGCTTTGCACATCGGCAGGGTCACCGGGTAAACCGGTGCGCGTTAAGACCGGCTCACCACCCCGACCTAGAATGGCGACGCCGTTCCACAACTTCTCCCCGCGCCAAACCGCGTCATAACCGGCCTTTTTGATTGCTGTGACTGGAAACTGCGGGTCTGTCGCCTTCAGCTCCTGAAGGCAGGCAACGTCCGGTTTGGCTCGGCGCAGCCAGGCCGCGAGATTGGCCAACCGCTTGTTGACGTTGTTGATATTGAAGGTGGCGATCTTCATTTTGAATGGAGCTTTTCCCACTCGAGGAAGGATCATTCCATAGCAGGGAACATGGATTTAGAATCCGCAATCCAGGAAGAGAGCTTGACCCCTGCGTGTGCGTCGAAATTGGATTTGAGTCTCATGCCAACCGAATTTCCCGATGATGGAACAATCGACGAATTGTTGCGCTTGGCGGGCGTTTCAATTGAGCGTTCCGCGGCTCGGCGTTGGCTCGAGAGCGCCTTAATGGCGGCTCGTGGCATACCTGAACCGCGGCGAGTACCGCAGCCATCTCCGGCAAAGCACAACGCCCCACTCGACGAGATTGCCCGAGCTAGTAACCAGTTAATCGCCGCACTCAAGCAGCTGAGAAGTCACCCCCACGCGTATGCAAGCTTCTGGAGATTCGCAGCATTCGGAACTGTTTACGTCAACGAGTTCGAAAGGGCTGGTGTCATACCCACACTAACAAATATCTGCGACGCGGCGCGCGAGGCACGGATAAGCAGAACTGGTCGACCGCGAAATTACCGCAAGCAGCATATCGTAGATTTGGCGCTAGCATTTTGTTCGAGATTTTCACCCAAGAGACCAAGCAGCGACGCCAACAACTTCTTCCCGGCCTTTGCTGAGCGGTTTTTCGAACTTGCGACCGGCTCGTCTGTCGAGGGAAAGGGCCACGGGATCGGCAGGCAGGTCAAAGTGGCATTAAAACGGCTGCCGGCTGAAATGGAACGCGCCGCACTCCTGAACCAAACTCAGCTCAAATAGCAGTCGGCTGCATCTCCGGAACGAAAGTCACCCCAGATAACGGGGACTTTCGTCTTTCACTACGGTTCGACCCTCATGCATTTGCTGGAGGTGTGCGACCGGAGTGCACCCTATGTCGAAGAAGAATCCCAATCGTCTGCAGATCGAGTACCGCTCGCCGCACGAATTGCGCCCACGTGCCGATAACGCAAAGGTCCACTCAAAGCAGCAGATCAACAAGATTGTGAAGTCAATCAAGCGGTTTGGCTTCGTAAATCCAGTTCTGATCTCGGACGAGAACGAAATCATCGGCGGCCATGGCCGTGTCGAGGCTGCGAAGGTCGCCGACCTGCCACAGATCCCGACGGTGCGGCTATCGAGCCTCACGCCCGCGGAACGGCTTGCTTATAATCTGGCTGACAACCGGTTGGCCGAGCTCGCCCCGTATGACCGCGATCTCTTGGCTGTGCAGCTCGAGGAGCTCACAAACCTAGGATTCGATGAGATCGAGGTGACGGGTTTCTCGCTTGGCGACATCGACCTCCGTCTCGAGGAAGCAGCCGAGAAGAAGGGCGCCTCGGTTGGTCCCGAAGACGAATTGCCCGCACCACGAAAGAACGTCGTCTCGCGCGTAGGTGACCTCTGGATCTTAGAGTCTCATCGACTTCTTTGCGGGGACGCTACCGTTGCCGCCGATTGCCAACGTCTCATGGACGGCCAGCAGGCCGACACCAGTGCCCGGCAACTGGTCGGCTAGACTATGCTGCGAAACTCGAGCCGATTCGCCCTGACTCAGCAAACGCGACGCTTAATAATGGCGACATACTCTGAGGAAGACATCGAACTAATAGCAGCTGCAATCGGTCAGGACGTGGCCAATGTGGCCGCGCACAGGAAACTGTTCGAAGCGGCTGCTCATTGGTTCATGTTGAGCCGAGGGCTGCCCAAAGCGCGGTCGCGTTCGCCAAGAAGAACGCCCTCCCAGTCAAAAGCCAAGCTACGTCAGATTTCCCAGAGCTCCCGTCGGCTCCTGAAGCACCTTGGCGTTCCCCGCGACGGACTGGGACGCGTCCACATCGAAGACGCCTACGATGGTCCCGGCGACTTCGAAATACTGCAAGTCCTATCCTGGGCGGTGGGCCACGACGAGGATCCCGTCGTTGTTGCAACGAGACGAATTGGGCGCCTTGCGGAGATCCTTGAAGCAATCGAGGCTGCGAGCGATCTCGAGCAATGGGCCGAGCAATCCGCTGAAGAGGTCGTAGAATTTGGCCAGCTGACGGTCCCTAAGGGTCATCGCGGCGATATGCCCCTGAACGATTGGATCGCGGCAATGCTGGCAGCTTACAAGCAGATTACCGGCAAGGACCCGGCCACCTCGGTCGGCGCTCCAGAGAGGGATAACGAGGGCATTCCCGGCGGTCCGCTCATTCGCTTCCTGGAGGCTGCGGGAAAACCGCTCGACATCGAATTCACGCCTGACGCTTGGCGGAGCCGGATCCGTAGTATCCTGAGTTTCGTCGAAAATTAAAGTTGATTTGGCCATTTCGACCGATCTTGCCGACAGGATTAATTCCCGGTCGACATGTCGACCGTTGGCGCGAAGACTACGAAGAAACCCACGTCGGCTGCAGCCGCCCTGGTCAAAATCGCGCGCCTGCTCGCCCGGCAAGCCGTGCGTGAGCTGGCTGAGCACCCACCCGTCGCCAATCAGCGCACCACAAAGCCCCATACCTCGGATGATTGATCGTGACCGGCGGCAAGGCGTACCTGCGCGCCCCCGAGATCGCTGGGGTGACGGGGATGTCGATCAGAACCATCAGGCGATGGATCAGGCAAGAGATCCTCCCCTCGACGAAGGTCGGGGGCGCCAGGCTCGTCGCTAGAGCCGACCTCGAGCGCCTATTTTGTCAATCCCGTGACCCAACCGAAGAGGACGAGGAAGACCAAGAGAAGATGATGGAAACTCAAGATAATGACAGCCGATCTGGAAAGCATAGTCCAAGAACATGTTCCATCTCTTCTATGATAGAGTTCCCGAATGTCACTCCATGACACTCTTTGTCACCTTTTATGTTTCCACAAGTAGGAACCTACAATGACCAATAGCAGGAACACCATAAAAACACTGGCGGACGTTCTCGTGGTGGTCGAGAAGGCCCACATACAGCCGTGGCAGCGCAGGGATATGCGCTCCGCCATCAACAGGGTCGCCGAGATGGCCGGCGTCGCCCCCGTCACGGCGGAGGCCACGGCTCCCGCTCTGCGGCAGATGCTCAAGGGAGTGCTACCGGCGGCGCATGGGGTCAGCCAAAAGACCTGGGCGAACATGCTCAGTGGGCTCCGCGCCGCTCTCCGACTCGCTGGGGTGATCGACTCCAGGAGAGAGGGCTTGGCCCTAAAGGACCCGGCCTGGGCTCCTCTTGTCGAGGCGATCGCGTCGGACAGGAGGCTTTCCTGCGGCTTGGCCGCCTCCGTCAACTATTGCGCCTCGAAGGCCGTCACGCCGGATCAGGTGGACGACGCCGTGGTCCAGCAATTCCACGTCTGGCTTGAGGAGAGGACCCTGTGCCCCAAGCCAAAAGACATCGTGCGGCAGGTGCCCCATCTCTGGAACGAAGCGTCGGAGCGGATCGGCTGCTGGCCCAAGACCAAACTCGCCTTGCTCTCCTTCAGGGCGCCGCAAAGACGGCTCCGCTGGGTTGCTCTCCCCGAGAGCTTTCGGAATGACGGCGAGGCCTATCTCGCCATGCGCGCCGATCCCGACATCTTCGACGAGAGGCCGAATGCTCCCACGAAGCGGCTCGCGCCGAGCACCCTACACCAGCAGAGAGAGCACCTCCGCCTCGCGGCGTCGGTACTGGTCGAAAGCGGTATCGCCGTGGAGGAGATCACCGCACTTGCCGACCTTGTCCAGCCGGAGCGGTTCAAGACCATTCTCCGTCATTACCATGAAGCCGCAGATGGTCAGCCCAACGCGTTCGCCACCGGGCTCGCCCAGACGCTGCTCCAGGTCGCCCGCCATCACCTTCCCCTCACCGAAGAGGAGTTCTCCCATCTGAAGCGGATCGCAGCAAAGCTGCCCGCCATACCGCTCGAACTCACGCCCAAGAACAAGGCCCTGCTGCGTAAATTCGAGTCGGACGAGATGAAGGCAAGGCTCTACTTCTTGCCAGACACCTTGCAGGCCGAAGTGACAAAGGCGCTGGAGAAGGGCCGGCTCCTCTTCGTCGCGGCGCAGATGGCGGTCGCCATCGATATTCAGCTCGCCATCGGTCTCAGGCCGCAAAATCTGAGCGCCTTGCATTGGCGGCGTCACTTCCTCGAGCCCGACGGACCGAGAGGCCGCCTCCTCCTGCTCATCCCGGCGGCCGAGATGAAGTCACGCAAAAAGGACTTCGTCACCGAGGTGGCAAACGAGGTGGCTCAGCGGCTCCGCTGGTACCGGCGAACTATCCTGCCCCGCCTCAGCGCCGATCCCAATGGCGATCTGTTCGTCACGTCTAAAGGCACCAGAAAGGACCAGCGGACCCTCACGCTGCAGATGCTCTGGACTATCGAGCGGCGCCTCGGGGTCCATCTAACCACCCATCAATACCGGCATCTCCTCGGAACCTCTTATCTGGACGCCAACCCACACGACACGGAGACCCCCCGCCTCCTGCTCGGACATAGCTGGACCAAGACCACCCGCATCTATGTGGGCTCACAGACACGCCGTGCCAGCCGCGCCTACAACGACTTCCTGTTCGAGCAGAGGGAGCGGCTGAAGCTCAGGCGCAAGGGCCAGCTCCGGCGCAAGCCTAGGGTGAACATCAAGCAAGACAAGCCAACCAGCAAAGAAGATCAGGGAGAACCCACATGCGCCGATTGAAGCATCTTCCTGTGCAGGATTGGCCGGAAGCGGACAGGATGGCCTTCGCCAAGGCTTACGAGCCGGGCGACGTCTTCGATGAGACCAATGGGCCTGGGGCCCACCATTCCGAAAGCTGGCGCAGGATGGTTCGCACCAGTTACCGGCGCTGGCTCGCGTTTCTGAAAGAGCATTATCCAGCCGACCTTCTGCGAGCTCCGGCTACGCGCATCACGCCGGAGCGGGTGCGCGTCTTCGTCGAGCAGCTTTCCGGTGAGGTGAGGCCGTCTACGGTCGCCATAGAAATCGCCAACATCTATGCCGCGGCACAGCTGATCGCACCGGAAGCTGATTGGCGCTGGCTGGCCTCGGTCAGGTCTTGGCTTGCCGCCCGCGCTACACCTGAGAACCGCCTCGACCGCTTGGTGCCTGGCTGGCACACGCTCGATCTAGGGATCAAGCTCATGGAGGAAGCGCGCCGGATGCCGATCACCAGCGGCAAGGAGCGAGACCGACAGTACCGCGACGGGCTGATGCTGGTCCTGCTCAGCCTCTGGAATATCCGCCGCCGCAGCTTGGCAGCGTTCACCGTCACCAGGCACCTCGAATTCGACCAGGCCGGGGTAACCCTGCTTCTCTATCCGGAGGACACCAAATCCAAGCGGGAGGAGAGCTTCCGCGTACCGGAGCCGATCCTCCCTTATCTTCTGCACTACCTGAAGGTCGTCCGGCCGCGCCTCCTCGGCCGCAAGGTGCATGACGGGCTGTGGGCCTCCTGCAAAGGCTGCCCCCTGACAGCGGGCCGGATCTACGACATCCTCCGCGCCCGCACCAAGGCAGCGTTCGGCAAAGCCATGGGCCTGCACGATTTCCGCCGTGCCGCCGCGACCTTCCTCGCCATTGAGGCCCCCGACCAAGTCGGCCTCATTCCAGGCATTCTGCAGCACACCTCACTCGAGGTGGGCGAAAAGCACTACAATCTCGCCCAGTCGGTGGAGGCAAGCCGACGAGTCGGGGCGCACCTCGCCAAGCTTCGAGCCAGGCTCAAGCCGATCAAGAAGAAGGACTAAGCCATGCGCGCCGTAATCTACGCGAGGTATTCCTCCGATAATCAGCGAGAGGCCTCGATTGAAGATCAGCTTGAGATCTGCCGACGCTACATCGATCGCCAGGGTTGGACCCTTGTGCTTACATATGAAGATCGCGCGCTAAGCGGCGCCAGTGACCAAAGGCCGGCTTATCGCCAGATGCTCGCTGATGCAGAGACGGGCAGCTTCGATGTCGTTGTCACCGAGGCGCTCGATCGATTGGGCCGACGCCTGTCTGAAGTAGCCCGACTTTATGATCAGCTGGAATTCCGTGGGATCACTCTGCACGCGGTCAATATCGGTCAGGTGACTACCATGCATGTGGGCCTGCTTGGCACCATGGCCCAGCTCTATCTTTCCGACCTCAAGGAGAAGACGCGGCGTGGCCAACTCGGCCGAGCCCTTGCCGGGAAGATCCCGGGTGGAAAAGCCTATGGCTATCGTTTGGTCGAAGGCGAACCCGGTGAACGCCTAGTGGATGAAGCGGAAGCAATCACCGTTTGCCGGATTTTCCGCGAGTTCACCGCGGGCATGTCGCCCCAGGCGATTGCCAAGGCCCTCAACGCCAAGGGCGTGCCGGGTCCCGACGGGCGTCAGTGGCGCGATACCACGATCAGAGGTCAAGTTGACCGCGGCACCGGCATTCTCAACAACAGCCTCTATGTGGGGCGGATCGAATGGAACCGATGCTCGTATATCAAGGATCCGAGGAACGGCAAGCGCGTGGCGCGCCCTAATCCGAAGAATCTGTGGGAAGTCGTGAACGTCCCCAATCTCCGCATCGTGGATGAGAATCTTTGGGAGGCGGTGAAGCTTCGCCAGCGTGAACTGCGCTTCGAGATTCGACGCGATGAGGGGGGCAACGCTCTCAATCGGGTTCACCGGCGCAAATTCCTGCTGTCGGGCCTGCTCAAGTGCGGCTACTGCGGGGGCGGGTTCACCATCGTGGCGCAGGACCGCTATGGTTGCGCCACCCATCGCAGCAAAGGGACATGCGACAACAAGGCGACGGTCAGCAGACAGGAAATCGAGGAGCGCGTCCTAGGAGGGCTCAAACAGAAACTACTGGCACCTGAACTGGTGCGCGAATTCATTCGAGCCTTTCAGGAAGAAACGAACCGCGCCAACGCGGAGCGCGAGGAACAATTCATGGCTGATCGTCAGCAGCTCGACTCCATCAAGCGAAAGATCACCGGGATCGTCACCGCCATCGAAGAGGGAGACTACAGCCGGGCCCTAGGCGACCGCTTGGCCGATCTCGAAAAGCAGCAGAAATTACTTGAGGCCCGAGTGAGCGAACCTCCCCCGTCAACTGTGCGCCTCCACCCGCGGCTGGCAGAAGTCTATGCCGAAAAGGTCCATCAACTCGAAAAGGCGCTAAACGACCCTGCCATCAGGGTCGAGGCGGCCGAGGTGCTTCGCTCGCTGATCGACCGTATTGAGTTGCGTCCTAGGGGCGGGCATGGCAGCGT
Organism: Methyloceanibacter sp.; assembly: GCA_040901485.1. Lineage (GTDB taxonomy): Bacteria > Pseudomonadota > Alphaproteobacteria > Rhizobiales > Methyloligellaceae > Methyloceanibacter. Next base: position 17,196 of record JBBDYM010000037.1, read on the forward strand.
CGCCGCTACTCTTCATGGGGATCTGGCTCAGATTTTGACCCTTTGCGCTGACCCAGGCCTCAAAAAGAAACTCCCCAAAGCGGCCGCCTCGGGGAGTCAACTGTCGGTGGTTGCGGGGGCTAGATTTATTCAAGAACGTACCCGATGGGAGCTGAGGCGATCAGCCTGAAGATTGGTTGCGGGGGCCTGCAACCACCGAGAATTGACTCTGCCACCCATAACTATTTGACCACGGGCACCGAGCGGACGTCCGCATCGAACGGGACAGCAGACTCCCCTCCCCGACGGACTTTGGTCCGCTTCGTGCCAATAGCAGACATTGCCAACAAGCAGCTTGCGAAGTGTGGATCACGCCAGCCGACCCACTCAAACCATATCAGCGCGCAATTGAATCGCCGGCACGTAAAAAGCTTTTGACCGCGACGCTGGTTACGAGGTGCGGCGAGCCAATTCACCTGAACGCGCATCTCCCGAGATCAGGCTCGAGGAAAGCGCGGCGCGGCTACGATACCAGCGTCAGCTCCTGAAGCTTCGCGTCGAGCGGCTGGCGCTTAGTCATGACCTCATCGACGATGCCGAAGGTTCGGGCATCCTCGGCCGACAGGAAATAGTCGCGGTCGAGCGTCTTCTCGATGGTCTCGTAGCTCTGCCCGGTGTGGTGCACATAGATATCGTTCAGACGCCGCTTCATCTTGAGCATGTCCTCGGCATGGCGCTCGATATCGCTCGCCTGACCCTGGAAGCCGCCCGAGGGCTGATGCAACAGGATGCGGGCGTTGGGCAGAGCATAGCGCATGCCCTTCTCGCCGGCGGCGAGCAGCAGCGAGCCCATGGACGCGGCCTGACCGATGCATACGGTAGCCACGGCCGGTCGGATGAATTGCATCGTGTCGTAGATCGCCAGGCCGGAGGTGACGATGCCCCCCGGCGAGTTGATGTACATGGAGATCTCTTTCTTC
>JBBDYM010000038.1:0-90648 GCA_040901485.1 Methyloceanibacter sp.
CGCGCGTGGGGAAGGCGATCAGCGACAGCTGATTGATGGGCGTGCCGTCCTGCTTTTCCGGTGGCCTCAGAATAGTGAAATGCACGAGGTCGACGGAGGCGTCGGATTTCAGCAGATTGCGCCAGGTGCGCTCCCCGGCATGCGGCTCGCCGGAGACGAGCAGCACGCGCAGATTTTCGCGCACGCCTTCGACCGTGAGCACGGCGCGGTTATTGACGGTGGTGAGCTCTCCGGGCGCGGCCTCGGCCTCGATCTCGACGATGTTCGGGCCGGCGTGCTCGATGTCGACGAGGATCTCGATCTTCTCGTTCAAGCGCACGGTGCTGGTCACCGGCGGCTGGCCCTGATGGGTGATGGTCAAATTCACCGTCTTGCCCGAGTCCGGGGTGGTCTCGGTGATCTGGACCTCAACCGGCTGGGTGCTGCCGACGATGCCAAAGCGCGGCGCGCTCAAGACTTGGAGCCTGCGGTCGAACTCGCCCTCCTTGCCGGTGATGAGGGCATGCACCGGCGCGTCGAAGCCGAGCGCCGTGGCGGCGCCCGGCACATCATGCACCTCGCCTTCGGTGATCATGATCACGCCGGCCAGCCGGTCGGGCGGTACATCGGCAAGCGCCTGGCCGAGATCGGTGAACAGCATGGTGCCGTCGCGCTCGCTATCGGCCGAGGTCGAAGTGGAGCGCACGAAGCGCAGATCGAGATTGGGGAAGGCCTTGAGCTTCTCCTCCAGATCCTTGCGAACCGCCTCGGTGCGCTCGGTGCGGCCGGCAATGGCCTGGCTCTGGCTCTCGTCGACCACCACGGCCACCACGTCGTTCAGCGGCTCGCGGTCCTCCTGCTTTAGATGCGGATTGGCGACGGCGAGAAGGAGCAGCGCGAAAGCGAGCAGGCGCAACACGGCGCCCCGTCGCGCCCACCAGAACAGCGCGGCAAGCAGCACGGCGCCGATGGCGGCAATCGTCCACAGCACCGGCCATGGCACGAAGGGGATGAATTCGATCGACCAGCTCATCTCATTGTCCCAGGCGTTCGAGCAGGGCAGGGACGTGTACCTGGTCGGCCTTGTAATTGCCGGTGAGCGCGTACATCACCAGATTAACGCCGGCACGGAAGGCCATCTCGCGCTGCACCTCGCCGCCGGGGACCGTCGGATAAATCGGGCGGTTCGACTCATCGAGCGCCCAGGCGCCGGCAAGGTCGTTTGAGGTAATGACGATGGAGCTGACCCCGTCGGTGCGGCGGGAGCGCTCGCTGCGCTCGGCCTCGTCGACTGGCTCGGCCTCGACCCAGAGCGAGCCGCCGTCCCAGCGGCCGGGGAAGCTCCGCATCAAATAGAACGACTTGGTGAGCACGTGGTCCTCGGGGACCGGCTCGAGCGAGGGAATGTCGAGCTGGCCGATCAGCCGGTTCAGCGCATTGCTCTGGCCGGTGCCCGACATGGGGCTCTCGTGGTCGCGCGTGTCGAAGATGATAAGCCCGCCCTGCTTCATGAAAGCGTCGATCTTGGCCAGCGTCTCGTCCGAAAGCGGTTCCGCGTCTTCGCGCACGGGCCAATAGAGAACGGGGAAGAAGGAGAGTTCGTCGTTATCGATATCGACTCCCATGGGATCGCCAGGCTCGAGCGCGGTGCGGGCGCGCAGCACCTTGCTCAGGCCCGACAGGCCTTCCTGGCTGGTCCGGTCAATCTCGGCGTTGCCGGTGACCACATAGGCGAGCCGGGTCGCGAGCGAAGCCTTCAACGCGAAATCGTCAACGGCATTGCCGGTCGGTGCTTCGAGCGCGCTGGCGGCGTCATCGGTTGGCTGCTGCGCCAGCGCGGAATCCAGGGCCGCGGGCAGGAAGGCAAATGCCAGCAGCACGGCGGCACCTGCCACGACGGCGCGGCGGCGGCGCAGCCGCAAGCCTGAGCTGAGCGCGAGCACGGCGATGATGTCAGCGGCGAATATGAGGAGCGCGGCAAGATAGAGCCACGGTTCGAGCGCGAGCGGCTTCTTTAGCGTGTAGCCGCCAAGCTCGGTGGCGCCTTCCACCGCGTGCAGCGGCGTGAGCACGGTCTTGGCGGTGATGATGTTGAGGGCGCGGGCAGCGCCAGCCGCACCGTAATAGCCCGGCGGATGATCGGGGCTGGGAACCATGGTGTCGATCTTGTCAGGCGCGATCGGCGCGGCGCGGAGCGGCGGCGTGGTGAGCTGGCCGTAGCCGTCGAGCGTCTGGATCGGTGGTAGCGCGGTCGCCGAAGTCGTGCTGGCTCCCGGTGTCGAAGCTTCGAGCGTTGCGCTCCGCTCGCCGGTGTGAGGTCCGACCTGGCTTGGGCCTAGGGTGACGACGCGGCGAAGCATCTCCACGAACAGCCCCGAGAGCGGCAGGTTGGACCAGTCGGAATTCGCCGTAATGTGGAACAGCACGACCCAGCCGTCACCTTGATTGGCGGCGGTGACGAGGGGCGTCCCGTCGGCGAGCGTGGCCCAGACCTCGGCGTCCATGGCCACGGTGGGATCGGCGAGAACCTGCCGGTTGACCTTCACGTCCTCCGGCACGGTCAGGCCGCGGAACGGGCTCTTCTCCTCGAACGGCGCCAGTGGCTGCGGCTGGCCCCAGGACAAAGACCCGCCGAGCGAACGTCCGCCGCGGCGCAAGGCCACCGGCAACAGCTCATCGCCACCCTGCTCAAGACGCGGCCCGGCGAAGCGCACGAGCACGCCGCCGGATTTGACCCACGCTTCCAGCTCTTCCTGGGTGCCGGCGACGAGCTTGCCGATATCGGCAAGCACGATGGTCGAGACCTTCTGAAGGTCGATCAGGTCGTGCACGGCGGTAGCGACATTGGGCTCTTGCGGGGTGACGATTTCGGCATAAGGCGAGAGCGCGCGCTGCACATAATAGAGCGGCGAGAGCAGAGGCTGCGCCTCTTCCCGCGATTCACCCGAGACGATGCCGACGCGGTGCCATTGCGAGCGGGCGTCGAGCAGATGCACGGCGCCGGCCGAGCGCTCGCCGGCAATCTCGATGCGCGCCACTTGGTTGCGGATTTCGAGCGGCAGGCCGAAACTCGCTTTGGCTTCGCGCGCGCCTTCCTTGATCGAGAACGAAGCTTCGCCGAGAGGCTCGCCGCGTCCGGTGAGCGCCTTGACCGTGCCTGAGCGCGGGCCGTCGGCGCCGCTCAACACGCGCGCGGCAAGCTCCCCGCCCTGACCCGCTTCCTGGCCGACGGCGAGGGGGGCTGCCTCCCGCTCTGGACGGATCACGGCAAAGCTGCCGGTCTCACCGGCAAGCTTGCGGAGAGAGGCGGCGAAGTCTTGGTCCCCGCCATGATCGAGACCGTCAGACAGCCAGAGCACGCTGTAGGCTGTGTCCTTGGCGAGGTCCTTCTCCAGCGTCGCGGCAAGTTCCGTGCGGTTCGGCGCATAAGGCTCGGACGCGAGACCGCCAATGCGCTCGCGTGCCTGGTCGGGAGACAGCGGCCCGCTCACCGATTGGCTGGCGGTGGTGGCTAGCAGGATGGTGCGACCGTCGCGTCCGGCGCGGTCGATGGCCGCTTCGATCGCCTCGCGCCGCTCGGCCCAATGGGCGGCCGACGCCCAGCCATTGTCGATGACGAGGAGGAGGGGGCCCGTGCCGGTGAAGGTCTCCCGGTCGGGATTGAGCACCGGGCGCGCCAGCGCCAGGATGAGCAAGGCAGCCAGCAGCATGCGAAGCGCCGTCAGCCACCAGGGGCTATGCGCCGGCGTTTCCTCGGTCGATTTCAAATCCTTCAGGAGCCGCGTCGGCGGAAACACCACCAATTGCGGGCTCGGCGGCGTGAACCGCAGCAGCCACCAGATGGCGGGGAGCGCCACGAGCGCCGCCAAGATCCAAGGCTGGAGGAAGCCGATGGTGCCGATGGTGATCATGGCTGTTCAGCCGCGACGGGTTCATCGAAGACGATGGGCCGGTGCGCGCGGTAACGGTAATCCCGCTCGAGTCCGGCGAGGCGATTGTGAATGGCGAGTACCACTTCCTCCGGCGGCCGGTCGGTGTGGTGAACCACGAAAGACCAGCCGAGCCGCTGCGCCAATTCGATGAGGTCGGTGCGATGGCGCTTCAACCGCTCCTGATAAAGCTCGCGCAAGGTCTCGGCGCGCCCGGCAATCACCCGGTCGCGGCCTTCGCTCGCAGAAAATTCGGTCCTGCCTTCGTAAGGCAGCGTCTCCTCGGCGGGGTCGAGCACCTGCACCATATGGCCGCGCACGCCTTGCGAGGCGATCGATTGCATCCGCTCGGCCGTTTCCTCCACCGGCTCGAGGAAATCGCTGAACAGGAGGCATTCGGAGAAGCGGCTCAATTTCGCGTGCGGCGGCAGGCTTGCATCGCCGGTATCGCGCAGAAGAATTTCGGCGACGCGGCGCGTGGCGTTGCGGCCCCTGTACGGCACGCCGCCGATGATGCCGACGCGCTCGCCGCCGCGCGCCAGAAGCTCGGTTAAAGCGAGTGCCAGCACCACGGCGCGGCTCTCTTTCGAGTCGCGCGCCAGGGTGGAGCGGAAGCGCATCGATGCCGAGAGATCGACCCAGAGCCAGGCGGTGTGCGCCGCCTCCCACTCGCGCTCGCGCACGAACAGATGGTCTGAGCTCGCGGAGCGGCGCCAGTCGATGCCCGACAAGGAATCGTTCTGGTCGTAATGGCGGAACTGCCAAAACGTTTCGCCCGGCCCGGCGCGGCGGCGTCCATGCGTGCCGTGGGCGACGGTATGCGCCACCCGCTGCGCCTCGATGAGAAGTGCAGGCATGCGGGCGGCGAGGCTATGGGCCTCGGCCTCCTCGGCCGGAAACGACTGAAGCTTTCTCTCCGCGGCGGCCAAGCTCAGGTCACCCCAGAGGTTCGACGAGCTTTGCCACCATGTCGCTCATCTCGACGCCTTCGGCGCGGGCGGCAAAAGTCAGCGCCATGCGGTGCTTGAGCACGGGCTCGGCAAGCTCGATCACGTCGTCGACGGAAGGCGCGAGTCGTCCTTCCATCATCGCCTTGGCGCGGACGGCGAGCATCAGCGCCTGGCTCGCGCGGGGGCCTGGGCCCCAGGCGATCATGTCGTCAAGCTCGGCATCGATGCCGGTACCGGGACGGGCGGAGCGGACGAGCCTCAGGATTGCGTCAACCACCTGATCGCCGACCGGCAACTGGCGCACCAGCCGTTGCGCCATCATCAACTCGTCGGCCGACAGGATGGTCTTCATCTGACGTTCCTCGACGCCGGTGGTGGCAAACAGCATGCGCCGCTCAGCCGCCGCGTCGGGATAGGAGACGTCGATCTGCAACAGGAAGCGGTCGAGCTGGGCTTCCGGCAGAGGATAGGTGCCTTCCTGCTCGAGCGGGTTCTGCGTGGCGAGCACGTGGAAGGGGCGCGGCACGTCGTGGCGCACGCCGGCGACGGTCACGTGATGCTCCTGCATGGCCTGGAGCAGAGCGGATTGGGTTTTGGGGCTCGCGCGGTTGATCTCGTCGGCCATCAGGAGCTGGGTGAAGATGGGCCCCTTGACGAAACGGAAGCTGCGCTTGCCCGAGCTGCTGTCTTCCAGCACCTCCGAGCCCACGATGTCGGACGGCATCAGGTCGGGGGTGAACTGGATGCGCTTGTTCTCGAGCCCGAGCACGGTGCCAAGCGTCTCGACCAAGCTGGTCTTGGCGAGACCGGGCACGCCGATCAAGAGCGCATGGCCGCCGGAAAGGACCGTGATCAGCGCGAGGTCGATGATGCGCTCCTGGCCGAAAATCACGTTACCCGTGGCTTCGCGCACCTTCTGGATCTTGGCGCCGGTTTCCTCGATGCGATTGACGAGCTGGGTCTCGGTAGAGGCAAGTGTTGTCATGGCTTCGGTTTCACTCGATCCTGAGCTGGAAGACTAAGGGCCAAAGCCCTCGAAAGGCGGAACGCTTTGAAAGGGCGGTTGGGTCACGCTAGAAGCGGCATATAGGTATGCCTGACCAAAAAAGAGACATTTTCGTAGCACCGGATGAGGCCCGCGGCAAACCGCGCCAGGCGTTATTGCCAAACCTTAATGTTTGCGGGGACATAGGCCTCAAAATCGGCGGCGACGGCACCTGGTACTACGAGGGAAGCCCGATCAGGCGGCTGCCGCTGGTCAAGCTGTTCGCCTCGGTGCTCCGCCGCGAGGATGACGGGAATTATTACCTGGTCACGCCGGTCGAGAAGGTGTCGATCGAGGTGGTGGACCTGCCCTTCATCGCCGTGGAGATGTTCAAGGAAGGGGAGGGGCGCGAGCAGCGTCTGTCCTTCCGCACCAATGTGGATGACGTCGTCACGGCAAATGGCGAGCATCCGCTTGGCTTTCAAGCCGCAGCTGGTGGGGATTTCGTCCCTTCTGTCCTGGTGCGGGACGGCTTGAAGGCTAGGCTCGCCCGCCCGGTCTATTACGAGCTTGCCGCCCTTACAGTCGAAGGCCCGGCGACGGGCAGTCTCGGGGTGTGGAGCGGGGGCATGTTCTTCGCCTTTCCAGCGACTGTTACGTGAGGTCGAGCGCGATACTCGCTTTGTGACCTGAGCGCCGCTATGGTGCCCGCCGGTCTGCCCGGAGAGAGACCGTCCACCCATGTTGCGTATCGCCCTCATCGATATTTTGCTGTTCGCGCTGCCCTTCCTGATCTACGGCGCCTATAGGGTCGCGGTGAAGGGCACGGTGCCGGGAGATCTGTGGAAGGACGCGCCGGTCTTCTGGCTGCTTGCCGCGGGCTGCGGCCTCCTGCTCGTGGTCATGGCGACGCTGATCCAGTTCTCGGGCGGCGAGCGCGGGGGGACCTATCACCCGCCCGTCATCGAGGACGGCAAGATCAAGTCTGGCACGATCGATTGACGGCTTGCCACGATGCCCAAGTCCGAACGCGTGTCCGCGCCACCTTCGCTAAAAAATGCCGAATGGCTGCAACGGCCTGAGACGGCCAAGGTGTTTGCCGCGTTTAGCGCCGATGGCGTCGAGACGCGCGCGGTCGGCGGCGCCGTGCGCAATGCGCTGCTCGGCCTTCCGGTGACCGAGATCGATCTCGCCACCACCGCGAACCCGCAGAAAATCATGACGCTGGCGCGAGAGGCCGGATTGAAGGCCATCCCCACCGGCATCGAGCATGGCACTGTCACCGTGATCGTGGACGAGATGCCATTCGAGGTGACCACGCTCAGGCGTGACGTCGAGACGTTCGGCCGGCACGCCACGGTCGCCTTCACCGAGGATTGGGAGGAGGACGCGCGGCGGCGCGACTTCACGCTGAACGCGCTCTATGCCGGCCGCGAAGGAACCGTGTTCGACCCGCTCGGAGGCTATGCCGATCTCATGGCGGGCCGCGTCCGCTTCATCGGCGCCGCCGAGGCGCGCATCAAGGAGGATTATCTCCGCATCCTCCGCTTCTTCCGCTTCAACGCCTATTACGGCAGAGGGCCGCTCGATGCGGACGGTCTGAAGGCTTCCGTCAGACTACGTCACGGCTTGGCACAGCTCTCGGCGGAGCGCGTGGCTGCCGAGATGCGCCGGCTGCTGGTGGCCCCTCGGGCGATGCGGGGGCTGGAAGCGCTCTACGATTACGGACTGCTCACCGACGTGCTTGGCGGCGTGCCGCGGCTTGAGCGGCTCGAGCGGCTGGTCGCCATAGAGGATGCACTCGGGCTTACATCCGATACCGCGCTGAGGCTTGCGGCACTTGCGGTGTTCGTGCGCGAAGACGGCGCGCGCCTTGCCGACCGCTTGCACCTCTCCAACGCCGAGCAGGCCGTGCTCGAACTTGCCGCCGATGAGGGCGGCAAGCCGGGGTTTGCGGACGAGACAAGCGCTAAGGAAGCACTCTATCGGCTTGGTGAAAATGACTTCCGCTCGCGTGTGCTGCTCGCCTGGGCAGCTTCCGACGCGTCTCCCGACGATCCGCGCTGGCGAACGATCTTTGCATTGCCTGAGCGCTGGCAGATCCCAGCCTTTCCCTTGCGCGGCGCGGATATCGTCGAGATCGGCGCGGTCAAGGGCCCCGAGATCGGCGATCTGTTGCGCCGCCTCGAAGTGGAGTGGATCGCGGGGGGCTTTGCCGCATCGCGCGAGGAGCTTCTCGCACGCGCCACCGAGCTCAGCCGAAGATCAGCCAAGCAAGACCGATAAGGGTGGCCGCTAAGGCAAGCGCCACCGGGATCAGCGCGATTTGGATTAACACATCGCGACCACGCAGGGTGCTGCTACCAATACCGACATTGCTTTTGAGGAACTCGCTGAAGCTCGTTTCCCGCGTGGGCCATCGCGGGTCATGCGCGCTAAAGGACGCGGTCAGCAAAAACAACGTGAAGAAGATCGCGAAGAACAGGATCACGATGGCGAGGAGAAAATCGGTCTCTCCGTCCCAGGCGAAGCTGAACCAGGTGACCACTAGAAACCAAATCGCGGCCCCGACCGCGATCTTGACGACGGCCGGATGTACGCCGGCCTCGCTCGATGCAGGCACTGACATGGCTACCTCCAAAGATGAAAGCCCCACACCAGCCGCGCTTTATCGCTGAATCTAATCTGTGTCGGAGCAAAGGGTTCCGCAACCAGGCCGGACAATTCGACGCTGGCCCGACGATCAACCAAGCCGCTCGATAAGCGCCTTGGCCGCGGAAGGCGCGCGCAGTTTCCCTTCATGGATGAAATAGATGAACACGTCGCGAGGCGCAGCCTTGGCCTGATGCGTGGCGTCTAACAGCGGAAGGTCGCCGGGCGTGTTCCCTTGCGCCCAAGTCATTGCCCGCCCGGCCCAGGCGTCGAGCTCGGCGAGCGGATAGGCGGTCTCCAGAGAGTCGTCGCCCCTTTGCAGCCGCGCATAGACCACGTCGCCGGTGAAATCGGCGATGGTCGGCCAGGTCTCGGCATCGGTGTAGACCGCACCTACACCATGTTCGCGCAGCAGCTTGACGAAGTCCGGCGTGCTGAAGCTGGCATGGTGCACCTCGATAACGTGATTGAGCTTCCGCCCGTCGATGGACTTAGGCAGCAGATCGAGGAATTTGCTGAAGTCGGTTTCGTCGAATTTCTTGAAGGGCGGGAACTGCCACAGCACCGGCCCGAGTCTCTCGCCAAGCTCGGCCAATCCTGAGTCAATGAAGCGCTGGACGAAGTCGCCGGTCTCGGCCAGCGCCTTCTGGTTGGTGACGATCCTCGGACCTTTGACCGAGAACACGAAGCCCTCGGGCGTGGCGTCCGCCCATTTGCGAAAGCTCTTGGCGCTTTGCAGCCGGTAATGGGTGGCGTTGATCTCGATGGAGGTGAGCTGGCGCGCCGCGTAAGCCAACTCGTCGGCCTGCTTCAGGCCATTCGGATAGAACACGCCGCGCCACGGCGCATAATTCCACCCGCCGACACCGACGCGCACGCGCCCTGCGCCACTATCGCTGCGCTTGCTCGCCATCGCGGGCATCATACCCCAAAATGAAAGAACCGCGCCCGAAGGCGCGGCTCAATACGCAGGGGGTACATTTACGCAGGGACGCAATTCACGCTACGCAACGGACCCCTTATGTAGGAACGCCGGACCTAGAAGTCCATGTCGCCCATGCCGCCCGCTCCCGGAGGCATGGCAGGACCGCCCTTCTTCTTCGGCTTCTCGGCCACCATCGCCTCGGTGGTGATCAGCAGGCCGGCCACCGAAGCGGCGCCCTGGAGTGCATTGCGCACCACCTTGGCGGGGTCGATCACGCCCTGCTTGACCAGATTCCCGTATTCGCCGGTCGCGGCGTTGTAGCCGAAGGCGTAATCGTCCTTGTCGACGATCTTGCCCACGACCACGGCGCCGTCCTCGCCGGCATTCTCGGCGATCTGGCGGGCAGGAGCCTGGATGGCGCGGCGCACGATATTTATGCCGATCTTCTGGTCGTCATTGGCCGCCTTGAGCCCGTCGAGAACCTTTGCCGCGCGGATCAGCGCCACGCCGCCGCCAGGCAGGATGCCTTCCTCAACCGCGGCGCGTGTCGCATTCAGCGCATCGTCGACGCGATCCTTCTTTTCCTTCACCTCCATCTCGGTGGCACCGCCGACCTTGATCACGGCAACGCCGCCAGCGAGCTTGGCCAGCCGCTCCTGCAGCTTCTCGCGGTCGTAATCGGAGGTGGTGTCCTCGATCTGCTGGCGGATCTGGGCAACGCGGCCCTGGATGTCGGCCTTCTTGCCGGCGCCGTCGACGATGGTTGTGTCATCCTTGGTGATGACCACCTTCTTGGCGCGGCCGAGCATGTCGAGGGTGACGTTCTCGAGCTTGATGCCGAGATCCTCGGAGATGACCTGACCGCCGGTCAGCACGGCGATGTCCTGTAACATGGCCTTGCGGCGGTCGCCGAAGCCCGGTGCCTTGACGGCCGCGACCTTCAATCCGCCGCGGAGCTTGTTGACCACCAGCGTGGCCAGTGCCTCGCCCTCCACGTCCTCGGCGATCACCAGCAGCGGCTTGCCGGACTGCACGACCGACTCAAGCAGCGGCAGGATCGACTGCAAATTGGAGAGCTTCTTCTCGTTGATGAGGATGTAGGGGCTCTCCAACTCGACGCGCATCTTGTCGGCGTCGGTGATGAAGTAGGGAGAGATGTAGCCCCGGTCGAACTGCATGCCCTCGACCACTTCGAGCTCGCTGTCGAGGCTCTTGGCCTCCTCGACGGTGATCACGCCGTCATTGCCGACCTTCTGCATAGCTTCGGCGATGAAACGGCCGATCTCATGGTCGCCATTGGCGGAGATGGTGCCGACCTGGGCGATCTCCTCGTTGGAGGTGACCTTCTTGGCCTTGGCCTTCAGCTCGTTGACGATGGCGTTGACAGCAAGATCGACGCCGCGCTTCAAATCCATCGGGTTCGAGCCGGCGGCAACCGACTTGGCGCCTTCCTTGACGATCGCCTGGGCGAGAAGGGTGGCGGTGGTGGTGCCGTCGCCGGCGGTATCGGAGGTCTTCGACGCGACCTCGCGCACCATCTGGGCGCCCATGTTCTCGAATTTGTCTTCGAGCTCGATCTCCTTGGCGACCGTCACACCGTCCTTGGTGATGCGCGGCGCGCCAAAGGACTTCTCGAGCACGACGTTGCGGCCTTTGGGACCGAGCGTTACCCTGACCGCGTTGGCCAAAATGTCGACGCCGTGGAGCATGAGCTCGCGGGCGTCTTGGGAAAATTTCACTTCCTTGGCAGCCATTTCTTTTTCTCCATTGCTCCTCAGGATAAGGATGCTTGTTCGTTACGCGGCTTTCTTCTTGGCCACGGCACCTTCAAGCACGCCGAGAATGTCGCTCTCCTTCATGATGAGCAGCTCCTCGCCGTCGAGCTTGACCTCGGTGCCCGACCATTTGCCGAACAGGACCCTGTCGCCGGCCTTCACGTCGAGGGGCTGAAGCTCGCCCTTCTCGTCGCGGGCGCCGGGGCCTACGGCAACGACCTCGCCCTGCTGCGGCTTCTCCTTGGCGGTATCGGGGATGATGATCCCGCCTTTCGTTCTTTCGTCCTCATCGATCCGGCGCACGACAACGCGGTCATGCAATGGACGAAACTTCATGGGTGAACCTCCTCCAAATATGCGTGTCAGTTTCAGATGGGTTTTGGGTGGCGGGGAAGTCGCAAGCTACTCCCCCGGGCGGTTATTTAGAGAGGCGTTTTGGCACTTTCAAGAAGAGAGTGCCAGGGCTGTTAGCAGCCCGCCGTGGTGGCTGCTAGAATGCTGATTTACCTAACGAATCTGTCTCGACGAACGGCATCTTATGGTTAAGACTTGGTAAACCGGAAGAGATTCGAAAAAGACACCAGTGCTACCCATGACCGACACCGCCTTCCTCCGGCAGATCGAGGGGTTCTCGCTGACCACGGCGGAGATCCTCTACCGCCTGCCCGATCATCCCAAGCTGCTCCAGAGCTATATCTGGCAGGATTACGATGTCGCGCCGCGCTTCCCCAGGCTTATCGACTTCCTCGATTTTTGGGAGAGCAATCTCGACGGCGCACTTTACCGCGTGCTAGTTGCGCATCGGCGGCTGATCCAGCCGGCCGAGTTCAGCTTCGTCGCGGGCGAGCTCCGCCTGCACTGACTTTCTGGCTGTGAAGGAGAGTCGCCAGGGTGTCCGCGTCGTGGCAAGCTCCTTCCATGTGGCGTTCGTTCAGAATCTTTCTGTTGGGCGGCGTATTCGGCGCCATTTGCGGGCTGGCGCTCGGGCTGTTCCTGTTTCCCTTCCTGTTCCCGCCGCCAGAGGCGATGGAACGGCTGACCGCCGCCGAGCAGGGCACGCTCGTTGCCAAAGGCAATTTCATCCATGCCGACCCTAACGATCCGATCCATTGGGGGAAAGGCCAGGTCAGCGTCTATCCGGGGACGGTTTTTCTGCACGAGGATGTCGAGGTCGGGCCGGGACCGAAATTCCACGTCTATCTCGTGCCGAAAGCGAATGTCCATTCCGCAAGCGACGTGACCGGCACCATGTTCGTCAATCTCGGCCGCTTGCGCGCCTTCAAGGGGAGCCAGAAATATCTAGTGCCGGCCGGCATCGACCTGGCCAAGTTTCCGAGCGTGGTCATCTGGTGCGAGCAGTTCTCGGTGCTGATCTCGCCCGCCGACCTCACCTTCGAATACGGTCAGCGGAGAGGTGCAATAGCCCGGGAGGGGATGAAATGACAATGCCCAAAAGGTGGCAAGTCCAAGCCCGGACGCAAACCAGGCTCGGGCGGCGGGGGCGCAGCGGGGCGATCCTTAAGCATGAGTTTGGCAGTGGTGAGATCATGCCGCTAGACGTCATGCTCTCGGAGATGCGTCGTTGCGAAACTTATTGGCCTCTTGGACTACGGCATTACACCGGAAAGGAAACCGGATCTGCGAATGAGGCGAGAATCTTGCGCGGACCTTCGACATTCATCCGGCCATGCCCCGTCAGGATGTTGTCGAGCACGAGCACATCGCCCTTCTTCCACCGGAAAAGTACCGAGTGATCCCAGGTGGCCCGGCGGATTTCGGCCATCTCATCGGCGGGAATCGGCGTGCCGTCGCCATATAGGATTTGCACCGGCATTACGTCGAGGGCGTAAAGGATCCTAAGGCCCATTTTCAGAGAGGCGTTGTGGACCGGATTCTGGCGCGGTCTGACTTCGTCGAGATCCCGAAGGATACTCGTCCGGTGAAAGGCCTGAAGGTTGAGGCACTGCTCCCCGGTCTCGGGATGGCGAGGCAGGGGATTGACCACGTTTTCGGTGTGCAGGATGCGCCCGTTCGGATGCCAGCGGCAGACCATTCCGCGCGACGTCACCATGTCCTCGATCTCATCGCGGTCGCGGGTTCCGAAAGCCTCGTCCCAGTCCCGGTTCATCACCGGCGCCCAGGCCGGGCGCTTCTTCGGAAGACGCCGCCGATAGCAGACCTTTTTTTCCTCGAGCTTCGCCCGGATGCTGGGGTCGAGGGTCACGGCGGCAGCACGCGAGTCGAACAGCGGCGTCTCGCCGTAGCGGCGGGGTTCGACCAGGCAGAAGAACGAAATCATGCGGGGTCGTTCGTTGAGGAAGCTATTCTCGTTGTGGGCGAGAATGGGGTACGCGTTAGGGGTGTCGGTCGAGGTGTATACGCTTTCGGCGACCTTGCTTCGCGGGCTGGTGTCGAACGGGTTCTCCGCCTCGGGTCGGTAGCCGAGGGCACCGATGATGTCAGCGAAGCCTGCCGGCTCGTTAACCTCGAACCCGCGGAGGAGAACGCCGCCGCACTTCAACATTTCATCCCGCAGCCGGCCGCATTCGGCGGTCACGAAAGCACGGAGGTCCGCCAGCGATCGTGGGCCATTCGCATCCACGACTCGCGGCAGATCCCGGCAGGTGGTCGGGCGGGTCAATTCAGAGGATTCGAGATCTCGCCAGAGGGCCATTCTTCGCCGGAGCTAAGAGTTCATGAAAAAATCGGTTGCAGGCGCGCACATTCAAGAGCAAAGACGCCCTCGCATCAAGTCTTTTCCGGGGGCGTTGGGTTCCGGTCGGTAATGTAAAAATCGCCGAGCACCAGCACATCCATTTGCGTGCGCAAGAAGCACGAGATGGCATTCTCGGGGCTTTGCACGATCGGCTCCTGCAAATTGAAGCTCGTGTTGAGAACGACAGGAACCCCCGTGAGCTCGGCAAACTTCTCGATGACACCATAGAAACGCGGGTTCGAGACGCGATCCACGGTTTGGATGCGAGCTGTTCCATCGACATGGATTCCTGCCGGAATGAGCGTGGCCTTGTCGGGACGCACTCGCGGCGCCATCGTCATGAAGGGATCAAACTGCTCGATCTCGAAAAACTCGGCCGCCCGCTCCTGCAGAATGGCGGGAGCGAAGGGGCGAAAGGGCTCGCGATGCTTCACGCGGGCATTCAAGCTGACCCTCATGCGTCATTCCGGCGTAAGCCGGAATCCAGAACAGACTATCGAGACTTTGATCTGGATACCGGCTTTCGCCGGTATGACGAGATCGGGTTAATGGCCGAACTCGTAGATATGGGCCTTCTCGCGGTCGAGCACGGGCTTCAGCGAGCGGAACGCCTTCGGATAGAGATAGAACGGCACGCGCGGGAAGAGGTGATGGATCAGGTGGAAGTTCTGGAACACGTAAAGCGTATTGGCCACCGGCTCCAGGATCTTGCCTTTGAACCAGAAGATGTTGGTGTCGCGATAACGCTCTTGCCCCCGATGCGGCATGTGGGGGAGGTAGGCAAAGAAATAGATGATCAGCGCCGAGGCGAGGATGTGGGGGAAGATCCACAGCATCAGGACCTCGCGCCAATAGCCCATCAGCGATAGCCCCAACGCAATGCCGTAATAGATCGCATGCATGGCGACGATATGCACCGTCAGCGGCCACCTGCCTGGGATGTGAGCTTGGAAGGCGATCTGCTTCCAGAAATACTGATGATACCAGAACACGATGGTCAGGCAGCGGAACAGCACATTGAACGGGTTCTGCACCGCGACCCAGTGATCCGGATCGATCTCCGGATTGTTGGTGTCGCGGTGATGGGCGAGATGCATGTAGCGGAACGCTTTGTACTCATGCAGCAGGATCGAACCGCAGGCATAGCCCACGAGATGGTTGAGCCAGAGCCAGCGCGACTCCTTGCCGGCGATATTGCCGTGACAGGCCTCGTGCAGCGGCGTCTGGGAGGCGTAGAGGATCAGCGTATTGAGGATCAGCCCGAGCCAAAGCGGCATGATGCGCAGAGTGCCTAAGGTGGTGACCAGGGCAAAGGCGGCGATGATGCCGAGCGCCAACAGCACGGTCGGCCACGCAACCATGCCCTGATAGGGCCTGACCAGGGTCAAGGCCGCCCGGTCGGCCGGCACAGTCGGGGCGTCACGCGGAGTTTCGATTTCGGGCCCAACAGCGGCGGTAAACTTCATGGTCCAAGAGTCCTTTTTCAGTCCCCCTTAGCTTCGTTTTTGCCGGCCCGCATGCGGCGGGCCCGCGGTCTCCTTGGACTCATCTCGGAAAGCCAATTTTGCTTTGCGCGCGCGTCTTGATCAAGGCGCAATCGGCCCTTGCCTGCGTCCGATTTGCCGCAGCGTAAACGTCGATCATTAACTCGTAGGAATGAGGCGGATTGCAAAGAAAAAGCCTGCGGGCGGCAATCGAAGCCGGCCCCGCAGGCTCAATCAAACTGCGTATCTGCTACCGGCAGAAACGGGCGATGCCGTCATAGCCCATGAAATAACCGCTGTTCGGATTGAAGCTCCGATAGCGGTAGGTGCAGTACTCGTACCACTCCGGCGACCAAGCCGGCGGGCCGTAAGAGACCGGGGCGTAATAGTCGGGTGGCGGTGGCGGGACCACATAGACCTCGCGCGGTGTAAGCGCGCTGCCGATGATGGCGCCGATGCCGAAACCGATCAGGCCCGCGCCCAAGGCGTTGCCGCCACCACCGCGGTAATAACGCCCGGCCTCGGCCGGAGCCGCGAAGGTCAAGGCGATCAGACCGATCGCCGCCGCAGCGGCGATGGCTTTCAAGTTCATGCTGGTCATCTTGTCCGCATTCCTTCGTGTGATGCCCGCAAAGTGCCCCTAAGCGAGCGGGGGGTTTTCCCAGGGATAGGGAAGGCGCCATCTAGCACCCGGTTTTGGGCAAAATAGCGCCGTTAAAATGAATCCCACGTTAAGTCTGAACGGCGAATGAACGGGCCGGCCAACCCGAAAATGCCATAAAAAAACCGCCGGAGCTGAGCCCGGCGGTTCTCAATCCTAGGAAGCGCGGAATTTAAGCGAGCTGTACGTTGGCCGCCTGCTTGCCCCGGCCGCGACGGTCGTCCTCGATCTCGAAGGAGACCTTGTCGCCCTCGTTGAGCGCGGGAACGCCCGAACGCTCGAGAGCCGAAGCATGGACAAACACGTCCTTGCCGCCATCTTCCGGCTGAATGAAGCCGAAGCCGCGCGCATGATTGAAGAATTTCACTGTGCCGTTGACGCGAGTCATCAGGGAATATCCTTTCCCGTTAAAGTTTCACACAAACGGGCCCTAGGCCCCGAGAGGGACCTTCGGCGTCTTGAGATGTCAGGAAAGGTCGTCGTGGTGTTGCAGCCGCGATAGTCACTTGCCGTCGTCCAAGTCGCGCCCAAAGCCTTGGGCGCCCGGTAGGCCAAGGATGAGCGAAGCTGGGGGGCTTGGCAAGTCAGAAGTGGTCCCCTCCGTTCACATTCTAAACCGCAGATGAACGGCCGCCTCAGGCCCGGTTCAGCCGCCAATCCCTAAACCTAACAGCGTTCCGGGCGCTTGGAAGCGCCGACGTTCCAGGGTCCAGGGAGGCGGAAATGAGGAAAATCGCGGTTGTGCTGCTGTTCACGGTCCTGGCCGTCCTCGTGGCCCGCATCGCCCATGACAGCGCCGCGATCCAGACCGCCGCCCCCCTCAACCCGCCCCTCATGTATGCCGGCATCCGGGGCTAAGGCCAGCGGACCAGCGGCGGGAGGGAGGAGAGGATCGCCTCGACATTGCCGCCGGTTTTCAGGCCGAACAGGGTGCCGCGGTCGTATAAAAGGTTGAATTCGACATATCGGCCGCGCCGTTCGAGCTGTTCGTAACGGTCCGCTTCGGTCCACGACATGTCGAGATTGCGCCAGACAAGTTCGGGATAGATCGCCAGGAACGCGCGGCCGACGGCATGCGTGAAGGCGAAGTCGGCCTCCCAATCTCCCGTATCGAGATAGTCGTAGAAGATGCCGCCGATACCGCGCATCTCGCCTCGATGCGGCAGGTAGAAATAGTCGTCGCACCATTGCTTGAAGCGCGGATAGTCGGCGGATGGCTGGCCGTCGCATGCGGCCTTCATCGCCGCATGAAAATCGCGCGCATCCTTGTCCTCTTGGGCGCGGCGGCGTGCGAGCATGGGCGTGAGATCGGCGCCACCGCCAAACCAGCTCTTGGATGTCACCACCATGCGCGTGTTCATATGCGCGGTCGGCACGTTCGGGTTCAGCGGGTGCGCAATGAAGGAGATGCCGGAGGCCCAGAAGTGCGGATCGTCCTCGGCGCCGGGAATTTGCTTGGCGAATTCGGGCGGAAAGCTGCCATGCACGGTCGAGACGTGGCAGCCGACCTTCTCGAACACGAGGCCGTCGCTCATCAACGCCATGACGCCGCCGCCGCCGTCGGCGCCGTCGGTGCCGTCTTGCTCTTGGCGGGTCCAGGGCGTGCGGACGAAGCGGACAGGGGTCTTGCCCTTTGCCGCCGCGTCCTCGATCGCCTCGAGCGCGGCGCACAACTCATCGCGCAGATGCTCGAACCATACCCGCGCCCGCTCCTTGCGCGCGTCGAGCGTCTCGCCCGAGACTTTCGGTCCGTCCTGCTCGCGCTTGCGTTCCTGCTGCATGTGGTTATCTCGATGCCACGATTTGCCGCCTATAGACTTAAGCTTCATCAGGTCTTCGTGCGCCAATTTGCCCAAGCCACCGGCCCTGGACAACTATGAGGCCTGATGCAAAAAAGCGGCAGAAAAGAATGCTGTATCGCGGCTTCGCGAGAGATTGTGGGCAAAATTCAGACCGAAAGTTTTGAGCTTTGCTCAAGTTTCGTTTTGTGACCTTCAGATTTCACCGAAAGCGTTTATTTCCAAAGCCTTGACCTAGGAGGCCTGGGCCCGTGGCCAGCCACGAAAATTCCCTAGACCCTATCGTCCTTGACGATGAGGATTTGTCGCGGCGCGATGTCATCCTGATCGCGGCGGGAGGTTTCACGGCCATCGGTACGGCGGCGGCACTCTGGCCTCTGCTCGACCAGATGAACCCCGACGCCTCGACGCTCTCGCTCGCCACTACCGAAGTCGACATCTCCCCTATCGAAGTCGGACAGGCGATCACGGTGATGTGGCGCGGCAAGCCCATCTTCATCCGTCACCGCACCGCGCAGGAGATCGAGCAGGCGAAGGCCACCCCCCTCGACGATCTGATCGACCCTCTGGCGCGGAACGTCAATCTACCTGACGACGCCCCCGCCACCGATGAGAATCGCGCCGTGCCCGAGCGCGAGCCGTTGCTCGTGATGATCGGCATCTGCACCCATCTCGGCTGTATCCCGATAGGGCAGGCACCCGGCCAATATAAAGGAGAGTATGGCGGCTGGTTCTGTCCCTGCCACGGCTCGCAATACGACACCGCCGGCCGCGTGCGCATCGGTCCCGCGCCGCAGAACATGTACATCCCGCCTTACAGCTTCACCTCCGACACCAAGATCAAAATCGGGTAGAGCCGGCCATGGCCCATCCCTCTACCTATCGGCCGGCAAGCGGCGTCGCGAAATGGCTCGATGAACGGCTGCCGGTCGCGCGGGTGATGCACGACCAGTTCATGGTCTACCCCACGCCGCGCAATTTGAACTATTGGTGGACCTTTGGCGGCATCCTCACTTTCATGCTGGTGGCGCAGATCGTCACCGGCGTGGTGCTCGCCATGCACTACATCCCGGCCGAGGATCGCGCCTTCGATAGCGTCGAGCGGATCATGCGCGATGTGAATTGGGGCTGGCTGTTGCGCTACGCGCATGCCGTCGGCGCCTCGATGTTCTTCCTCGCCGTCTACGTCCACACTTTCCGCGGCCTGTATTACGGGTCCTACAAGGCCCCGCGCGAAGTGCTGTGGATCCTCGGCGTGCTCATCCTGCTGCTGATGATCGCCACCGCCTTCATGGGCTATTCGCTGCCTTGGGGGCAGATGAGCTTCTGGGCGGTGACCGTCATCACCAATCTGTTCTCATCGCTCGATGCGGTGATTCCGGGGCTTGGCACGACGCTAGTGCAATGGATCTGGGGCGGCTTCTCGGTGGGCGGGCCGACGCTCAACCGGCTCTACAGCCTCCACTATTTGTTCCCCTTCATCATCGCCGGCGTGGTGGGCTTGCACATCTGGGCGCTGCATGTGCCGGGCAACAACAACCCGACCGGCATCAACGTGAAATCGCCCGCGGAGACGGTGCCGTTCCACCCCTACTACTCGATCAAGGACGGCTTCGCGCTGGTGATGTTCCTGTTGCTGTTCGGCGCGCTCCTGTTCTACGCGCCGAACCTGCTCGGCCATGCCGACAACTACATTCCGGCCAATCCGCTACAGACGCCGCCGCATATCGTGCCGGAATGGTATTTCCTGCCGTTCTACGCAATTCTTCGCGCCGTCCCCGACAAATTGTTGGGCGTGGTCACGCTCTTGGCCTCCATTGGCGTGCTGTTCTTCGTGCCCTGGCTGGACACGTCGAAGGTGCGGTCCACCAGCTACCGGCCCATCTACAAATGGTTCTTCTGGGCCTTCGTGGTGACCTGCATCGCGCTCGGATATCTCGGCTCGCAAGCACCCGATGGCTGGTATCTCTTCTTCGGGCGCGTCTTCACCATCTACTATTTCGCTTTCTTCCTGGTGGTGATGCCCGTGCTCGGCAAGTTCGAGCGGCCGCGCAGACTGCCCGGCAGCATCACCGAAGCGGTGCTTGGACACGAGGCGTCGGCGGCCAAGCCGCGCGAGCGCGAGGCGGTGGCATGACGAGCCACTCCTGCCTCAAGCTTTTCGGTGTCTTCCTGCTGGCGCTAGCTTTGCCGGATCGCGGTATCGGCGATGAAGAGCACAGCCATGCGTCCGAGCTCCAGCGCCAGAGCTGGACCTTCACGCCGCCTTTCGGCACGTTCGACAACGCCCAGCTCCAGCGCGGCTACCATGTCTACCGGGATGTCTGCGCCCAGTGCCATTCCATGCGCCTCCTGTCCTACCGCAATCTCGGCGAGCCCGGCGGACCCGAATTTTCGGCGAAAGTCGTCGAGACTCTCGCCGCGCAAGCGCAGATAACCGACGGACCTGACGACAAGGGCCAGATGTTTCAGCGGCCGGGGCGGCCGTCCGATCGCTTCCGCTCGCCCTTCCCCAACGATCAGGCGGCGCGGGCGGCGAACAACGGCGCGCTGCCGCCCGACCTGTCGGTGCTAGCCAAGGCGAGGTCGGGTGGGCCGGACTATATCTACGCGCTGCTCATGGGCTACCGTGACCCGCCGCCGGACTTCACGCTCGCGCCCGGCATGCATTACAACGAAGCGTTCCCCGGACACCAGACCGCCATGCCTGGGCTTTTGCGCGACGGCATGGTCGGCTACACCGACGGCACCGAGAAGACCCTCGACAATTATGCCAAGGACGTCTCCGCCTTTCTGATGTGGACGGCGGAGCCAAAGCTCGAGGAACGCCACAAGGTCGGAACGCGAGTGATGGTCTTCCTCCTCGTGTTCGCGGTGATCATGTATCTCGCCAAGCGCGCCGTCTGGGTACCGCTGCACCGCCGCCGCGACGGCGCCAAGCAATCTTCCTCATCCTGAGGGCGACCCCGGATTTGGTCCGGGGGAGCGTCTCGAAGGATGAGGCCATGCTTCGAGACGCGCCCTTTTTTGGGGCGCTCCTCAGCATGAGGTTAGTGTGCTGGATTCCGGCTTTCGCAAGAATGACGGCGTGTGGCAAGTTGGACTCTACCGCTGGATCCTTAGCCAACCAGGAATGCCATGAAAAGCGTAGTCCTTGCTCTGCTTGTTGCGCTTGGCGCATTACCCGCCCAGGCCGCGGACGACGCGCCCGCGCCGAAGGACATGGTCGTGCTCACCGTCTCCGGCATGATCGGCAACACCAATCGTGGCGCGCTCGACGAAAAGCGGGACAGCCTGCTCGCGCGCTATGGCGCCAAGTTCGAGCGCGCCTTCGCCTTCGACCGGGCGATGCTGCTTCGCCTCAAGCAGGGAAGCGTCACGGTGCACCCGCCTGAGTTCGACAAGCCCGCCACCTTCACCGGCCCGCTCTTGACGGAGCTGCTCGGGTTTCTCGAGGCGGCAAAGCTGAAAGTCACCGTACTGGCGGTCAACGGCTATGAAGGGTGGCTCGCGCCGGAGGACATCGACGGGTCGGATTGGATACTCGCGCTCAAGGCCGACGGCGTGCCGCTCGGCTTAGGCCAGCAGGGGCCGATCTGGATGCTCA
Organism: Methyloceanibacter sp.; assembly: GCA_040901485.1. Lineage (GTDB taxonomy): Bacteria > Pseudomonadota > Alphaproteobacteria > Rhizobiales > Methyloligellaceae > Methyloceanibacter. Next base: position 21,463 of record JBBDYM010000038.1, read on the forward strand.
ACACGCGGGCCGACAGCGAGAAGGCACGCGAGGACCAGCGCGGCCATTGGGTGTGGGCCGTGTTCTACCTGCACGTCGGCGATTGATGGGGACGGCGACATGACTAAAGCGGTGCTCGGGGTGATCGGCGGGTCAGGCGTTTACGACCTGACGGGCTTGAAGAATGTGCGCGAGGAGCGCATCGCAAGCCCGTGGGGAGAGCCATCGGCGCCTCTCAGGATCGGCGATATCGACGGGCTCCCCATCGTGTTCCTGTCGCGTCACGACAAGGGCCATAGGCTCTCGCCCACCGACATCAACTACCGCGCCAATATCGATGTGCTTAAGCGGGCAGGCGTCACCGACCTCGTGTCGCTGGCGGCCTGCGGCTCGTTCAAGGAGGACCTGCCGCCCGGCACTTTCGTGCTGGTCGACCAATTCGTCGATCGCACGTTCCATCGCCCCAGCTCCTTCTTCGGCGAAGGCTGCGTGGCTCATGTGTCCATGGCCCATCCGGTCAGCCCGCGCCTGCGCATCCATCTTGCTGAAGCGGCAATGGCCGAAGACATCGACGTGGTACGCGACGGCACCTATGTGTGCATGGAGGGTCCGCAATTCTCCACGCTCGCCGAGAGCAACACCTATAAGGGTCTCGGCTATTCGGTGATCGGCATGACCAACATGCCGGAGGCCAAGCTCGCGCGTGAGGCGGAGATTTGCTACGCGACGGTGGCCATGGTCACCGATTTCGACTGCTGGCACCCTGACCACGACGCGGTCACCGTCACCGACATCATCAAGGTGCTGACGGCCAATGCCGGGAAGGCGCAGCGTCTGGTGGCGCGGCTGGCGCGCGATTTCCCGCGTGAGCACGAGCCATGCCCGATCGGCTCGGACCGCGCCCTCGACACCGCCATAATCACCGCGCCGGAAGCGCGCGATCCCGAGCTTCTCAAGAAGCTCGATGCCGTCGCGGGACGCGTGCTGAACCCTCACTAGTCAGCCGCCCGGTTCGACGATAGGCTCACGCGGGTTGCTATTTTGCCGAGCCATTTTGCGGAGGTCCTTGCATGAGCCTGACGTCGGACATCGATCTCAAGGACCTCGTACGCACCATACCGGACTACCCGAAGCCCGGCATCATGTTCCGCGACATCACCACGCTGCTCGGACACGCCAACGGCTTCCGTGCCTGCGTCGAGCGGCTAGTGGCGCCCTTCACCAATCGCCGGGTGGAAGCGGTGGCGGGGATCGAGGCGCGCGGCTTCATCCTGGGTGGCGCCGTGGCCGACCGCTTGCGCTGCGGCTTCGTGCCGATCCGCAAGAAGGGCAAGCTGCCGGCCAAGGCCATCGGCCAGGATTACAAGCTCGAATACGGCATCGACGTCATCGAGGTGCATGAGGACGCAATCAGCTCGGGCGAGCCGGTGCTTCTGGTCGACGATCTGATCGCCACCGGCGGCACGGCGGAGGCCGCGGTCAAGCTCCTGCGCCGGCTGAATGCCGAGGTGATCGGCGCCGCCTTCGTCATCGAGCTGCCCGATCTCGGCGGTTGCGCGCGCCTCGCCAAGCTTGGCGTTGAGTGCCATTCGCTGATGTCCTTCTCAGGGGACTGAGGCGCGTGCTTGCGGCATGAATATCGACGGCAAGCCTTACCGCACCATCTGGCTCAACGAGGACGGTTGGTCGGTCGAAATCATCGACCAGACCAGGCTGCCCTTCGACTTCACCACCGTGACGCTGCGCACACTGGAAGACGCGGCGCGCGCGATCTCCACCATGCAGGTGCGGGGCGCACCGCTGATCGGCGCGACCGCCGCGTATGGCGTGGCGCTGGCGCTGCGCGACGATGCCTCCGCCGAGGCGCTCGACCGGGCTTGCAATATCCTCGCCGCCACCCGCCCGACGGCCGTCAATCTCCGTTGGGCGCTCGAAGAAATGCAGAAAGCAATACGCAATCAGCCGCGCGACCGGCGCGTTGCCGCCGCCTACGCCCGTGCCGCCGCGATCTGCGACGAGGATGTGGAGACCTGCCGGAAGATCGGCGAGCACGGCCTTGGCCTGATTCAGGCGCATGCGGAAAAGAAGGGTGGCGAGCCGGTCAATATCCTCACCCATTGCAATGCCGGCTGGCTCGCGACCGTCGATTGGGGCACGGCGCTTGCCCCCATCTACCGCGCCCACGACCAAGGCATCAAAGTGCATGTATGGGTAGACGAGACGCGGCCCCGCAATCAGGGCGCCTCGCTCACTGCCTTCGAGCTCGGCGCGCATGGCGTGCCGCACACCATCGTCGCCGACAACACCGGCGGCCATCTCATGCAGAAGAAGCTGGTCGATCTCTGCATCGTCGGCACCGACCGCGTCACGGCCAATGGCGATGTCGCCAACAAGATCGGCACCTATCTGAAAGCGCTCGCCGCCCGCGACAACGGCATCCAGTTCTTCGTGGCGCTACCGCATTCGACCATCGACTGGAGCCTTGACGACGGCAGCGCCATCCCCATCGAGGAGCGCGACCCGGGCGAAGTCACCCATATCACAGGCAAGCTGCCGGACGGCTTGGTCGCCACCGTTTTAATCACGCCCGAAGGAAGTCCCGTCGCGAATTACGGCTTTGACGTCACGCCGGCGCGCCTCGTCACCGGTTTCATCACCGAGCGCGGCGTCACGCCCGGCAGCCGGGAAGGACTATCCGTGCTTTATCCAGAGTATACTAAAAGGTGAACCCACTTTGGTTCTCACCCTTACTGCTTTGTAATACTTGGTTTTTGGTTCCACCTAGCACCTGTGGCGAGTCGTCGCACGTAGATGCGAGAAAATTTCCGAGCTTCTGCCGGAGAGTAAAGCAATTCTGGTGAGATAGAACACTCGGCAAACCTCGATTGTTCACGACTTATCCTCACAAATACTTGGAGGAGGGGTAGATAATTCGCATCTGTGCCCCAATTTCAGGCATGCAATCGGGCTGAAGCCCGGACGCTGGCCCGGCGGGGGCCATGTGGCGCGCCCGGGTGCTGTCCTAATTAGAGGCTGAGTGTCCTAATTCACAAAACTTAGCTGCCCCTGGTCCGACCGAATGGCCGATGTGTCTTTATACGCGTCTTTCTTTGCCGTGTTCTATATCGCGACGCAAAGCCTCTACACGCTCGCCTTCTTTCTCGATTGGTACTTGGTGAGCTTGCCTATCAACTGGGTTGACATGGATGAAGCAAAGGATCTGAAGCCGGAGGATTATCCGCACATCGTTTTGTTTTATCCGGTGTTGAGGGAAGCGGAGTCGACCATGCGAACGACATTTTTGTCGCTCGCGGAGTTGGATTATCCCTCCGACAAATATTTAGTCGTCGCCATCCCCAACTCTAACGACCATGAGACCATCGCCAGCCTGAAACGGCTGCGCGAGGAGTTCCCGTTTTTGCGGATCCTCGAGGTCCCGCCGACAAGCGACCCAAGCTGGGAACCGGTCTGGCGCCATTGGGATCAGAACCAGAAGGCCTATGGGTGGCATCGCGGCAACCGGGCCAAGGACAAGAATCTTCCTCCGAAAAAGACGCGCCAGCTCATCTACGCCTTCTACACCATGGCGGACTATCTGCCCGAGGGAGAGGATTTTCTCGTCAACTATATCGACGCGGATAGTTGTCCGCCGCGCGACCATTTCCTGGCTGCCGCCGTGGGCATTCGGCATTACGACGTCCTTCAGTCGACCAATATCGCCGGGAACCTGAACGACAGCCTTGCCGCCACCTGGCATTCATTCGACCACATGTGCTGGGATGGACTTAAATATCCCCATCTCTCGGCGGACGGCAGACATCCTTATTGGGTTCTCGGTAAGGGCCTGTTCTACAAGGCGTCCGACTTGCTGGCGCTTGGCGGCTTCCATCCCTGGATCGCCATCGAGGATCCCGAAATCGGCATGCGCTTCTGGGCCAACGGCAAGCGGCTCGGCATCATCGCCAATCCGCTGATCGAGGAAGTGCCGGTCACGTTCAGGCACGGCATCATTCAGCGCAAGCGCTGGGTCTGCGGTTTTTTCCAGAGCCTCGGGACGCCTTTGAAGGAATTCGGCATGACGCCGATCTAGCGCTTCCAGGCCTGGACCAATTTCCTTCCCTGCCTTTCCTTTTGGATCGGATCGCTCGGCATCCCGCTCGGGATTTGGGCGCTGTGGACTTATCTCAACGGCACTTCCCCTCTGCCGACATGGACCATCGCCCATTCGATCTTCAACCTGACCTGCCTCGCGGTCACGCTTTCCGTCCTCTATTGGAATACTTGGAAGAGAACCGCGATCGTCTTGGATCGAAAGCGCGATCGGCTCTGGTACCTCCTGCGAGTCAATCCGGTGTTCCTGATGATCTGGTGGCTGATCTGGATCATCCCGCTGTGGATCGGCTGGCGCATGTACCGGGAAGACACGGGGCTGGAGTGGGCCCGTACCCTCAAGATCGATGCCAATGCCACGCTCGTGCGGGCCTTGCTTGAGAAGCCGGTGCCGGCCAGGGTGCTGCTCCGCAAGCCGCTGACGAGACCGCAACTCACGGCTCGGCCAGAGATCAAGGAAGTAGAGGAATTCGAAGAGGAATTTGAGGTGGAGGGATTGGATGCCCAAACCGCATAAGGGGCATGTCTTGGTGACCGGCGGCGCCGGTTTTATCGGCTCGCATCTCGTCGATACCCTTTTGGACCGGGGGTACGAGGTCACCGTGCTCGATTGCTTGCTCGAGCAGGTGCACGGCGATGCCGAAAAGGATGCCGACGGTTGGCCGACCTATCTCAATCCCAAGGTACGGCGCATCAAAGGCGACATCCTGGAGGATGGCGTCTTCGAGAGCGCCCTCAGTGGTGTGACCCATCTCGCGCACCTGGCCGCGTCGGTCGGCGTGGGCCAAAGCATGACGAATATCGTCGATTACACCAGGAACAACACTTTGGCGGCGGCCATCATGCTGGAGGTGCTGTCCAAGGGAAATCATTCGGTGAAGAACATCGTGGTCGCGTCATCGATGTCGATCTATGGTGAAGGCGGCTATCGCGTTCCGTCCAGCGGGGAAATTGTTGCGCCGTCGTTGCGTACCACCGAGCAATTGCTGGACAAGCAATGGGAGTTGATGCGCGACGGTGAGCGGCTCGATCCCATCCCCACTACCGAACAGAAGCCGCTCGAGCCCGCATCGATCTACGCGGTGAACAAGCGAGACCATGAGGAGATGTTCTTGTGCGTCGGCCGCGCCCTGGGCATCCCGACCGTGGCACTCCGCCTGTTCAACGTCTATGGCTCGCGGCAGGCCCTGAGCAATCCCTATACCGGGGTCGCCGCCATCTTCATTTCACGGTTGCTGAACGACCAGCCGCCTCTGGTGTTCGAAGACGGCGAGCAGCGGCGCGACTTCGTGCACGTCTCCGATGTCGCCCATGCTTTCGCCACGGCATTGGAGGTCGAGGGCCCGGTCTGGGAGGTCTTCAATGTGGGGAGCGGCAAGTCGATCACGGTGAACGAGATCGCCTTCACCTTGGCGCGGTTGCTCAAGAAGAACATCGCTCCGTCCATCCTGAACAAATATCGCGTCGGCGATATCCGCCATTGCCTCGGCGACGTGACAAAGATTGCCGAGCGTCTGGGGGTGCGCCCTCGACGCAATTTCGAGGAGGGGATGGCCGAACTGATCGAGTGGGTGAGCAGCGTGCAAAAGCCCGCCGACCGCTCGGAGAAAAGCTTGGCCGAGCTCGCCGAAAACCGGCTGGTGATCTAGGCAAACGAAATAGGTGGGCACGCATGGCGTACCCACCTGTCTATTAAGCCGTCTGGCGCGAATTGCGCCCTTTACCACCCGAGCCAGATGCTGACGCCCGGCCTGCGCCAGTAGGGATAACCCCAACCCCGGTAATAGGGTCGGGCATAGTAGGGCCGGCCGTAATAACCCCGGTTGTAGCCGTAGCGCCGGTAGCGGTAAGGCCGATAATAGCGCCGAGGGCCCCTGTACCAACGCCTGCCGACTTCCTCCACAACGCCCGCATTGGCATGGCCTTGGGCGATGGTTGAAGCTGCCGGAAGCGCCGAAGCCGGCTTGGGCGCCGCGACGATGGCCGCGGCCAGAAAGGCGGCACAGGAAAGACCAAGTAATCCGCGCATCGCTATTCCTCTGGTGATTTGCTGACCGTTGGTAAGCATAACCATATAAGGCGGCAGGAGTTCCGATGCTAAGCGAGGACTCCGGCTCATCTTCACAATTGAGAAGAGGCGGGCGGCTGGGCGGAGCCACGCCATGCGTGGTTAGGTCAGGGTGATGACGGCCACGAAGCCCAAGAGAACGGCGGCAGTGGCCGGTATGGCCCAAACGGCGAGAGGCAGCTCGCGCTGCACCTTGGCCGCCATATCACGCTGAGCGCCAGCGGCCGAGATCAGCGCCGCGGCATGCTTCGCGTGCCATTTTGGACCTGGCCCGCGCATATAGTGCCGCTCTGGCCGATAAGGATCGCGAAATTTTCCCACTTCACTCCCTCTCTACAGGAAGCCCCGAAGCGTCAAGACTACGCGCCCATATGTTGCAAATCGGTATAAGACCGTGACGGAAACAAGGTCTTTTTTGGCATTGCCAAATCTTCATCCGGAGTAGAGGTGACCCCTTGCGTCTCTCCGGCAAGGGTGGAACAAGGCGCCCCATGCAAAGCCAATGGAACGACGAAGCCGCGCGGGAGGCGGTCAAGGCCTACGCCAAGGACGGCGTGGGCGAGGACGTGGCGCTCAGGGTCTACACCACGCGCCTGCTCGGCCGCGACCCGCTGCTCGTGCTGCATGGCGGCGGCAACACCTCGGTCAAGACGCGGGCCCGCGACGATCTCGGCCAGGAGCATGAGGTCATTTGCGTCAAGGGCTCGGGCGCCGATATGGCCGATATCGAGCCGTGGGGCTTGCCTGCGGTGAAGCTTGCCCCCTTAAGGGAATTGCGCGCGCTTGAGGCCCTGTCCGACGAGGCCATGGTCAATGTGCAGCGGTTGAACCTGCTCGATTCCGCCGCGCCCAACCCTTCGGTCGAGACGCTGTTGCATGCCTTCCTGCCACATAAATTCGTTGATCATACGCATGCCGCCGCCGTTCTTTCGATCGTCGATCAGCCGGATGGCGAGGTCCTTGCGGGCGAGATCTATGACGGGCGGATGGGGCTAGTGCCCTATATCGCGCCGGGCTTCGGGCTGGCCAAAGCCGCCGCCGCCGTATTCGAGCAGAAGCCGGACATCGAAGGGCTGATCCTGCACAAGCACGGCATCTTCACCTTCGGGGAGACGGCGCGCGAGGCCTATGAGCGCATGATCGAAATGGTGTCGCTGGCCGAGAGCCGCTTGCGCCAGGGCCGGCCCGTGGTGTTCCCGGCGCGGAAAATCGCGAGCGCTGTGGCGGCGGCGGCTGAGATCGCGCCAGTCATTCGCGGCGCCTGCGCCATTCGCAAGGAAAATGCGGAGCCTGTCCGTTTCATCGCAGACTTTCGCACCGCGCCTGAGATTCTCGCTTATGTGAACGGGCAGGAACTCGCTTCCTTCAGCCAACGCGGCGTGGTGACGCCCGATCACATCATCCGCACCAAGAACAAGCCGCTGGTGGTTCCGCCGCCGGAAGAAGGCAAGCTCGATACGTTCGCCGATGCGCTACGCGCAGAAATCGCCAAATTCGTCGCCGATTACGACGCCTATTTCGCCCGCGAGAATAAGGCCGCCGGCAACACCAAGACCAAGCTCGATCCCATGCCGCGCGTGGTGCTGGTGCCGGGCGTCGGCCTGTTCGGGCTTGGGCGCACGGCGAAGGATGCCGCCATTGCCGCCGACCTCGCCGAGAACACGGTCAAGGTGGTCACCGACGCCGAGGCCATCGGCCGCTACGAGCCGCTGCCCGAGAGCGATCTCTTCGCGCTGGAATATTGGAGTCTCGAACAGGCCAAGCTCAAAGGCGCGGTGGTCAAGCCGCTGACTGGCCAGATCGCCGTGGTGACGGGCGCCGGGGCTATTGGCGCGGCCACGGCGAAGGCGCTTGCCGCCGATGGCGCCGCCGTGGCCATACTCGACATCGACGGCGATCTGGCAAAGAAAGCAGCGGCCGAGGTCAAAGGCCTCGGCATGCAATGCGACGTGACCAAGCCTGAGCAGGTGAAGGCTGCCTTTGCCGCGGTGTGCGAACATTTTGGCGGCGTCGATATTCTTGTGTCGAACGCCGGCGCAGCCTGGCAGGGCCGCATCGGCGAGGTGTCGGACGAGACCCTGCGCCAAAGCTTCGAGCTCAATTTCTTTGCCCACCAGACGGTGGCGCAGGAAGCGGTGCGCATCATGCTGAAGCAGGGCACGGGCGGCGTGCTGCTGTTCAATCTCTCCAAGCAGGCGGTGAATCCCGGCGCCAATTTCGGGCCTTACGGATTGCCCAAGGCCGCGACCATGCTGCTCATGCGCCAATACGCGCTCGACTACGGTGCCGACGGCATCCGCTCCAACGGCGTCAACGCCGACCGCGTCAGGAGCGGGCTCTTGACCGGCGATATGATCGCGGCGCGGGCCAAGGCGCGCGGCGTGTCCGAGGCCGACTATATGAGCGGCAATCTGCTGCACGCTGAGGTCACCGCCGACGACGTAGCCCAGGCCTTCGTGGCGCTCGCCAAGGCGCGCAAAACCACGGGCCATATCGAGACGGTCGACGGCGGCAATATCGCCGCGGCGCTGCGCTAACCAGAACTGGTTACGTGTTGAGGATTGCCGTTCGTTGCCTCTGGAGGAAGAATCACGACGCAAACCTGCGTGCCGCGGGGGACAAAGCTGTCATAGCGATAGTTCAGGCCACGGGCTGCGACGACCTCCTGGAAGGCCTTGAACTCGTCTTGCTGCCAGGCAGGGTAGTTAAAGTATTCGTCGAACAGGATCACCGTACCCGGCTCGAGCCGCGGCCCCAGATGGTCGAATACGCATTTCGTAGAGCTATAGAGATCGCAATCGATGTGCAGAAACGAGATCGGCTCGGGCCTCTCCCCCAGAAAGCGCGGGAGGGTGTCGGCAAACAGGCCTTCGACGAGAACGACGTTGCTTGGGACCTTTGGCGGTTCGGTGGCAAAACGTCCCTTCGGGTAGAGAGCATTCCAATCCTCCGGCAGGCCATCAAAAGAATCGAATCCATAGACCGTTCCAGGATGTAGATCAGCTATCCACCGGATCGATTCGCCGCCCGCTACACCGAATTCGAGGAACAGACCCTGCGGCTGGGCAAGCTCAATGGCATGGCGTAAAAGTCGATAACGCCCCGAGAAGGCCTGCGCCATCAGCATACGCTCTTCGTAATAGGTGGCGCTTTCCAGCCCGGCTTTGATGGCCGCGGCCTTGATGACGTCGAACCGTCCACCCCTCATCCAACTGCCCGCGGTCTTTAGAACGGGATCCCGCCCTTCGGTCGTCACGCGGGCCGCCCGCAGCGCAAACCTGTCGAATTGCCGTTGAAGAAACTGTTTCATCCGATCCTCATAGCCGGTTTCCCGCTGGTCGGCACGACACCGATCAGGGGGCGGATGCAAAGTCAAGGCGGTTGACGGGGCCGGGCGGTGCGGCGAAGCTCTGCGGCTCCATCCTCATTTAGCTTCTTAAGGGAGGACAGCGCTTGGGCCGCATCTTACGTACTTTTCTCGCTGGCGTTCTTGCCCTTCTGCCCATCGCCGTCACGGTGTTCGTGACCGCGTGGGTCGCTACGCTGATTGCCAGCTATGCGGGCCCCGGCAGCTTTGTCGGGCGTTTCATCACCACGCTCGGACGGATCGTCGGCCTGCAAATTACGCCGAGCTCGACCTCCGCCTATTTCCTCGGGCTCGCCATCATCCTCGGCGGCATCTTCGTGCTCGGCCTGCTCGTCGAGTCGGGACTGCGGTCGTGGATCTCGAACAGCTTCGATTGGCTGATGTCGCGCATCCCGCTCATCTCCAATGTCTACGATTTGTCGAAGCGCTTCGTGGCCATCGTCGATCGCGGCGACAAGGACAGCCTCAAGAGCATGCAGCCGGTGTGGTGCTTCTTCGGCGGCGAGGGGAGCGCCGCGGTTCTTGCGCTGATGCCGTCGCCCGAGCCGGTCATGATCGGCGAACGTAAATATATCGCCGTGCTCGTCCCCTCGGCGCCAGTGCCGTTCGGCGGCGCGCTGATCTATGTGCCGGCGGAATGGATCAAGCCGGCGGAGGGCGGCGTCGAGCGGCTGATGAATGTCTATGTGTCGATGGGGGTGACCCCGCCCATTGCGAGGCCAACGACCATCGAGGGACACGCCGAGCCGTCAGCGGAAATCAAGATGGCTTCATCCAAATCGCCGAAGGCGAAATAAACCGCTCAATTAGCGAAGCGGAAATGCAGGACGTCGCCATCCTTCACCACATAGTCCTTGCCTTCGAGCCTGAGCTTGCCCGCGTCGCGCGCGCCGGCTTCGCCGGCCAGTGCCACATAGTCATCGAAAGCGATGGTCTCGGCGCGGATGAAGCCCTTCTCGAAATCGGTGTGGATCACGCCCGCGGCTTGCGGCGCGCGGGTGCCTTCGGGCACGGTCCAGGCGCGCGCCTCCTTCGGCCCGGCGGTGAAATAAGTGATTAATTCCAATAGTTTATAGCCTTCACGGATGAGCTGGTTGAGGCCCGGTTCGGCCAGTCCAAGCTCGGCGAGATAGGCTTGGCGCTCGGCTTCGGAAAGCTCGGCGAGCTCCGCCTCGATCTTGGCCGAGATGACGACGCAGCCCGCGCCTTCCGCACGTGCCCGTGCCTCGACGAGAGCGGAATAAGCATTGCCGGTGGTAGCAGAAGTCTCATCCACATTGCACACATAGAGCACGGGCTTGGAGGTGAGCAGGCCGAGCGCCTTGAACGCGGCCTGCTCGTCGTCCTCAATTTCGGCGAGCCGCGCGGGTTTCCCTTCGCGCAACAGCGGGAGAATACGCTCGATCAGCTCGAGCGTTTTTTTCGCTTCCTTGTCCTGGCCGCGAATTTTCTTCTCCAGGATCGGCAGACGCCGCTCCAAACTGTCGAGATCGGCGAGCATCAGCTCGGTCTCGATGGTCTCGGCGTCGGCGATGGGATCGATGCGTCCCTCGACATGGATCACGTCAGCATCCTCGAAGCAGCGCAGCACATAGGCGACGGCATCGACCTCGCGGATATGTGCGAGAAACTGGTTGCCCAACCCTTCGCCCTTGGAGGCGCCGCGCACCAGCCCGGCGATGTCCACGAAGGTCAGCCGCGTGGGCGTCACCAGAGCCGATTTGGCGATGGCGGCCACCTCGTCAAGACGCGGGTCGGGCACCGGCACGTCGCCGACATTCGGCTCGACGGTGCAAAAGGGATAGTTGGCGGCTTGGGCCGCGGCGCTCTGCGTCAGCGCGTTGAAGAGGGTGGACTTGCCGACATTGGGCAGCCCGACGATGCCGCATTTGAAGCCCATGGCTAGGAAACCATCACGAGCCGAGCCAGCGGCGCAACATGCCGGCGAGCGATCCATTGTGCTCGGGAACTTCGTCCGGCCTATCGGCCGAAATCTGCTTGCGGCGTGACGCAGGCTTGGCGCGCGGCGCCTGCTCCTCACTCTCCGCCGCTTCCTCGGATTGCAGGCGATGCGCCACGAGCGATTGGAACTTGTCATAGGCGCCGTCGGCGAGGTGAGGGGCCTCCGCGGCGATGGCGCCGAGCAGCGGCTCGAGCCAGGCATGGTCGGCCTTGGCGAAATCATGCAGCACATAGCCGCTCACCAGGTCCTTGTGTCCCGGATGGCCGATGCCGATGCGCACGCGCGCATAATCGTTGCCGATATGGGCAGAGAGCGATTTCAGCCCGTTATGGCCAGCCACGCCGCCACCGGTCTTGACCCGCACCTTGCCGGGCGCGAGATCGATCTCGTCGTGGAACACTACGACATCGCCGAGATCGAGCTTGTAGAAGCGAAATGCCTCGCCCACCGCGCGACCCGATTCGTTCATGAAAGTTTGCGGCTTCAGCAGCAGGACCTGCTCGCGCCCAAGCTTGCCTTCAATGGTAAGGCTCGAGAAGCGCTTGCGCCATGCGGGGAAATCATGGGCGGAAGCGATGGCATCGGCCGCCATGAAGCCCACATTGTGACGGTTGAAGGCATAGTGCGCCCCGGTATTGCCGAGGCCGACAAAGAGCTTCATCGCGTCATCCTGATCGAAGGCTGAAGCACGCGCGAAACCGCGTGCCGGAGCGGAGGAACTTGGCCCGAGGGACTAATCCCGAGAGACTAGTCCTTCTTCTTCTCCTTCTCGCGCTCCTTCGGCTTGTCCTTGTCCTCGCCAGCCTCGGCGCCCGCCTCGGCAGCGACCTCGCCCTCGGCGCCAGGCTCGGCAACCTCGGCCGTCACGGCGCCAGGCACGGGCTCTTCCGCGGCGCGTCCGACGATGGTGGCCACGGTGAAGTCGCGCTCGGTGATGGTTGGGCGCACGTTCTCAGGCAAGGCGATCGCCGAAATGTGCACGGAGTCGCCGATCTCGAGGCCGGTCAGATCAACGTCGAAATGATCGGGGATGGCATCGGCCGGGCAGCGCACCGGAATCTCGTGGCGCACGATGTTGAGCACGCCGCCGCGCTTCAGGCCGGGAGACGCCGCCTCGTTGAGGAAGTGCACCGGCACCTCGACGGTGACCAGCGCGTCCTTGGCGAGACGCAGGAAATCGACATGGATGGGGAAATCGCGCACCGGATCGAGCTGCACGTCGCGGGGGATCACCCGAATCTTGGTGCCCTCGACGTCGAGCACGAATACCGTGCTGCGGAAATGCCCGGTATGGAGCTGCTGGGTGATGGCGCGATAATCCACCGCGATCGACTGCGGCTCCTGCTTGTCGCCGTAAAGGATGCCGGGAATACGGCCCCCGCGGCGGACCGAGCGCGCGCCACCCTTGCCGCTGTGCTGCCTTGCCCAAGCCTTGAGTTCCATCGCCTCTGCCATGACCGCCTCCGAAGCCGGAAAAAATGTAAGGGCCCCAAGGCCCTAGATCGACCGGGGCGGGGAGCCTCCGGGATCAAATCGAGGGGGCTTATAACCCTGCCGGAAAGCAAAGACAATCCGCTCTGGGCAGTCTCATAGCCCCGCTTTGATGGCGGCTGGGTCCAGGCGCGGCGAGCCTTTGACCGCCGCTTCCGCCTCCTTGATGCAGTTCATGACCCGGCGGGCCAGGGGGGCCTGAAGCCCATGTTGCTCGGCCAGCCTGACGATCTCCCCTTGGATGTAGTCGATCTCAGTTGGGCGGCGCGCTTCGAGGTCCTCCCACATGGAGGAGCGGGCAGAAGGATCGACCGCGAGCATGCGCCGCGCCACCAGCCCGAACACCGGGTCGCGCAGGCGGAGGGCAAAGGCGATCAGCCGGGGCGATACGCCTTCGATGCGCGCGGGGTAGATGCCGGCCGCCCGCAACGCGGCGAGACCTTCGTGCATTTGCCGGCGCAGCAAAAGACGCCAGCGCCGATCGCCAAGCTCTTTGGCGAGCGGCAGATCGGAGAGAGCGTTGAGTGCATTGTTGAGGTTGACGAGAAGCTTGCTCCACAAGAGAGCGTCGATGTCGGCATGCTCGGCGAAGGGCGCGCCGGGAACGTAGAGCAGGCCGCGCAATCCTTCGACGCCGTGGCCGATCTGGATCGTGCCGCTGCTCGCGCGGTGAAAGCGCGGCGCTTCTCTATCTTTGCGAGTCTGGACCACGTTGAACGGGATCATTCCGGCCATCACGCGCCTCGGTCCAAGAATCTTGCCAAGCACGGCGGCATTGTTGACGCCGTTCTGCAGGCTCAGCACCACCGCGCCTTCCGGCGCATACCTGGCGATCAATTCGGCAATCTCTCGCGTGTGTCGGCATTTCACCGTGACCAGCACCACATCCGCCGCGCCGAATGCCGTCGCCGGATCGGTCGCGAGCTTGAGCGAGGACGGCTGCACGATCTCATCGCCGCCGCTAAGATCGGAGACGCGCAAACCATGGCGAGAGATCGCCTCGGCAAGGGGCTCGCGCAACAAGAGCGTGACATTTCGTCCGGCTGCGGCCAGGCAGCCGCCGATATAGCAGCCGATACTGCCCGCGCCGGCGATCACGATGCGGGAATCGAGGTTAACGGCCATGTTCAACGATTGTTGCGGTGTGGGGTTGGTTTTCGTAGGCGGAAGCGATAGTAACGTCCGCGGTCGGGGGTGCGTCAAACCTCAATATTTTGGCAGCGCCGTTGACACGCACACTCCAACGGGCTCGGATACGTAAACAATGGATGACATCACTGGCCGCCAGGACATCGACGCCAGCTTCAAACCCCGCCCATCGGACATTGACCACGAATTCAAGATCGCGCCGCTTGTCTGGCATCTCGGCAACCTGAAGGACGCCGCCAGGCGCAGGCTTCCGCGCGGCATTTTCGACTTTATCGAAGGTGGCTCCTACGATGAAGACACGCTGCGCGCCAACACAGCCGACCTTAGTGCATTACGGCTCAGGCAGCGCGTGCTGGTGAGCACGCCTACGCGCAATCAGCATACGACGATCCTCGGACAGCGGGCGAGCATGCCGGCGGCAATAGCGCCGATCGGTCTTACCGGGGTCATTTATCCGCGCGGCGAGATCCATGCGGCAAAGGCGGCACAAGTTTTCGGCGTGCCGTTTAGCCTCAGCACCTTGTCGACCTGCTCGATCGAGGAAGTTGCGGCTGCGGCGCCTGCTCCGTTCTTCTTTCAGCTTTATATGTTCAAGGATCGTGCGGTGAACGCGACCTTGCTTCAACGGGCAGAACAGGCAGGGTGCTCGGCGCTCATAGTGACCGTCGACACGGTGGTGCATCCGCGCCGCAACCGGGACCTCGATAACGGCATGACCGTGCCGTTGAAGATTCGGCCCCGCAACATCATGAGGATACTTGCCAGACCGCGCTGGCTGGCCAATTGGCTGCGCCACCGGCCGACGCTGGCCAATCTCACGATGTTCGTGCCGGGCGGCTCCGATTTGGGGACAGTGTCGTTATGGGCCGAGCGCAACTATAAGGGCGCCGTCGGCGTCACCGATCTCGAATGGGTGCGCCAGAACTGGCCACGGAAATTAGTGGTCAAGGGCGTTCTCGATCCCGAGGACGCCAAACTTGCCATCAAGCTCGGCGCCGACGCTGTCGTGGTCTCCAATCACGGAGGGCGCCAGCTCGACGGCGCTACTACGACGGCGAGGGCCTTTCCCGCCATTCGCGATGCCGTCGGCGACGATGCCGAGCTGTTGTTCGACAGTGGCGTTCGCTCGGGTCTCGACATGCTGAAGGTTCTTGGCCTCGGCGCCAAAGGCTGCTTGCTCGGCCGCCCCGTCGTCTATGGCCTTGCCGCGCATGGCGAGGCCGGCGTGACCGCCGCGCTTCGGTTGATCGCGCAGGATCTCGACCAGGGCATGGCGCTCACCGGTGTCGACGATGTGAACAACCTGCCGCCGGGCCTAGTGATCGAGCCCACGCGCGCTTAAGTCCGCCAGGGGTGAGCCGGCAGCTCACTGACGCCGAGGACCTTGACCCCCGCTTCCGCGACCTTGTGGTCATTCTCCACCGAGCTGCCGCTGACGCCGATGGCGCCGACCAGCACACCGTCCTCATCGACGATGGGCAAGCCGCCGGGGAAGGTGATCAGCCCGTCATTGGAATGCTCGATGCCGTAGAGCGGCTTGGCGGGCTGCGACAGCTTGCCGAGCTCGCCGGTCGCCATGCCGAAGAAGCACGCGGTCTTCGCCTTCTTGATGGCGATGTCGATCGAGCCGACCCAGGCGTCGTCCATGCGTATGAAAGCCTTGAGGTTCGCCCCGGAATCGACCACGGCGATACACATCTGCGTCTTCAGCGCGATGGCCTTCTTGCGCGCGGCTTCGATTGCTTTCTCGGCATTTTTCAAATTGACGTGCATGGATCGGGTCTCCTGGGTCAGGGTCGTGAAGGTTGGGCCCCGGCGTTGGGGCGACGGATTAACGCACGAAGGCACGATTCGTGGCGAAGGCCAGACAAATGCCCGCGCTTTCGGCGTAGAGTGGTCCACCGGCGGCAATGTCGCCGGCCCAAAAAAGTTGAAGGAGAAACAAAATGCCCCAGAGCACTTACAAGGTCATTGAGCTGATCGGCACCAGCACAAAGTCCTGGGAAGATGCCGCCAAGGCGGCAGTCGAACGCGCCGCCCAACATTTGCGCGAGCTGCGCGTGGCGGAGGTCGTGGAGCAGGACATGATCATAACCGACGGCAAGGTCGAGGCCTACCGCACCAAGATCAAAGTCTCCTTCAAATATGAGGAGCATAACTAGCTTTGGGCAGGACTAGTTTTTCGGCAGGACGGCTCAAGCGCGGCGTATTCGCTCTAATAGAACAGGCTGGAGACCGACTTTTCTTCGGCGGTGCGCGCCACCGCCTCTCCGAGCAGCGGCGCGGACGGCAGCACCCTTATGTTATGCGCGTTCTTCACCGACTCGCTCGGCAGGATCGAGTCGGTGATGACGAGCTCTTTCAGCCGCGAAGCCATGATGCGCGCGACGGCGCCGCCTGACAGCACGCCGTGGGTGATATAGCCGGTGACCAGCTTGGCGCCTTGGTCGAGCAATGCCTCCCCCGCGTTCACCAGCGTGCCGCCGGAGTCGACGATGTCGTCGATGAGAATGCAGCTATAGCCGGCGACGTCGCCGATGACGTTCATCACCTCGGAGTCGCCGGGCCGCTCGCGCCGCTTGTCGACGATGGCGAGCGGCGCATCGATGCGCTTGGCGAGACCGCGGGCGCGCACCACGCCGCCGACGTCGGGCGAGACCACCATCAGATTGTCGTTGGGAAGGACCTTGCGAATATCGTCCACCATCAGCGGGGCGGCGAACAGATTGTCGGTAGGAATATCGAAGAAGCCCTGAATCTGCCCGGCATGCAGGTCGAGGGTCATCACGCGGTTGGCGCCGGCGCGGACGATCATGTTGGCGACGAGCTTGGCGGAGATCGGCGTGCGCGGTCCCGGTTTGCGGTCCTGGCGCGCGTAGCCGAAATAGGGGACGACCGCGGTGATGCGCCGCGCCGACGCGCGCTTCAGTGCGTCGATGATGATCAGCAGTTCCATCAGATGGTCGTTGGCGGGCGCCGAGGTCGATTGAAGGACGAACAAGTCCTCGCCCCGGACGTTCTCCTGCACCTCGACGAAGATCTCCATGTCCGCGAAGCGGCGCACGATGCATTTGGTAAGCGGGATTTTCAGGTAAGCGGAAATCGCCTCAGCGAGGGGGCGGTTGCTGTTGCCTGCAACCAGTTTCATGCCGTCATCCTCGCCCCGCCGAGCTTTGGCCCAAGGCCGCCACTCACCTCATCACGAGGGGCTTTTAACAAGCGCATACGGGCGCTGTAAACTCGCGCTTTAGCAATAGCTTGTGGATGGTTAGCTGGACCTGGGGAGAAGCTTGATGATGCCGTCTGCGGCGGCGCGGGCCGCGGCATCGGCGATAGCGCCCCAGGGGCCGTCGAGCGAGCCCCGAGGAATGGTGTTCTGCTGCGACACGGTGCCGAGCTTCTTGCCGCTCGGGTCGAGCACCTGCCAATCGATGCGTATGCTTTGCTTACCGCCGCTTGCATCCGACAGCTTGGCGATCCCCTTGACCGTATAGACATTGGTCGCGGGCCCATTCGCCAGCTTGATGCCGTCCGCATAGAGGCGCTTCTTGAGTGCCGTAGTGAGGGACCTCTGGCCATCGCCGGGTGCGCCTGAGACTGGCGTGACCAACACCCCGGCAGCCCGTGGCGCCACCGCGGTCGCGGCAGGTGGCGGTGAAGCAGCAGGGGCCGCGGCTACCACGGGGGTGGCGGCGCTGCGGCCGCCCGGCACGCCCGCGGCAAGCTGAGAAGCGGTCTTGTTGGCAATATTGCGGATGACCGTGCTGTCGACCTTGCTCCAGGGGTCGCTGCCGGAGCGGCTCGGCACCGTCTCGTCGCCGGCCACCCGCACCACGCGCCCGCCCTTGGTATCGGTCACGTCCCAGATATAGGAAATCTTCGCGCCGCGCATTTCGTTGGAGGCGAGCAGATAGCCCCGCATGGTGTAGTTGCCGCCGCTGCCCGGGATGAGCGTGAGATTGCGCGCCTTGCCAGCCTCGACCAGGGCCACGGTAAGCTCTTTGGTCACCGGCGGCGGGGCGCCCACGATGGGAGCGATGGCGATCTGGGGGGAGCCGCCGAGGAAACTGGTGTAGCTGCCCAGGCCTCCACCTCCGCCGCAACCGCCGAGGCAGACAAGCGTCAGGATGGCGAGCGCCGTGAAAGCGCTGCGCCTGAGCCGGCCTTGCGCGCGTCGTGAGTCCGCGCCCAACAAAATACTCCCTCTGTTGGCCGCACAGCACCGCTCGCGACAAAATTGTCGTGACGGGACTCCCAACCCCTACCGAACAATAGCTTACCTGCCTCGGGCAGTTCGCGTCCAGTTCAAGGGCGGAGCCATAAAAGAGCCAACGCCCTCATGGTGAACGCCAGTCAGGCAAGCACGATGGCGGAAATTTGGCGGCCATAATCGTCTTCGCCGTGGTGCTGCGACCTCCGATAGCTGAAAAGCCGGGTCTCGTCGCAATAGGTGCAAAGCCCGAGATCGTCGATGGCGCCGACGCCGGCCCGGGCCAGGCGCTCCGCCACATAGCCGGAAAGGTCGAAATGAGGCTCGCCCGAGCTATCGTCGATAATGAAGAAATCCGCGCTTCCCGGCTCCTCGGCCAGGAAGCCCTCTTTGTAGTCGGACCCGACCTCATAGGCTTTTTGCGAGATGGCCGGACCGATTGTGGCGCGTATGCGCTCAGGTCGGGCGCCGAGCTTGAGCATGGCGGCGACCGTGGCCTCGACGATGCCTGACAGCGCACCGCGCCAGCCGGCATGGGCCGCGCCGATCACCCGTGCCTCTCCGTCGCAGAGCAGGACCGGGGCGCAATCGGCGGTGAGCACGCCAAGAGCGAGTCCTGGCGTGGCCGTGACCATGGCATCGGCCTCGGGGCTCTTGCCGTCCTTCCAAGGCTTGTCGGCGATCACCGCCTCGGCGCAGTGCTTCTGATAGAGGGAGAGCAGGTTGTTCGGCTCGACGCCCAAAATTTCGGCGACGCGCGCGCGGTTCTCTTTCACGTTGGCCGGGTCGTCGCGCGAGCCCGGACCGCAATTGAGCGAAGCATAGATGCCGCCCGAGACGCCGCCCTGGCGGGTGAAGAAGCCGTGGCGGATGCCGTCGATATCGGCGAGGCCCGCCGCGCATAGCCGCATTTTGTCTTGCGTGACCATCGTGCCGCCCGGATGCGCTCAAATGTCTCCGAAGGGCGGCGGCGGAGCAAGCCCGTCGCGGGTCAGCGCCAGCGCCTTGAACAGCGCGCCCATCTGGCGCGGATCGGTGAGCCGCGCGGCGCCGGACAGGATCGAGTCCCGTTGCACCGGCGTGGCACCTGCAAGCAGACGGTCGCGGCGCGCCTCCAGCCCGAGCTTGAGAAGCAAGGCGCCTTGCGGCATGGGGCCATAAACGTCCAGGCCATGCGCTTTCGCACTTCGCTTCAGCGTGGCGAAATCGACATGCGCCGTCAAATCGGCCTCACCCGGTGCGGCGAGAGGGTCGGCGTAAGCGTGGTTGCGCACGGCTTGCAGGGTATCGCCGAAACCGGTCTCCTCGTGACCGTAATCGATGAACAGCGCCGCCAATGGTGCCTCCGAGGCACGCGCCGCAAGCACCGACATCAACCGCTCCACAGCAGGGCGTATTTCGAGGATGGCGCCGCCTGGCGCGTCCAGCGCAAGCACCGCAGATGACAATTCTCCGGCTTGCAACGCGTCTCCCTCGGTGAAAACGAAACCACCGTGTCGATTCACGGTGACGCAACGTTCGTGCCAATGAACCCCGCGTCGCACCAATTGCCTGACGGGAAGGGCGTCGAGGAATTCATTGGCGATGACGATGAGCGGGCCTTGCGGCGCATCCTCGACGCGATCGAACCATTGGACCGGCGCAGGCGAGCCGCGCAACGCCTCTTGCTGAACGTCGCGCAGGCTTGGACTCGTCTCGACCAAAGCGACGGTGACGGCGTCAAGGAATTGCGGCACGCTGCGCCAAGCGCGCAACGCGTCAGTCATGAGCGTGCCGTGCCCAGGCCCAAGCTCGGCGACCACGACCGGTTTCGGCGCGCCCATCGATTGCCACACGGCGACCGCCCACAACCCAAGCAACTCGCCGAATATCTGGCTGATCTCGGGCGCGGTGATGAAATCGCCCTGCGCGCCGATGGAATGGCGCGTGGCGTAATAGCCCGCATCCGCGTCAGCCAAGCAAGCGTCCATGTAATCGGCCACGCTGATCGGTCCGTCGCGGGCGATGCGCGCCTTGAGCCGTGCCGCGAGCGGCGCAATCTCCTCACGGGGCTTGAGTTGCGCACCCATCATGATGCGGCGACGGCCGGCTCGCGCCGCGCGCGCCAGATAAGCCACAGGCCGATCAGGATCATGGGAACGGAATAAATCACGCCCGGCGTGAACAGGCCGATATCCATCGGATGTCCGGGGTGCGGCTCGCGCGCGAATTCCACCACGCTGCGGAAAATGCCGTAGAACACCAGGAACAAGCCGAACACCGTGCCGGGCCGCGTCAGCGCGAGATAGCGGTAGGTGGCGATGCGCAAGATGATGAACAGCACGATGCCCTCAAGGAAGGCCTCGTAGAGCTGGCTCGGATGCCGCGGCGCGTCGCCCTCGCCGGGGAATACCATCGCCCAGGGCACGCCGCTCTCCCGCCCCACCAATTCTCCATTGATGAAATTGGCGATACGGCCAAAGAACAGGCCGAACGGCGTCGCCGCCGCGGCCACGTCACCGAGTGACAGCGGGTTGATGCCCTTGACGCGGGAGAAGAAATAGACCGCGAGTACCACGCCGAGCAGGCCGCCATGGAACGACATGCCGCCATTCCACACCACCGGGATCTCGGCCGGGTGCTGCCAGAAATAGCTCGGCTCGTAGAACAGAACGAAACCCAGCCTGCCGCCAACCACGATGCCGAGGGTGATCCACAGCAGAAAATCGTCCGCCTGGCTCACCGTCATCGGCGATTTGCCGCCCCATAGCTCGGGGCGCGACACGAGATAGCGCCCATAGAGCCAGCCGAGCAGGATGCCCGCCATATAGGCAAGCCCGTACCAGCGGACGGAGACCGGCCCGATCGCGATGGCCACGGGATCGATGACGGGGTAGGGGATGGCGAGAAGAGGCATGGGCGAGGGTTCGGAAAGACCGGCGCGACCCTTCACCGCCTCCGCCTGCCTGTCAAGGCACGCATGGCCGCCCCCTTGGCCCGGCGGCTTGCGCCGAAAGGGCCGGCATCCCATAGTCCCCGCCATGACGCAGACCACGGGACGGTTCTTCGACGAACTCGGCAAGCTGCTCACCGACGCGGCGGGCGCGGCGGAGGGCGTACGCAAGGAGGTCGAGGGCGTGGTCCGTTCCCAGGCCGAGCGCGTGTTGCGCGACCTCGACGTGGTGCAGCGCGAGGAATTCGAGGCGGTCAAGGCCATGGCCCAGAAGGCGCGGGAAGAGAACGACGCGCTCAAGGCCCGCATCGCCGCGCTTGAGGCCAAGATCGCCGAAAAGGCGACTTAAGTCCTCTTGACTGGCAGCGCGGGCGTCTCACACGCCGCGAGGCGAATCGGACTCTGAGCAACAGCTAGTGGTCCGAAAATAATCCACAACAATGTTTAGGTGGTCCACAGCTATCGACCGAACGCGACTCAGGCCGCGTTGGTGCCGGTGGAGTCTCCATTATATAACTGATTCGCAAGGTGATTCGCGGGCGTTGGGGTAGCGCGGAACTCTGAAGGGGGCCACAGAGCACACGCATGGCTACGGCACAGGCTAATTTCGACCGCTTCACCAACCCGGTGGATATGGTCGAGCATATCGCCACCATCCACGACTGGACCTTCGAACGCACCGCGCCGGACGAGCTGACGCTCTCGGTTGCCGGCGAATGGTGCGATTATCACATCTCGCTCACCTGGCGGGACGACCTCGAGGCGCTGCATCTCGCCTGCGCCTTCGACTGCAAGACCGCCACGTTCAGGCTGACCGAGATGTACCGGCTGATGGCGATGATCAACGAGCAGCTGTGGCTCGGCCATTTCGACCTGTGGAAGGAGGACGGCATGCTGCTCTACCGCCACGGGCTGCTGCTCGCCGGCGCCGAAACCCATGCCAGCCAATGCGAGGCGCTGTTAAAGGCGGCGCTCGAGACCTGCGAGCGCTATTATCAATCCTTCCAGTTCGTGTTGTGGGCGGGCAAGTCCGCGGAGGACGCGCTCGCCGCAACCATGCTCGAGACGCAAGGACACGCATGACACTCAGCCTCGCCGGCCCGCTGCTCCTGGTCGGGGCGGGCAAGATGGGTGGGGCGCTGCTCGAGGGTTGGCTCCGGCAGGGCCTCGACCCGAAATCGGTCTTCATCCAGGACCCGGCGCCGTCGGCGCATGTGGAAGCGCTCGCCGTGCGCCACGGCATTGCCGCCGGTCTCGCGCCGGACCTTCCCGGCGAGCCCTCCGTGGTGGTGATCGCGGTGAAGCCGCAGGTCACCGACAAATTGCTTCCCGAGGTCGAACCGCTTCTCGGTGAGAAGACGGTGGTGCTGTCCATCGCTGCAGGCCGCACGCTTGCCGGGCTCGCGCATCATCTGCCGCCGAATACGGCGATCGTGCGCGCCATGCCCAATACGCCGGCCGCGATCGGCCAGGGCATGAGCGTCGCGGTCGCCAATCGGAGCGTGACGCCGGAGCAGAAGCGCGAATGCGATGCGCTGCTCGCGGCGGTCGGCGAGGTGATCTGGATCGAGGATGAAATGCTGCTCGATGCGGTCACTGCGGTGTCGGGCAGCGGCCCGGCCTATGTGTTCCTGCTGGCCGAATGTCTCGCCGAAGCGGGTGTGCAAGCTGGCCTCGATCCCGAGCTTGCCGATCGGCTGGCGCGCGCCACCATTGCCGGCGCCGGCGAATTGTTGCGCCGCTCAGAGCTTACGCCGATGGAACTGCGCGAGAACGTGACCTCGCCGCAAGGCACCACCGCCGCGGCCCTGGAAGAGCTGATGGTGGAGAAGGGGTTGAAGCATTTGCTCGCCCGCGCCGTCGCCGCCGCCACCAAGCGCTCGCGGGAGCTATCCTCCTAGCGGCATCTTCCGATTGCCACCTTCCGGTCGTAAGATCGCAGGCAAAGGAGGACACCCCCATGTTCGACGATTTCTCCAAACGCGCCAAAGCCGTGCGCGCAGCGCTGGCCCTGGCGCAACACCGCAAATGGGGCGACATCGCCCTTGCCGATATCGCCCAGGCGGCGGGGCTGAGCCTCTCCGACCTCAGGCACGAATTTTCCTGCAAGAGCGACATCCTGCGTGCTTTCCAGGCCGAGGTCGACGCCGAGGTCCTGGCCAAGTCGAAGGCTGCGCCCGCCGGGCAGAACCCGCGCGACCGGTTGTTCGAAATCGTCATGACACGCTTCGAGGTGCTGGCGCCGTACAAGCCGGCGCTCAAGCGCATCTCCGACTATCTCTGTTGTCATCCCGGCGAGGGCGCGCTGCTGGCCTGCTCGACGCTTGCCTCGCAATATTGGATGCTTGCCGGTGCGGGCATCAAGCTCGACGGCCCGGGCGCGGCTCTGCGCGTCGCCGGGCTCACCGCAGTCTACGCCAAAGTGTTCCAGGTCTGGCTCGACGATCCGTCACCCTCGCTCGACAAGACCATGGCCGCGCTCGACCGGCGGCTCAGCAATGGCGAGCGCTGGCTCACCAGCATCGAGAAGACATGCGAGGATCTTTGCCGCTTCGCCTGCGCCTTCGTGCCGCGCGGCTGGGGGCGTAAAGACTCCGGCGAAACGACGCCTACTGCGCCACCGTCCGGGCCGGTGCCGTCACCCGCCCCCGGCGTGCACTGACGGTTCCGTTAGTCGTCCTCGCCCACCGGGCCCGACAAATCCTCGGGCCCTTCGCCCGGCAATTCCTCGTCGATGGGATCGCCGCCATCCATGGGTGTGTCGGGATCGTCGAGCGGTGGCCCGGCTTCTCCGCCGCCTATTTCTACTTCGCCGGGCGCGAACACCGGCGCGCCGCTCTTGCGCCTCACATCGACCTCTCCGCCCCCGATATCCATCTCGATCTCGGAACCGGGCTGTTCGGTCTCTTGGATCTCTTCGGTCATGTCATGTTGGGCGATGGCAGGCCCAACACCCAGGACCACGATCGCCACCAATCGGGCAGCCATGTTTTTCATCTCATCTCCTCCCCAATCAAACAGGTACTCTTAGCACGGCTTTCAATCCGCCGAGAGGCGATCGGCTGAGCGCGATGTCGCCACCATGGATGCGGGCGATGTCACGGGCGATTGCCAAGCCAAGCCCGGTCGACCCCGCATCCTGATTGCGCGCGTGGTCCACCCGGTAGAACGGGCGGAACACATGCTCGTGCTCCTCCTCGGGAATGCCGGGCCCGTCATCCTCGACCTCAACGGTGAGCGAGCCGTTCTGCTTGGCGGCGCTAACATTCACATGCTCGGCAAAGCGCGCGGCGTTGTTGACCAGATTAGCCAAGGCGCGCTTGAAAGCGTGGCGGCGCACCGGCACCACCAACGGCTCATCCTTGACGTCGATCTTGATATCCTTGGTGCCGTGCGCCTGGCTCTTCACCTCGCCCAGAATCTCGCCGATGTCCGTGCGCACGATGTCCTCGCCGGAATCGCCCTTGGCGAACGCCAGATAGTCCTCGAGCATGGCCTGCATCTCGTCCACGTCAGCGCGCATGGCCTCAAGCTCCGGCGTATCCTCGAAGAGAGCAAGCTGCAGCTTGAAGCGGGTGAGCACGGTCCGAAGATCGTGGCTCACGCCGGCCAGCATGACGGTGCGCTGCTCCACATGGCGCTCGATGCGGTCGCGCATCTCGATGAAGGCATGGGCCGCCTGGCGCACTTCGCGCGCGCCACGCGGCCTGAAATCAATGGGCGGTGGGCGCCCCTTGCCGAAACTATCGGCGGCGTCGGCGAGCCGCAGGATCGGCTTGATCTGGTTGCGCAGGAATAGAATGGCCACGGTGAGCAGCACGAGAGACGTGCCGACCATCCACAACAGGAAGATTTGCGAGTTCGAGGCGTAGGTCTGGCTGCGTCGGGCGAGCACGTGCATCACGCCATCGTCCAGCTTGACGCGGATGTCGACGAGGTTGGAGCGGCCGACGGTATCGATCCAGAACGGACGGCCGACCCTTTTGGTCAGCTCCTCGGAGAGCGTCGAGTCGAGTAAATCGAAGAACGGCTTGGAGCGTGCTTGCGGCAGCTCCTCGCCGGGCGCGAAGCGGACCCGCAAGCCCAAATCCTGATCGGCGAGTCGGGTCAAGGTCTCGGCGTTCGCGTCCTGGGGGAAGGATTTATAGATGTCGATCAACATGGCGATGTTCTGCACCGTGACCGTCGACAGCCGCCGCGTCACCGTCTGCCAGTGGCGCTCCAGGAACACGAAGGTGAGCACCGACTGGAGCAGCACCATCGGCGCGATGATGATGATGAGAGCGCGGGCATAAAGACCCTTCGGCATCCAGTCGCCGAACGCAGCCATCATGCGCGCGAACGGACGGCGCGGGCGCGTGATGGGTTGGGTCTCGGTGGTGGCGTCCATCACTCGGAATATAGAATGTAGCCCTTGCCGCGCACGGTCTGGAGATAGACCGGGTTGGCAGGGTCGTTCTCGATCTTGCGGCGCAGCCGATTGATCTGCACGTCCACGGCGCGCTCGCCGCCGCTGTCGGCGTCCTTGGCGAGCTCATGGCGCGACACCGGCATGCCCGGGCGCTGCGCGAAATAGCGCAACAGATCGCGCTCGCGTTCGGTCAGGCGGACGGTCTCGCCGTCGCGCTTCAGCTCGCCGCGGGTGACGTGGAAGATGAAATCGCCCATGCGCACCTCGCCGGACGGCGCGGCGGCGCCGCGGCGCAGCACGTTGCTTACGCGCAGTAGCAGCTCGCGTGGATCGAAAGGCTTGGCGAGATAATCGTCGACGCCGGTCTCCAACCCTTCGATGCGCTGCTCGGGCTCGGCGCGCGCAGTCAGCATAAGGATCGGCACTTGCGATTCGATGCGGAGCGAGCGCGCAAAGTCGAGCCCCGACTCTTGCGGCATCATCACGTCGAGGATGAGCAGGTCGAAAGAGAGGCTGCGCATGGTGGCGCGCGCCGCGGCGGCGTCGATCGCCGTGGTCACGCGAAAGCCGTGGTCGTGCAAATAGCGGGCGAGCAGGTCGCGGATGCGGCTGTCGTCGTCGACCACGAGGATATGCGGGGCGTTGTCGTCGGGGCCCTCGGCGCGATGTGCTCT
The DNA here is from genome assembly GCA_040901485.1 of Methyloceanibacter sp. GTDB lineage: Bacteria > Pseudomonadota > Alphaproteobacteria > Rhizobiales > Methyloligellaceae > Methyloceanibacter. Next base: position 47,817 of record JBBDYM010000038.1, read on the forward strand.
GATCGGCGTCGGCATGGTCATCCCTCTCCCTCCTTGCCGCCCGGTCCGGGCGCGCGCGGAGACGAGGCCATGATCGAGGAAACTTGGGGCCGATCTTCGGCATTGATCATCGCTTCGAGAAAATGACGCACCGCCGTTTCGGCCCCGGGGCCGGCCGCCTTGAGCGCGCCGGCAAGCCTGACAAGCTGCGGCGCGGCAAGGCGCTCGGCGAGCATGCGGCCTCTCTCGGTGGGGAACAGCAGGCGTTCGCGGCGGTCCGAGCTACCCGCCTGCTGCACGATATAACCCTTGTCGATCAGTTGCTTAAGCACGCGGCTCAAACTCTGCTTGGTGATGGTGAGGATGTCGAGCAGATCGACGACCCTAAGGCCCGAATGGCAATTGACGAAATGCAGCACCCGGTGATGCGCCCGGCCGAAGCCGAAATCCTTGAGGATGGCGTCGGGATCGCGCGTAAAATCGCGATAGGCGAAGAACAGAAGCTCGGCGAATTCGAGCAGCTTTGCCTCGGGCAAGGCCTCTTTGCGGCGTGCGCCGTCATCAACGCGCCGCGTGGATTCGGCAGCTTTCGGGCCTTGCGTCAGGGGCTCATTTAGGTCAGTCATATTGACTTAGTTTTGGGGCTCGGTTATGTCAGCCATGTTGACTTATCTGAGCCATTGATACGCCTCGCCGCCGGGTCGCGCAATTGCCGTCGCGGATGCTATGAGAGGCGGGAACGAGGCTTCGCGGCCGCGCAGAACGGCCGGTTTCAACGCGGAGGAGAGCTCATGGCCCCCGTGCCATACGATCAGCGCGACGGCTTTATCTGGCTGAACGGCAAGCTGCTCCCCTGGGGCGACGTCAAGGCTCATGTGCTCACCCATGCACTCCATTACGCCAGCGCTGTGTTCGAGGGCATGCGCGCCTATGGCGGTGAGATCTTCAAGCTCACCGACCACGACCAGCGCCTGCACGAATCCGCCAAGATCCTCGACTTCGAGATTCCCTTTTCCGTGGCCGAGCTGGACAAGGCCGCGCGCGAAGTGTTGCGCGCCAACAAGCTCACCGACGCCTATGTGCGTCCCATCGCCTGGCGGGGCAGCGAGCAGATGGGCGTCGCCGCGCAGCACACCAAGATCAACGTCGCCATCGCCGCCTGGGATTGGGGCTCTTATTTCGATCCCGCCGCGCGCGAGAAGGGCTTGCGTCTCGCCATTGCCCAGTACCGCCGTCCCGATCCGCGCACGGCGCCGGTCAAGAGCAAGGCTGCCGGTCTGTACATGATCTGCACCATCGAGAAGCACCGTGCGGAGAAAGCGGGTTATGCCGACGCGCTGATGCTCGACTGGCGCGGCCAGATCGCCGAAGCCACCGGCGCCAATATCTTCTTCGTCAAGGACGGCGTGCTGCATACGCCGCTGCCCGACTGCTTCCTAGACGGCATCACCCGCCGCACCGCGATCGCGCTCGCCAAGCAACGCGGGCTGAAAGTGATCGAGCGGGCGATCATGCCGGAGGAGATGGCCGAGTTCTCCGAGTGCTTCATCACCGGCACCGCCGCCGAAGTGACGCCGGTCAGCGAGATCGGCGACTACAAATTCCCCGTCGGCCCCATTACCAAGACGCTGATGGCCGACTTCACCGCGCTCGTGCATCCGGCACGCGTCCGCGCCGCCGTTGCCGCAGGGTAGAGGGCCTCGGGGGCGCATCTCGCGCCTGAGCAAAGGGTCACATCAAGTGCCGCCGGGGAAACGCAAATCTCTGAGAGATGCAGAAGCCACAAAGCAGGCGCACGAAACGACGTTGAAGTCGTTCGATGCTCTCTTATTCACTATCAAGGCGGCTCTGGTTGTCAACGGTGGCGCGGCAATCGCACTGATCGCGCTTCTCAATACCGTCCCCAAAGATCAGCCATTACTTTCCCTTGAGTTCAATCTCGATCTCATCCGCGCCTTGCTCTACTTCTGGCTCGGGGTCTGCAGTGCGCTCATTGCTGGGCTCTGCAATTATTGGTACCTGAGAGATTACAAAGCATCGTATGGGAAAATCATTGGAGTGCTTTGTACTGTTTTCCAAACTGGATCTGTCTTGGCCTTCATGGTGGGTACCGCGCGGGCGGTCAATGCATTCATGAATTTGAATTCCAGCTACCTGGATATCTTGCGTAAGAGTCTCAGCACGGAGTGAAATCCCATTCACCGCGCTCACCCATCCGGCACGCGTCCACGCCGCCGTCGGGGGCTACGCCGTTCACGGATCGGGGAACGTGCCTGGAGGCAGATCTTTGTTCGCCACCCACTCGATGCATTTGGGCAACTCGCCGTCGGTCTCGATGAATTCCTTCACCGCTTCGTAGGCGTCGGGAAAGGGAATGAAAAGACCTACGGGCAGAGGGTCGTTGTGCAGATTGCGCACCCACTCCGTCAGGCGGCTCATATCGCCCTTTGACGTGTAGGCCTCCTGATAGCCGCCGCCGTACTTGTGGTAGATCAGGAGCACTCCCAACCCAGGTATGCCATAGATGTGTAGGTCTAGGTCGACACGATGGCCGGCAAGGTGGTCTTCGTTCTCTGTGCCGTACAAACCCTTGGCCGAGAGACCTGCGGTATCGTTACCGCCTGTGTGGAACCCCTCTTCACCGGGAGGCCCAAAAAAATAGGGCTTCAGGTCGTGCGGGTCCGGCCAGCCCGCGTGATCGTATTTGTCGAAATATATCCGCTTCCGCATCACCTTCACCTACTCAATCCAATCCCCATCGCGCATCGTACGGACACGTCCGGTCGGTTCGATGAACGTGACGGTTGGATTGCCCAACTCCAGCCCGATGTACGGCAGGATCTCTTTGCAGCTCCAGCATATCTTGCGGTCGACGTGGACCTCGATCGTCTTGCCCGCCAGAGTCCCTCCGTTTGCGCATGCTGCTCTCAGAAGGCATGTGGTTTCGGCGTGGTAGATGGCGTTGTTTGGAATTTGCCCAATGTTGTCGGTTTTCATGCGACTGGGGTATGAATGGGGTAACGCGAGCGCAGTGGATCGAAGAGTTATCTACAGCGTGAGGCAAGCGGGCGCGGGCTCTGATCCATGCTAGGGTCGCCGGCCATGGAGAGTTCCGCCAAGCAATTCGAGCAGCGACCGGGGGAACGGGTTGCAACCTACCCCCCAGACTTTGACTCGAAATTTCGCGCACAACTGCTTGACCTCTTGAAATGGCGGCGGGATGTGCGGCGGTTCAAGCGCGATGCGCTGCCGCAAGGAACCATCGAGCGCCTGCTCGCCATTGCTTCCCTCGCACCATCGGTCGGCTTGAGCGAGCCATGGCGTTTCGTGGTGATCGAGGACGCGACGCGCCGCGCCGCCATCCGCCAATGCTTCGAGGACTGCAACGCGCACGCGCTGCAAATGCAGACGCCGGACCGCGCCGCGCTCTATGCGCGGCTCAAGCTTGCCGGTCTCGACGACGCGCCCGGCCAGATCGCCGTGTTCGCCGACCACGCCACGGCGCAAGGCAACGGGCTCGGCCGGCTCACCATGCCGCAGACCCTCGACTATTCGGTGGCCATCGCCATCCACACGCTGTGGCTCGCAGCGCGCGCCGAAGGGCTCGGCGTCGGCTGGGTGTCGATCCTCGATCCGGTGCGCATCGCGGCGATCCTCGACGTGCCACGAGACTGGAGCTTCATCGGCCATCTCTGCCTCGGTCATCCGGAAGCGGCGGACGACACGCCGGCCTTGGAGCGGGCCGGCTGGGAGCACCGCCACCCTCCAACGAACGTCGTTCTCTATCGCTGATCGGCGCTTGATCCCAGCCTACGCAAAAGGCACTCTAGGGTTGCGGCAGGATCGCCGCTTAGGGGGGCAATGTTGCGCAAGACCTGGCTGATGCTGATTGTGGCCGGCCTGATGGCGGCCGGTTTCGGCCTGTTCGCGTCAAGCGATACGCGAGCCGCGCCGCCTGCGCCGATCGCCGATGCAATCCCGCGCCAGCCGCTCGCAACGCCGGTGCGCGTGTGGAAGGATTGCCAGGCCATCGCCATGTGCACCGGCTGCCGCCCAGTCTATCGCTGCCGCTCTTGCACCTATCAGAAGACCTGCCGGCGTGGCCTGTGCAGTTGGGGCGATGTTTGCGTGTGGGGGCCTTACGTGAAGGTCCTGCCGCGCGGCGGGCGCATCATCCGCTAGGCGGAACCACTCTGGTCCTCGCGCGGTATGAGCGTCTTGATCAAATACATGCTATTCTTGATCTGCAACGGGGCCTTGGCTACCGTTGTAAAGAAACTTTAGCCGAATGACGGAACGCATTGTTGGATGATCCCAGCGAGCAGACGATCCGGCTAGGGCCGCCGCGGCCCTCGCTCATCATGCGGCCCGGCATGCCCGCGCTCGCTCCTGGCGAGGAGCGCTACATCGTACCAGGCGGCGGCGCCATCGCCGTTGAGATCCACGCCGGCGACCGTATGCGCGTCATCGATGTCGAAGGCATGCAGCCTTGCGAGGTCGTGGCGGTCGACGCGGCCGGCGCAATCGATCCTGACATCTTGGGCGCGCGCGGAGACGGCGATGCGGCAGGCTTGAAGCAAATCCTGAGCGCGGATGACGAAAGCGTGCGTTCCGTCCGCTCCGGGCTCGAGCGGCGCGGCGTCGATCTCGCTACCGCCCGTGCCGTCACCCTGTTCGGCGGCGAGTCCCGCGCCGGAAACGCAGTCGAGTTCACTGTCTCGCGCGATGGTCTGTTGATCGTTGCCGCGCCCGGCGCGCCGATGGAAGCCGGAGCCCAGGATACGGCGACGCCGATCCGCGTTCACATCTGGCGGAGCCGCATCCGCCCAGCGCATGAGACGCTTCTGCCGGAGCCTCTCGCTGATCCGCTGCATGATATCCGCATCGATCAATCGACAGCCCAGGCTTATTTTGTGCGCGCCGGTGAATTCATCCAGATCATCGACATCGCCGGGCGGCAATGCACAGACTTCCAGTGCTTTGCCGCACGCAAGCTCGACAAGGGGCTGGAGCACCCGCTCGACGTCACCACGACGCGCGCGCTGATGGGCCAGAGCTATCCGCTTCCTGGCCTGTTCTCCAAAGCCTTCGACCAAAGCATGGAGCCCCTGGTCGAGGTGGTCCGCGATACCGTTGGGCGTCACGATGCCTTCGGGCTCGCCTGCAACGCGCGCTACTACGAGGACCGCGGCTATCCTGGCCACATCAATTGCAGCGACAACTTCAACGCTCAGCTTGAGCCTTATGGTATTGGCCCGCGCAGAGGCTGGATGGCGCTCAACTTCTTTTACAATACCGGCATTGACGCGCAGAACGTGCTCTATTTCGATGAGCCGTGGTCGCGTCCGGGCGACTACGTCCTGCTGCGAGCCCTCACTGATATCGTCTGTGTCTCGTCATCTTGTCCGGACGACATCGATCCTGCCAATGGTTGGGTGCCTACCGACATCCATGTGCGCACCTATTCGGACAAACAGAGCTTCTCCAGAGCGGTGGCCTATAGAATGACGCCTGATGCCGAACCTCAACTCACCCGCGAGACCGCGTTCCATCCCCGCTTCTCGGCGCTAACGCGCAGCTACTCCGAATATCGCGGCTATTGGCTGCCGACCGGGTTCTCAAACGACGGGCCGGTCGCCGAATACTGGGCCTGCCGCGAACGCGCGGTCATTATGGATCTTTCACCCTTGCGCAAGTTCGAGGTGACCGGTCCCGATGCGGAGTCGCTTCTGCAATACGCGCTCACTCGCAACGTCCGGAAGCTTGCGGTCGGCCAGGTCGTCTACACCGCCATGTGCTACGAGCACGGCGGCATGATCGATGACGGCACGTTGTTCCGGCTCGGCGACAACAATTTCCGCTGGATCGGTGGCGTCGACTATAGCGGCATCTGGCTGCGCGAGCAGGCCGAGAAACTCGGTCTCAAGGCCTGGATACGCTCGTCGACCGACCAGCTTCACAACATTGCCGTGCAAGGGCCGAAGAGCCGCGAGATCTTGCGGGAGGTCATCTGGACGCCGCCGGCGCAGCCGACATTAGAAGAGCTCGGCTGGTTCCGCTTCACTATCGGACGGATCGGCGGATTTGACGGCGCGCCGGTGGTGGTGTCGCGCACCGGCTATACCGGCGAGCTCGGCTACGAAATTTTCTGCCACCCCAAGGATGCCCTCACCGTATTCGACGCGGTCTGGCAGGCCGGTGAGCCGCATGGGTTGATGCCATTCGGGCTGCAAGCGCTCGACATGGTGCGCATCGAGGCCGGCCTGGTCTTTGCCGGCTATGAGTTCTGCGATCAGACCGACCCGTTCGAGGCGGGTATCGGCTTCACCGTGGCGCTGAAGGGGAAGAACGAGGACTTCATCGGCCGCGAGGCGTTGGTCCGGCGGAGCGAGCACCCGCAAAGGAAGCTTGTCGGCCTTGAGATGGAGGGCGACGAGCTTGTCGGCCACGGTGACTGTGTCCATGTCGGCCGCGCCCAGATCGGCGTGATCACCAGCGCCACGCGCTCGCCAATCCTGAAAAAGACGATCGCGCTCGCCAGGGTCGACGTCGCCCATTCCGAGGTCGGGACACAAGTCGAGGTGGGCAAGCTGGACGGCCAGCAGAAGCGGCTACCGGCGCGCATCGTGCGCTTCCCGCACTACGATCCCGAGAAGACGCGGGTACGTGGCTGAGACGCAGCGGGAAAGCTATTCCGCCGCCGCCTGACCTTTGACCGCGAGAAACGCCTGCATCGAGTCGTCCATCGCCTCAAGCCACGGCGTGTGATGAACCGGCGCCATGGTGCCCGTGCAGGGCGATTTGAATGCCTTGTTGCGGTAGCCGACGATGGAATGCGCCTTGTCGTGCTCCCATTCCTTGAACTCCGCCACCGTCATGTCGATGTCGAATTTGGGATAGTCGGTCACGGCGCAAAGGTCGCGCACATAATCGCCCTGGAAGTCGATCTTCTCTAAGGCGTCCTTCAAAGCTTCCTCGCGCTTCACCCAGGCGTCGTCATCCTTTTGCATCTCCGCCTTGGACGGTAGCTTGATCCGGCCGAGGATCACATCCCGCGAATACCAAGCCTGCGCATCGAACATCGAGAACGTATAAAACTGATCCTGCATCCCGAGATAAGCGACCTTCGGATTATCGATCCAGAAGATGCCTTTGTAGAGATGGGGCGGGTGCATGCGGTTATGGGTGCGTAGCTTCAGCTCGTCAGGCAGGAACGGGAAGTGGTGCTGATAGCCTGTGCAGAGGATGATGGCGTCGAACTCCTTGCTCGAGCCGTCCTTGAAGTGAACCGTCTTGCCATCGATCTTGGTGAGCAGCGGCCGCTCGTCCATGCCCTTCGGCCATTTGAAGCCCATCGGCTGCGTGCGCCAGCATAGGGTGACCGATTTCGCTCCGTATTTGTGGCATTGCAGGCCGATGTCCTCGGCCGAGTAGCTGGCACCGACCACGAGTAGATCCTTGCCCTTGAACTCGTCGGCGCTGCGGAAGTCATGGGAATGAAGGACGCGCCCAGGAAACGACTCAACGCCGGGGAAATGCGGCACGTTCGGCACGGAGAAATGGCCGGTGGCAACCACCACCCAGTCGAACTGTTCCGTGCTCAGCTTGCGGTCCGGCAGATGCTCGACGGTCACCGAGAACTTTCCCGTGTCCTTGTCAAACGTGACGAGGCGCACGGCCGTGTTGAACTTGATCCAGGGTCGCACATTGGCGTCCTCGGCGCGGCCGACGATGTAATCGTAGAGCACCTCGCGTGGCGGAAATGAGGGGATCGGCTTCTTGAAATGTTGGTCGAAGGTATAGTCGGCGAACTCCAGAACTTCCTTCGGACCGTTCGACCACAGATACCGGTACATGCTGCAATGAACCGGCTCTCCATGCTCGTCGGTGCCTGAACGCCAGGTGTAGTTCCACAAGCCGCCCCAATCGCTCTGCTTCTCGAAGCAAACGATCTCGGGGATCGCCGCCCATTTGCTTTGTGCTTGCTGGAATGCGCGCAATTCGCTGAGGCCGCACGGCCCCGCCCCAATGACGGCAACACGACCTGTCATGACTAACTCCCTCGCTCGTTCCGACCTGTAGCCCGAAAGATTACATCACAGCCAGCGGCGGCTCGACCACCAAACCAGTTTGTCACTTTAAGACGCCATTCTAAGCGGCGCCATTCCAAACCAAAGTGGCTCCCCGAAACCAAAGTGGCTCCTATTGCCCTTGGGTCGGCAAGGGGTCTAAGCTTTCATCCGCATTGCCCGTACGCTGCCGCAAACGTTTCTTGGGCAAGAGGCGTAAAGTCCGGCCGCCCTTTCCGACGGTCGTACCGCCGTCGATGTGGAGGGATACCAATGACATCCAAGTTTGCAATTAGCGCGCTCAACCGCCGCGTCTTTCTCTCAACGACCGCCGCCGCCACCCTAATGGCCGGTGTTTCCTTTCCTAAAATTACTTTTGCTACCGAAAAGGTTGTGAAAATCGGCTTCCTCGCCCCGCTGACCGGTGAGGTCGCGGCCTGGGGCAAGCCCGGGCTCGATGGCTGCCGCATCTGGGCCGATTGGATCAATGCCGATGGCGGCATCAAAATCGGCGATGACGCCTACAAGGTCGAGTTCGTCGCCTATGACGACGAATACGACCCCGGTAAGGCGCGCACCGGCGCCGTCAAGCTCATCAAGGAAGACGATGTCAAGTTCGTCATGATGCTCGGCGGCGATCCTTGGCCTGGCGTTTCGCCGGTGTCGGACAAGGAGAAGATGTTGTTCTCCACGCTCCTGCCGAGCGATCTGACGCCTGAGACCAAGTTGCTCGTCGCGCCCTGCGAAGTGCATCCGATCTACAACGTCACCGGCGTCGAGTGGCTGGCGGAGAACAAGCCGGACCTGAAGACCGCGGTTATCGTCGCCCAGGACGACTCCCTCGGCAAACCGTCCGTCGCGACCTATCTCGCGGCGTTCGAGGCGGCGGGGATCAAGGTCTTGGGCGATCCGATCTTCTTCGATCCGGCGACCACCGACTTCGCGCCGATCATGTCGAAGATGCTCGCGCTTAAGCCGGACATCATCTGCCTCGACACCTGCTACGCCGACTACGTGCACCCTCTCACCGAGCAGGCTTTTCAGCAGGGCTTCAAGGGTCAGATGATCTCGTGCACGGCCGACTTCTACCAGAAGATGATCGAGAAGACCTCCAAGGAGTTCATGGAGGGCTTCATCTTCCAGTTCCCGGATTTCGACGACCCAGCGCTTAACGAGCCTCACGTCAATTTCAAGAAGCCCAACGAGTTCTATGCCGAATACGTGAAGCGTTTTGGCGAGGGCGAATGGAGCGCCGTGTCATGGGAATATGCATCGATCATGGACCTATGGGCCGATGCAGCGACAAAGGCCGGGACCACCGCGCCGGAGGCGGTGCTCAAGGCCATGCAGGAAGGTGGCAAGGGCAAGCAGGCCTTCGGCGAGGCCGTGTGGTGGGGCAAGGAGCTGTTCGGCATCGACAATGCGCTGGTCGGCGTCTGGCCGGTGGTCGTGATCGAGGACGGCAAAGCCAAGATCAAGCAGTTCAAGTCCATCCCCGACTGGTGGAACAAGCACAGCGCTTTGATGATCAAACACATGGAAGCGCTCAAGCAGATGTACTACCAGCGCACCTAAGCGCTTCCCAAGTTAAAGCGTGGCCTCGCGCCGCGCTTCACGCTGGCCTGCCGGCACGAGCGTGCTATAGCATTCGAAGCTGGGCGCACGCGCGGAGCTTGCGATGACCGTTGAGCTGTTCCTGCAGACCGTTGTGAACGCGAGCTATGCGGCGAGCTACATGGCCCTTATAGCCGTCGGTCTGGTGCTCATCTTCGGCGTGATGGGTGTGATCAATTTCGCCCATGGCGAGCTCTACATGGCCGGCGCCTATGCCGTGGTCGCGCTTTACGCCGGTGCGGGTTTTCCCTTCTTTGCCGCCGTGGCGATCGGGCTCGTCTTTGTTGGCTTGCTCGGGCTTTTGATGGAATACGGGTTGTTCAGGCCGCTCCGCGAAAACCCTCTCGGCGGCCTCATCGCCTCGATCGGGTTCCTCCTGATCCTGCAGACGATCGCCGTGCTTGGTTTCGGCGTTCGCATGAAGAATGTGCCGCCGTCCACGCAGGAGAAGATCGTCTTCGAGAACGGCGTGGTCCTCACCTATCAACGGCTTTACGTGATCGTCGCCGCGATCGTTCTGCTTTCGGCGCTCTGGCTGTTCCTGCGCAAGACCAAGTTCGGATGGGCCTTGCGCGCTTGCGCGCAGGATCGCGAGGCGGCGGCGCTACAGGGCATTTCAATCAACCAGACGGCGCGGCTCGCCATGTTCATCGGCGCGGCCCTTGCCGGCGTCGCTGGCGCGCTGACCGCCCCGCTCGTCTCGCCCACGCCCTTCATGGGGCATACCGTCATCATCACCGCCTTCATCATCATCATCGTCGGCGGCATCGGTTCGCTGGAAGGCGCCGTGCTCGTGGCTATTCTCTATGCCTTCGTGAACACCTTCGTGACCACGATCTATGACGGCACGATTGCCAATATTGTCGGTCTCCTGCTTATGCTCGCCGTGCTGATCGTGAAGCCGACTGGATTGTTCGGAGCCAAGGAACGTGCCTGAGCGAACCGCGCGCAACGGGCTCGGTTGGGCGCTTGGATCGATCCTGCTGCTCGCCGCGCTGATCGCGCTGCCGCATCTGCTGTCCCACTCGCAGCAGGAAATCCTCGTCCTTCTCACCATCAATGTCCTGCTGGTGTCGAGCTATAGGCTCCTGACCCTGACCGGCGAATGGTCGCTCGCCCATGTCGTGATCATGGGCATCGGCGCCTACGCGTCGGCGCTCATCTCCAAGCAGTTGGGCCTGCCCGTTCCGGTGTCGATGCTGCTCGGGGCCTCCACGGCGGCCTTGTTCGCCTTCCTGCTCAGCTTCCCGCTTCTGCGCATGAAGGGCTTCTACTTTCTGATCGGCTCCTTCGCTGCTGGCGAGATCATCAGGCTGGTCTGGAAATGGAGCGAGATGACCTGGCTGTTCGGCGGACCGAAAGGCATCAAGCTCATCCCCCCGTTCCCTGACATCGAGTTGCTGTCGCTGTCCGTCGATTTCTACGATCCGGTGAACTACTACTATCTCTGCCTGATCGTGGTGACGCTCTCGCTCTTCATCCTCTATCGCATCGAGCGTTCCCGCATTGGACTCACCTTCCATGCCATTCACTGGCAGGACAAGCTTGCCCAATCGGTCGGCGTGAACACGTTCCGCTACCGCATGCTCGCCTTCGTTATCTCGGCCTTCTTCGCGGGGCTCGCTGGCGCGCTCTACGCGCATTATATCGGCACGGTGAACCCTAACCGGTTCAGCGTGGAGGATATGGTTTATGTGCTGATCTGGGCGATTGTCGGGGGAACCGCGACCTTTTACGGCCCGATCCTCGGCGTGATCGCTCTCACGGTGCTGAACGAGGTGGTGCTCCGCGCGCTCGACATCGACCAGATGCGGCCGATGCTCTACGGCGCGATCCTGATCGTCTCCATCCTGTTCCTGCCGAAGGGGCTGGAGAGCCTGGGCCCCAAGATCAAAGCCTGGTTGGCCGGACGCAAGGGCAAGCGCACGGCGGAACGTCCCTCGGAGGCAGAGCTGCTGGCGGAATAGTGCAAGATCTCACTTTTTGACTTCTGGCTGGGGCGCCAGAAGCAGGAACGCCGCCGCCATCAGCTTGCGCGTATCGTTAAGCATGGCCGGACGCTCGCGCCGCCAGTGCTTCATCGCGTCTGCCGCGGACGGGCAGGCCGCGTTATTGAAGGCGTTCAGCGCTTCAAGCCGCATCGTTGCCTCGGCGGCGATCTCCTGCCACCGCTGCTGCCACCGAGCCCTGTAAGTGTCGCGATGGCGCGCCTCCATGCGCATGTGAAACAGCGAGCTCCGTGCCACCCGCGGCGCATCCATGCGGGCGATCCACGGCGCTGAGCGCCGCCATACGTCGATCGCCTCGCGGAACAAGAACGCATTTTCTTCGCCGTGGTTCGATAAAGAGAGGCACAGGCCGTAATTGGCGAGGCTCGTGCCGAGGCGGGGGTCGATGGGCTCGAAATCGGCGCGCGCGATCTGCAACGCTTGCCCCGCCACGTCCTTGGCCAGTAAATAGTTTTGTTGCGCGACGGCCTCGGCCGTCCGCTCAGCCGCCGCCTCCCAGGCAAGATCGGCTTCGCTCCATCCCGCGTTGAGGAGCTCCTGCGCGCTCCAGGTTTCAGCCGCCAAGATAGGCCCGCTTCACATGCTCGTTGTCATGTAGTTCGTGCGCTGGCCCTTGCAGCGCGATGCTTCCGGTCTCGAGCACATAGGCGTAGCGCGCCAGTTTAAGCGCCAGTTCGGCATTCTGCTCGACCAGTACGACGGGGACGCCCCGCGCGACGATATCGCGAATGATGCGCGCCATCTCCTGCACCATGACCGGTGACAATCCCATCGAGGGCTCGTCGAGAATGAGCATTCTCGGCCGGGACATGAGAGCCCTGCCGATGGCGAGCATCTGCTGCTCGCCCCCCGACAGGGACCGCGCCCATTGTTTGCGGCGCTCCTTGAGGCGCGGAAAATGCTGGAATACCTCGTCGAGATCCTTGTCGATCCCTGCTCTGTCGGACCGCAGGAATGCCCCGGTACGCAGATTCTCTTCGACCGTCAGGTCGGGAAAGACGCGGCGGCCTTCGGGGACGTGCGCGATGCCGCGAGTCACGATCTTCTCCGGCGGCAGTCTGTCGATGTGCTCGCCCGCGAATATGATCTCGCCCTTGCTGATGCGTGCCAGCCCGGAAATGGCGCGCAAGGTGGTACTCTTGCCAGCGCCGTTGGCGCCGATGATGGTGACGATACCGTCCTCGGGCACTTCCATGTTGATGCCCTTAAGGGCCGCCACCTTGTGGTAGTGGACGTGGACGTTGTTGATCTCAAGCAGCATCGACCGCGCTTCCCAGATAAGCTTCGATAACGGCGGGGTTGGTGCGCACCTCCTCGGGCGTTCCTTCTGCCAGGAGCGTGCCGAAATTCATCACCGTGATGGTTTCGCATAAGCCCATAACCGCCTGCATGTCATGCTCGATCAGCATGATGGTCACGCCATGCTCGTCGCGTACGAGCCGGACGAGCTCAATCATCCGCCTGGTCTCCTCCGGGTTCATGCCGGTGAAGGGCTCGTCGAGCAGCATGAGCTTAGGGTCGGCGGCAAGCGCCACCGCCATGCCAAGCGCGCGCTGATGGCCGTGGGGCAGGTTGGCGGCAAGCTCGTCCGCCTGATCCTGTAGGCCGAAGAGCTCCAGAATGTCGCGCGCCTTGCGGTCGGCGGCCGCTTCCGTCGTCCGGTCGCGGCCGAGAATGCGCTTGACGAGACCCGCCTTGGCGCTGCGGTGACAGCCGAGCCTGACATTGTCGAGCACGCTGAGCTCATGGAACAGGGTCGTGCCCTGAAAGGTGCGGATCAGTCCAAGCTCGGCAAGCGCGCTGGTCGCACGTCCCGAGACGTCCTCGCCGAGATAGATGACCTGGCCGCTTGACGGCGCGTAGAAGCCGCTAATGACGTTGAAGGTCGTGGTCTTGCCGGCACCATTCGGACCGATCAAGCCATGAATCGAGCCGGGATAGACATCGAGGCTGAACGCATTGACGGCGACGATGCCGCCAAAGGCTCGAACCAGCTCGCGCACATGGAGGATAGGTGGCTTGGTTGACGTCATCGTCGTGTTCAGCATCATTCAAATCGACGAACGCGGCTTGATACCATGGCAAAACGGTGTGCCATCTTCCATGTTTCTCGCTCCACGCGCATCCTCTAATTTCCTGTGCTGGGTCAAAGCACCACACGTGTCACTCTGCGGCGCGCTTCTGTTGCCAGCTGGCGCGGGCGCTCTCGTCGTCCGGCTCGGCCTCGACCCAATGACTGCCGTGAGGGCCGGTCTCTTGCTTCCACAACGGGGCGCTGGTCTTGAGATAGTCCATCAAGAAGCGCGCGGCGTCGAAGGCAGCGTCGCGATGCTCGGACGCCGTCACCACCAGTACGATGTTGTCGCCAGGCCGTAAGGTGCCGGTGCGATGTACGATCAGGCTCGCCTGCAACGGCCAGCGCGCGTTCGCCTGGGCCTCGAGGCGCGTAAGCTCGCGCTCGGTCATGCCGGGATAATGTTCGAGCGTCATCTCGGTGATGGCGCCTGCTTGGTCGCGCACCGTGCCGGTGAAGGTGACGATGGCGCCGATATCGCTGCGTCCCGCTTTTAGGCGAGCGATCTCGGCGGCGACATCAAAATCCTCCTGCTGGACGCGGATCACGCTAGCCTCCGGTCACCGGCGGGAAGAAGGCAATCTCGCGCGCGGCTCCAATCCGCGCGTCGTGGCGCACATGGTTCTGGTCGATGGCGGCGCGGATCACCTCGGCGCGCTCGAAGGCATGCGCGAACTCCGGCCCGCGCGTCTTGAGCCAGCCGATCACCTCGCCCACGGTCGCGACGCCCGCCGGCAGCTCGACATCTTCCGCGGCGATGCCGGTCTTCTCCTTGACCCAGGCGAAATAGAGGAGCCGCATGGTTAGCCGTCCTCCTCGGTCATCACATGACGCCAGGCGGCGCGAAGGTGATCCCAGCCGGTATAAAGCGTGAGGATGGCGGCGATCCACAACAGCGTCAGGCCGAACTGCGTGGTGTAAGGCCAAATCTTGTCGCCCGCGCTGCCGGCGAGCAGGAATCCGATGGCCACCATCTGCAACACCGTCTTCCATTTGGTGAGCTTGGTCACCGGCATGCTGACGGCGAGCGTGCCGAGAAACTCGCGCAGGCCCGAGACCAAAATCTCGCGGCAGAGGATGATCACACCGGCCCAGAGAGACCAGCCGGCGATGGTGCCGTCGGCGGCCAGCATCATCAGCGCCGCCGATACGATCAACTTGTCGGCGACCGGATCGAGCATGCGGCCGATCTTGCTTTGCTGCTGCCAGGCCCGCGCCAGATAGCCGTCGAGGAAATCGCTGACCCCCGCGGCGATGAAGATCCACATCGCGGCCCAGCGCCCCCAATCGCCGGTGACGAAGAAGCAGGCGACGAGAGCGGGAATGGCAAGGATGCGGCCGAAGGTGAGCACGTTCGGCAGGCTGAAGAAGCTTCTGCCTGAAACCGGCGTCGCGGCGGTCAAACCCTGATCGGCCATGTCGGTGCGCTCGTTCAAATCAAATCACCCATGGAAATGATCATAGATGGTCTTGGCCATTTGCGCGCTGATGCCTCCAACGCCCTCGAGATCGGCGATGCCGGCGCGGCTCACCGCCTTGGCCGAGCCGAAATGCTTGAGCAGCGCCCGTTTGCGCGACGGCCCGATACCCGGCACCTCGTCGAGCGGCGAGGCGGTGATGGCCTTCTTGCGCCGCGCCCGATGGGCGCCGATGGCGAATCGGTGCGCCTCGTCCCTGAGCCTTTGAATGCAGTAGAGCACCGGGTCGCGCGGGTCCAGCAGCAAGGGCTCGCGATCCTTGAGATGAATGCGTTCGCGCCCGGCGTTGCGGTCGGGCCCCTTGGCCACGGCCGCGACCTTGATCTCGGGAAGGCCAAGCTCGTCCAGGATCTCGCTGGCGACGGAGAGCTGGCCCGGCCCCCCGTCGATCAGCACGAGATCGGGCGCGGCCCAGCCTTTCGGCTCGGCCTTGGCCTTGGCGAGTTTCTTGAAGCGCCGTGTCAGCATCTCGCGCATCATGGCGTAGTCGTCGCCGGGGGCAAGGTCCTCGCTCTTCATGTTGAACTTGCGGTATTGCGCCTTGATGAAGCCCTCCGGTCCGGCGACGATCATGGCGCCGACCGGATTGGTGCCGGAGATATGGCTGTTGTCGTAGATCTCGACGCGCTCGGGCGCCTCGTCGAGATCGAACAGCTCGGCGAGTCGGGCGAAGATCGCGGCCTGCGAGGACGACTCGGCCAGACGCCGCGCCAACGCCTCGCGCGCATTGACCAAAGCATGCTCCACCAGCTCGCGCTTCTCGCCGCGCTGCGGCACGCTCACATCGATCTTGTGCCCGGCCTTCAGCGACAAAGCTTCGGCGAGAAGACGGCGGCTTTCGATATTGTGCGAGAGCAGCACGAGCTTCGGCGGCGGCTTGTCGTCGTAGAACTGGGCGATAAACGATTCGAGCACCTCCTCCACCCCGAGGCTCTTGTCGGCGCGCGGGAAATAGGCGCGGTTGCCCCAATTATTGCCGGTGCGGAAGAAGAATACCTGGATGCAGGTCTGCCCCGCCTCCTGGTGCGCGGCGAACACGTTGGCCTCCTTCACGCTTTGCGGGTTGATGCCCTGGCGCGACTGGATGTGGCTGAACGCGGTCAGCCGGTCGCGAAAGCTTGCCGCCCGTTCGTAGTCCTGCTTGAGGCTCGCCTCGTCCATGAGCTTATGCAGGCGGCGCTTCACCTCGTCGCTCTCGCCGCGCAGGAAGCGCAACGCCTCGTCAACCAGCGCGTCATAATCCTCGATCGAGATCTCGCCGGTGCAAGGCGCGCTGCATCTCTTGATCTGGAACAGCAGGCAGGGCCGCACGCGGCTCTCGTAATAAGCGTCGGAGCAGGAGCGCAGCAGAAAGGCGCGCTGCAGCGTGTTGATGGTGCGCGACACCGCGCCGGCCGAGGCGAACGGCCCGAAATAATCGCCCGCGCGGCTCCGTGCCCCGCGATGCTTGAGGATTTGCGGCACGGGATGGTCGCGCGCGATCAGGATGAAGGGGAAGGACTTGTCGTCCCGAAGCACCACGTTGAAGCGGGGCTTCAGCCGCTTGATCAGATTGGCCTCGAGCAGCAGCGCCTCGATCTCGGTCGCGGTGGTGACGAACTCCATGCTCGCGGTGTCGGCGATCATGCGCACGATGCGGTTGTTGTGCGCGCCCGACCGCGCATAGCTCTGCACGCGCTTCTTGAGATGCCGCGCCTTGCCGACATAGAGCACCTCGCCGTCCGCATCGATCATGCGGTAGACGCCCGGTCCCGGGGGCGCCGTCTTGGCATAACGGCCGATCACCGGCGCGCCGGTCTCGACGCCGTGCAACAATTCGCGCGCGCGGGAGACGAGCGAGGCAGAGGCGCTGTCGGGGTTCTCTAACGGCATGGGATCACGATTTTAGCGCAAGATGCCAACGCATCGCGCCTTATGAGGGCAAAGGTAAGGTCTAGGTGCGGGCCGGTTCAAGGGCTTGGGGGCCGCCACACCAAATGCTGGCCCGAATCGAGCGCGATCATCTGGCCGGTGACGGAGGGCGCGTCGAGCAGGAAGCGGATGGCGGAAGTGACCTCGTCGACACCAACGCCACGCTGCAGCAGGGTCGAGCGGCATTCCTCGGCGAAGTCGGCCTCGCTCTGCTTATGGCTTGGCAGCACTGGCCCCGGCGCGATGGCGTTGACCCTGATTCGCGGCGCCAGCGACTGGGCCAGCACCTGAGTCGCGGTCCACAGCGCCGATTTGGCGACAGTGTAGGAGAAGAATTCGGGGTCGGGACGCAACACCTTCTGATCGATGAGATTGATCACGTGGCCCTGCGCGCCCTCCGGCAGGAGCCTGGCGAAGGCCTGGGCGAGAAAGACCGGCGCGCGCAGATTAACGTCGAGATGCATCTGCCAGCTCCTGGCATCCAGGGTTGCGGCGGAATCCCACTCGAAGCAGGCGGCATTGTTGATGAGGCAGGACGGGCCCCCAAGCGCCTTGGCGCAGGCCTCCATCAGAGGGGCGAGGTCGTCCAGCCGGGCCAAATCGGCGGGAAAGGCCGCCGCCCGGCGGCCTAAGTGCTTGATTTCGGCGACCAGATCCAAGGCCTCCGCCTTCGAGGCCTGATAATGCACCCCGACTCGCCAGCCCCTACGGGCGAAATCGAGGGCGATGGCGCGGCCTAGCCGGCGTCCCGCACCGGTCACGAGCACGGTCGCGGATTGCGCTTTATTGGCCATGTTTGCTTTGCGGGAGCGTTCGTCGAATCGGCGGCGTCAAGCGAATTCTTGACTGTCCAGAGCAACTCTAGGCGAGCGCCAGTGCCGGAACAAGGCCAAGCGGATGATGCCGCCGGTGCGGCGGAACCGGGCGGACAGGCCCAGGAGCCGCCTTCTAGTTTAGGCAAATGCACTCCCTCTGTGCAGGTTTGGGGGTGCCAATAGGCGATGAGCCCAATGTGGCATCAAAACCCGTTGACCATTGCAGAATAGTCACACAGCCCAAGTTGTTTTCGGAAAATCGGGCTTTTTCGTTGCTTCAGCAGGGCCGGGGATTATTGTCATGAGCACGGGGGACGTTGCACCGCAAGCAGACGATTCGGGGGCGGGGTGGCATCCTAAAAATTTCGATCGCAGGGACAGCGACAAATCAGGAGACTGAGAAATGACTCGGCGCAGGGAAGTGGGGATCATCAAATCGTTGGTTCTGGGTGCGGCGTTTGCCGCCGCGTTGGCATTGCCCGCGAACGCTCAGGACAAGAAGCTGAATCTTTCGGGGACGGCCGTCTTAACCACCGACTACATCTTCCGCGGCATTTCCAACTCGGATGAGAATCCGGCGGTGCAGGCTTCATTCGATGCCACATATGGCATTTTCTATGCCGGCATATGGGGATCGAATACCGACTTCGGGGACGGCATCGAGCTCGATTACTATGCCGGCATCACGCCCACGTGGAAAAATATCACCTTCGACATCGGCGGCCTGTACTACACGTTTCCGGGCTTCAACAGCATCGACTATTTCGAGCTGAAGACCGGTGCGCGCTGGACGGGTGGAAACTGGACCCTTGGCGCCATCAACTATTGGTCGCCGGACAATTTCGGTCTGGGCGTCGAATCGAATGCGATCGAGGGAGGGGTGAGCTACGCGTTCAGTGGCATGCTCTTCAACTTCTTCTCGCCCAGCATCAGCGGCTTGATCGGATTTCAGTCTTACGAAGCCGTCGTCCCGGATTATACCTATTGGAACGTCGGCCTTACCCTCGGCTTTATGGAGCGCTGGTCTGCCGACATACGCTACTGGGATACGGACTATAGCGACGCTGACTGCGCCTTTAACAGCGGCGGGCCTAGCAACTGCGATGCGCGGGTCGTCGGAACTGTGAAGGCAACGTTCTAACAAATTTCAGATCTTCCCCAAAAAGCACTTCCCACCTCAAAGGGCGCCTTAAGGCGCCCTTTCTTTTTGGCGTATCGGGTAACATAGCAGGGCAATGCCCGACGAATCTTCGCGACAGGCCAACGCTGCGCGAGACGGCGCGGCGATCGCTCGCGCGCATGCGATCTACACGCCCGTCATGCTCTCGGTTTACGATGCGCTGGTCCACGGCCTCTCGAACCGCTTTGCCTGGCGCTGTCCGACACCACGGCTGCTCGGGCTGTACGAAGCTAATCTTTCCGGCAATCATCTCGAGGCCGGCGTCGGCACCGGCCTCTTCATCGATCGCGCGGGCGGCGCGAGTTTCGACCGGTTGGCACTGCTCGACATCAATCGCCACTGTCTCGACCGGGCCGGAAGCAGGCTGGCGCGCTTCAATCCCGTACTCCGCCAAGTCAACCTGCTCGACCCGATCGAGATAGACTCGGCGCCCTTCGCATCGGTCGGCCTCACTTATGTGTTGCACTGTCTGCCGGGCAGCATGAGCGAGAAGCTCGTGGCGGTCGACCATTTGCGCCCGCTGATGGGTGATGACGCCGTATTGTTCGGCGCGACCATTCTCGGGCGCGATATTGCACCCAACCTCGCGGCGCGGAGGCTGCTTGCCCTTTATAACGCCAAAGGCGTGTTCAATAATCGCGAGGACGATCTTGCCTCCTTGTCGGAAGGATTGCGGGAGCGCTTCCCCAAGGTTGAGGTCGAGACGCAAGGCTTGGTCGCCTTGTTTCGCGCGGCCTGAGACAGACCCCGGCCGCATAAGCCATGGGATGGCCATTAACCCGCCGTTTACCCTGCCAAGTTTCGCCCTCCTTCGTTGTTAACCCACGGTAAGGGTAGGGCACTACCCTGGGGCCAGGTCCCAATCGTGAGGAGTTTCGCATGCGTAGGCGACTGTTCCAGGCTGTGACTCTTGCCGCCGTGCTTGCCATCGGCGCCACGGCGTCAAACCCGGTGCTGAGCGCCGACGCCTACGAAAATCTCTACGATGTAGGCCCGGGCCCGCTCGCGCCTCAGAATGTGTTCGAAGGCTGGTATCTCGGCGGGACACTGGGCGGCGCCACGGTGAATTACGATTTCTCTCCGGCCTCGGGCGATGTCCGCACCAGCGGCATTCTCGGCGGCGTGGTCGGCGGCTGGAGCTTGCAGAGCGGTCCCTTCGTCATCGGCATCGAAGGCGATGTCCTGGCCGCCGATATCAGCGGCAGCCGCAATTTCAATGCCGGCCTGAACAAGGTAAGTCCGAGCATCGACACCATGGCCGATCTCCGCTTGCGCGCCGGCTATACCATCACGCCGCGCGTGCTGCTATTCGGCACCTTCGGCGGCGCCTGGGCCAATGCCGAGCTGCCGGTCACCGGGCCTGGCGGCGGCGTGCGCGAGAGAGATTTCTTCGGCTGGAGCTACGGCGCCGGCGCCGAAGTGTCGCTCACGCCGAATTGGGCCGCGCGCTTCGACTATCAGTTCACCGATTTTGAGTCCGAGACGGTCGGATATCCGGGCGGCCAGACGACTTACGATCCGGATGCCAATACCTTCCGCGGCTCGCTAATCTATCGCTTCTGACGCTGCTTCCCTGCAACCAATCTGGGCCCAGGGCGCCCCCCGCGTCCGGGGTCGTTCCGGTATTTCTAGACCTTCCTATCCAACGGGATAATATGGTCTTGCCGAGCCATGTTGTGACGCAACTTCCATTCCGGGGCAGGCGGATGGAGACGGGGGCAGATGACGGACGGGGCGAGCCCGGTTGTCGTGGTGGAAAATCCGGAAGGTCCCGGACCGTTCGCGATCGTTTGCGATCACGCCTCAAATCGCATCCCCGAAGCGTGTGAGCCGTTCGGGCTTGCGGCGGATGTGCTCAGAACGCACATCGCCTGGGACCCCGGCGCGCTGCCGGTGGCGCGGCATCTATCGGCGCGGCTGGATGCGCCGCTTTTCTGGCCGGACGTGTCGCGCCTCGTCATCGACTGCAATCGTTCGCCGGACGCCGATAGCCTCATTGTCGTGGAGAGCGAGGGGAGGGCGGTGCCCGCCAATCGCGACTTGAGCGAGGTGGAGCGCACGCGGCGCCTCGACCGCATTCACGCGCCCTATCATGCCGCGATCGATGCATGCCTCAACCGTCGCGATGAGGCGGGGCTTTCGACGGCGCTCATTGCCATTCATTCCTACACGCCGGTCTATTTCGGCAAGGCCAGGCCATGGCAGGTGGGGATCGTGTTCGGCGAGGACCGCCGCTTGGCCGATTCCCTGATCCGCGGATTGAAGGCCGACCCGGCACTCACCGTCGGCGTCAACGAGCCGTATGCGCCGGCCGACCAGGTCTATTACACCGTCGAGCGTCATGCCGGCCCACACCACTTGCCGGCGGCCATGATCGAGATTCGCAATGACGAGATCGGGGATGAAGCCAGCCAGGCCCGTTGGGCCAACCGGCTGGCCGGGATTCTCGTTGCGGCGGAACGCACTTTGGCCGGGGCCAGCCATGCCGCGGTGTGAAACTTGCATGTGGACTTGGCGCCCACCGGATCCGGCATGACTTGCACGAACTAGCGGCACTCACCCAAACGGAACGAATCTTATGCAGCTGGCGACAGGGTTCATGCGCGAAGTGACGGGGCCTTCCACCTCCGACCAGCCGACCGTGAGGAGGTCATGCCCAAGCCCATAGTCGCCTTCGTCAAAGCGGTCGATGCGGTCAACTACTGGGTCGGCCGCTTCGCCATGTATTTATTCCTCCCGCTGGGCGCGATCCTGATCTACGCGACATTGTCGCGCCTGCTGGCCGGCATCCCCGTCAACTGGATGATCGAAATGTGCCAGTTCGTGCTGTCGGCCTATTACCTGCTCGGTGGCCCTTACTCGATGCAGATCAACGGCCATGTGCGGATGGATCTGCTCTACAACCGTCTTTCGCCACGGAAGCGCGCCGCGACCGACGCACTCACGATCCTGCTGGTCATCTTCTATCTTGCGGTTCTGTTCCTCGGCGGCATATCGGCGACCGACTACGCCATCGTGTACCAGCAGAGGAACTATTCGTCCTGGTCGCCGCTCTTGTGGCCTATCAAGCTCATCATGACCGTCGCGATTTTCCTGATGCTGCTTCAGGCGATCGCTACCTTCTTAAAGGATGTGGCAGAGGCGCGGGGTAAGCCCATCATATGAGCTCCGAATTAATTTCCCTGTTCATGTTCGCCTCGATGATGCTGCTGCTCCTCACGGGACAGCGCGTGTTTGGCATCATCGGCTTCGTGGGCACAGTCGCCGCGCTCTGGCTGTGGGGCGAGGGCTCGTTCGAGATGCCGTTCAACGCCGCTTTTCAGGTGTTGAATTGGTATCCGCTGATCACCGTGCCATTTTTCATCTTCATGGGCTACATGATGTCGGAGTCCGGCATCGCCAGCAATCTTTACCGGATGTTCCACGTCTGGTTCGGGTCGATTAGCGGCGGCTTGGCACTCGGCACGCTCGGACTCATGGTCCTGATCTCGTGCATCAACGGTTTGTCGGTGGCCGGCATGGCGATCGGCGCCTCCATCGCCCTGCCGGAACTGCTGCGGCGCCGTTATGACAAAGTCATGGTGACGGGCGTGATCCAGGCCGGGAGTTCGCTCGGCATCCTTATCCCGCCAAGCGTGGTTCTGGTGCTCTATGCGATGATCGCCCGCCAGCCTGTGCTCCAGCTTTGGCTTGGCGGCGTGGGACCCGGCCTGATGATGGCCGCCATCTTCGGAATCTATATCTATATCCGCTGTCGCCTTAACCCGGAACTCGGCCCGGTGCTCTCGGAGGAGGAGCGGGCTCAGATCACATGGCGCGAAAAGATCTCGCTGCTTCGCGAAGGCATCATTCCGCTCGCGATCTTCGGCCTCATGATGGGCATGTTTCTGACCGGCGTGACCAGCCTGGTCGAGAGTTCGGCGGTGGGCGCGCTCCTCACCGTGCTCGCCGCCTTGCTGGAGCGCAAGCTCACGTGGGAGGTCATTGAGAATTCGCTCCGTAAAACGTTGACGGTGACCTGCATGTTCATGTGGATCATCCTCGCAGCGCTCTGCTTCAGCGCCGTCTATGACGGTCTCGGCGCGGTCAAGGCCATCGAGAGCCTTCTGCTCAACACCTGGGAATTCGATCCCTGGACGATCCTCATTCTGATGCTGATCTCGTTCCTCATAATGGGATCGTTCCTCGACGACACCGCCATGCTGGTGATCGTGGCACCCCTCTATATACCCCTCGTTATAAAGCTGGGCTTCAACCCGATCTGGTTCGGCATCCTCTACACCGTCACCTGCCAGATCGCGTACATCACGCCGCCTTTCGGCTACAATCTCTTCCTGATGCGGGCGATGGCGCCCCCTGAAATCACGTTGATCGATATTTACCGGTCCATTGTCCCGTTCTTCTTCTTGATGGTGCTTTCCTTGATCATCCTGATGATCTTTCCGCAGATTACCTTGTGGCTGCCGGAGTACTATGCGGGCAGGTAAGCAGTCACAACCTAAGTTATAATGAGCGAAAAGGAGGAAGCAGAAGGGCGGGTATTGGCAGGACGGAAGAGCCGGCATCTGCCGGCGCTTCGACAGGTGGTTTTCAACAGGAGTGGGCGAAAATGACCAAAATTATCAAAGTCAGTAAACGTGAATTTATCAAGAAGGCAGGCCTCGTTACCGCCGGCGCCGCGGCAACGACTATTGCGGCGCCCTACGTCAAGGCGCAGAACGCGCCGATCAAGTGGCGACTCCAGACCTATGCGGGCCCGGCGCTTGCCGAGCACGTCATCAAGAACTCGATCGACGTCTTCAACAAAGCGGCCAACGGCGAGATGGTGATCGACCTCTATACCGCCGACCAGCTCGTGCCGCAGGGCGAGCTGTTCCGGGCCGTGCAGGCCGGTACCATCGATGCCGCGCAGAGCGACGACGATTCGGCGGCGGCGCCGGTCGACATCAAAGTATTCGCGGCCTATTTCCCCTTCGCCTCGCGTTATAGCCTCGACGTGCCGGCGCTTTGGGAGTGGTGGGGCCTCAAGCAGATTTGGGAAGAGGCCTATGCCGAGGTTCCCAATGTCACTTGGCTCAGCACCGGTGCCTGGGATCCTTGCAACCTCTGCAGCACCAAGCCGATCAAGTCGGTCGCGGACCTCAAGGGCCTGCGAGTCTACATGTTCCCGACCGGTGGGCAGTTCATGCAGCAATTCGGTGTCGTGCCGGTGTCGCTGCCTTATGAAGACGTGCAGCCTGCCATCCAGACTGGTGAACTCGATGGCGTTTGGTGGTGCGGTATTACGGAGGCCTATACCGTTGGATGGGCCGACGTCACCAAATACTACCTCACCAACAACGTCTCGGGCGCCTGGGCGGGATCGTATTTCGTCAACACGGAGAAATGGAATGCCGTCCCGGAGCACCTCAAGACGCTGTTCAAGATGTGCATCGACTGGTCGCACTATTACCGGCAGCACTGGTATTGGTGGGGTGAGGCGCATTACCGCACCACCGGCGGCAAGCTCGAGTTGACTACGATCCCGGATGACGATTGGAAAACGGTCGAGGATGCAGCGCCCAAGTTCTGGGACGAGGTCGCCAAGACCAGCCCACGCTGCGCCAAGGTCGTCGAGATCCTGAAGAATTACAACGCCTCGATGGTGAAGGCCGGCCCGCCCTATCGCTACTAGACCGGGCCTCGACTTTGACCCTATGACAGAGACTCGCGCGGCACCTTCCGCGCGGGTCTCATTGCTCCAAGGTAGGGTTCCGCATGGCGGGCGTGCTGATGTTAGAGGATCTGCGGGCGGCTTACGGCCGGGGCGAGATCGACACGGTCGTGGTCTGCTTCCCGGACATGCAGGGGAGGCTGGTCGGCAAACGCTTCCACGCCGAGTTTTTCCTCGACGGCGCCTATGAGGAGACGCACGGCTGCGATTATCTCCTCGCCAACGACATCGATATGGAGCCGGTGCCGGGCTACTCGGTAGCCAATTGGGAGAAAGGCTACGGCGACTTCACGATGAAGCCGGACCTTGCGACGCTCCGACGCATTCCATGGTTACCGGCTACGGCGCTCGTGCTCTGCGACGTGCTCGATCATCACACGCACGAGGAACTGGCGCATAGCCCGCGCGCGATGCTGAAGAAGCAGATCGCCCGGCTTGCCGGAATGAACATGTCCTCCTGCTTCGCCTCCGAGCTCGAGTTCTATCTGTTCGACGAAACCTATGAATCGGCCGAGGCGAAGAACTGGAACGGCCTCAAGACGACCGGCAGCTACATCCAGGATTATCACGTCTTCCAGACGACCAAGGAGGAGGGCGTGATGCGGGCCATCCGCAATGGGCTGCAGGGTGCGGGCATTCCGGTGGAGAATTCAAAGGGCGAATGGGGGCCTGGCCAGGAGGAGGTGAATGTCCGCTATGCCGATCCGCTCACCATGGCCGATTGGCATGTCATCCTGAAGAATGGCTGCAAGGAGATCGCCCACGCCTTCGACAAGGCGCTCACCTTCATGGCCAAATGGCGTTACGACCTGGCAGGCTCGTCGAGCCATATTCATGTCTCGCTGTGGGATGTTTCAAGCAAGACGCCGCTCTTCCTCGACCCCAAGGGCGAATACGGCATGTCGCCCCTGATGCGCCATTTCGTGGCGGGGCAGCTCGCCCATGCGCGCGAGATCACCTGGTTTCTCGCGCCTTACATTAATTCCTATAAGCGCTTCCAGGCCGGCACCTTCGCGCCAACGAAGGCGATCTGGTCGCTCGACAACCGCACGGCGGGCTTCCGTCTCTGCGGACCGCAGAGTAAGGCCATCCGCATCGAATGTCGTATTGGCGGCGCCGATCTCAATCCCTATCTTGCCTTCGCCGCGCTGATCGCCGCCGGGCTTGCCGGCGTCGAACAGAAGTTGGAGCTTGAGCGGCCCTTTGCGGGAGACGCCTATCAGGGCAAGGCGCTGCGCGAGGTGCCTAAGACCTTGCGCGAGGCGACGGAGTTGATGCGAAACTCGCAAA
The DNA here is from genome assembly GCA_040901485.1 of Methyloceanibacter sp. Classification (GTDB taxonomy): domain Bacteria; phylum Pseudomonadota; class Alphaproteobacteria; order Rhizobiales; family Methyloligellaceae; genus Methyloceanibacter. The sequence goes on from JBBDYM010000038.1 coordinate 73,949, forward strand.
TGCTGCGCGCGGCCTTCAGCGACGAGGTCATCGAGCACTATGTGCATACCGCCGTATGGGAGCAGTTCGAATATGACCGCCGCATCACGGATTGGGAGCTGAAGCGCGGCTTCGAGCGCTATTGAGGATCTCCGAAAACCATGTCCGACAACGTGAAGATCATCTCCCCCATCGACGGCTCGGTCTATGCTGAGCGGGCGCTTGCCCGCGATGCCGAGATCGAGGCTGCCGTCACCCGCGCCCGCGCCGCGCTGCCGGCATGGAGGGCAGTGCCGGTGTCCGAGCGCGCGCGCTACATGCTTACGTTTCTCGACGCGCTTTTGGCGATGAATGACGAGATTGCCGTCGAGCTTGCCTGGCAGATGGGGCGTCCCGTGCGCTATGGCGGCGAGAAGGGCAGCGTGGAAGACCGCGTCCGCGGCATGGTGGCGCTCGCCGAGGAGGCGCTGAAGCCCTATTACCCGCCGGAGAAGTCCGGCTTCCGCCGTTACATCACCCGCGAGCCGCTTGGGGTGGTGCTGGTCGTTGCGCCCTGGAATTATCCCTATCTCACCTCCGTCAACACCATCGTCCCGGGACTGCTCGCGGGCAGCGCCATTGTTCTCAAGCACGCCGCGCAAACCTTGCTCGTCGGCGAGCGCATCGCCGAGGCCTTCAAGCGCGCCGGACTGCCCAAGGGGCTGTTCAGCAACCTCGTTTTGTCGCACGAGCAGACCGAGAAGCTGATCGGCTCGGGCCGCATCGATCATGTCGCCTTCACCGGCTCGGTCGGCGGAGGCCGCGCCATCGAGCGTGGGGTGGCCGGCACCTTTGCCTCGACCGGGCTCGAGCTTGGCGGCAAGGACCCCGCCTATGTGCGCGCCGATGCCAAGCTCGATCACGCCATCGAGAATCTGGTCGACGGCTCGTTCTTCAATTCCGGGCAGTCCTGCTGCGGGGTCGAGCGCATCTATGTCGATGCGTCTGTGTTCGACGATTTCGTCGAAGGCTTCACCGCGCTCACGCGCCAATATGTGGTCGGCAATCCGCTCGACCAGGCGACGACGCTCGGCCCGATGGTGCGCGGTTCAGCCGCGGACACGGTGCGCGCTCAGATCGAGGAGGCGCGGCGCAAGGGCGCCAAGGCTCTGATAAACATGAAGGTCGAAGGCGACAGTCCCGGCTCGCCCTATCTCGCGCCCGAAGTGCTGATCGGCGTCAATCACCAGATGGATGTGATGCGCGAGGAGAGTTTCGGTCCGGTGGTCGGCATCATGCAGGTGCGCGACGACGACGAGGCGGTGGCTTTGATGAACGACAGCCCCTACGGTCTGACGGCCTCGATTTGGACACGCGATATCGAGCGCGCCGCCGAGCTGGGGAGCCGGATCGAAACCGGCACGATCTATATGAATCGCTGCGACTACCTCGACCCGCAACTCGCCTGGACCGGCGTCAAGGACACCGGCCGCGGGGTTTCGCTGTCGAAATACGGCTTCGACACCTTGACCCAGCCGAAGAGCTTCCACCTCCGCGAGGTCTGACGAACCTCTCCCATCCCGGAACACGACGACATGACCGCACCGACCGCCAATTGGAGCTACCCGACCGCCATCCGCTTCGGTGCCGGCCGCATCAAGGAGCTCGCCGAGGCCTGCCGCGCCGCCGGAATCGAGCGACCGCTGCTCGTCACCGACTCCGGACTCGCCAAGCTTGCCATCACCGGGCGGGCCATGAGCCTCCTGAAGGAGGGCGGATTGCCCGCGGCGATCTTCGCCGATGTCCAGCCGAACCCTGTGGACGCCAATGTCGAGGCAGGCATCGCGGTATTCCGCGCCGGCAAGCATGACGGAATCGTCGCCTTCGGCGGCGGCTCCGGCCTCGACACCGGCAAGGTGGTCGCCTTCATGGCGGGGCAGACGCGCCCGCTTTGGGATTTCGAGGATGTCGGCGATTGGTGGACGCGCGCCGATGCCGACAAGATCGCACCGGTCGTCGCCGTGCCGACCACCGCTGGCACGGGATCGGAGGTCGGCCGCGCCGGTGTCATCACGCAGGAATCCACCCAAACGAAGAAGGTGATCTTCCATCCCAAGATGATGCCCAAAGTGGTGATCTGCGATCCGGAGCTCACCGTCGGCATGCCGCCCGCCATCACCACGGGCACCGGCATGGATGCCCTGGCGCATTGCCTCGAAGCCTATTGCGCCCCGAGCTACCACCCGATTGCGGAAGGCATCGCTGTCGAGGGCATGCGCCTCGTGTTCGAGAATTTGCCCAGGGCCGTGTCCAACGGCAACGACCTCGAGGCCCGCGCGCATATGATGAGCGCTGCAGCCATGGGTGCGGCGTCCTTCCAGAAGGGGCTTGGCGCCATCCACGCGCTCTCCCACCCGGTCGGCGCGCTCTATCACACGCATCACGGCATGACCAACGGCGTGTTCATGCCCTATGTGCTCGTGTTCAACCGCCTGGCGATCGGGCCGAAGATCGAGCGGCTGGCAGGGTTTCTCGGGATCGGCGGAGGGTTCGACGGCTTCCTGAAAGCCGTGCTCGATCTGCGCAAGCAGACCGGCGTTCCCCACGATCTCGGCGGACTTAAAGTGGACGGCAGCAAGGCCGAGACCATCGCCGAAATGGCTGTGGTCGACCCGACCGCGGGCGGCAATCCGATACCCGTGACCAAGGAGGGGGCGCGGAAGCTGTTCGACGCCGCCCTCAAGGGCGACGTCGCCGCTGCTGCCTAGACCCGCTACTCGGCCGCCTTCAAATACGTGTTGGTGGGCGGACAGGAGCAGACGAGGTTGCGGTCGCCGTAAACATTGTCGACGCGGTTCACCGGCGGCCAATATTTGTCGACGCGGAAGGCTCCTGCCGGATAGCAGGCGGCCTCGCGCGAATAGGGGCGGTCCCATTCGCCGACCAGATCCTCGACCGTATGCGGCGCGTTCTTGAGCGGGTTGTTGGTCCGGTCCATGCGGCCGTCCTCGATGGCGCGGGCCTCTTCGCGAATTCCGAGCATGGCGTCGCAGAAACGGTCGAGCTCGGCCTTGGTCTCCGACTCGGTCGGCTCGATCATCAAGGTGCCGGGCACCGGCCAGCTCATCGTCGGCGGGTGAAAGCCGCAATCGATCAGCCGCTTGGCGATGTCGTCGACGGTGATGCCGGCGCGCTCGGCGAGCGGACGCGTGTCGACGATGCATTCATGGGCGACCCGGCCGCGCTTGCCCGCGTAGAGCACGTCGTAAGCGCCTTCCAGCCGCTTGGCGATATAGTTGGCGCTGAGGATGGCGACGCGTGTCGCCTGGGTGAGTCCTGCGCCGGCCATCATCAGGCAGTAGCTCCAAGAGATCGGCAGGATCGACGGCGATCCGTAAGGCGCGGCCGAGACGGTGCGTTCGCCCCCGCCGGTCTCGGGGTGATCGGGGAGGAAGGGGATCAGATGCGCCTTCACTCCGATCGGCCCCATGCCCGGACCCCCGCCGCCATGCGGAATGCAGAAGGTCTTGTGCAGATTGAGGTGGCCGACATCGGCGCCGAGATCGCCCGGCCGCGCCAGGCCCACCATCGCGTTCATATTGGCGCCATCGAGATAGACCTGGCCGCCATTGGCGTGGGTGATGTCGCAGATCTCGCGTACCGTCTCCTCGAACACACCGTGGGTCGAGGGATAGGTGATCATGGAGGTGGCGAGGTTGACGCCGTTTGCCTCCGCCTTGGCGCGGAAATCGTCAAGGTCGATATTGCCGCGCGCGTCGGTGGCCACGACCACCACCTTCATGCCGCACAGCCGCGCGGAAGCCGGATTGGTGCCGTGCGCGGAGGAGGGGATCAGACAAACATCTCGGTGACTTTCGCCGCGGCTCTTGTGATAGGCGCGGATGGTGAGCAGACCGGCATATTCGCCTTGCGCACCGGAGTTGGGCTGCATCGACATGGCGTCGTAGCCGGTAATGGCGCAGAGCTTGGCCGATAGATCCTCAATCAGTTCGCGATAGCCGAGCGCCTGGTCTTCCGGCGTGAAGGGATGGAGCTCGGCGAATTCCGGCCAGGTGATGGGGAGCATTTCGGCCGTCGCGTTCAGCTTCATTGTGCACGAGCCGAGCGGGATCATGGCCCGATCCAGCGCAAGGTCGCGGTCGGCGAGCCGGCGCATGTAGCGCGTCATCTCGCTCTCCGCCCGGTTCATGTGGAAGATCGGGTGGGTCAGATAGCCGGACTGGCGCAGCAACGAATCGGGCAGGCGATATTCGGGATGCTCGTCGCTGTAGACCAGGTCGTAGCCGCCAAAGGCGCGCCACACCGCTTCGAGCGTGGTCGGCCGCGTTCGCTCGTCGACGGTAATTCCGATGCGGTCGTGACCAACCTTCCGCAGATTGACGCCGTAATCGACCGCGTTCTTCATGATGAGGCCCTGATAGGGTCCGACCTCCACGGCGACGGTGTCGAAATAGGCATCCGGGGCGATCTTGAAGCCGAGCGAGGCAAGCCCCTCGGCAAGCCGCGCGGCCTTGCGGTGAACGCGCTCGGCGATGGCCTTCAATCCCTTCGGCCCGTGAAACACCGCATACATCGAGGCGATCACGGCGGGGAGAACCTGCGCCGTACAGATATTCGAGGTAGCGCTTTCGCGGCGGATATGCTGCTCGCGGGTTTGCAGCGCTAGGCGATAGGCCCGGTTGCCGCGGGCATCGACCGAGACGCCGACGAGACGGCCGGGGAGCGAGCGCTTATAGGCGTCCCGCGTGGCAATATAGGCGGCGTGCGGGCCGCCATAGCCCATCGGCATGCCGAAGCGCTGCATCGAGCCGATGGCGATGTCGGCGTCCATCTCTCCCGGCGGCTTGAGCAAGGTCAGCGCCAGCGGGTCGGCGGCGACCACGGCGATAGCCTTTGCGGCGTGCAGCTTGGCGATCGGCGCCGAGAAATCGTGGAACTCTCCGCAGACGCCCGGATATTGGAAGATCGCGCCGAACACCGCCGCCGGATCGAGATCCTTGAACGGATCGCCGACCACAATCGACAAGCCGAGAGGCTCGGCGCGGGTCTTCAGCACGGCAATGGTCTGCGGCAGGCAGTCTTGGTCGACGAAGAACGCATTCGCTTTGGACTGTGTGACCCGATGCGCCATGGCCATGGCCTCGGCGGCGGCCGTCGCCTCGTCGAGCAGCGAGGCGTTGGCGATGTCTAGCCCGGTCAGGTCGGAGACCAGCGTCTGGAAATTGAGCAGCGCCTCGAGCCGGCCCTGGCTGATCTCCGGCTGATAGGGCGTGTAGGCCGTGTACCAGGCCGGGTTCTCGAGAATGTTGCGCTGAATGGCGGGGGGCATGATGGTGCCGTGATAGCCCTGGCCGATGAGCGAGGTGAGGACGCGGTTCTTGTCCGCGGTCTCCCGCATCTTGTCGAGCGCGCCGCGCTCCGACAGCGCGCGGCCGAAGTCGAGCGGCGTCTTCTGGCGTATTTCCTCCGCCACCGTCTCGTCGATCAACTGATCGAGGCTCTCGACCCCCACGACGCGCAGCATCTCCGCCATCTCCTCGGGCGACGGCCCGATATGACGGCGATTAGCGAAATCGTAAGGGTCGTATTTGCCGGCTGCGATCATGCGGAACTTTCGACCAGTGCCTGATAGGCGTCATCATCCATGAGCCCATCCATCGCCTTGATATCGTCAAGCCGCAGCTTGAAGAACCAGCCTTGGCCTTCCGGATCGGCATTGACCAGGGCGGGGTCGTTCACCACGGCTTTATTGACCTCGACCACGTCGCCGTCGAGCGGCGCGTAGACGTCGGAGGCCGCTTTCACGGATTCGACCACTGCCGCGCCGTCGCCCTTGGCGAATTTGGCGCCGATTTCGGGCAACTGAACGAAGACGACGTCGCCGAGCAGCTCCGCCGCGTGTTTGGTGATGCCGACCGTGGCGACGTCTCCATCGAGATCGAGCCACTCGTGCTCCTCGGTATATTTCAGCATACATCCTCCAGGTCGAGAGCTTAGCCGCGTTTATATTTCGGCGCGATGAAAGGAAGTGCCCCAACGGCGGCAGGAAGGCGACTCCCGCGCAGCTCGGCAAAAATTCGCGTGCCGGGCTCGGCCAGCGCGGCCGGCAGATAACCCATCGCGATTGGCGCAGCGAGGCTCGGGCCAAATCCGCCCGACGTTACCGCGCCGATAGCCGCGGTTCCGCCCTCTTCTGCGTAGAGCGGGGCGCCGGCGCGCACCGGCGCGCGGCCCTCGGGCTTGAGGCCGATGCGGCGGCGCGGCGCACCGCTTGCGAGCTGTTCGAGGATAATCTCGGCGCCGGGGAAGCCGCCCGCGCGCGCGCCGCCTTTGCGGCGGACTTTCTGCAAGGCCCAGGACAAGCCCGCTTCGACCGGGGTTGTACTCTCATCGATGTCCGCGCCGTAAAGACAGAGTCCGGCTTCCAAGCGGAGCGAGTCGCGCGCGCCAAGTCCAATCGGCGCCACCTTTTCATTGGCGAGCAATTCCTCCGCGATCTCGCGGGCCATGTCGGCGGGAATCGAGATCTCGAAGCCGTCCTCTCCCGTATAGCCCGATCGCGTGACGAGACATTCGGCACTCATGAGGGTCAGCCTGCGCGCCTCCATGAAACGCATGGCGATGCAGTCCGGTGCGACGCGCGCCAGCGTGGCTTCGGCCTGCGGCCCTTGCAGCGCGATCAGCGCGCGGTCAAGAACGTCGATCTCGCACGCGCCTCCGAACGCAGCACGGAGATGCGCTTCGTCGTCAGCCTTCCGAGACGCATTGACGACGAGCAACAGGCGATCGCCTAAATTCGCCACCGTCAGATCGTCGAGAATGCCGCCTTGCGCAGTGGTGAAGAAGGCGTAGCGCACGCGTCCTGGTTCGAGTCCGACGATGTCGACCGGAACCAGCGCCTCGAGCGCCAGCGCCGCGTCCCGAACGTCGCCAGATTTCGCCCGCAGGACGATCTGCCCCATATGCGAGACATCGAACAGGCCGGCCGCTTCGCGCGTATGCAGATGCTCCTTGAGGACGCCGGGCTGGTACTGCACCGGCATCTCGTAGCCGGCGAACGGTACCATCCGGGCGCCTAGCTCAACGTGCAGAGCAAAGAGCGGCGTCCGCCTCAGCACTTCGATCGGTGTGGTAGTGTCGACGCTCATGCAGGGTTCGCTTCAAGCTCTGCATCTATCCCCACGCCGCACTTTACCCTAAGGCGCCACCGGAGGGATGGTGATCTTGGCCGCAGGGCAGAGCCGCTTCTGGTCCTCGTTGACGCCGCATGCCCGGGGAAAAAGATCGCGGCCGAAGCAGATCCGGATATCGAGCAGACTTTGGCGGCGGCAGCTCACCGCAATCATCTCAGGCTTGAGCCAAGGATTGGCACCGAGGAACTCGCTTTCGATTCCTTCAGGGGAATCAAGATAATCGGCGTCGGCGCCGAGCAATTGCGGTGGAACGTTCACCCGCTCATAAAGCTCGCGCGCTAAGCCGAAATATTGGGCAGGATCGAGGCCCGAGCACGTCCCGTGGGTGCGGTACTCGTGGATGATCAGGCCCTTGCTCGGCATGATGTCGCGCATCTCCTCGATCAATTCATCCGGCACCCAGGGGCGTTTTCCGATCGCGCAGTTTTCCGGCCAGCCTTCTTCGTATTGCGGCCACAGCCCGTGCAAGGTGAAGGCGTGCGGCCGCGTCGTGCCGCATTGCGCGTCCTTCCGGCGGCGGCCTTCGCCCAGGCAGTAGGACGGCGCCCAGGTCAGCACCAGCACGTAATAGTCGAATTCGCCGGGCCGGTCGTTCTCGGCGGCTCTCGTCTCGCTGATCGAGAGCGCGGCAAAGAGCGTGATCAGGTATGCAATAAGAAACCGCCAGCGGCAACGCTCGGAGCGGCGCGGGCCTATCAAGGCGCGAGTAGAGGGAGAGTTATTCGCCGAGCTGCACGTTGATGGCTTGCGGACCTTTGCCACGGCGATCCGGCTCGGTTTCGAAGGAAACTCTCGCGCCCTCGTCGGGCGCCGGAAGACCCGATTTCTGCAAGGCCGAGATATGCAGGAACACATCCTTGCCGCCATCGTCCGGCGTGATAAAGCCGAACCCCCGCGAATGATTGAAGAACTTGACCGTCCCGGTCTGACGCATGGGAAGCTCCTTTTCCCCTTCCGAATAGTCCACCCGCTCAGGCGCGCGGATGGTCAGGCAAGTCTAGAAAACGGGAAAGAAACCACGCCGCTTCCCAAGCAGCGCTCGTGGCCAGTCTCCACCCGGGTTCGCAGTCTGCCCACAAAACGCCTCACTCTAAAAGCGCGAGCCCGTCATGTGCAAGACCCATCTCCCGCGCGAGAAGGTCAGAACGGTGAGGAGCAGCGCTTAGTTGGGATAGGGCGCTTGGGTGGGGCCGGAGTTCAGCGATTCCGGCGGATAGTCGAAATGCGGCCCGAAATCCTGGGGTGCTGGAGGCATCTTCGCTGGGCCCCAAATGTCGCGCATCCGCAGCGAATAGCCGCCACGCTTGGGGACGACATACGTGTAGTCGAGCTGGCTCGCTTCGGGAGTTGCCGTGCGCCGCTGCGCCTCTGCCGGCTGTAATGACAGCAGCACGAGAGTCGCGCCGAGCAGGAGAGCCACCAGCGGTAACGACTGGCGAAGGATCGGTAATAGGGGCATGTGACCTGCTAGCTCCCTGAGGAACGGTTCAACCGCCCCGATTAATTCTGACGAATCATGGTTACGATTGTGTCACCGCGCCTTCGCCACTTGGAACTATAGGCGACATAAGCCCCTATGTAATCATTCTTTTTCGCCCGGTAGGTGATCCTCACCAGGCTATTTCAGGGCTGGGCCGGAAAAACTTCGGATTGTCTGTTAGCGCCTAGGCGAGCGGGCGCGACGCGTCTGCCCGGAGGGGAACGAAATTGGCAGCCGGCCGCGCCCGCGGCCGACTGATGCTAGGCTCTGAGGGGGATGGTCAGATCAAGCGCGGGCGGTTCTGCTCGCACGCTTGGTGCCGGGCTTCATGAAGCCGGGCGTGTCGCCGAGTATGGCATAGGGATTGTAATGGGCCTCGACGACACCCTTGCGTGAGCCGCGCTTGGCGGCGACATGCGTCCTTTTGGACACGGCGACGCGGCTATAGCTTTTCTTTGCCGTGGCAATTTTGCGGGTCGAGCTCCGGCTCTTGGCGGCGTGTTTGGTCTTGGCGGGGGCCTTCGCCGCCACCGGCTTGGCCTTCTGAGACCCACCGGATGCGGCGGCCTCGGCCTGTTTGGGTTTCGCCGTCTGGGCTTTCTTCTCCTGTGCGGCGGCCTTGGCGGCCTCGCTTGTCGCCCGGCCCAGGGCTTCGAGTGCCCCACCGCCGGCATTGGTTACCCTCACCTCGGCGACCCCCGAATCGATCATGCCGATATTCGCCGCGGCGGCCTTGGACAGGTCGATGATGCGGCCGCCGATGAAGGGGCCCCGGTCGTTGATGCGCACGACAACCGTGCGGCCGTTATTGAGATTCTCCACCAGCACCTTGGTGCCGAAGGGCAGCGAGCGGTGGGCGGCGGTCAGTTCGCTTGGGTTCATCATCTCGCCGCTGGCCGTGCGCGAGTACAGCGCGTACCAGGAGGCGTGGCCGACCTGCCCCGCCTTGGCGAGATCGAGGGGTAGCATAACAGCGGTGCCGAGAAGCCCCACCGTAATCATCTTGGCTCGCATTTCGAACATGCGTTGTGCTCCTAGATTCGATTGTGTTTTGGGAAGAAAGACCGGCGAAGAATCAAGCCGGCCGCACGCGTTGGTGCAGTGCGGTATCCTATTGAATAAATTGGCGTAATATCGGCTGGGGCAGGGTTATTGAAGGGCTATTTCTGGGCGCCGCCCGCAAGGGTCTTTGCGCAAGATCAAGGCGCCTCCCGCCGTCTTGGTCTCGGATAAATTTCGATAGCTAGGCTCGTTATGTATTTAGGCGGCGGGTCTTTGCTGCCCAAACCTTTGTCAAATCGTGCCAAACCTTTGCCCTTTTCAAGGCTCACTGTAAGAATGGTGTTTGCAGACGAAACACCGAGGAAACAACAAGGACGGACTCAGGACTAACTTCGATGATGCAAAAGAAGAAGGCTCACCAGGCGCAGGAAACCCAGGAGCTCTCACACCACGATTTCCCCGGACGAGAGCCCATGACCGGCGCGCAAGCCACCTGCCTCAAGACACTGGCCGAGGAGATTCACGAGCCGACCGCGTTCCAGCAAGGCTTGAGCAAGCGGGAAGCATCGCGGCGAATCGATGCGTTGATTGAAAGGCTGAGGCTCGGCGCCTTACCGCCGCATACCGACTAGCTTTCGCGATCTACGTACCGGAGTCGATGCGTGATGGGCGCGCGGGGATTGACTCTGCCCTGAAGCCACGCTGCCGGGAAATTCCACGCGGGGTTGACTGATCTCCTCCGACTGGCTTGAGTGAGGCCATGGCTAGACACGGCACGATTCTCCATATCACCGCGGCCGCCGGCCTTTGCGCGGCGGTACTGTTTGGAACCGCATCCCACGCGCTGGCCGCGTGCCAGCCGCCCGCAGCCTTCCCCAAATGGCTGCAAGGCTTCAAGCAGCAGGCGGTGGCGCAAGGGATTTCGCCACGCACCGTGTCGGCCGCGCTCGACGGCGTGTCCTACGATCCCGCGACCATCGCCAAGGATCGCGGCCAGGCCGTGTTCGCGCAGAGCTTCCTGCAATTCTCCAACCGCATGGTCTCGTCCAATCGCCTTCAGGTCGGCGCGCAGCTGCTCAAGAAATATTCCGGCACCTTCGCCAAGATCCAGCAACAATACGGCGTGCCGGGTCCCGTGCTCGTCGCCTTTTGGGGACTGGAGACCGATTTCGGCAAGGTGATGGGCAATATGGAGTCGATCCGCTCGCTCGCCACTTTGAGCTTCGATTGCCGGAGGCCGGAGAAGTTCAGCGCGGAGCTGCTCGATGCCTTGCGTGTGATCGAGCGCGGCGATCTCTCACCGCATGAGATGCGCGGGCCGGCGCATGGCGAGGTCGGCCAATTCCAATTTCAGCCGAGCACATATTATAACTATGCCGTCGATTTCGACGGTGACGGCAGGCGCGATCTGATCAGGAGCGCGCCGGACTCGCTCGCCTCCGCCGCCAACTACCTCAGGTCGATCGGGTGGCAACCCAATCAGCCGTGGCTCGAGCAGGTGCGTGTCCCGGCTAACCTGCCCTGGGACCAGGCCGACGTCACCATCAAGCGGCCGCGCCTGTTCTGGGCCCAGCACGGCGTGACCTATCTCAACGGCCAGCCGCTCCCCGGCGACAACGTGCCCACGTCGCTGGTCTTGCCGATGGGGCGGAACGGTCCCGCCTTCCTCGCTTATCCGAATTTCGACGTCTATACCGAATGGAACAACTCGCTCGTCTATTCGCTCACCGCCGCCTATTACGCGACGCGGCTCGCCGGCGGACCGCCGCTCGCGAAGGGTAACGGGCCGGTCGCTGTGCTCAGCGCGGCGGAGACGAAGGAAATTCAGCAGCTCCTCGCCAAGCGTGGGTTCGATGTCGGCAAGATCGACGGCGTGGTCGGCGCGGCGACCCGCAACGCCATTCGCGCCACCCAGATCAAAAACGGGATGCCGGCCGACGCCTATCCGACAGCCGAGCTGTTGAGCCGCCTGCGCGCCGGCCGCTGATCATCTAGGCCAGCGCCGCCACCACGGCCAATATCGCGATCGCAATCGTCAGAGACGGGATCCACCAGCTCGATGCGGGCAGCTTCAGCCTGTCCCGCTCTTGCCTGTCTTCGTCCACCGTCATCTCAGCCACCCATTCATCATGACCGGCTAACGCTCGAATCGAGTCGTCGTTCCGTAGCGCCACGAGAAAAAGCCCGGACAAAGTGCCGGGCTCCTTCATTGCTGCGAGGCGTGGGCCCTTCAGGTCCATGCCGCGAAGCCGATTTTATTGTGACCCTATTTGTAGGGTGTGGTCTCCATCGGAATCTCGGCGACGGCCTGCCGATGGTGGAAGCAACCGCCAAGGGCCAATGTAGCGGCGATGACGGCAAGAGCGACGATGGTGCGCATGACTTGATCCTCTACCAGTACTTCACTGAATGCGTGACGCGAGACTGCGCCCATCTCACGCTGATCCGCTTAGGAAAGGGTTAATGCGCGGCTCATTTTGAAACCCGCCGCGCGGCGGGGCGACTGACGAAACGCCTCCGCCCGAATTCAGGGTAGGGGCCTCGCCTCATGGGTTCTTGCGCTGGATCAAAAGGCGTGGGTCTCCGGCGAATAGGCCGCCGGGAGAGGCCGATTCGGTGGTAAACTCCGGGGCGCGGGTTGCCCATTGGCCCGAGGCCAATCGCCCGCGGCCACGCACATTAAAGAAACATCGAAGGGGGGAAGTCATGGAAGGCACACTCATCAATCTGGTTATCCAGGCGCTTGCCGGAGCGGCCGGTGGGGCCGGGGCCGGCGCGGCCTTCAAGGATTTGAGCATGGGCAAGCCGGCCGACGCCATTAGCGGCGGTGTCGGCGGCGCGGTGATCGGCCAGATTCTGGGCTCGGTGCTGGGCGCGGGCGCGGCCGCCACCGATGTCGGCGGCATGGACGTCGCGACCCTGGTCCGGGACATTGTCGGCGGCGGCGTCGGCGGCGCGGTGGTCATGGCCCTGATCGGCATGCTGCGCAACGCCATGAAGGGCTGACGGCTCGCCGGCTTGAATTTGAGTCCAGGCGTCTGGATCGTCGAATAGGCTTGAGCATAGGACGTGAGATTGGCGGCGGTCACCATGAAGCCCGACCTGCGCCCCATGCTCGCCACGCTTACCGACCAACCGTTCGACGATCCCGGCTGGATTTTCGAGACGAAATGGGACGGCTTCCGCGCCATTGCGGTGGCCGAGCCCGGTCGTGCTTGGCTCTATTCGCGTCGGGGCCACGACCTGTCGAGCAAATATCCCTCGATCTGCGACGCGCTCTCTCGGATCAAGCACAAGGCAGTGCTCGACGGCGAGCTGGTGGCGCTCGACGCCCATGGACGCTCGCGCTTCCAGCTGTTGCAGAATGCCGGGCGCAACGCGGTGCGCCTCCTCTATTGCGTGTTCGACCTGCTCTATCTCGACGGCAAGGATCTGCGCGATTGGCCGTTGCTGAAGCGCAAAGAGGCGCTTGAGAAGATTCTGCCGAAAAGCCCGTTGCTGCTTTACAGCACCCATGTCGCGGGCGACGGCATCAAGGCGTTCAAACGCGCTGCGCGCGGGGGCGAGGAAGGCGTCATCGCCAAGCTCGCCCAGGGCAAATATCACTCGGGCGAGCGCACGCGCGAATGGCTGAAGGTCAAGGCGAGCCAGGAGCAAGAGGTGGTGATCGTCGGCTTCACCAAGCCGCGCGGCCAGCGCCGCTTCTTCGGCTCGCTGCTGCTCGCGGTACGCGACGGCAAGAGCTGGAAATATGCCGGGCGCGCCGGCACCGGCTTCACCCATGCGAGCTTGGCCGAGCTGTACGACAAGCTCACGCCGCTCGTCACCAAGACCAAGCCGATCGCCGCCAAAGTTCCCAACGAGGCGAGCACCGTCTGGGTGAAACCGAAACTCGTCGCCGAAGTTAAGTTCACCGAGTGGACCGAAGGCGGCGAAATGCGCCATCCGGTGTTCCTGGGCCTCAGGACCGACAAACCGGCGAGTCATGTGATGCGCGAGATGCCGAAGCCCTTGAAGGCGGCGAAGCCAAAGGCTAAGGCGCGCGCCAAATAGCGGCTTGATCGAGATCAAGGACGCTAGCGCCGCGCCGCAGGCAGGGTTCATATTAGGGAATTAAAATATCTTCGTGCGTTGTTGCATCTTGTTCTAGCGCTGCCTCAAGGTCCAAAGGCTCGACGATTGCCATCTCGACTGCGGACCCAGACGGCGCAGGCACGAAGATTGCCGTCGAAATCCGGCGATAGGCTGGAAAGGACAGCCCCTCGATCGACTCTTCATCGGTGACAACCCGATAATCCGCAGGCGGCAGCGTTCTATCGACACCTTTCAGCCTGAAGGGCCGCGTGAAGGTGACGGTCTTGGTGGTTGTCCGTATCGACATCGCACCAACCGCCGCTTTCTCGTTAGACGGACCAGACTTAATGAGCCTTGCGCACCTCATCGGCGCCGCGCGCGGCATGCGTCTTGATCGGCTCGGCCGCAGCGGTCATCACCTTAGTCGAGAGCGCGCGGACTTCTTCGGCTTGGACCGTGAGCGCGCTGAACTGCTTCTGCCAATAGGCCGCCTGTAATTCCACGACCTCGGTAAGGTCCTTGGCGCTCGCCAAGCTCTTGGCCAGATCGAAGCTGGAATTAACATTCCGCTTGGAAAGCTCGATGATTTTACGATTGAACGCCGCAGCATCTTGGCCGGCCACCTCGAAGGTCTTCTCGAACTTCGTTATCGAGGCTTCGAGAGCCTCAGAAGAGTGGTCATAGATTTCGCGGGTCTGAGCCACGGTTTTCTCGGCTATGGCTCGTACGGCTTCCGGTACCGATGAGTCGAGGCCCAGGAGGCCGAGTTGTGACGTCACAGCGCGGTAATTCTTGCGCATTTGATCGGCGACAGCTTGGGGATTGTGGGTCGTATTCATTATTTTTCCTTTGCATCTCGTGCAAGGCGCGCGAGCTCGAGTTCAAGTTTGAAAAGAGCTGGTTCCCCTTGGTGCGGCATCCTCGCTCAAGCGCGGGCGCCGCTTCCAAGGGGACTTGCTCTCGATTAAGAGAGATCCAGCTCGGCCGGGAGGTAACTTGTCACCTCCATGCCAGCTTGCGTCTCTTCGATGTGGGGTTTCAGCCATTCGTTCATATTGGTGTCCAATTCTTGTTGCGGCCGCTTGAACGGCTCAAGGGACCGGTCTTCGCCGCGCGAGATGTCGCTCGCTCAGAGCATGTAGCCCCTGCATGCGCCGATGACGCGTTCCTCTGCGGACCGCGCGCCTTCGGATAATTAGATTTTCGAAAAAGGGGGTCGCGCACGTAATCGGCGCGATAGCTTTGACGTGAGCTTACCTAGCGCCCAAGGCGGGCATGCTCATTCGTTACACATGGGGCTGCGCACGCGCCTTTACAAGGCCATACGTCGCGCGGATCGGCGAAATCTAGCGGCTTTTGCCTTTGTGGGTGTGGGTGCCGGGCTTGCCGCCCTTGGAACGCGGACGGGTTTTCTTCAAAGAAGCGAGCGGAATTTCGCGGTTATGCGGTCCCATCTCGTCGAGCGATGGCTTGTGCGGACGATTTAAGTTTGCGCTACCGCGCTCCGCGCTACTTGAGCGCATCTGTTCCAACTCCGCCTGCCGCGCCAGCGGGTCGTTGGCGATGGCGAGCTCCATCTGGCGCAGGCGCTTGACCTCGTCTCTGAGCCGCGCCGCCTCCTCGAATTCGAGGTCGGCCGCGGCGGCGCGCATGCGCTTCTCCATGTCGGCGATGACGCTTTCGAGATTGTGCCCGATCAGCGCCTGATCGTCCTCCCCGAAGCCGGCGCCGGCATCGACCAGCACATGGTCGCGCTCGTACACGCTCGCCATGATGTCACCGATATGCTTCTTGATACTTTCCGGGGTGATGCCGTTCGCCTCGTTCCACGCCGTCTGCTTCTCGCGCCGGCGCTGCGTTTCCATCATGGCGCGCTCCATCGAGCCGGTGATGTGATCGGCGTAGAGGATCACCTTGCCGTCGATATTGCGGGCGGCACGGCCGATGGTCTGGATCAGCGAGGTCTCCGAACGCAGGAAGCCTTCCTTGTCGGCGTCGAGGATCGCCACCAGCGCGCATTCGGGAATATCGAGGCCCTCGCGCAGCAGATTGATGCCGACCAGCACGTCGAAGGCGCCGAGCCTCAAGTCGCGGATGATCTCGATGCGCTCCAAGGTCTCCACGTCGGAATGCATGTAGCGCACGCGGATGCCCTGCTCGTGCATGTACTCCGTCAGGTCCTCGGCCATGCGTTTGGTGAGCGTGGTGACCAGCACGCGATAGCCTTGCATCACCACTTTCCGCGTCTCGTCGATCAGATCGTCAACCTGGGTCGAGGCGGGTCGCACTTCTACCGGCGGATCGACCAGGCCGGTCGGCCTGATCACCTGCTCGGCGAACACGCCGCCGGTCTGCTCAAGCTCCCAGGAGCCGGGCGTGGCCGAGACATAGACAGTCTGCGGCCGCATGGCGTCCCATTCCTCGAAGCGGAGCGGGCGGTTGTCCATGCAGGAGGGGAGGCGGAAGCCGTATTCGGCCAGCGTCGATTTGCGCCGATAGTCGCCGCGGAACATGCCGCCGATCTGCGGCACGGTGACGTGGCTCTCGTCCACGAACACCAGCGCATTGTCGGGCAGATATTCGAACAAAGTCGGCGGCGGCTCCCCAGGCTTCCGCCCGGTGAGATAGCGCGAATAATTCTCGATGCCGGCGCAGGAGCCTGTGGCCTCGATCATCTCAAGGTCGAACAGCGTGCGCTGCTCGAGCCGCTGCGCTTCGAGCAGACGCCCGGCGCCGTGTAATTCGCCCAGGCGGAGCTTGAGCTCGTCCTTGATGCCGCGCACCGCCTGCTTCAGCGTCGGCTTCGGCGTGACGTAATGCGAATTGGCATAGACCTTGACCAGGCTGAACTCGTCGGTCTTCGCCCCGGTCAGCGGATCGAATTCGGTGAGGCTCTCCACCGTGTCGCCGAACAGAGAGATGCGCCAGGCGCGGTCCTCCAAATGCGCGGGCCACAGCTCGATCGTGTCGCC
>JBBDYM010000039.1:0-13910 GCA_040901485.1 Methyloceanibacter sp.
ACCCGGCCAGCGGATAGGTGAGAAGCCAACAGGCATGGGACAGCGCAAATTGCGCGGCAAACACCGACGGCCGGTCTTGCGGCGTGGAGGAGCGCCGGAGCAGCCGTCCCGCCGGCGTCAGCACCGCGGAATAGCCAAGCCCCAGCACGAACCAGACAGAGAGCAACAGCGCCCAACCCACAGACCACAAGATCGACTGTACGCCTATGAAGAGCATCGCCGCCGCCATCAGAGCCGCGCCGGAAAGCATGACCGGCCGGTCGGGCAACCGGTCGAGCATGCGCGGCAGCGCAAGGGCGGCCAGCATCGAACCGCCGCCGAACATGGCGAGCGCCAGCGCCACATCGGCCTCTGAGCGCTGAAAGATGCCTTGAACATAGACCACGGTATTGACGATCACCATCGCGCCTGCCGCGGCGGCCGACAGGTTAAGCGCCAGGAGGCCGCGCAGGCGCGGCGTGGCGAGGTAAATGCGTATGCCCCGCGTCATGCGCTCATAGATGCCGCCGTCGGTGGCCGTGGCATGGGCTTGAGGCAATATCGTGGACAGGATGAGACCGGCGGAGACGATGAAGCCGATCGCCGTTCCGCCGAACAGCCAGTGAAAGCTCATGCCTGTCAGCAGGGCGGCAGCAAGCGCCGGGCTCAACAGGCTTTCAAGATCGTAGGCAAGCCGCGAAAGCGATAGGGCTTTCGTATATTCCCTCTCGTCCGGAAGGATGTCGGGAATGGTCGCCTGGAACGCCGGCGTGAAGGCGGCGGAGGCCGATTGCAGCACGAAGATCAGAAGGTAGATTTGCCAGATCTGATCGACGAAGGGCAGCAGCAGGACAATCGCGGCCCGCACTACATCCAGCGCCACGAGAAAGGCGCGGCGCGGCAATCTGTCGGCATAGGCATTGGCGAGCGGCGCGCCGCCGACATAGGCAATCATCTTGATCGCCAGCGCCGTGCCTAGCACCGCGCCGGCATCGGGTCCGGCAAGCTGATAGGCGAGCAAAGCGAGTGCTACGGTCGCCAATCCGGTGCCCGCGAGAGCAATCACCTGCGCGGTAAAAAGATAACGGTAGGTCCGGTTGCGGAGCGGCGAAAGCATAGCCTCTCCAAGTGTTAGGGGGAATACTGGTAGCAGTGTTTGTAAATATGCTAATACAATTATGCAGTCGGAGATTGGGAAATGTTCGGCATGAGATTCGGATTGGCGGTGAGCGCAAGTCTACCGGCTGCCGTCCTACCATGTGTGCTTTTTTCAACCAGCTCAGCCTTTGCCGAGAGCTGCTTGGTGCACCCATCGTTTGAGGCTGGCTCTCAGTCAGAATACAGCCATGTCGCCGTTCGCCGCCCGGCGCTCGCCGCGATCACCATGCCGAGCATAACAATGATTGCCTGAGGCAGTGGTCGGCCATCACATGGAATCGTGATCACCTGCGCCAGGAACCACGGCGCATGGAAAAAACCGTAGAAGGGGGCAATCCAAAAAAATGCCAGATGGATCATCAGCCCAGCGTGATGGGGGGGCATGCGAGGTTTTGCTGCCGTAGTAAGCAAGCTCATGCCAAAGGCGCCGACGATGGCAATGGACACATGCCACGGCACCAACGGCTCGCAAACGAAGACGCCGGTAGCGGGCACGATATTCACAATGCCCCAGAGGCCCACCGTGGCCGCAAGGGAGCTTGCGAGATGCACACTAATTTCACGCAGACTCGAATAGTCCGCGACGAATAGGTCCTGTGCTGCCAACACCAGAGCCATCCCAGCTGCTACGATGCTCGCGACGAGTGCGAGAAGAATAGGGGGTGCTTGGGTAAATTGCGCGAGAAGACCAGCCGCACCTAATGCTGCGACAAATGTGACGCCGGACCGTAGACCAGCGGATAGAATTGAAATTGCTTTCACAGCAGGCTTGTCAAGGCTAGGGCACCTTTGTTATTCGTCTTTCGACGATTAACGAAAAGGTCTATCATGTCTGCTGTCAAATTGCGACGGGAGAGACCGGCTTCGACCCAGAGCCCCCAAGAGAAGATCGCCCAGATCGCAAAGGCTCTGGCCCATCCAGCGCGCGTACAGATCCTCCAGACACTGCTGCGGAGAAAAACCTGCATTGGCTGCGACATCGTTGAAGAGATCGGCCTCGCCGCTTCTACGACATCGGAGCACCTGCGCATCCTGAAGGAGGCCGGATTGATCATCGGGGAAATCGAGCGCCCACGCGTCTGCTATTCGCTCAATCCGGCCGCGCTCAAACCGCTTGCCGCGTTTCTTGGACAAGCAGCCGCGAGCGCCATACGCAATAGGCAAGTCTAATCATGTCCACTTTCGAGCGCTATCTCACGGTCTGGGTCGCTCTCTGCATCATCGCCGGAATCGCGCTTGGGCACTTCTTTCCTACCGTATTCCACCTCATCGGCTCGGCCGAGGTCGCCAAGGTCAATCTGCCGGTGGCGGTCCTGATCTGGTTGATGATCATTCCCATGCTCGTGAAGATCGACTTTGCGGCTTTGTCGCGGGTCAAGGAGCATTGGCGGGGCATCGGTGTCACGCTCTTCATCAACTGGGCCGTGAAGCCGTTTTCGATGGCCTTCCTAGGGTGGCTCTTTATCGGCTGGCTCTTTAGACCGTATCTCCCACCGGACCAGATTAATAGTTACATCGCAGGCCTCATTCTGCTCGCGGCAGCGCCATGCACGGCGATGGTGTTTGTCTGGAGCAATCTCTCCGACGGCGAGCCACATTTCACGCTGAGTCAGGTCGCGCTGAACGACCTGATCATGGTGTTCGCCTTTGCGCCAATCGTGGGACTTCTTCTCGGCTTGTCGGCGATCACGGTGCCTTGGGAGACGCTGCTTCTATCGGTCGTTCTCTATATCGTCGTACCGGTCATCATTGCGCAGATCGTTCGACGGAGCGTGATCGCGAGCGGTGGTGGCGAGGCTTTGTCCCGACTTCTGTCCACACTACAGCCGGTTTCGCTCGTGGCGCTGCTTGCCACGTTAGTGCTTCTGTTCGGGTTCCAGGGCGAGCAGATCCTGGCGCAGCCCTTGATCATCGCCATCCTGGCCGTGCCAATCCTTATCCAGGTCTATTTCAACTCTGGACTTGCATATGTTCTAAATCGCGCAGCCGGCGAGGCGCATTGCGTGGCTGGTCCATCTGCGCTCATCGGCGCCAGTAACTTCTTCGAATTGGCCGTTGCTGCCGCGATTAGCCTTTTCGGTTTCAACTCGGGGGCGGCGCTGGCGACTGTTGTCGGAGTTCTGATCGAGGTTCCAGTCATGCTTTCGGTGGTGAAGATCGTGAACGGCACTCGCGAGTGGTATGAGGCGGGCGCGACGGTGCGCCAGCGCATCGCTAGCGAGAAGGCGGGAGGTTGACCGGTGGATGTCGTGATCTACCATAACCCCGAGTGTGGGACGTCTCGGAATGTTCTAGCGATCATTGAAGCTGCAGGCTACACGCCGACGGTGATCGAGTATTTGAAGACTGGATGGACCAAGCCTCAGCTTTTGGGTCTCTTTGCAGCGGCGGGACTTACGTCTCGCGCGGCACTTCGGGAAACGAAGTCGCCGGCAGCCGAACTGGGTCTCCTCGGCGAGGGCGTTTCCAACGAGGTAATCCTCGACGCCATGATCAAGCATCCGGTACTTGTGAACCGCCCGATGGTTTGCACCCCTAAGGGGGTGCGACTATGTCGCCCGAGCGAAAAGGTCCTCGAACTGCTCGATCGCTTTCCGCACGGACCGTTCCACAAAGAAGATGGAGAATTGCTTATCGATCATGATGGACGCCGCGTGGACTGATCCCTCAGCGAGAGCGTTTTGATCCACCGCAACAGCTTGCCCGAAAGGGTCAGACGCGCGTTTGTTGTTCAATGCGAAGGGTAATCTTCAAGGAGGAAAAAATGCCACAGGATCAAGGAATTCCAATGGATTTTCCATACTTTGCCCCGCTCATGATGCTAATAATCGGCGCTCTTATTGTCATACCGTTTTGGGTCATCTTCGAGAAGGTAGGGTACTCAAAATGGCTCAGCCTTCTCATGGTCGTGCCTGTCGTCAACATAATTGCAATTTACTATCTCGCGTTCTCGGAATGGCCAGCCTTGCAGAGGAAGAAATAAATAGGTTTCACGAAACGGATCACGAAGGGCATCAGAGCGTCGGTTAGTAGGGCTGGTCGAAGCGCCCGTCATGCTCTGCCTAACTTTTTGTAGCGAGTCGCACTGATGTGCCCAAGGCACTTTTTTTGACCGATCACAAGGTCTTCAGGCGCACCTTCTCGTAAAAATGGGCTACGTGATATGCCCGATGGGCTATCGGCGCCACGTCGAAAAGGACAGTTTGATGCGCTCGAATACGATGTTATTGCGAAGCGGTTGGACTCCCACGCCAGCATGGCGCGTTGCAAGAATGCGGAGATCATTCTCTACATCCGATTGTTGCGATCCTCGTGAGCGCCGTGATGGCTTGGTCCGCTTTCGGGCTCTTCAAACCGGCGGTCCACCTGAGCCTCGACGGAGTTCCGGAAGGCGTCGACCGAACCGCCGTGGAGGCATGGCTCCGCGCACTCCCCGGTGTCGCCGATCTGCATGACCTTCATATCTGGGCGCTCAGCACGACATCTGCTGCGTTGACGGCCCACCTTGTGATGCCCAGTGGATGTCCGAAAATGCCTTCCTCGAACGGACTGCACGCGAACTCGAAGCCCGATTCGGGATCGCCCATGCAACGCTGCAGGTTGAGCATGGAATGGAAACAGAGTGTCGGTTGGCCGAACCTGCTCGACCTTAAGCGATGTATAAGCGGTTCCAACAGCGGATATGAGGAGATTGAATCATGGCCAATAGAGAAGTCGTCATTTGTTCGCCGGTGCGCTCGGCAATCGGCACTTACGGAGGCATGCTCAAGGACATCCCAGCCACCGATCTTGGCGCCGTCGTTGTCCGCGCCACGCTCGACCGCGCGAAATTGCCGCCCGGCGACGTAGATACGGTCGTCATGGGCAATGTGGTTCAAGCCGGCAACAAGATGAATCCGGCCCGTCAGGCGGCGATCCACGGCGGGGTGCCGGTCGATGTTCCAGCCATGACCGTCAACCGCGTTTGCGGCTCGGGCGCGCAGGCAATTGCGAGCGCGGCGCAGGAAATCATGCTCGGCTTCATCGACAGCGCGGTTGCCGGCGGCATGGAGAACATGGACCGGGCGCCCTATCTGATGAGTTCCGGCCGCTGGGGCTATCGCATGGGCGATGGTCAGATTTTCGATGCGATGCTGATGGACGGCCTCAACGACGCGTTCTCCGGCCAGCATTCGGGATGGCACACTGAGGATCTCGCAAGTTCACACCAGATCACCCGCGAAGCGCAGGACCGATGGGCCGAGCGCTCGCAGAAACGGTTTGCCGCGGCTCAATCCATGGGCAAGTTCACGTCGGAAATCGTCGCGGTCGAAATCGCCGCGCGAAAGGGTCCGACGCAGTTCGACAAGGACGAGCACAATCGGGCGGACACCACGCTGGAAAGTCTCTCCAAGCTCAAGCCGGCATTCCGCAAGGACGGTACCATTACGGCCGGCAACGCGCCGGGCCTTAACACCGGAGCCGCAGCCATGATCGTGGCTGACCGCGCTTGGGCCGATAAGAAAGGCCTGCAACCGATGGCGCGCCTCGTCGCCTACGGTGTTGGCGCTGTCGAGCCAGGCATGTTCGGGCTGGGCCCGGTGCCTGCGGTGAAACAGGCGCTCGACCGCGCTGGCTGGAAGACCGAAGAAATCGAACGGATCGAGATCAATGAGGCTTTCGCCGCCATTGCGATCGCGGTCACGAAAGATCTCGGACTCGCCGAAGATATCGTCAATGTCGAAGGCGGCGCCATCGCCCACGGTCACCCAATCGGCGCGACGGGGGCGGTGCTCACGACGCGCATCCTGCATTCGATGCAGCGCGACGGGATCAGCAAAGGAATCGCCACGCTTTGCATTGGTGGCGGGCAGGGAATAGCGTTGGCGCTGGAGCGGATAACGTGAGGGCTAAGGGATGGACGCTCCTTCCATCACACAGGGTGTTCCATGCCCGACCCAAAATTTAGGCCGATCCCTGAAACAAGACGCAAAATGCTGGAGCTACGCTTGCAGAGCTTGAAGCCTTGCGCTTATAGCCGCCCTGGGAATCGTCGGCTTCTGGCGCGGAACGTGGATGCTTCTCGATGTCTACTTGTTTCCCGAACAACCCATTCTGAGCGCTATAATCTCTCTTGTCGGCGGCTTGGCCCTTCTCCTCGTCGCGAATTACGGCTTCGACGACCTAACTTGAAGAAACCAATTCTCATGAAAACCAGCAAAGCGCTGATTTTGGCAGTCCTTCTTGGGTTAGCGTCGCCCGCATTGGCCTTTGACCCAGATCTTGGCGAACGCATACAACAGGACGTCACGGGTCAGCTCGACCAGCAGGCGCTGGCCAAGGGCGGCCTCAAAGTGCAGTCAGAGCAAGTGCTGGCCATGTTGGCGAAAGGTGAGCATATCACGCTGCTCGACATACGCACTCCGGCCGAGCAAGCGGTGGTGTCCTTAACCCATCCAAAAGGCATCGGCATTCCCTTGGACCAGCTCTTTAGGAAGACAAACCTTGCGCGATTGCCCGCCGACGGTCAGATTGTGGTGATCTGCCAGTCTGGTGAGCGAGCTGCAACCGCAACGTCCTTACTCAGGGCAGTTGGCTTCAAGAACGCCTACTACCTGAGCGGCGGACTCATCAGTCTGGTGACGGGCCTCACCCCGAAGACCGCTCCGGGTCCGTGAACAAAGAGCTAGGTTTGGGCCCCATAAGAACTACACGGGCCGTAATGATGTATCGTCGGTGCAACGCTCGCCGGGTCCCCGTTGGCCCGACCCAATTCGAGGGTGAGAGAGATGTTGACGCGACGCAGTCTTCTTGAGATTGGAGGAGCGGTAACGGCTGCCGCGATCATCGGCCGTATTCCTGCAAACGCGCAGGAGCAGAGTTTTGAAACCCCGCTTCCAATTCCCGAATTGCGCGACGCGCGCGCGCAGAATGGCACCATCCAGCTTATAGCAGCGGAGGGGCAACACGCCTTCCTGCCGGGTCTGCCGACGAGGACTTACGGGTATTCTGCGCCCTATCTAGGGCCCGTTTTGCGCTTGCGAAAAGGCGACGATGTTCAGTTCACGGTCGAGAACAGGCTTGATCGTGACACGAGTGCGCACTGGCACGGCGTTCTGGTACCGGCCGCGGTTGATGGCGGTCCGCACGTTGTCATCAAGCCGGGCAGCACTTGGCGCCCGGTGCTCAAGATCGACCAGCCCGAAACGACGGCTTGGTATCATGCCCATCCGCACACCGACACCGGGCGGCAGGTCTATATGGGGCTCGCTGGCCTCGTGATCATCGAGGATGGGACCGGCGAGCAACTCGGACTTCCGCGAAGCTACGGCGTCGACGATTTGCCGATCATCCTCCAGGATCGCCAGTTCGATGGCAACGGCGCTCTCCTTTACAGTGCGTTCGGGCCGGTACGAATGATAGGCATGCGCGGCGATACGCTCATCGTCAACGGCGCTATTGCTCCCGTTGCGAAGGTGCCACCGGGCCTCGTTCGCCTGCGCCTTCTGAATGCTGCCAACGCTCGCAACTTCGATCTACGATTCGCCGATGGGCGGACCTTCCACGTTATAGCATCGGACGGCGGCTATCTCGCAGCGCCAGTCGCAATGACGTCGCTGACGATTGCACCGAGCGAGCGGTTTGAAATGCTGGTCGATTTCTCCGATGGCAAGGCGGTGGTCCTTGAGACGGCACCCGACGATCGCATGATGCACGCCATGGGCGGTGCCATCATGGGCCGAATGATGGGCCGCATGATGGGCGCCATGATGGGGAGCGCCGGTGGTCAAGTGATGCGTTTCGAGATCGAACCGTCAAAACTGGCTGCAGCGGCTAAGACTGTTCCCAAGGCGCTCGTTGCTCTTGCAGCACCGGATCCCGGCCGGGCCATCACGCGCCGCCGCGTGTCGCTCGACATGGGGCCAAGCATGATGATGCGAGGCATGGGGCCAAGCATGATGCCAGTTATGGGACCAGGCATGATGCGAGGCATGGGCCGCGGTGAAGGCATGGCACCTCTAGGGATCAATGGGCAGGCCTTCGAGATGCAACGCATCGATTTCGACCCGAAGCTCGGCACGACCGAGATCTGGGAGGTCACGCCCAACATGATGTCTCACCCGTTCCACGTCCACGGCGTGATCTTCCGAGCTCTGTCGATTGACGGCGAGGCGCCAGCACCGCATCTGGCCGGAGGCAAGGACACGATACTGCTCGATGCGCCTGGCGAATTGCTCATGACTTTCACACAGCCGGCGAAACGAGACTTCCCTTTCGTGTTCCACTGCCACATTCTTGAGCATGAGGACGGTGGAATGATGGGCCAGTACATGACCACGTGACCTACTAGCCTAAGATTCCGAGCCGCATCCTCTCAGGAAAACAGCCGGGCGCGGGCCTGACGGCCTTTGCAACGACTCCGCCCGGAAACGAAAACTCCCCAAAGCCGAGACTTAGGGGAGTCAACTATCGGTGGTTGCGGGGGCTCGCAACCGCCTTGATTTGCAACTTCAAGAATTGCTCGCGACAATTCTCCCGACATAGCAAAAACCCAGCAATCCTGAGCGTTGCGGGGGCCCGCAACCCCCGACAATCTGCCCTGCCCCCTGTCGCGATTTAACTGTGACCCGGGTTTCGTCTGACTCACCGCTTGTGCTGGGAGCGGCCGGGATCAACTTCGTGAATTTTTATCGGCCGCAGCGAGCTACAGATTCCCGTTGGGGCATCGGCAAGAAGCCAAAGGAGGAGCGGCAGCGTGATCGTGAGACGGGCAACGCCCCGACCCGCGACTGGCACACCCTCCCTGGCTGCTTCGAATGGGAAAGCGTCGGTGAAACGGTCAGGCCGGGGCCTAACTCCTTTCGGGCAGCACGATGAGGCCCCCCAATTGCCCGACACGCTACCGGGCGCGGCGACTACGGACCCCGGCGTGGCGGTCTCGTCATTTCCCCCGTTTCTTCTGCGAGGCTCTTGGCGGCCGGGAAGAAACCTTATCGGATCTAGGCAACTCGACACGCTTATTGGCCTTTGTAAATTTCTTTACAGCAGGCTTATACCGCCATGCTGAGTTTTTCACTTCGCTAACGACGCGTTTCAATTTTTGTGAGAGGGCAGGAACCGAGCGCAGTCTGATAAAAATAGCAAGGCAGTCATTGTGCATTGCTTTGAGTTCATTGATATGGACGAAGTCCACCTCTGCCGGCAGCGATTTCGATGTGAGCGCATTGGTGACTATGAAATGACTTTCAAAATGTGTTGAGCGGTGCACAAGCTTGTTGCGGCGCTCCCCAATTAGCCTGAACTGCTGAAAGCAAGCCTTCACCTCCTCGATACTCGCCGCATCTGCCTTGTCGATTCGCATCATTGCCGACACGCGGTCCATCAGGTCTGCGAGTTTCAAACCACCAAAAACAGCCCGCGCTTTTTCGTCGGACATTCCTGACAGTCTACGGGCAAGCATGTGAACCGCTGCCTCAGCATGAGCAAAAGCCGTGATGAACCATCCAAACTCGGCGTAATTGGCCTCGTCGCTATCTTTGGTAAATTCGGAGAGTAATTGCTCGAAAGGGTTTTTTGAGGCCATGACAAAGGCTCCCGTTACCTATTGAGCGCTTTATACGGCACAAAAGGCAACCACCCTTGTCATTGATGGATCGCGCACCGGATCGTGACCCGCCTGGGCCGAAACCGCGCTTCCCGCGCGGCGGGATCTGCGCGGGTTCGGGGCGCGAAGCGCCTAGAGTCGGACCGGCGAAGCCGGGCGCGCTCAGATGTGAGATAGAGAACTTCTGATTTTGAAGTGTTGACTGCGAATCCCGAACAGGATTACGCTGATCCGCGTAACCGCGTTAAACCAGGGAGGGTCCATGAGCGAACGTGAAACAACTTTTGGACGCGCTATCAGCAGCGCGCGCAAAAAGAAAGAATGGAATCTGAAAGACCTTGCATCGCGCATCCTGCGCGAGGATGAAGAACCGATATCCGTGCAATACCTAAACGACATTGAGCATAACCGGCGAAGCCCGTCATCGGATCGCATGGTGAAGCAATTCGCCGATGCGCTCGGAGTCGATGCGGATTGGCTATACTACCTGGCGGGCCGGTTTCCCGAGGATGTGCGGTTGAAAAAGATGACGGAGAATGAGGTCGCGCACGCAATGACGGCCTTCCGAAAAGGTATATCCGGACGCGGAGGTCGGCGTTAGTGGTCAGATATGTGCGCGACAGTACGGGACGTTTCTCGGAGCGGCCGCACTATGAGCCGAAAGAGATGGATCGCGCGTGCGAGGGCATTGTCAGCAAGTTTCTGAGCGGGAAGTATGGGAGAATTGAGTTCCCGCTCTCAACCGACGACCTTGGGCAGATCATCGAGGTCGAAGCGGAGGATCTCGATCTTGGCGCGGACCTTTCCACGTACGGCCCCGATGTCGAGGGCGTCACGGAATTTCAGCCGAAGCGAAAGCCGCTTGTAAAAATATCCAAGGTCCTGGCGGCCGACGAGCGCTATCAGAATCGCCTGCGCACGACGCTCGCGCACGAGTACGGGCACGTTCATTTCCATGCCTATCTGTGGGAAACGCAGCCGCCGGGCGCCGATTTGCTGAAGCGCAATCCCGATGCTAACCGCCAGATTTGCAAGCGCGACGAGATTCTCAACGCCGCGCAAAGCGACTGGATGGAATGGCAGGCCGGGTATGTCTGCGGCGCGATCTTGATGCCGGCGAGCCGCGTACGGCGGCTTGCCGGTGACTATCTGGAATCACAGGGGCTCTACGGCGCGATTGGCCGCGCCGATTCGCACGGCCAGGCGCTGATCGAGGCGGTGATCGAGGCGTTCCAGGTTTCGGCCGACGCCGCGCGTATCCGCCTTCTAAAGCTTGAAATCCTTGGCGAGTCGAGCGCCGGGCCGTCCCTCTTCGACCTCCAGTCCTCCCGATCCTGATGATGGCCCCGCTCGGGGGTTGCGCGATGCGCGCCCATGTGTTACGTCAATTAGCTGATCGGCGGAAATCAGGAATTTGGCCGACGACAAAATAGGAGGTTATCGCCATGAGCAAGAGGCGCGATCAGCATGTAGTCCCTCACGACGACGGTTGGGCGGTCAAGCCCGCGGGCGGACGGCGGGCATCCTCGGTGCATGACACGCAACGGGAGGCCATCGACCGCGCGCGGGAAATCTCGCAGAACCAGAGTTCGGAACTTTTTATCCACGGCCGGAACGGCCGCATCCGTGCGCGGGACAGCCACGGCCACGATCCCTTCCCGCCCAAGAACTAAGCTCGGCGCGCCGATTCTCGCCGGTGCGCCTTTCATCTACAGGAGCTCCTGAAATGAACGAAGCGATTCGCAAAGAGCAGACCTTCAAAATTCTCGTGGACCGGAAGCCCCATGACTGGCCGGAACCTTTCATCACCGGCGCGCAGATCAAGAAGCTCGCCGCCGTCGATCCGGCCGCCTATGACGCATGGCAGGACGTGCTCGGCCCCGAGGACGTGCTGATCGGTGACGATGAGAAGGCCGATCTCCGCAGGCCCGGAGCCGAGCGGTTCTTTACCGGTAAGAAGACGACGACCGAGGGCTAGGCGATGAGCTTCTTGCCGGAGGCCGACCGCGAATACCTGACCGCGAAGAACATCATCTTCGAGGAGGTCGAGGACGGGGGCAAAAAAGGGGTTGTCCTCAAGGGGCGTCCCCTCCCCGGAGGCCGGTTTAATGCCGATGCCGCCGACATTCTGATCCTGTTGCCGCGGGGTTATCCCGACATCGCGCCGGATATGTTCCACCTGTTGCCGTGGGTGAAGCTGGTCTCGGGCAACAAGTTCCCGAAGGCCGCTGATCAGGCGGTTAATTTCGGTGGCAAACGCTGGCAGCGGTGGTCGCGTCATAACAAGGAGTGGCGCCCCGGCACGGACGGCATCTGGACGATGATCAAGCGCATAGACGACGCGCTGGAGAAGGCCGCATGACGATCCACAGCCTGACGCTGCGCGGCGAGCACCTTGCGGAACTGCGCGATCATCTGCTTCGCGGCGATGGCTGCGAGCATGCCGCCTATCTGCTGTGCAACGTCGCCTCGATCAGGCACGACCCGTGGGAACGGCAGGCGCACCGGAAATATCTGTCGGCAAAGGTCATCCCCGTCCCCGACGACCAGGTGATCGAATCAACGCCCGCACTCGTGACCTGGAGCACGGTTTCGTTCGTCCATGCTCTCAAGGAAGCGGCGGCGAACAATCAGGTGATCGCCGTCGTGCACAACCATCCGCCGGGCATGATCGGATTCTCAGAACAGGATGATGCGAACGAGCCGGACCTTGTGCGGCTTGCGGTCAACCGCAATGGCCCCGGCACGAATATCCTGAGCCTAATTCTTACAGCCGACGGACAACTTGCCGGGCGCGTCTGGCTTCTGCCGCGTCCTTACGCGCATGAACCGCTGCGGACGATCCGGGTGATCGGCGAAGGTTGGCATCTCCATTATCAGGGCCGAGGTCAGGAAAGCCCCCTGCCCGCCCTCCACCGCCAGGCGCTCGCGTTCGGCGATGCGCTGAACCACGATCTCCGCAAATTGCGGATCGCGATCGTCGGGTGCGGCGGCACTGGCAGCGCCGTGGCAATGTTGCTCGCGCGGCTCGGTGTCGGGCAGATCGCCCTCATCGACAATGACATCGTCGATCAGACCAACCTCAACCGGCTTCACGGGGCGCGCCAGGCGGATGCCGACGCGATGCGGCCGAAGGTCGAGGTTGTGGCGCACGCGATCACCGAGTTGGGGCTTGGCGTCAGGGCCGTGCCGGTCGAGGTATTGGTCGGCGATCCCGCGTGCCGCGACGCATTGCGGTCGTGCGATTTGATTTTCGGCTGCACCGATGACCATGAGGGACGCTTGTACCTGAACCGGTTCGCCCATTACTACCTGACGCCCGTCATCGACATTGGCCTTGCCATGGACGTGGATGACGGCACACCGCCATCAGTCAAGGCGCTCGATGGTCGCGTCACCGTCATCGCGCCTGGGCATACATGCCTCCTCTGCCGGGGCGTTATCAATCCCGAAATCGCGCGCGGCGAGGCGATGAAGCGGGAAAGCCCCGAGGAATACGAGCAGCGCAAGGCCGAAGCGTATGTCATCGGCGAAGGCAACCCGGCCCCCGCCGTCGTTACCTTCACGACCGAGCTTGCCTGCATGGGCGTGAATGAACTCCTTCACCGGCTCCAGGGGTTTCGCGGGCCGGACGGCGCCACCGCAAACCGGGTGCGGAAGTTTCATCTGGGCGAGGATCGCAGGCCGGGCCATAAGCCCGGACCCGCCTGCCCCGTCTGCTCCGGCAACGCGCTGTGGGGCAAGGGCGACGTCGATCCTTTCCTCGGGAGGATCGAGTAGGATGGAATCCATCAGGGCACTATTGCGGTACCTGCTCGTGCGGCTCCGGATCATTCCGAAGCCCGATCTGCTCGTGCGCCCTGTGCCGGACCACCCTGCCCCGGAGTCGATGGAGCCGGGGTTCATCTATGTGCTCGGAGGCAAGGGCTACCGAAAATGGGCGTGGTTCAGGTGTCCGGCCGACACGAGCGAGATCATTCAACTTTCGCTTATGCCGAGCCGCCGGCCGCGGTGGCAGGTCAGTGTTGATCTGCTCGGGCGCCCGTCACTTCATCCTTCCGTGCGCCAGCTCGCTGGTTCATACGCGCACTTCCTCGTCAAGCGCGGCCGCGTGGTGTGGTGCGCGGACAGCGGAAAAGAAAGCTACTGATTGCCACGCTGCGAAGTAAATCCGGCTGCGCCCGGAGGC
>JBBDYM010000039.1:13920-87409 GCA_040901485.1 Methyloceanibacter sp.
GCAGCCGGAAGAAGCGGCCTATTCCGCCGCTTCGGAGAGGACAGCCCGCTCTTCGGCGTTTCCGTGCCGTCCATGCGCAGTGCTGCGGTAGTGCACCGAGCTGCGGTCCGCCGCAAGCATCGAACACGCCCGCCACTCGCTCACCTCGAACGCGGAACGCAGGTGGGCGACAGCCTCCCGCCTGGCAGCGGGCGTCACCATTTTTTTGAAGCGATCTCCTTGAGATGGCTTTGTCCAGCTCCGCTTCCACCAACAGCTTCTTCAGCCGACGGCTCTCGTCCTCCAGCGCCTTCAGCCGTCTGGCATCAGACACCTCGAGGCCGTACTTGGCCTTCCACTTGAGGCACCCTGTGCCTCTTTGGAGGTTGGATAGCTTGTTTGGGATTCGCATTGATCAGTTTGAAGGAGTCACAACCACTTTTCATGCCCGGCTACGCGCTCGTTGAGCGCGGCCCGTTCCTTTGGGAATGCCTCATCTGCGTATCCCGCCCATTTGCCAAAGGTATCGTAGCTTGCGCGCTGGCAAATGAAGCTGACCCGTGGCTCTGCGTAAATCGCATCCTCTCCTTCTATTGGTCGCAGGTCCCAAGCTTGCTTGACGAAACCGAGTAATCCAAAGGAATCTGCACCGCTCCAAAAAGTTGGTCCGCCGCTGAGCCCGCTGAGTGATTCTGTTATCGGTCGGTTCGGTAGCTTGCTGAAAAACTGAACCTGATCGGATTCTGGGCTTGAGCCTACGCCTTCAGCGGCGGCTTCCACGCAAGGAAGTGCAATGCGAGTTCCATCAGTGCCTGCGTGCACAGACTTCGACTTTGTCGGAAATCCTACAGCTAGGGCGAAGGGAATCGGAAAAGCAGGCATCGGCTCTGGCCGTAGCTCAAACGCCTGCTTTCCGATACGAGCGGGCAACTCATTAGGAATAGGTCGTAGAGCTATGTCAGGCATCGGCGCCGTCCAGGACGCTGGGGGACGAACGAAAGGTGGATGAACGAATAATCCTGGCGCGACTGGCAGGAAATATCCCTCTGGGTCTGTGCCCTCCGCAATGGCAGCTTCTCGGAAAAAATCAATGACGTGACCCGCCGTAACTGCATATGTGCGTCCTTCAAATGCAATGAAGGTCAAAGTCCCGGTCGGGTCACCGGGTTCCGGAACGAACAAGCATGCGATCTTCGCCCGAGCAATCGTGGCGCAGTGGCTACAGGCTACCTTTAGCTCGTCGGCGACCGCAAATTCGATCATTGCCGTGTTCGCTACTGCGTGATCGGCTAGTGTGACCCCTCCTCGAGAGATAATGAAGGAGAAATCGCACACTCTCGGTCAAGGGGCTTTACTAATGTGCCCTGTCAAACCGGGGGCAATTTGGCGGGTGCGGTTTATAACGAAGGGATCGAGCTCAAGCTGGAAGGAGCTCGCATTCTTTCGCAAGGTTGAGCGCGGTTTTAAGCCTGTCCGGCGTGGGCACTGGGGGCGACACGCGGGCAGATGCTGAAGTGAGGTTCCATCCGCCATCCTCCAGAGCGACGCGCAGCCGGAGAATGGTCTTTCCTCGCGCCCGGGCATCCGCCAACCCGCGGCCAACGCTCCAATAAACATGCTGCGCGAGAACCCACGACTCCAGGACATGGCGCACGAAGTCCCTTGTGGAAGCGTGGCTCCAGGCCTTCGCCTCCCGCCGAGCTCTGGCTAGTGGGAGGCGATCCGCGCGCTCGAAGGCCTCCGGCTGATCCGGCGCTTCGACGATACAGAAGGCGAGTCCTGTAGCGATATTGGATGCAAGGCCCTTGTATCCCGGATCATCGAGACTGTCTTCAATCCGGGCCATGAACACGCCTGATTGAGCGCCGCCTTGAGCAAAGCGAGACAGCGGTTCGCCGAAGCTTGACGCTTGCGCGCCACCTCAGGGTCGCTGAGGTCCCCGCTTTTATAGGCTTGCTCTGCTCCCGCCTTGGTACGGCTGCGGGCTGGCGTCTTTGCGATCTTCCGATGCCACCGGCGAATCTCGTCTTCATCAAGTTCATTCACCACCCGGTCTCCAAACACCGGAAGAGCAAATGCCTCGAGTCGCTTCTTGGTGTCGCGCCAGGAGGGCCGGCCCTCGAGGTGATCGAGATAGGCGTCAACCGCGTCCCTGACGGTATAGGGGCCGGATCTCACTGCCGATGGGCGAAGATTCCGCGTCACCTCTTGAGCTTGCCAAAAGTCGAGAATGTCTTTGCCGTTCGCATCCTCGACATCGTCGGCCTGGGCAATAGTGCTGATGCTGTACGACTGGCCACCAAGATAGCGGCGGGTCACCCAGACACCACCTCTCTTCCCCTTCCGATAACCGACATGCAGCCCACGCCCAATGCTGCGCCAGTAGGGCTTGCCGCTTGGAGCGAGCTTCAGCCGCGCCTGCCGGCTTTCGAGATTGCGATCTTTGACCCGCCGTGCCATCCGCGCCTTTTTGTCCAACTTTGTCCAATATACGGGTGCGAACAGGGGTATACCATGCCGGACGTCGGCACACTTAACTCCTTGTTAATACACATAACGGCGAACGACGGCACTCAATGGCGCACGTGTTAAGGGTTTCCTCACCCTGATAGGGCAGGATGGCCCGTGTTGATAGTGGCGCGGGGGGATATCGATTCCGCGTCGGCGTGGGGGACGGGTGGTTATGCGTACGTTCCATTGGAACGCTCCTATCATCATTGGGGCGGGCGCTCTCCTGTTTTCATTATTGCCGCCCGCCTCTCTTCCTCTCATGGCCCAAGCTTCCGAGACGCCGAGCCTCGCGGAACTCAAGGCGCGGCTTGAGCCTAGCGACCGGCAGACAGCGATGCGGGCGTTGCAGCTCGCGCTCACCGAGGCCGGTGACGGCGCGACCTTTGTGTGGCAGCGGCCGGCGCGGGAGCTGAAGGGCAAGATCACGCCGGTATCGGTCTTCCGCGACGGCCAGGGGCGGCTCTGCCGCCGCGTGGTCTATTGGCTCGCGCTCGGCAGCTATGAGCGGCAGATCGAGGGCATCGGCTGCCGCGAGAGCGACGGCTCCTGGTCCCTCTCCGGCTGAATTTGTACGGGTGAAAAGCCTTACCGGGCAGCACTCCCGGTGTATAAGACGCGGGCTTTCGTACAAAGAGCCGGGCAATGGGCGAAGCATCAAGATTGATGGCAGGGAAACGCGGCGTCGTATTCGGCGTCGCCAACAACCGCTCGATCGCCTGGGGCATCACCAAGGCCGTGACCGACCAGGGGGCCGAAGTGGCGCTGACCTATCAGGGCGAGGCGCTGAAGAAGCGGGTCGAGCCGTTGGCGCAGGAGATCGGCTCGAAGCTCGTGCTGCCTTGCGACGTCACCGACGAGGCAAGTGTCGAGGCGGTGTTCGCGGCGCTTGCCAAGGAATGGGGCGGAATAGATTTCCTCGTGCATGCCGTCGCCTTCTCCGACAAGGAGCAGCTCGACGGCCGTTACGTCGATACCACGCAAGACAACTTCGTCCAGACCCTGCTTATCTCCTGCTATTCCTTCACCGCGCTCGCCAAGCGCGCCGAGCAGCTGATGCGGAACGGCGGTTCGCTGCTCACGCTCACTTATTACGGCGCCGAGAAGGTGATGCCGCATTATAATGTGATGGGCGTGGCCAAGGCGGCGCTCGAAGCAAGCGTGCGCTATCTCGCCGTCGATCTCGGCAAAGGCGGCATCCGCGTCAACGCCATCTCCGCGGGGCCGATCAAGACGCTGGCCGCGAGCGGCATCGCCGACTTCCGCTACATCCTCAAATGGAACGAGTACAATTCACCGCTCCGGCGTACCGTGTCCATCGAGGATGTTGGTGCCGGCGCGCTTTATCTTCTCTCGGACCTCGGGCGCGGCGTGACCGGCGAGATCCTGCATATTGACGCCGGCTACCACGTGGTCGGCATGAAGAACGAGGATGCCCCGGATATCTCGGTGGTTAAGGAATAGCGTCAGTTTTCTTCTGCCTGGTTTGACGCCCTGCTGCCCCTCGCTTAAAAACACCCATGTCACACAACAGCTTCGGCCATCTGTTCCGCATCACCACCTGGGGCGAGAGCCACGGGCCGGCCATCGGCTGCGTGGTCGACGGCTGCCCGCCGGGCATTCCGATCGCCGAAGCGGAGATCCAGGCTTATCTCGACAAGCGCAAGCCCGGCCAGTCGCGCTACACCACGCAGCGCCGGGAACCTGACCAGGTCAAAATCCTGTCCGGCGTGTTCACCGATGAGACGGGCGCGCAAGTCACCACCGGCACACCGATCGCGCTCGAGATCGAGAATGTCGACGCGCGCTCCAAGGACTACGGTGATATCAAGGACAAGTTCCGTCCCGGCCATGCCGATTACACCTATCTCCTGAAATACGGCTTGCGCGATTGGCGCGGCTCCGGCCGCGCGTCGGCGCGGGAGACGGCAATGCGCGTGGCCGCCGGCGCCATCGCGCGGAAGGTCGTGCCAGGGATGCGCGTGCGCGGCGCGCTGGTACAGATCGGCCCTCATAAGATCGATCGAAAAAACTGGGATTGGGACGAGGTCGGGCGCAATCCGTTCTTCTCACCCGATGCCAAGACGGCGGAGATATGGGCAAAGTTTCTCGACGAGGTGCGCAAGAAGGGCTCCTCGGCGGGCGCGGTCATCGAGATCGTGGCCGACGGCGTGCCGGCCGGGCTCGGCGCCCCGGTCTATGGCAAGCTCGACCAGGACATCGCCAGCGGCCTGATGAGCATCAACGCGGTGAAGGGCGTCGAGATCGGCGCGGGGCTAGCCGCCGCCTCGTTATCAGGCGAAGAGAATGCCGACGAGATGCGCATGAACAAGGACGGTAGCCCTGAGTTCCTGTCCAACAATGCCGGTGGCATTCTCGGCGGCATCTCGTCCGGGCAACCCATCATCGCCCGCTTCGCGGTCAAGCCGACCTCGTCGATCCTGACGCCGCGCCGCACCGTGGATGCCAAAGGCAAGGACACCGAGATCTCGACCAAAGGCCGCCACGATCCGTGCGTCGGCATTCGCGCCGTGCCCATCGGCGAGGCGATGGTGGCCATCGTGCTCGCCGACCATTACCTCCGCCACCGCGCCCAGACCGGCAAGGGCTAGCGCGACTCATAAGCGGGCGGTGAGCAGGAATTCCTTGTTGCCACCGCCTCCCTCGATCGGCGAAGGCATCACGCCAACCACCGACCAGCCAGGCACCCCCCGCGACAAAATCGCACACGCGGGCGACCGCCGCCGCCCTGGCGGCCTCATCCCGGACGACGCCCCCCTTCCCGACTGCTTTCCGTCCCGCCTCGAATTGAGGCTTGATCAGGGCGACGAGCCATGCGCCGGGGGCGGCGAGCTTGAGCGCGGGAGGCAGGACCAAGGTCAGGCTAATGAAGCTCACATCGGCGACGATGGCCTCGACCGGCTCCCTGACCAGGGTCGTGTCGAGGCGCCTCGCGTCGGTGCCTTCGAGCGACACCACGCGGGGGTCGGCGCGCAGGCTCGGGTGAAGCTGGCCGTGGCCGACGTCAACCGCATAGATTTTGGCCGCGCCGCGGGCGAGCAGGACATCGCTGAAGCCGCCGGTCGAGGCGCCGAGGTCGAGCGCCACCCTCCCCCGAGGGTCGAGGCCGAAGGCGTCGAGCGCCGCCGCGAGCTTCAGCCCGCCGCGGGAGACATAGGGCGCGGCGCCGACGCTGACCGAGACGACCGCGTCGGGCGCGACCAGCGCCCCCGGCTTCGTTGCCACCTTGCCGCCAATATTCACGCAGCCGCGCCGCACCATGTCGGCGGCTTGAGCACGCGTGGCCGCCAAGCCACACTCCACCAAGAAATGATCGAGCCGCTTTTTTTTGTAGCTGGGCATCAGAGCTTCTCATATGCTCCGCGTCGCGTCGGGGGTTTCCCGCGCGCGGTCGAAGGCCGGGAGCGGTCGGCGCCGCCATCGCAACATACACTGCGAAGCGCCCCGCTCGGCGCGCCATCGCGGAGGTCTCGTGAGCCAAGAGTCGACGGCTTACCTTACCGATAAATGCGAAGTCCGAAATCGTGACGTGGCTGGCGGGAAATCCGTCATCGCTCGCAATGTGATCGAGCCGGGTGAGCTCATCGCCGTGTGGAGCGGCAATATCGTCGGTTTCGAAGAATTCGAGGCTCTGCCGGAAGAGTTCAGGCGCCATACGGTGCAGGTGGAGGAGGGACTTTATCTCGCCTCCTGCACACCCGCCGAGCCGCCCGATTTCATCAACCACAGTTGCGAGCCGAATGCCGGGCTCGACGG
Organism: Methyloceanibacter sp.; assembly: GCA_040901485.1. Lineage (GTDB taxonomy): Bacteria > Pseudomonadota > Alphaproteobacteria > Rhizobiales > Methyloligellaceae > Methyloceanibacter. Next base: position 20,185 of record JBBDYM010000039.1, read on the forward strand.
GCAGATCGCCATCGTCGCGCTACAGCGCATCCTCCCCGGTCAGGAAGTGACCATCGACTACGCCATGTGCGACGGCTCGCCCTATGACGAGTTCGATTGCGCATGCGGAACGCCGTCATGCCGTGGGCGGGTGACCGGTGATGACTGGCGAAATCCGGTCCTGTGGAAGCGCTACGCCGGATATTTCTCGCCATATCTGCGCCGCCGCATCGAGGCGTTGCAACGCGCGCGGGCGCCGCGACGGCCAAGACGCAAGCGCGTGCTGGCGCTCGCGGCGGGCGGAACGGAAGGGCCATAATGCTGCTCATCAGCTCCTATGTGGCGCAGAGTCCCATAGAGGGAATCGGGGTGTATGCCGGCGAAGCGGTGGCGAAAGGGAGCCTGATCTGGAGCCTGAACCCGAAATTCGACCTGTTCATCCAGGAAAGCGAGATCGGGGACTATCCGCCTCACATGCGGGACTTCATCGCGCGTTACAGCTATCCGCACCTCGACATGCCGGGCGTCGTGGTCCTCGACAGCGACAATGGCAGGTTCATGAATCACAGCCTTACCCCCAACACCGACTTCCGCATCTTCGATAAGGGTTATGCGCTGGTCGACATTGCCGTGGGGGACGAGCTGACCTGCAATTATTACGAGATCGACCCAGCGTTTAATGGCTTCTTCTCGGAGGCCGAGACGTCTCCCGACGCGAGATTGCCGCTGAACGGCCGCTAGGCGGAGCCTCGGCTCAAGCGAGGCGCACCACTTCGGCGCCGCCGATATCCTTGCCGAGCGCGGCGAATACCGCGGCGACGATGCCCTGCGCATCGAGCCCAGCTTCCGCGTACATGGTAGCCGGCTTGTTCTGCTCGATGAAGCGGTCGGGCAAGGTCAGTGTGCGGATCTTGAGGCCTCGGTCGAGAAGTCCCTCGCGCGCCAGAACCTCGAGCACCTGCGCGCCGAATCCGCCGCTCGATCCCTCCTCGACGGTAATGAGCACCTCGTGATGGCGCGCGAGCTGGCGCAGGAGGTCGATATCGAGCGGCTTGGCAAAGCGGGCGTCGGCCACGGTCGCCGGCAAGCCGTAGCCGGCAAGCTCGTCGCTAGCCTTCAGGCACTCGCCTAGCCTCGCGCCGAAGGAGAGCAGCGCCACGGCCGACCCCTCGCGCAAGATGCGTCCCTTGCCGATCGCCAATGGCGTGCCGCGCTTGGGCAGTGCGATGCCGGTCCCATCCCCGCGCGGATAGCGCAACGCCGATGGGCGGTCATCTATCGAAGCGGCGGTGGCGACCATACGCACAAGCTCGGCCTCGTCGGCGGCGGCCATGACCACCATGCCCGGCAGGCAGGAGAGATAGGCCACATCGTATGAGCCGGCATGGGTCGGGCCGTCGGCGCCGACCAGCCCGGCCCGGTCGATGGCGAAACGGACCGGCAGGCCCTGCACGGCGATGTCGTGCACCACCTGGTCGTAGGCCCGCTGGAGGAAGGTCGAGTAGATCGCGGCGAACGGTCTATAGCCTTCCGCCGCTAGCCCGCCGGCGAAGGTCACGGCGTGCTGCTCGGCGATGCCGACATCGAAGCACCGCTCCGGAAAGACTTGCGCGAAACGGTCGAGCCCGGTGCCAGACGGCATCGCCGCGGTGATGGCCACGATCTTCTCGTCGGCACGCGCCTCTTCGATCAGGGCGTCGGCGAACACCTTGGTGAAGCTCGGAGGCCCGCCCGGCGCGGAGGCTTCCTGCGCGCCGGTGACCACGTTGAAGCGGCCGACGCCGTGGAACTTGTCTGCTGAGATTTCGGCCGGCCCATAGCCCTTGCCCTTCTGGGTCACGACATGGACCAGGACCGGGCCGTTCCTCATGCGGCGCACATTGCGCAGCACGGGCAGCAAATGATCGAGATTGTGGCCGTCGATGGGGCCGACATAATAGAAGCCGAGCTCCTCGAACAGGGTGCCGCCGGTCCAGAAGCCGCGGGTGAATTCCTCGGCGCGTGCCGCCCGCTTCTGCCAGGTCTTGGGCAGCAGCGCATGCGCGAGTTGCTTCATCCAACGGCGGAACTGCCGATACGTCCCGCCGGAGATGAGCTTGGCGAGATAGGCGCTCATGGCGCCCACCGGCGGCGCGATCGACATGTCGTTGTCGTTGAGGATCACGATCAGCCGGGAGTCCATCGCGCCGGCATTGTTCATGGCCTCGTAGGCCATCCCGGCGCTCATGGCGCCGTCCCCGATCACCGCCACGACGTTGTGCTCCTTGCCGGCGAGGTCGCGCGCCACCGCCAAGCCAAGGCCCGCCGAGATCGAGGTCGAGGAATGGCCCGCGCCGAACGTGTCGTACTCGCTCTCCGCCCGCTTGCAGAAGCCGGACAAGCCGCCGCCCTGGCGCAAGGTGCGGATGCGGTCGCGGCGCCCGGTCAGGATCTTATGGGGATAGGACTGATGGCCCACGTCCCAAATCAGCCGATCCGCCGGGGTGTCGAAGACATGATGCAGCGCGATCGTCAGCTCGATCACGCCGAGGCCGGCGCCGAGATGGCCGCCAGTGACCGACACGGCGGAGATGGTCTCCTGCCGCAACTCATCGGCGAGCTGCTTCAGCTCATGGTCTTGCAGGGCGCGTAAATCCGCAGGCGTATGGATGCGATCGAGCAGCTTCGTCGGACTATCAGCGCTCATGGCCCCACCTGGCGGCGTCAAGGAAGATGCGAAGGGTCGCCGCTTTAAGGCACCTTTATCGACCAGGGGCCCTTGTTGCAACTAGCCTGGGAGTCGGGCCAAAACGTGTCGCAGCCCCCTCCCAAGCAACGGACCTATTCCTCGACGTCGAGGGGTTCGGTGCCGGTCGGCTGGCCGCTCTGATTGAGCGAGATTTTCTCTACCCGCGCTTCGGCCCGGCGCAACAGCCCGTCGCAATGGGTCTTCAAAGCCTCGCCACGCTCATAGATGAGGATCGAGGCTTCGAGCTCGACGTCGCCCTTCTCAAGCCGATCGACGATGGTTTCGAGCTCCTTCAACGCCTGCTCGAAGCTCATGGTCTTGATGTCGGCATGGTCGGTCGGATTGGCCATGGCTTGGCTTAGCCTTTTCCCCTGTTCCTGATCAAGAGACCGCGTCTCAAGAGACCGCGCCCATCAAGGTCTCGACATGCGTGGCGGTCGACGATGCCAGCGCGTCGAGATCGTAGCCGCCTTCAAGGCTCGAAACGAGCCTGCCGCCGGAATGCTCGGCGGCAGCCTCCAGAAGCTTTTCGGTGACCCAGGCGAAATCGGTCTCGACCAGCCTGAGCTGCGCCAGCGGGTCCTTGAGATGAGCGTCGAACCCGGCCGACACCAGAATGAAATCCGGCGCGAAGTCGTCGAGCGCGGGAAGGATGCGCGTGTTGAACGCTTCGCGGAATTTTTCGCCGTCATCGCCGGGATTGAGCGGCGCGTTGAAGATATTGCCTTCCCCCGTCTCGCCGAGCGCGCCCGTGCCGGGGAAGAGCGGCATCTGATGGGTCGAGCCGTAGAACAAATCCTTGTCGGACCAGAAGGCGGCTTGCGTGCCGTTGCCGTGATGCACGTCGAAATCGACCACCGCCACGCGCTCGGCGCCATGCTTGGCGCGGGCATGCAGCGCCGCGATGGCCACGGTGTTGAACAGGCAGAAGCCCATGGCGCGCGATGGCTCAGCGTGATGGCCGGGCGGGCGCACGGCGCAGAAGGCGTTATCGGCCTTTCCCGCGATAATCTGATCCACGGCATGGATGGCGGCGCCGGTCGCGCGCAACGCCGCGTCCCAGCTTCCCGGCGAGACCACGGTGTCGGCATCGAGCCATTTATGGTCGCGCTTGGGGATCGAGGCGCGGACCATCTCCACATAGGCCTTGGGGTGCAGGCGCTCGATATCGGCGAGATCGGCGAGCGGCGCCTCCTCGCGCTTCAGGGAGTTGAAGGACGGGGCCGCAAGCGCATCGTTGACCGCGCGCAGGCGGTCGGCATTTTCGGGATGGCCGTAGCCCGTGTCATGCAGCAGGCAGGCGGGATGGGTGAGGAGCAGCGTGGTCATGGGACGAGTGTAGCTTGACCGCCACCTGGTAACACGCGAAATGGCGCTATGTCCCTCGTCCCCGCCACGCCAGAGGCCATAAAACAAGCCGCCGAGGCGCTTGTGCGGGGCGATATCGTCGCCTTTCCCACCGAGACGGTTTATGGGCTCGGCGCCAACGCGCTGGATGCACGCGCCGTGGCCAAGGTCTTCGCCGCCAAGGGACGCTCCAGTTCCAAACCGCTGGTCGTGCTCGTGCCCGATCTCGCCAAGGCCGAGGATTTTGCGGACGTCAATGCGACGGCGCTGAAGTTGGCGCAAGCCTTCTGGCCGGGGCCCTTGACGCTCGTGTTGCCGAAGCGCCAAGACTGCACCATCGCCGAACCGGTAAACGCAGGTCTCGACACCATCGCAGTCAGGGCACCCGACCATAGAGTGGCGCAGGCACTGCTTGCCGCCTCCGGGTTACCCATCGTGGCCCCGAGCGCCAACCGTTCGGGACAGCCCAGCCCCAAGACGGCCGCCCAGGTCGAGGCCGAGCTCGGAGACCGTCCGGCCATGATCCTCGACGGAGGCCCCTCTCCGCTCGGCCGCGAATCGACCATCGTCAGCCTTGCGGGACCCGCGCCAACTCTGTTGCGGCAAGGGGCGCTGCCGCGCGAGGCGATCGAGGATATCTTGGGGCAGAGACTTTCCTCTCCAGCGGGCGCCAGCGCCGGCGCCGACGCCTCGCAGCGACAGCCATGACGCGCAACCCCACCCATAAGCCGCCAAGCGCGGACACCATCGCCGCGCTGGTCCGCATCGTCGGCGAGGATCACGCCATTCGCGACGAAGAGGCCATGGCCCCTTATCTCACCGAATGGCGCGACCGCTATTGCGGCAAGGCGGCGCTGGTGCTGAAGCCCGGAAGCACCGAGGAGATCGCCGCCATCCTCAAATGCGCCAACGAGACGCGCACGGCGATCGTGCCGCAAGGCGGCAATACCGGGCTGGTCGGCGGGCAGATTCCGTTCGAGACCGGGCACGAGGTGGTGGTGGCGCTCGGACGCCTGGATCAAGTGCTCGACCTCGACCTTGCCTCCAACACCATGACGGTGGAAGCGGGGCTGGTGCTGGCGCAGGCGCAAGAGGCGGCGGCAAGCGTCGGCCGGCTTTTCCCCTTGAGCCTCGCCTCGGAGGGAAGCTGTCAGATCGGCGGCGTGCTCGCCACCAATGCCGGCGGCATGGCCGTGCTCGCCTATGGCAGCGCCCGCGATCTCACCCTTGGTCTCGAGGTCGTGCTCGCCGACGGCCGCGTATGGAGCGCGCTCAAATCTCTGCGCAAGGACAATTCGGGCTACGACCTCAAGGATCTGTTCATCGGCTCGGAAGGCACGCTCGGCATCATCACCGCGGCGGTGTTGCGGCTTTACCCGAAGCCGGTGGAACGCGTGACCGGCATCGCCGGCTTGAGCAAGCTTGAAGACGCGACGGCTTTCTTCGCCCGCCTCTATGAAGGGGCCGGGCCCATGCTCACCACGATCGAGATCATGTCCCGCGCAGGCGTCGAGTTCGTGCTGAAGCACGGCAGCGGCACGCGCGATCCGTTCGCCTCGCCTCATCCCTGGTATGTACTGTTCGAGTTCTCAAGCCCCCGCGAGGGAGAGGGACTCAGCGCCCTCGCCGAGACCCTGCTGCAAGCTTGCTTGCAAGCAAGCGAGACCGACGACGTGGTCATCGCAACGTCCTCGACTCAAGCGCAAGAGCTGTGGCGCCTTCGCGAGCTGATGAGCGAGGTGCAGAAGCACGAAGGCGGCAGCATCAAGCATGACATCGCCGTGCCGGTGGCGCGCGTGCCGGAGTTTATCGTCCGCGCCAATCAGCTGGTTGAGCTGATGATCCCGGGCGCACGGCCTGTCCCCTTCGGCCATCTCGGCGACGGCAACATTCACTATAATGTGAGCCAGCCGCTCGCCATGGACCGCACCGTGTTCCTCGCCAATTGGGAAGCGCTGAACGCCGCCGTGCACGAGATCGTGCTCGACCTCGAAGGCTCGATCAGCGCCGAGCATGGCATCGGGCGGATGAAGCGCGACCTCCTGCCTCACGCCAAGCAGGACGTGGAACTCGAGCTGATGCGCAAGATCAAGACGGCATTCGATCCCAACAACATTCTCAATCCCGGCAAGCTGCTCGCATGAAGCCTCTCGTGACGGACAATCAATGGATCGCGGTCGATGAGTACCTCACCGATCGTCTCGTCGAGGACGACCCGGCGCTGGCCGCGGCGCTGACAGAAAGCGCCAAAGCGGGGCTGCCGCCGATCAATGTCTCGCCCAATCAAGGCAAGCTCCTCATGCTGCTGGCGCAGGCGATCGGGGCGCGGTGCATTTTGGAGATCGGTACGCTCGGCGGCTACAGCGCCATATGGCTTGCACGCGGGCTCCTCGCCGATGGACTTCTTCTCACCTTGGAAGCCGATCCTGCCTATGCCGAACTGGCGCGTGCAAATATCGCCCGCGCCGGTCTGGCCGGGAAGGTCGAGGTGCGTGTCGGCCGCGCACAGGACATCCTGCCCGAGCTGATCGCGGAAGATGCCGGCCCCTTCGACCTGATCTTCATCGACGCCGACAAGCCGAGCACACCCGATTACTACCAATGGGCGGTCGAGTTGGCGCGGCACGGAAGCCTCATCGTCGTCGACAATGTCGTGCGCGAAGGCCGTGTGATCGATGCCGAGAGCGACAGCCCGCATATTCAGGGCCTGCGTCGCTTCTTCGATCTTGCCGCCGCCGACAGGCGCGTCAGCGGCACCGCCATCCAGACCGTCGGGGCCAAGGGTCATGACGGCCTCGCCATTTTGCGTGTCACCGCCGATTAATAAACGTTTTGGTAACCATAGTCGGGCGAAGCTCTACGCATGCACGGCGACGAGCAATTCATGCCTCACCCGGCAATGCCCGAGATCCTGAGCCGGGAGGAAGTGGTGTCGGCCTTCCGTGATGCCATGGCCGACCATTATCGTGCCCATCGCACCGACATAAACGAATCGACGCTGACCGCCAGCGACTATCTCAACCACTTCCACGAGCTGGTGAAGCTGCTCGATGCGGTCTCCGTGCAGCTCGAGGAGTTCGCCAATGAATTCCTCGCTTGGAGCCCCATGACCTACGAGGAGCATGTCTCCGAGCTAAACGAGGACGACCTCGCCGATCTTTCCTCTCGCCAAGCACCCACGCCGGTTCGTGCGCGTTTCGACGAGGCGGTTGTGCATCTGCACGGCGAGGCCATCGCTGTCGTGGAGGAAGTGGTCGCCAAGCTCGGCGGCAGCAAACAGGGTTTGAATCAGGCATGCGAGAATGCGGCGGCATGCCTTCGCATCCTAGGCGATGAGGCCAATGCCATCGCGAGGGGCGAGACACCTCCCAGCCGGAGCGAGCACCTGGCCGCCGGCAACGTGATCTACGCCCAGTTCGGCCGGCGCTGAGGCGCACGCCGCGGCCGCCCGGCGGCTAGATTTGAACAAGAATTGGGGCTACTCAGGCCCTCATGGAACGGCTCGCCAAGCAGCTTCTGATCCTTGCTCTCGGGGCCTTGTGGCTTGGCCTGGGCACCGCGAGCTTTGCGCCGAGTGCCGAGGCTCAGTTCTTCAGATGGTTCCAACCGGATGAACGCCGGCAGGCTCCGAAGCCCCGGGCGGCCAAGCCAAAACCGCCCGGCGACGACCTGCCGCCCATCGTGCCGCGCGAGAGCAGTCTCCCACCCCCGCCGGACGACCGTCCCTATGATAGCAAGCTGATGCGGCTCGCCGAGATCCTGGGCGCCATCCACTATCTGCGCGAGCTGTGCGGCGCCGAGGAGGGACAGCTGTGGCGCGACCAGATGAAGGAGGTTCTCAAGAACGAAGGGACCACCGCCGCGCGCCGCGCCAAGCTGGTGAACAGCTTCAATGACGGCTATCGGGGCTATCGCCGCACCTATCGCGCCTGTACGGAATCGGCCACGCTGGCTTCCACCCGTTTCAGCACCGAAGGGGCGACCATCGCCGCCTCGCTGGCGCAGACCTCGGTCTTTGCCAGCGGACCGCCGCCCAAAGCCGAGGCCAAGCCAGACGCAACACCTGAGGCCAACCAGGACGGCGCGGACGCCGGTGCCACGGGTGCGCAAGCCCAGGCCGCGGGCGCCAGCCGGAGGCCGGCCGAGCCAGAGCCTCCCAATTAACCTTTAGTTCACTCCGTCCCCCGGCGCGCGGAAGAGGGGTGTAATTGTGACACTCCAAAAACAACTTCCCGCGGGCGTAAACAGGGAGACCTCCAAATTGCGGTCAGCAAGTCAAACATCGCGGCCTTCCGAGAACGACGCGCAAAAAAGGGCGGCGCTCCGCTATATTTTGGATGCCTGGGAAGAAGCGCTGCATGACGGCATCGAGCCGGAAATGCTCGCCAACGCCGCTTTGTTCGCGGCACTCGCCGATCTCATCGATGTCTATGGCGAAGATGCCGTGGCCAAGATGACCAGCGGGCTTTCCCGCCGCATCCACCACGGCGAGTTCACGCTAAAGCGCACACCGCAGTAGATAATCCGAACACCTAGCGGAAATGCTCGATGAGCCCCTGCACCAGCAGGATCGCTCCAAACGCGAACAGCACCGACCCGGCGATCCGGTTGATGAGCTTCAAGCGACCCTCGGTGAGCTTATGGCGGATGGTGGCGATCAGCTCCGACAGGCCGAGCCACCACAACAGGCTCCCCCCCATCACCGCCGCCACCAGCAGCAACGCCTCGAGATGACTGATGCCCCCGATCAGCGCGCTGAAGCCGCCGATCATCGCCGCCATGCCGAGCACGGCACCGGGATTGGTGACGGTGAGAAAGAAGGTCTGCGGGATGATGCCGGTATGCTCCCACAGATCCGATTTCTTATCGAGCGGGGTAGTCAGCGTAGGACTGGCAAACAGCAGCGCGAGGCCGAAGCCGATCAGGAGCATGCCGCCGATGAACTGGATCCATCCGGCATAAGCGAACATCACGTCGGAGATCGCCGTTACGCTGAAGGCGGCGATGGCCGCGAGCAGGCCGTCGCCGATCACCGCGCCGATGCCGGCAGCAAGCCCGCCCCAAAAGCCGCGCGACACGGAGCGCTGGATGACCAGGATATTCACCGGGCCGATTGGCGCCGCCATCAAAATGCCGATGCCGATGCCGGCCAGCACGAGCTGCACGGTTGTCAGCACGATTTGCGCTCCTGACTGCAAGGGTCAGGCCTATCCGCTCACGGGGAGTCTAGAAGGAGCGCCGCTCGACACCGGCAACGCCCGGGCTTGCGCCCGTTCGCCGATCTGCGAAATTGATTGCGCACGCATGGAGTAATGCATGAAACGCCGCAATAGCCTCATCATGCTGGCCCTCGCCGCATTGGTAGCGGGCGCTGCCGCCCTTGTCTATGCCGAGAACGGGCACGGAACCGGCGGCGGGGAGGCGCCCCAAATTCTCTACGATTTCGACGCCCTGCCCGAGCCGGTCCAGCGCATGGTCGAGCAGATCGTCGTCGCGGCGCAGAGCGGCGAGATCGAGAAGATGCGCCCAGTGCTCGAATCGAACGAGCTCAAGCCGATGGTCGCGGCGAGCCATGTCGACGATTCGATCGGTTTCTGGAAGAAGGAATCGGCCGACGGCACCGGGCGCGACGTGCTGGCCGCCATGCTCAACGTGCTGGCCTCCGGCTACGTCAAATCGGGAACCGGACATGACGAGATGTTCGTCTGGCCCTATTTCGCCGAGACCGATCTCGCCAAGCTCACCCCGCCGCAGGAGGTCGAGCTGTACCGCATCGTCCCGGCTTCCGAGGCCGTGGCGATGAAAAAGGAAGGCAAATACAGCTCCTACCGGCTTGGCATCTCGCCCTCCGGCGTCTGGCATTATTTTTTGAAGTAGCTAACCTCTCCCCTTATCTTCCGAGAAGGAAGGCTCGGTTAGGGCTGAAGGCCTTGCGCGTCCGCCGTTCGGCGCGTCGGGTCCATCGCGGACGCTTAAGTTCAGACTTCCTGACCACTCTGTCGGATATTTCGGCCTGAGCGGACCCGGCGCGCCACTTGGCTTTCCGCGAAGCGGCTTTGACCGCCTTCGGCTTTGGCGGAGCCGCTAAGGTCTCGGCTTCAGGCTGCGATTCCGCTACGGCATCATCGTCAATGGTTGGGAGTATCCGGCGGGGCTTTCGCTCATACCAACGCGTGGGAGGCCTGTCATCCGAGGCGACCTGCGGCCTTAGAGAACGGAGGTCGGATGCCCACGAGCTTGGGTGAATTACAGCTGGGCGACTGTCCTGCGTATGCGCCGCGACGGCGTTTGCATTGGGAGCAGGCAGGTGAGGGTTGGAGAGAAGCAGGACCGCGTAACTGGCGGCGCCAATGAGACTCAAAAGCAACAGGGACTTCATGGTCAGATACTCCGACCGTACGCGTCCCTCTACACTGCCTCACCCGCTCCAGGCACTTTGAACCAGCACGTCTTCGATTTCAAGGTGAACGTTTGATAATCGGCAGGGCCTCGCCGAAGCGGATTGGCCGGCCGCCGGGCTGGCCGAGCTCGCCCTCCCACATGGCGCGGCGGCCACACACGACGGTGCCGAGGGGGAAGCCCTTCACTTTGCGCCCTGCGAAGGGCGTCCAGCTGCATTTGCCGCCGATCCAGTCATTGCCGATGACGCGCTTGGCCTTGAGATCGACGATGGTGAGATCGGCGTCGTAGCCGACGGCGATGCGTCCCTTGCCGGCGATGCCGAAAATGCGCTGCGGGCCCGCGCTGGTCAGATCGACGAAGCGCGCCAGGCTCAAGCGCCCTTCATTGACGTGGTCGAGCATCACCGGCACCAGCGTCTGCACGCCCGGCATGCCCGAGGGCGTCGCCGGGTAGCTCTTGGCCTTCTCTTCCAGCGTATGCGGCGCATGGTCCGAGCCAAGCACATCGACCACGCCTTGGCTGAGCCCCCACCACAAACGCTCCTGATGGGCGCGGTCCCTGAGCGGCGGGTTCATCTGCGCCAGCGTGCCGAGCGCCTTGTAGGCTTCCGGCGCGGCAAGGGTCAGATGCTGCGGCGTGACCTCTACGGAGGCGATGTCTTTGTGGCGCGCGAGCAGTTCCATCTCCTCGGCGGTCGAGACATGCAGCACATGCACGCGCTTGCCTGCCGCCGAAGCCAGCCGCAACAGGCGCTCCGTCGCCATCAACGCGACTTGCGCATCGCGCCATTCGCTGTGGCTCGACGGATCGCCTTCGCGCTGGAGCGAGATGCGCGCTTTGAGCCGCGCCTCGTCCTCGGCATGGAAGGCGGCGCGCCGACTGATGGCGGCGAGGACGCGCGCCAGAGTCTTCTCGTCGTCAACCAGCAGATCGCCGGTTGACGAGCCCATGAACACTTTGACCCCAGCCGCGCCGGGGAGAAGCTCGAGCTCCGCAAGCTGATCCACATTGTCGCGCGTGGCGCCGACAAAGAAGGCGAAGTCGCAAAACATGCGCCCGGTGGCGCGTGACACCTTGTCGGCCAGGGCCTCGGCGCTGGTGGTCATGGGCCGCGTGTTGGGCATCTCGAACACGGCGGTGACCCCGCCAAGCACCGCCGATCGGCTGCCCGTCTCCAGGTCCTCCTTATGCTCCAGGCCCGGCTCGCGGAAATGCACATGGGTATCGATCACCCCGGGTAGGATGTGCAGCCCGGAGACGTCGACGGCCTCGCCCGCCTGCTTTTTCTTGATCGCGCCGATGGCGGCGATGCGGCCGTCCCTCACGCCGATATCGGCCACACCCTCGCCGTCCTGGTTGACGACGGTGGCGCCCTTGAACACGAGGTCGAATGTTTCGGCCACGGGCTAGCTAGCTTCCCTTGCGGGCGTCGGCCCGCTCCCATAAATGTCGGACGACTTGGTAGCAGAAGGGCGGGACATGGGCCAATGCCATGCGGCGCTGCTTTCCGACCGCTGCGTGCTTCGCGTCGCGGGGGAAGACGCGCGCAAATTCCTGCAAGGGCTGATCACTAGCGATATCAACGCGCTGCAGGATGGCGGCGCGGTCCATGCCGGCCTGCTCAACCCGCAGGGTAAGATTCTGTTCGACTTTTTTGTCGTGGCGGCGAATGGCATCTTTTTACTCGATATCTCCAGAGAGACGGCGAACGCGCTGCAACAACGGCTCGGCTTCTATCGTCTCAGGGCCGCGGTTGAGATCGGCGAGGAGCCGTCCTTGCAGGTGGCGGCCGCGTGGGGCGAGCGCCCGCACCTTCCGGCGGGTGCCATCGCCTACGCCGACCCGCGCCTACCCAAGTTGGGTTTCCGCGTTCTGCTTCCCGCGGGCGCGGACCTATCGGCCCTTGGCTGCATGCCGGCGACCGAACAGGATTATCACGCGCTCCGTATCAGCCTCGGCGTACCCGAGGGCGGGCGGGATTATGCCTTCGGTGAGGCTTTTCCCCATGAGGCCCTGTTCGATCAGCTGCATGGTGTCGATTTCGCCAAAGGCTGCTTTATCGGCCAGGAGGTGGTGTCGCGCATGGAGCATCGCGGCACGGCGCGGAAGCGCATCGTTCCGGTCGAGGGCAACGCGCCTCTCCCCGCTCCCGGCACCAGCGTCGAGGCGGGGGGCGTGGCCATCGGCACGCTCGGCTCGGTGCACGGCACTTCGGGTCTCGCCCTCATCCGGCTCGACCGCGCCGAGGAGGCTCTGGCCCGCGGGACGCTCATCCAAGCGGCGAGGGTCGCCCTGACGCTCGGACGGGCAGACTGGGCGCAGTTCTAGGCGTCGGATGCTTTCTGGATGCAGTCGCTAAGGCGCGCGCGGCACGACAGCGATCACGCTCGGAAACAGATATTCGTCGGACCCGAAGCTCCGATCGCTCAGCACAAGGCCTGCGGTTTCCGCACCCGTCAACCGGATCGCATCGGTGCAGCCCATCTCCTCGCTTCTCAAAAAGTCGACCAAAGCGGGCAGGTTAATCTTATCCGTAACGCCCAAAATGAGCTCATTGGGCGTAACCGTGCAGATGAAGGCCTGTTCCTGTACCGAGCTCTCCAGTTTCTTGGATGAACCCGCGCGTTTCGACCTGCCTTGATCCTTAGGCGGCTCACCTTGGAGCAAGAGAATGGGTCCGGCCTGCAGGCAATCTCGAAACGCGGCGAGATCGATCCATCTCTGGATCTGGGCGCGGCCCGGTTCCGAACAAAAATAGCCGTCCGTCAACCAACTTTCATGAGGGGGAGTCACGACCGTCCAATCCGATTTGATCAGTCCCAATGGTGTCGGCGGCGAGAACGAAGCTATGTATCCGCCGGACAGCACCGCCTCGGCATTATGCAAAGTCCGATAGTCGTTGAGAAAGTAACCGCGGGCGGCGCGTTCAGGCGCGGCTTGAGCTTTGTCGTCCTTGCGAGGCAGAAGAGCGCTAAGCACCCGAACATCGGATTTCTCGAGATCGACCCGCAAATAGGTTGCCAGACGTCCCTTGGCCACGGTCGCCTGATGCAACACGAGACCGTCCGCAATGACCTGGGGCGGCTTTGGTTCAGGGGATGCGTCCTGGGCCGAAGCCTGAGACAAGCCCAGCGCGAGACCGATCATAGCCGCTACGCTGCATCGCGCTAAAAGGCTCATGGTCTATTTATCTATGTGAATGGCTGGAGCGACGAACGACACATATCTGACTTCAACACGAGAAATCAGCGGGCGGTGTTCCGTATCTGAAGCGCCAGCCTCACCGGTTGGCGGTGTATCTGCATCCTCGCCAGTAAGTTGGAAAGTGAATGCTCGAATGTCACCGAGGGCCGTCTGGCTGTCGAAGACACCGTCAATGCCTTGGTCGCTTAGAGTTCCTCGTCGAGGCTCGATGGATTTTGCAAGATCGATCGACGATTCCGTTTTCTTGATGGGACCGCGATCTCCATTCGGTAGAAGGATCGTTACACTCTTGGGCGACGATACACCCTCCAGGCTATAGTATAACTTTCCCTTATAACCCTCCGGATAGTAGACGTAGACGGTGTAAGCCCGATTGGTCGGCGTCAGCACAAATTCCCCCGCGCTTAAGGTGCCAACCTCCGATTGACGCGCCCCTTCGAAAATCTTCTGGATGGGACCGTGGAATCTTCCGTTGTCGCGTTCCAGTTCGGCGATGGCGATGTCAACGATGTAACTATGAGCGTGCCGCTCGATCGTCCCCCACATCATAATGGCGAGGGTGCCCGCGGCCGACAATGTCGTGAGCGCGATGATTTCCAACGATCTGCGGTAGAACAGGTCGCCGAACCAACGCAGCACGCCTCCGGGAGGCGCCGAATCGGCGCGATCCAAAGTTCTCTTTCGAGGTGTATCTTTGGTGTCGCCCATAGGCTGTTGTCCTAGACACAGCTGGCGGCATAGTTGTCCTGCCAAACCAATGGTCCGTCAAGCCCTTGGCTCAGGCGGCGCGGCGGATGATGGTAGGAGGATAATGGTTAGAAAGCGCCCATCGACGTCAGCCGGCATTAAGCGCTGCCCTTGGCCGGGCAACGATCCGCTCTACGTCGCCTATCACGACGAGGAATGGGGCGTGCCGGAGTGGAACGACCGCGCGCTTTACCAGAAGTTTGTGCTCGACGGCTTCCAGGCGGGACTCTCCTGGATCACTATCCTGCGCAAGCGGGACGCCTTTCGCCGCGCCTTCGATAATTTCGTCCCGGAGAAGATCGCGCGTTACACGCCGAAGAAAATCGCTGCGCTGATGCAGGACGCAGGCATCGTGCGCAACCGCATGAAGATCGAAGGAGCGATCGCCTCGGCGCGCGCCTTTATCGACATGCAGGAGAAGGGATCGGGCTTCGCGTCGTATCTCTGGGACTTCACCGGCGGGAGCCCGATCGTCAACCGTCACAAGACGATCGCCACGATCCCCGCCGAGACGGCGCTGTCTCGCGCCGTCTCCAAGGAGCTCAAATCACGCGGCTTCAAATTCTGCGGGCCGACTATCGTCTACGCCTTCATGCAGGCGACCGGCATGGTCAACGATCATTTGACCAGTTGCCCGCGTCACGCCGCCTGCGCGAAATTGGGTCGTGCCCGGCCTTAGCCCCGGCCGCGCGGATCGGCGCTGCGCGGAAAAGTGCGCTCTTCCTGGATCTTGCCGTTGCGCTTCTTGATGCGCACCGAGCCCCTGCCGCCGATGGCTCTTCCCAGGACGCCACCCTTGGTGGCCCGTGCCTTGGTGGTAAACCTCTTGACTAACTTGCCTGAGGGCTCGCTCTTCAACTCCCATTTCTTGGTCTTGGCGTTGTGAGCGAGGGAATATCTGGGCAGTTTCGCCATGTGCATCTCCCAATTCGAGACTGAGTTGGCCTATACGCGCAGGAATCGGCTAATGAATGACGTCCCGAGCGCTTCCCGTTTACGTTTTCATTTCGCGCTTGGCAACCTATCTGTGCATCGTACGCCGATGAATCCATACAGCTACATGACTTAAGTCAATCATGCAGTCTCTCGCGCCCAATGCGGTCTCACGCGCCTGGCAGCGCATGCTGAGCGGGCGCCGTCTCGACCTGCTCGATCCGTCGCCGCTCGATATCGAGATCGCGGACATCGCGCACGGGCTCGCCCGCGTCGCCCGCTGGAACGGACAGACCGATGGCGAGCATGCCTTCTCCGTGGCCGAGCACAGCCTGCTGGTGGAGGTTATCGTCGGCGACCTCGAGCCCGCGCTCGACCGAAAGGCGCGGCTCGCGGCGCTCATCCACGACGCGCCGGAATATGTCATCGGCGACCTGATCAGCCCGTTCAAGGCGGCGCTGTCGCTCGATTATCGTGCCTTCGAGGCGAAGCTGCTGGCCGCCATCCACCTCCGTTTCGGCCTGCCGCCCGAGCTTTCCCCCCCGGCCGCCAAGCTGATCAAGCGCGCCGACAAGATCGCGGCCTTCTACGAGGCCACCGGCCTTGCCGGCTTTTCGCGAGCCGAGGCGCGGCGTTTTTTCGGCCAGCCGCGGGGCTTGAGCCCCGCTCTGGTCAACAGACTGTCGCACTTAAGCCCCCTTCCTGCGGCAGAGGTGGAGGCGAAATTTTTAAGACGTTTCGACGAGCTTGCCAGATGAGGCGCGAGCGCCCAGATAGTGAGTCCTAAGGTCAAGCATATGGACACGCTGATTCTCCCCGAAGAGGCAACGAGAGTGCAGCGGGCTATTGCCCCGGACACGATCTATGTCGCGCCGCTCAGCCTGGTCGAGGTCACGGTCGCCGACGCCCGGGTCAGCCACCTGGTGACGCTGATCAACGGCGAGACCTCCATCAACACACCGCCGAGCGTCGGGCCGGACCGGCACCTCAAGCTCTCCATGAACGATATCTGCGAGCCGCAGGCCGGCCTCGTCCTGCCATGCGAGGACCATGTCTGCGACCTCATCGACTTCACGCTCGAATGGGACCGCAAGGCGCCGCTCCTGATCCATTGCTGGGCCGGCATCAGTCGCTCCACGGCGGCCGCCTTCATCTCGCTTTGCGCGCTGAACCCGGATGCCGACGAGCATAGCCTGGCGCGCGTTCTCCGCCGCGCCTCCCCCACCGCCTTTCCTAACCGCCGTCTCGTGGCGCTGGCCGACGAGGCGCTTGAGCGGCGGGGGCGCATGAACGCGGCGATCGAGCATATCGGCCGGGGGCGTCTCGCCGAGGAAGCCGACGTGTTCGCCCTGCCGGCAATGCCTGCCGCCTGAGCCGTCATGGCGGAAGCCCGGCACCACAAAGCTGCCGAAGAGCCGTCGCGCGAGCATCCGCAAATCGAGCTTGGACTCAACGCCGCCATCGTCATGGTGCGCGAGCAGCAGCCCTACATCCTCGTGGCGCGGTCCGGCGCCGAAGAGGCCGGGACCTGGGACGCGCTGCCGTTCGGGCCGTTCGCCCCGCGCGCGCACCGCACGCTCGAGATCGGCTTGCGCGAATGGGTTAAGCGGCAGACCGGGATCGAGCTCGGCTATGTCGAGCAGCTCTACACCTTCGGCGACCGGGGACGCCACGAGGAGCCGGGCGGCGGGCATATGCTGTCGGTCGGTTATCTCGCACTGACCCGCGGCAGCGCCGAGGAGCTGATGGGCTCGCACTGGTCGCCCTGGTACGCCTATCTCCCCTGGGAGGATTGGCGGCGCGGCAAGCCCGCGATTCTCACCGACGAAATCGAGCCGCGCCTGAAAGCATGGGCCGCGAAGACGCCCGCCCCCGGCGAGCCGGCGAGACCCTTGCGGCGCGCGGAGCGACTGAAGATCGGCTTCGGCATTGGCGGGGTGTGGGACGAGGAGAAGGTGCTCGAGCGCTACGAACTGCTCTATGAAGCGGGGCTGGTCGAGGAGGCGCGCCGCGACGGACGCACCGCCGCGGATCAATGGTCGGGCCTTCCAGAGCTTGGCCGGCCCATGGCCTTCGACCATCGCCGCATCCTGGCGACCGCCATGGGGCGCCTGCGCGGCAAGCTGAAATACCGGCCCGTGGTGTTCGAGCTGCTGCCGCCCGAGTTCACCCTCTACGACCTGCAGAAGACGGTGGAGGCGATCTCCGGCACGCTGCTGCACAAGCAGAATTTCCGCAGGCTCGTGGAGAAAGGCGGCCTGGTCGAGCCCACGGGCAACGTCTCGACGGAGACCGGCGGCCGCCCCGCCAAGCTTTACGGCTTCCGCCGCGAGGTGGTCCTGGAACGTCCCGCGCCGGGATTGCGTGTCAAGGCCGGACGCGGTTGATTAGCACGCCTGCCTCATCGAGAATGGGCGAACTTCGATGGCGCCATCTGCGTTGTAAACGGCATGCCGCGAAGTCGAGAGGAGACCACGATGGACCAGAGCAGAATGTCCGGACACGCCCATCTCTCTCCGCGACGGACCACATTGTTTCTAGCGCTAGCGGCGTTAGTTCTCATGCCCGGGTCAACCCTCGCGGACGATCGTGTGCTCAATTCCGAGACGGGCGAGATCAAGGTCGAGACGGTAGCCGCCGATCTCGACCGCCCCTGGGGCCTCGCCTTTCTGCCCGACGGCCGCATGCTCGTCACCGAGAAGCGGGGACGGCTTCGCATCGTGAACAAGGACGGCTCGAAATCGGAGCCGCTTGCCGGCGTGCCGAAAGTCGACGCCGGGGGCCAAGGCGGCCTCATGGACGTGGTGCTCGATCCCAAATTCGATGAGAATCAGCTGATCTATTTCTCCTATTCGGAACGCGGCGAAGGCGGCAACGGAACGGCCGTGGGCCGCGGGAAGCTCGGCGAGTCCGGCCTCGACGACGTGCAAGTCATTTTCCGGCAGCACCCCAAGGTCAAAGGAGACCTTCATTACGGGTCGCGTCTTGCCTTCAGCCCCGACGGCAAGCTGTTCATCACCTTGGGCGATCGTTTCAAGTTCGACCCCGCCCAAGACCTCGGCAGCCATATCGGCAAGGTGGTTCGCATCAATTCCGACGGCTCGGTGCCCGAGGACAATCCCTTCGTCACGCAAACCGACGCGCTGCCAGAGATCTGGTCCTACGGACATCGCAACGCGCAAGGCGCCGCCATCCACCCCGAGACCGGCAAATTATGGGAGAACGAGTTCGGCCCGCTCGGCGGCGACGAGTTGAACATCCCGGAAGCGGGAAAGAATTACGGCTGGCCGGTGGTGAGCTGGGGCAAGAACTATAACGGCATAGATATTCCCGATCCGCCCACGCATCCGGAATTCGCCGACGCCATCTATCATTGGACCCCGGTGATCTCGCCTTCGGGCATGACCTTCTATACGGGAGACGCCATCCCCGCCTGGAAGGGCAACCTCCTGATCGGCGGCCTCTCCTCCCAGGCGCTCGTACGGCTCACCCTTGACGGCGAGAAGGTCACGGCCGAGGAACGCCTGCCTCTCGGCGTGCGCGTCCGCGACGTGAAGCAAGGGCCCGACGGCGCGGTCTACGCGATTGACGAATCGAACGACGAAATCTTGCGGCTGACGCTCGCCAAATAAAGCGGCGTCTTTCCGGCGCAAGCCGGAAACCAGAAGCTACCGTCTCTATGCTAAATTCTGGATACCGGCTTTCGCCGGTACAACGGGATTCCTTTATGATACAACGCGGTCTTTCGATTGGGTTCTTCGGTATTTTCGGCCGCTCCGCGGAGTTGCGCGCTTTCGACCAGGCGCTCCGCGCGGTCGACCTGCACCCGAAGCTTGTGCCGGAGGCGGTCAAGCTCACCACGGTCAATCTGCTCACCGAACACGCGGAGACGGGCGAGCCGGCGCCCCAATCCTACCGCGAGGCGGCCGAGCTCATCGCCTATTGCATGATCGGCGCCGACGCCTTTGCCGGCGCCAACCAGGAAGAGCTGGCGGCCAAGGTCGAGCGGCGCATAGAGACCGCACTCGGATCCGGCAGCAGCCTGGACGCCAAGCTCGTGCTGCTCACCCTCCATGCAGACGTGATCCAGCCGAGCGTGGTCGAGTTCTTCCAGCTGGAAAGCGGCGCGGAATAAAGTCTGACTCATAGCCGCCCCACTGGCGCCTTGGTCTAATCCCAGCTATACGCCCCTCTCCTTTCATCCCCTCGCCAGACATGCAGCCCGTCATTTCCATCAAGAACCTGTCGAAGTCCTACGCTTCGGGCCTTCGGGCGCTCAAGAACATCAATCTCGACATAAGCAAGGGCGAGATCTTCGCCCTGCTCGGGCCGAACGGCGCCGGCAAGACCACGTTGATCAGCATCATCTGCGGCATCGTGACCCCGAGCTCCGGCTCGGTGAGCGTCGCCGGTCACGACATCATCGCCGATTACCGCGCCGCCCGCGCCATGATCGGGCTGGTGCCGCAGGAGCTGACCGCCGACATGTTCGAGACGGTGTGGACGACGGTGACCTTCAGTCGTGGGCTGTGGGGCAAATGGGACGACCCAGCCTATATCGAGAAGGTGCTGAAGGATCTGAGCCTGTGGGACAAGAAGGACGACAAGCTCATGACCTTGTCGGGCGGCATGAAGCGCCGAGTGCTGATCGCCAAGGCCTTGTCGCATGAGCCGAGCATCCTGTTTCTCGACGAGCCGACTGCCGGGGTCGATGTCGAGCTGCGCCAAGACATGTGGCAGGCGGTGCGTTCGCTGCGCGACTCGGGCGTGACCATCATCCTCACCACCCATTACATCCACGAGGCCGAGGACATGGCCGACCGCATCGGCGTCATCAACAAAGGCGAGCTGATCCTGGTCGAGGACAAGGTCGAGCTGATGCACAAGCTCGGCAAGAAACAGCTGACGCTCCAGCTGCATCAGAGCCTCGACAGCGTGCCGGCGGAGTTGGCCTCCCATCATCTCGCGCTCGCCAATGGCGGCTGCGAGCTGATCTACACCTACGACACGCAAGGCTCCCGCACCGGCATCACCGGACTTCTTACCGATCTCTCGCGCGCCGGCATCCGCTTCAAGGACCTCGATACCACGCAAAGCTCGCTCGAGGACATCTTCGTCGACCTGGTGAGGCAAAGCCGTAAATGAAAATCAACCTGCCGGCGATCAAGGCGATCTACAAATTCGAGATGGCGCGCTGGGGACGCACCGCGCTGCAAAGCATCGTGTCGCCGGTGATCGCCACCTCGCTCTATTTCGTGGTGTTCGGCGCGGCCATCGGCTCGCGCATCACCGAGATCGACGGCATCGCCTACGGCGCCTTCATCGTGCCTGGCCTGATGATGCTCCTGCTGCTGACCCAGAGTGTCGCCAATGCCTCGTTCGGCATATATTTCCCGCGCTTCACCGGCACCATCTACGAGCTGCTCTCGGCGCCGATCTCGCCCTTCGAGATCGTGGTCGGCTATGTCGGGGCCGCGGCCACCAAATCCATCCTGCTCGGGCTGGTGATCCTCGCCACCGCCTGGCTGTTCGTGCCGCTCGAGATCGCCCATCCCTGGTGGATGGTGGGATTCCTCGTGCTGACCGCGGTGACCTTCAGCCTGCTCGGCTTCGTCATCGGGCTATGGGCCGACGGCTTCGAGCAGCTTCAGCTCGTGCCCCTTCTGATCATCACGCCGCTAACCTTTCTCGGCGGCACCTTCTATTCCATCAACGTGCTGCCGCCGTTCTGGCAGACCGTGTCGCTGTTCAATCCGGTGGTCTATCTCGTCAGCGGCTTCCGCTGGAGCTTCTTCGAGAATGCCGATGTGAGTGTCGGCATCAGCCTCGCCATGACGCTGCTGTTTCTCGCAATCTGCCTCGGCGCCGTGTGGTGGATCTTCAAGACCGGCTACCGGCTCAAAAGCTGAGCGCTGCCGTGCAGCAAGATTTGACCGCTTGCGGGCAAATTCGAAATCATGAGGCGGCAAATTAATTCGAGGCAATCCCTCGTATTTTGCAGTGCAGCATGCTATATAGATCATGTAGTTTCGACAGGTTTCATCGAGACGCTATTTTTTCGATCTTTTGACCCCTGAAAGCACCAAGTCCATGACCACATTCGATTACACGGCGGCAGCCGACCTCTTCCCGGCCAGAAGCTGGAAGACCAGCGCAAGGCGCGTCACCTACAAGCGGTTCGATGCCGCCGCGGAAGCCGTCCGCTATGCCATCGAGGAGCTTCCGCCCCAGCACCTGTTGGGGACCTATCTCGAGGTCGAAGAGGAACGATTCGACGGCGGCGCGATCCGCCGGCTGTATGACAGTGCCGATTACCCCCTGCCGCGAGGGGTGCCCGCCGCGGCCAAGCGGAGCGCGTAACGCCGTCCGGGGCGCAACAGATCGTCATGCACACCTATGTCGCCGAGATTGATGGGCGGGCGATTTTCGCCTTCCGCTCGATCGATGTCGTCTGCGCCCAGGCGTGGCTCGACATTCACACCGTCATGCGTCGCCGGCTCGAAAGGATCGAGAGCGGCGGGCTGCGCATCTGGAACGGGCGCGCGGAAATTCTCGCGCGCAAAGCCAACTCGGCCGAGGCTGCCGCGTGGAGCGAATTAAGCGACGAGGTTGCCGAGAGCGATCAGGCCGAGGAACCGGATAACGTCACGGTGTGGCTGATCTCCACCTCCGACGACAGTCGGGACCAAATTATCAGGCTCTAAAACTAACGAGCCGCTCCCCGAGGGGAGCGGCTCTCATTCAAGGCTGCGTCGTCCTGTTAAGGACTACGCGGCTTGGATATTGGCAACGGCAGTCTTGCCGCTGCGGCTGTCGAGCTCGGTATCGAACGATACCTTCTGGCCCTCGGCCAGCGAACGAATGCCGGCGCGCTCAAGCGCCGTGGCGTGGACGAATACGTCCTTGCTGCCGTCGTCCGGCTGAATGAAACCGAAGCCCTTTTGCTCGTTGTAGAATTTCACAGTGCCCAAAATCATTGGGGTAGTCCTTTCGCTGAAAGTCAGTGCGGTTTCGCTCAAGGCCAAGCCAACGGCGTGGCCTGAAGCGGGTTCGTCGATGTTTGGAAGGGTCTGAACGCGCGCCTGGCAAATCAGCGAAGGCGGAACGGCCATGTTGTCCGGCCAAATGTCGATGATGAGGCATAGGCGGAAACAATGGCTATTGCAAGGCGCAAAGCGCTTCTCGCGCGTGACCGGCATGGTAGGCTTCCCGCCGATGGGGGAACAACGGACAGCAAACAAGAACGCTGCCGCCGGCAAGGAGCCGAAGCTGGTCCGCTCGATCGGGCCGGTGCAGATGGCGCTTTACGGTCTCGGCAGCATGCTCGGCGCCGGCATTTATGGGCTGATGGGCAAGGTCGCTGGCGAAGTCGGCAACGCCATATGGCTCGCTTTTCTCGTGGCGCTGGTTGCGGCGCTGCTAACCGCGCTCTCCTACGCCTCGCTCGGCTCGCGCTATCCGCGCGCCGCCGGCGCCGCCTATGTCACGCAGCGCGCCTATGGCTTCCCGATGCTGAGCGTCGTCGTGGGGCTCGCGCTGGTGTGCTCGGGGCTGACCTCGATCGCCACGCAGTCGCGAGTGTTCGCCGCCAATATCGCCGGCCTGTTCGGGCTCGATGCGTTGCCCGTCGAGTGGCTCGCGCTCGGCTTCCTGCTGATCCTGACCGGCATCGTGTTCCGCGGCATCCGCGAGTCGATGTGGGTGAACGTGCTGTGCACCCTGGTCGAGGCCGGCGGCCTGCTCCTCGTCATCGTGGTCGGCATGTCCTATTGGGGCTCGGTCGATTATTTCGAGATGCCGGCAAGCGTCGGCGCCGATCTCCCCATCCTCCTCATCATGCAGGGCGCGGTGCTCGCCTTCTTCGCCTTTATCGGCTTCGAGGACATGTACAACGTCGCCGAGGAGACGCGCGACCCCGAGCGCACTGTGCCGCTCGGGCTGATCCTCGCCATGGCGCTTGCCGCGGCCCTCTATATCGCCATCGCCGTCACCGCCGTCTCGGTGGTGCCGTGGCAGGAGCTGGCCGAGGCGCCGGGCCCCATCACCGAGGTGGTGAACCGCGCCGCGCCCGCCATTTCCCCCATCGTGTTCACCGTCATCACGCTGTTCGCCGTGGCCAATACCGCACTCGTCAACTACGTCACCGCCTCGCGCCTGATCTACGGCATGGCTCGCCAAGGCCTGTTGCCCTCGCTGCTCGGCAATGTGCATGACGGAAGGCGCACGCCGCATGTCGCCATCGCCGCGCTGTTTCTCATCCTCGCGCCGCTCGCGCTTCTCGGCACTATCGCTGAGCTCGCGGCGGCGACGGTGCTGCTCCTGCTTATTGTGTTCACCGTGGTGAATGGGGCGCTGTTCGTCTTGAAGCAGCGCAAGGGCGAGAAAAAGGGATTGTTCGAGGTGCCGCTTATCGTGCCGGCGCTTGGCGCTTCTGTCTGCCTCACGCTGATCGTGGTCAGAGTTGGCACCGGCGACTGGCGCGCGCCGGCCATCGCCGGCGCTCTGCTGCTCGGCGCTCTCGCCATCTATGCGCTGATGCGTTTAAGCGCGGGTTCAACCGCGGCGGCAACGTCAAGAACCGACGATTGACGTTAATTCCGGGCTTCGCTCAGCCGATGCGGGGGATGGCGCGCGTCGCCGCGCCGGTTCAGGCGGCGCACATAGGTGATGATGGCGTCGGGCCGCTCGGCCTTCACCTTCAGCGCCGCGATCAGCGCATCTTCCGCCTTGACCACGAGCCGCTCGCCCTTACCAGACACGCTGATGCCGACCGTGAATTGCGACTGCACGCTTTTCGCGTCCTTTTGCTGCCCAGCTTCATGAGCCTAGCAAAAGAACGCTCCCCGGCCCACGATTATTGCGCGGCATGCAACAATCGCCTTGCGGGCCCGCACAACTCAGACATGCAGAGGAAATCAGGGCGTGGAATCGGCGAGCGCGCCGCTTCTCGGCGCGGCCTGACCGGCGGCCGGCTTGCGTGTCGGCAGATCGACGCTCTGGCCGGCGCCGGTGGCCGTTTTCGTCGGGGGCGTCGCGGCGGCGACGGACGTGACATCCTTGCCGAGCGCCTTGGTGACCACGGCGTCGAGTTTGTAGATGTCGCCATAGGTCTTGACCTTGCCGTCGCTGTCGGCAACGGCCGTGAAATAGGTGGTGTGCACCGGGATCGGGGTCTTGAGCTCGACGGCGCTGTCATGGCCGGTGGCGAGCAGCTTGTCGATCTGCTGCGCGGTCATGCCCTGGTCCTCTTCCAGCAGGACGCCCGCGAACTTGCCGGGATTGGCGACGCGCGGGCAATGATGGCCCTCGACGCGTACCGCCTTGTCCATCAAGCCCTTCTTGATGGTGTCATGCATGTAGACGGCATGCTCGTTGGGATAGAGGAACTTCACCTTGCCGAGCACATTGGTCGGCCCCGGCGGCTGGACGAAGCTGATCGCGCCCATATTGACCTTCTTCCAGTCGATCTTGTTCGGGTCCACTGGACGGCCGTTATATCTCACCTTGAGCTTGTGCTGTGTCAGGACGGCGGTGTTGCCGGATGAGCTGAACCAGCCGCCGCCCGAACGCAGCTTCGGCAGCAAGTCTTCCCTGATGACGGTGGGCGGCACCGTCCATTCCGGATTGAACACGATGGAGGTCATGTCGGCTGTGAACACCGGGGTGGCATAGACTGGCTTGCCGACCACGATCTTGTCCTCATGGACTGTCTTCCCGTCCTTGACGATAAAGGCCATGAATTCGGGGACATTGAGCCGCACATAGCGGGCGCCGAGATCCTCGGGCATCCAGCGCCAGCGCTCCATATTGACCAGCAGACGCTCGATGTCGGCCGGCTGGGCGCCTTCCGCGCGGGCCTTGAGCAGGGCTTGCCTTAGCTGCTCAAATTGCTCGTGCTTGGGGTGCAGAGACCTGAGATAGGCATCGGCCGTATCCGCCGCCGCGATTTCCGTCAACACGATCTTGGGATCGGGCAGCTTAAGTTCCTGGTCGATGATCTTGCTGAGCTCATTCGGGTTGGTCCGCCCGCCTTTGGCGAAGCGCGCATATTTCAGAATGGCGAGGTCGAGCTCGATTTCGGCTATCGCCCGCGCGTCCGCCGAGCTTGGCGACGCATTCGCCGACGGCACGATGAAAGCATCGCTCGCAAGTCCCCATTCGTCGGCCTTGCCCAGCTCATCGATGGCGGCTTGCGCGTTGGCCGAGAAGCCTTCGTCCGTCATCCACAGCGACGGCCCGGTCCTCTCGGCATAGAAAGCCTCGAGTGCGGCCAGGTCGTCCGTATTGGCGCCCTTGCGCAGCTCCGCGTCCTGGAGCTTCTGGCGGATGGTGTCGACGATGGCGGCGTTTTGGGGCGGCGCCGGTTCCTCGGCGGTTTCCGTCACTGGAGCAGACTCGGCGGGCCCCCCCGTCTCATCTGCCGGAGGCTGATCGGCGCTCGACGGTTCGGCCTGACCCGCCTGCGACTCAGGCTCACTGGTTGGAAGCTCGGGAGCGGCGCTCGGCGCTTCCGTCTGGCTTGCCGCCGGCGGATCGGCAGCGTCAGGCAGCACGGCGACAACAGTCTTGGTCTCGCCGGACTCTTCGGCGGCAGGATGGTCGGGGATGTCGACGACGATGCTGGTGGCGAAGTGATCGGTCGCCGACAATTTGCCGGCGAGGAACCAGATCGTCAGCACGGCAAGCCCGCAAGCACTCGCAGCGCTGAGAACCGTGACCAGTGACGGTCTACGCATCCTAACCACCCCTCACACCTGGATTTAGGGTAATCCCATATCGCGCCGCCGGTCACTAAGAAATCACCCCCCACAACCGGCCGCTGGACGGCTCTGGCAGGGACCTTAAGCCGCTTCACAATCGCGTCGCAGCCTCTTTGAAGCATGGCTCCGATCGCCTATACTCCTGGTGAGAATAGGGCTTGCCTAGCCGGCCTTGTGCCGGATGTTTTAACAACCCATATATGCTCACGATGAGCATTATGGAGACACAAGCAATGGCAACCGTTCAGGGACGCATCTCTCTCGGCAGGGCCAAGGCGCAGGCAGCGCTGCCCCCTACCCTCCTGCCGGACCTTGCCTACACGCCCGAAGTGGCGCGCGAGACCGCGCATCTCTACGAGCGGGTGTCTCGTGTCATCCCGCCCATCGAGTGGCCGGGCTTCGCCCCTTACATCAAGGCCATCAACGACCTGAAGCGCGCGCGCAACGCCGTGGTGCTGGCGCACAACTACATGACACCCGAGATCTTCCATTGCGTCGCCGACGTGGTTGGCGACTCGCTCCAGCTCGCGCGCGAGGCGGCCAAGGCCGACGCCGAGGTGATCGTGCAGGGCGGCGTGCATTTCATGGCCGAAACCTCGAAGCTGCTCAATCCCGACAAGATGGTGCTGATCCCGGATCTCCGCGCCGGCTGCTCGCTGGCGGCGTCCATTACCGGCGCCGACGTGCGCGCGCTGCGCGAGGCCTATCCCGGCGTGCCGGTGGTCACCTATGTGAACACCTCGGCCGAGGTTAAGGCCGAGTGCGATATCTGTTGCACCTCGTCCAATGCGGTACGGGTCGTCGAGTCGCTGGGCGCCAAGCGCGTCATCCTCATCCCCGACGAATATCTCGCCAAATGGGTGGCGAGCCAGACCAATGTCGATATCATCGCCTGGAAGGGCCATTGCGAGGTGCATGAGCGCTTCTCTGGCGAGGAGCTGCGCGCCTATCGCGAGGCCGATCCCGGCGTGAAGATCATCGCCCATCCGGAATGCGATTCAGACGTGATCGAAGAAGCCGACTTCACCGGCTCGACCTCCGGCATGATCAAATGGGTCAAGGACAATCAGCCGTCTAAGGTGCTGCTCGTAACCGAGTGCTCGATGAGCGACAACGTCGCCGTGGAGGCGCCGAATGTCCAGTTCGTACGGCCCTGCAATCTCTGCCCGCATATGAAGCGCATCACCCTGCCGAATATCCTCGACTCCCTCGTGTTCCTCAAGGAGGAGGTGACCATCGATCCGGCGATCGCCGAGCGGGCGCGTGCCGCGGTCGAGCGCATGATCAACCTCAACCACTGATGACCAGGTTCGAGCATAAATTCGCTTCACCCGTGCCGGTTCAGGCAGGCGGCGTGGTCATTGTCGGCGCTGGCCTTGCCGGCCTGTTCACCGCGCTCAAGCTCGCGCCGCTGCCGGTCACCGTAGTCTCGGTGGCGCGGTTCGGCGAAGGCGCGTCAAGCCTATGGGCGCAAGCCGGTGTCGCCGCGGCATTGGCCGAAGGCGACAGCCCCGAGGCGCATGCCGCCGATACCATCCAGGCCGGCGCCGGCATCGTCGATGAGAAGATCGCGCTCGGCATGGCACGCGAGGCGCGCGAGCGTGTCGAGGATCTGCTGCGTTACGGGGTTCCCTTCGACAAGGACCTCGAAGGCCATCTGAGCCTGGGGCATGAGGCCGCGCATCGCCGCCGCCGCATCCTGCACGTCAAGGGCGATACCGCCGGCCGCGCCATCATGGCGGCACTCACCGAAGCCGTGCGGCGCACGAAGTCGATCACCGTGCTCGAAGGCTATGCCGCGCGTGACTTGGTGCTGCGCGACCGCCGTGTCTCAGGCCTTAAGCTCGCGGCAGTGAATGGCACTCCGTTCGCCGTGACCTTGGCCGCGCGCGCCGTGGTGCTCGCCACCGGCGGCGCGGGTCAGATTTTCGCCATCACCACCAATCCGCGCGAGGCGCGAGGCGACGGCATCGCCAT
This sequence comes from Methyloceanibacter sp., assembly GCA_040901485.1. Classification (GTDB taxonomy): domain Bacteria; phylum Pseudomonadota; class Alphaproteobacteria; order Rhizobiales; family Methyloligellaceae; genus Methyloceanibacter. The sequence continues at coordinate 48,262 of JBBDYM010000039.1, forward strand.
TGCCGGCCGCGCCGGCGCCGTGATCGCCGACGCCGAGTTCGTGCAGTTCCATCCGACCGCCATCAATATCGGCCGCGACCCGGCGCCGCTCGCCACCGAGGCGCTGCGCGGCGAAGGCGGGGTGCTGATCAATGGCCGCGGCGAGCGTTTCATGCGCGCCATCCACGCCGACGCCGAACTCGGGCCCCGCGATGTGGTGGCGCGCGGCGTCTATCGGGAGGTGATGAGCGGCCGCGGCGCGTTTCTCGATTGCCGTTCGCTTGGGCCGACTCTGCCTGCGCATTTCCCCACCGTGTTCGCGGCCTGCCGCGAAGTCAGAATCGATCCCACGCACGAGCCGATCCCGGTGGCGCCGGCGGCGCATTACCACATGGGCGGCATCCTCACCGACGCGCAGGGCCGCAGCACCATCGACGGGCTGTGGGCCTGCGGCGAGGTGGCCTCGACCGGCGCGCATGGCGCCAACCGGCTTGCCTCCAACTCGCTTCTCGAGGCGGTGGTGTTCGGCGCGCGCGTTGCCCATGACATCGCCGGTTCGGCGAGCCACGCGGCCACGGCGCCACTTATGGCGGACGTCCCAGCAATTGCCGCCGTCTCACGCCGCAACGAAGAGGCCGAGCAGACGCTCCGACGCACCATGCAGACCCATGTCGGCGTCATCCGCGACCAGGGCTCCTTGACCGAGGCGCTTGGTGTCATCGGCACGCTTGAGCAGGAGGCGAAGGGCGATCCACGCCTCGTCAACATGCTCACCACCGCCAAGCTGATTACCGCTGCCGCGCTGTCACGCAAGGAAAGCCGAGGCGCCCATTTCCGCAGCGACTACCCGCAAGCCGGCGAGGCCTTGGCGCATCGTAGCTTCCTGACGCTGTCTCAAGCCGACGCCGTCGCCCGCGAGGCCGTCCAGTCGCACAGGCTGGCGCCCAGGCGGCGCGCCGCCCTCCATGCCTGAGGCAAAGCTTTCTCTGCCACCTAATCTTGTCGAGCGGGCGGTCGCCGCCGCGCTCGCGGAGGATTTGGGCTCGGCCGGCGACATCACCACCGACGCCATCGTGTCCACCGAGAGCCAAGGCGAAGCGGAGATCGTGGTGCGCCAACCAGGCGTGATCGCCGGCCTCGACCTCGCCGAAGCCACGTTCAAGGCGCTCGATCCCGAGGCAAGCTTCATGCGGGTGGTGCAGGACGGCGGCAAGGTCGCTGCCGGCACGACGATCGCGCGCATCTCGGGCAAGACCCGGGCGCTGCTCACCGCCGAGCGTACCGCGCTTAATTTCCTCGGCCGTTTGAGTGGCATCGCTACGCTGACCGCAAGCTATGTGGCGGCGGTCGAGGGCACGGGGGCGCGCATCGCCTGCACGCGCAAGACCACGCCTGGCCTTCGCGTGCTCGAGAAATACGCGGTCAGGGCTGGCGGCGGCGTCAATCACCGTTTCGGCCTCTACGACGCGGTGCTGGTCAAGGACAACCACATCGCCGCGGCGGGTGGCCTCGCCAACGCCCTGCAAGGACTCCGTGAGCGCGTCGGGCAGGTCAGGATCGAGGTGGAGGTCGATACGCTCGAGCAGCTTGAAGAGGCGCTTCAATTCCCCATAGACGCCGTGCTGCTCGACAACATGGACGCTGCTACGCTGAGGAAAACGGCGGCGCTCGCCAAAGGGCGCGTCGCAACCGAGGCGTCGGGCGGTGTAACGTTGCAGACTGTGCGGGAAATCGCCGAAACCGGCGTCGAGTTGATCTCAGTCGGCGCGCTTACTCACTCGCCGCGTAACCTAGACTCATCGCTGGAGTGGCGGAAGCGCTAGACCCGGTCAAGGAACCCACCGCCGATACCATCGACAAAGTGGGAGTCATCAGGAAGCTCGAGGTGTCGCCCTCTCCCGACCCGGCATCGTCCGTCGCGCTAGCCTCGACGATGTAAGGCTTCTCGTTGCGCTTCTTGTAGAAGATGTGGCGGCCGATCTTGTCGATCCGGTTCATGGCGCCACGCCAGTACGGGCTTACATAATTGGCGTGGAAGTAGGTGGAATAGCCGACCTCGGGGAGCCATTGCTCGCCCGACATGATCTGATTGGCGAGATCCTGGGCAAGCGCCCATTGCGCGTCGTTGCGCGGCGCATCGGTCTTGCCGTCGCAGGCGAAGGAAAACTGGCAGCCCGGCTTCATCTGCCCCTGGTAGACCACGCCGCAAATGGTCTCGGGGAACATCGGGCTTCTTACCCGATTGAGGATCACCTGGCCGACGGCGATCTGGCCGCGCACCGGCTCGCCGCGCGCCTCGAAATAAAGGGCGGTGGCGAGGCAGCGGCGCTCGCGCTCCTCGAACTCGGCTTGCGTCTCGCCCTGATAGCGGAAGGTCAAGGCATCGGGGCTCGGGCTGTAGGCGATGTCCTCAGGCGACGGCCGGAAGGAATCCACATCGAGACTCGGCCCGAACATCGAGCCGTAGCTCGCATTCATCAAGAGCGGGTTGCCGGCGTCGGAGTCACTGCGGGCAATCTGGGTGGTGGTCGATACGAGGCGATCGGCCTTGCGGTCGCGGCTCACTTCGCCGCGCGTTGTGGAAATTCCGGCAAGGCCCGGTCCGCCGGCGAGATTTGCGGCGATGAGCTGCTTACCGGCTGAGGTGACGGCCTCGGCGGCGAGGTAGTGGTCGGCACGCGGTCCCTTGCCGCCTTTGCCGAACAGAGAGGCGGCCTCGCTCGTGATATGATGCGGAGACGCGTCGGCGGTCTTGCTCAGGGCGTGCGCCGAACCGTCGTTGGAGAGGTAAAGCTCGACTTGGAAAGCGACTGGATTGGCCGGAATGGCGGCAAGGACGCCGAATCCCACTAAAGGCAGCGGCACCAGCGCAGCTAGCGTGTGCCACACCCGACGAGGCGAACCCCGGCCCATTATCCCTCCAGGTCCATGACCGTATGGGAAATGCCGCCGTCGCGCCGGCCGGTATCCCCCACATGATCCCACGGACGCGAGATTCGACGCGCCCGGAATGTTCCCCAAACGAACCAGCTAAAAAGGTGGGATAATCAGCGGTTTAGTTGTAGTCCCCCACCCGGTTCTGGTCCGGATTCCCGTCTAATTGCCTTCAGACTGCCTCAGAATTTAGAGCAAAATGTGGTGAGCGGCAATCCGCCCATTTCCAGGGTAAAACGCTAATTATCCGTTATTCGCCTTGAGCGCCGCCTGGGCCGCGGCAAGCCGCGCCACCGGCACCCGGTAGGGCGAGCAGGACACATAATTCAGCCCGATCTCATCGCAGAAAGCGATCGTTTCCGGGTCGCCGCCATGCTCGCCGCAAATACCGATCTTGAGATCGGGGCGGGCTTTGCGTCCCCGTTCCACGCCGATCTGCATGAGCTCGCCCACCGCCTTGTCGAGGGTGACGAAAGGATCATGATGGATGATCCCCTTGTCGGCATATTCGCCGAGGAAGCGGCCGGCATCGTCGCGGCTCAAGCCGAAGGTGGTCTGGGTGAGGTCGTTGGTCCCGAATGAGAAGAAATCGGCGCTCTGGCCGATCTCCTCGGCCATCAGGCAGGCGCGCGGCAGCTCTACCATGGTGCCCACCGAATAAGCGACGCTGGTGCCCCGCTCTTTCTCCACCTCGCGGGCGACCGCCGCGATATGCCCCTTGACCAGGTCGAGTTCAGCCTTGGTGGCGACCAGCGGCACCATGATCTCGGGCATGACACGGTTATGCAGGGCCCTGCCCGCCTCGATCGCCGCCTCGAAGATGGCGCGGGCCTGCATCTCCACGATCTCCGGATAGCTCACCAGCAGGCGGACGCCGCGCTGGCCGAGCATCGGGTTGAACTCGCTCAACTCGGCGACCCGGCGCTTCAGTCGCGAGATGCTCACCCCCAGATCGGCGGCGACGTCGCCGATAGCCGCGTCGGTATGCGGGAGAAATTCATGCAGCGGCGGGTCGAGCAGGCGAATGGTCACGGGCAGGCCGGCCATGATCTCGAACAGCTCGATGAAGTCCTGGCGCTGGGTCGGCAGCAACTTGGCGAGCGCCGCACGGCGGCCCTCCTGGTCCTCGGCGAGGATCATCTCACGCATCGCCAAGATGCGGTTCTCCTCGAAGAACATGTGCTCGGTGCGGGCAAGACCGATACCTTCGGCGCCGAAGGCGCGCGCTTGTTTGGCATCGGCCGGGGTATCGGCATTGGCGCGCACCCGCATGCGGCGGAAGCCGTCTGCCCATTGCATCAACGTGTCGAATTCGGCCGACAGCTCCGGCTCGCGCATGGCCACGCGGCCCTTGATGATCTGGCCGGTCGAACCGTCGATGGTGACGATATCGCCTTTGCCGAGGCGTACGCCGCCGGCTTCCAGTGTCTCACGCTCGAGATCGATCACCACCTGGGCCGCGCCGACCACGCAAGGCCGGCCCATGCCGCGCGCCACCACCGCCGCATGGCTGGTCATGCCGCCGCGCGTGGTAAGGATGCCGGCGGCGGCGTGCATGCCCTGCACGTCCTCCGGCGAGGTCTCGACCCGCGCCAGGATCACGGTGTGGCCTTGCGCCTTGAAGTGGACCGCCTCGTCGGAGGCGAACACGAGCTCGCCGGAAGCCGCGCCCGGCGAGGCAGGCAGGCCCTTGGCGATGATGGTCATCTCGGCCTTGGGGTCGAGCGTCGGATGCAGCAACTGGTCGAGCTGCGCGGCCTTGACGCTCACCACCGCCTCTTCGCGGCTGATCAGCCCCTCTCCCGCCATGTCCACGGCGATCTTCAGCGCGGCTTGCGTCGAGCGCTTGCCCGAGCGGGTTTGCAGGATGAAGAGCTTGCCCTCCTGCACGGTGAACTCGATGTCCTGGATATCGCGGAAATGGGCTTCGAGCTTGGCGCAAGCTGCTTTCAGCGCGGCGAAGGCCTCCGGCATCAGCGCTTCCATAGACGGCTTGCTGGAGCTCGTACCGCGGCGCGACACCTCGGTCAGGGCTTGCGGCGTGCGCAGGCCCGATACCACGTCCTCGCCCTGCGCGTTGACCAGGAACTCGCCGTAAAGCTCGTTGGCCCCGGTGGAAGGATTGCGGGTGAACACCACGCCGGTGGCGCTGCGGTCGCCCATATTGCCGAACACCATGGCCTGGATGGTGACGGCCGTGCCCCAATCGTCGGGGATGTCGTGCAGGCGACGATAGGCGATGGCGCGGGCGTTCTGCCAGGAGCCGAACACGGCGGCGATGGCGCCCCAAAGCTGCTCGTGCAGGTCTTGCGGGAACGGCGTGCCGAGTTCGGTCTCGACCAGGGCTTTGAAGCGGGCGACGATGTCGAGCCAATCCTCGGCCTTAAGCTCCGTGTCGTATTCGAAGCCTTTCAGATTCTTGTAGTTCTCCAGAATCTCCTCGAACAGCTCATGGTCGATGCCGAGCACCACGTCGCCATACATCTGGATGAATCGGCGATAAGTGTCGTAGGCGAAGCGCCGGTCGCCCGAGCGCCGCGCCAGTCCCTCGACGGTCTGATCGTTAAGGCCGAGATTGAGCACGGTATCCATCATGCCGGGCATCGAGGCGCGCGAGCCCGAGCGCACCGACACGAGCAACGGATTGTCAACGTCGCCGAATTTGGCGCCAGCGATCTTGCTGACCACGGCAAGCGCATGGTTGACCATCGGCTTGAGTTCGTCGGGCAGCCTGCGGCCAAGCTCGTAATAGACGGTACAGAGCTCGGCGGAGATGGTGAAGCCCGGCGGCACCGGAAGCCCGAGCCGCGACATCTCGGCAAGATAGGCGCCCTTGCCCCCGAGCAGGTCGCGGTCCTCGGCGGAGCCGTCGGCGCCGCCCGCGCCGAAGGTGAACACCCATTTCGGCGCTATGTCCGTAGCCTCGGCTGCTGTGCTCATCCTGTTCCACGCTCTATTAGGGCTCGCGTCCTTTTAACGGGCCCGCAGCCTGCACACAAACAACTGTATTGCTAAGGCTTAAGGTCGAACCGCGCGAGGACGATGCTGGTTCCGGTGGGCGATGAAGTCGCCACTGGTGATCAATCGCGCGCGCGGCGCCGGGTTGACTCCATAGGCCCAGGCCTCGACCGTGCCGCCGGTCTCAAGCTTTACCTTGAGCACGCGACGTTTGTAGAGCGGATCGATGGCTTCATAAGTGTCCATCTCGGCAAGCACCCGGCTGCTCGGCTTGAGCGCGAACACATCGCCGACGATGCGGCGTTTCTCGCTCGCGTCGAATACCCCGGCGGGATAGGACCCGAGATCGTAAAGACGGCCTGGCACGCTGCCTTTGCCAATGTACCGCGCCTGCGTGCGCAAGCGCCGCGCCATCGGATGGTCGCTCTCGAAGCGGAGCGTGCCATAGACGAAGAGGTGGGTGGGCTCGCTCATTCCGGCAGCTCGATGTGTCCATTCTCATCAAGCGGCCAGAACGGATTGAAGGCCACCTCCCAGACATGACCGTCGGGATCGGCGAAATAGCCGTTATAGCCTCCCCAGAACGTCTTGGTCGCCGGTTTCAGGATCTGCGCGCCGGCAGCTTCGGCATTCGCCATGACCGTATCGACCTCTGTTTCGCTCGCGACATTCTGCGCGACCACGATGCCGCCATTGCCGGTCCACAGTTCGGCGGCGTTCGCATCTTCCTTCTGGGCCTCGCGGCTCCACAGCGCGAGCACGATGGGACCGGCGCGGAAGAAGCTCACATCGTCCTGGCTTGCCGTCTTGGATTTCACGAAGCCGAGCCGCTCATAGAAGCGGGTGGCCTTGGCGATATCGGCCACGCCGAGGGTGATCAGGCTGATATGGGCTGACACGGTGTCGTACCCTCGTTATGCCGGCAAGCAGCGCGCAAGCCATCTTGTGCGGAGGCTGGCCGGCCCGGTTGACATTGCACGACACTCGCTTGCCATTTCGCGACATGAGGCGCGGGAGATCAGCCTTCGATCTTGGAGAAGTCGGCGACGGTCAGCGTCGTGGCGCGAATGCGGTTCAGGAGGCGCAGGCGGTTCTCGCGCAGCCTCTCGTCATCGGCGTTGACGGTGACGTGGTCGAAGAACGCATCGACCGGCGCGCGCAGCTTGGCCATCGCCGTCATGGCCGCTTCGAAATCCTCCTTGGCGACTGCGGCAGCCGCTTCCTTCTCCACCACATCGACGGCCTTGGCGAGCGCCTTTTCCTCAGGCCGTTCGAGCAGGTTGGAATCAGGAGGTTGATCGTAGCTGCGGGAGTCTTTCTTCTCTTCGATGCGCAGGATGTTGATGGCGCGCTTGGTGCCGATGAGCAGATGCTCGCCGTCCTCGGTATCGAGAAAACGCCCCAGCGCCTCGACACGCCGCACGATGGTCAAGAGATCGTCGCCGCCAAGTGCGAACACGGCATCGACCAGATCATGCCGCGCGCCTTGATCGCGGAGATGCACCTTGAGCCGATCCGAGAAGAAAGAGAGGAGAGCCGCATCGAATTCGGAGTGACCCCTTTCCCACGCCTCCTCACCAGTCTCACGTGGCTTGAGTTCAACGACACGGACAACGGCTCGACCTGCGTCTTCATACGTCTTTTTCGAATTCGACAACGCTTTGAACAACGGTAACCGGAGGTCATTCTCCAGCACGATACGGATGACGCCGAGCGCGGCGCGGCGGAGCGCGTAAGGGTCCTTTGAGCCGGTCGGCTTTTCATCGATTGCCCAGAAGCCGACCAGCGTGTCGAGCTTGTCGGCGAGCGCCACGGCGATGGCGACCGGCGAGCTCGGCACGTCGTCGGAAGGGCCGAGCGGCTTGTAATGCGCGGCAATAGCGTTGGCGACCTGCCCGTTCTCCTTCTGCTCGAGCGCGTAATAGCGGCCCATCACCCCTTGCAGCTCGGGGAACTCGCCGACCATCCCGCTCACCAGATCGGCCTTGGCGAGGATGGCGGCGCGTTCGGCGAGGTCCGGGTCGGCCTTGACCAGCGGCGCGATCTCGCGCGCGAGACGCCACACGCGCTGCACGCGCTCATATTGGCTGCCGAGCTTCTCGTGGAAGATGATCTCCTGCAGCTTCGGCACGCGCTCCTCGAGCGGCACCTTGCGGTCCTGGTCGAAGAAGAACTTGGCGTCTGCGAGCCGGGCGCGGATCACGCGCTCATTGCCGGCCACGATGGCCTTGCCGCCGTCCTTGGCCTTGAGATTGGCGACGACGATGAAGCGGTTGGCGAGCTTCCCGTCCTTCTTGCGCAACGAGAAGCATTTCTGGTGCGCCTTCATCGACGTGGACAGCACCTCTTGCGGCACGCTCAGGAACTCCTCGTCGAACGCGCCGATCAGCGCATGAGGCCATTCGGTGAGGCCGGCATTCTCGGCAAGCAGCGCCTCGTCCTCGACCAAAGTGAGCTTGTGCTTGGCGGCTAGTGCGCGGGCGCCTTTCAGAATGAGCGCGGCGCGCTCCGCGCTGTCGAGGATCACGAACGCCTTGCGGAGCTTCTGCGCATAGTCCTTGAAGTTCTTCACCTTGAGGAACGCGGGCGCCATGAAGCGGTGACCGCAGGTCTCCTTGCCGCTCTCGATGCCATCGATGTCAAAGGGGACCAATTTGCCGTCGAGCAGGCAGAGGATCGAATGCAGCGGCCGCACCCAGCGGAGCTTGCCTGCACCCCAGCGCATCGATTTCGGCCAGGGGAAACTACGCACGATCTCCGGCACGACCCTGGCGACGACGTCCGCCGCGGGCCGCCCCTTCTTCGCGATAACGGCGACATAGAAATCGCCCTTCTTGTCCTCGCGCTTCTCCGCTTGGTTGACCGATTTGAGCCCGGCGGATTTGAGGAAACCTTGGATAGCGGCCTCCGGTGCATCGACGCGCGGGCCTTTGCGCTCCTCCTTCACATCGGGCGAGCGCGCCGGCAATCCATCGACCACCGCCGTCAAACGGCGTGGCGTGGCGAAACTCCTTATGCTCTTGAATTGAAGCCCCTCGCCCTTCAGCGCATCGCCGAGCAGGCGCGCCAGATCCTCGCGCGCGCGGGTTTGCATGCGCGCCGGGATCTCCTCGGAGAACAGTTCGAGCAGCAGCTCAGCCATGGGCGTTGCCGCCCGCTTCGGTCTTGAGCCACGCGGCGCAACACGCCTTGGCCAGATCGCGCACGCGCAAAATGTAAGCCTGCCGCTCGGTGACGGAGATGACACCGCGCGCGTCGAGCAGATTGAAGATGTGCGAAGCCTTGATCGCCTGGTCGTAGGCCGGCAGCACCATGAGATGCCGCTCACGGTTGTCGCCCTTGGCGAGCAGCGCCTTGCACTCGGCCTCGGCATCGCGGAAATGCTGAAGCAGCTTAGAGGTATCGGCGGCTTCGAAATTGTAGCGCGAATATTCCTGCTCGCTCTGCAGGAACACGTCGCCATAGCTGACCTTGTCTTTTCCAGCACCGCCGTTGAAGTCGAGGTCGAACACATTATCGACGCCCTGCACATACATGGCGAGGCGCTCAAGCCCGTAGGTCAGCTCGCCCGCGACCGGGTCGCAGTCGAAGCCGCCCACCTGCTGGAAGTAGGTGAATTGCGACACCTCCATGCCGTCGCACCACACCTCCCAGCCGAGCCCCCAGGCGCCGAGCGTTGGGCTTTCCCAATCGTCCTCGACGAAGCGGATGTCGTGGTTCTTGGGGTCGATGCCGATGGCATAAAGACTGTCGAGATAGAGGTCCTGGATGTCCGGGGGCGACGGCTTCAGGATCACCTGAAACTGGTAGTAGTGCTGCAGCCGGTTCGGGTTCTCGCCGTAGCGGCCGTCCTTGGGCCGACGCGAGGGCTGCACATAGGCGGCGCGCCAGGGCTTTGGACCGAGCGAGCGCAGCGCGGTGGCCGGGTGAAAGGTGCCGGCCCCCATCTCCATGTCGTAAGGCTGGAGGATGACGCAGCCCTGGTCGGCCCAGAAGCGCTCGAGCCTCAGGATCAGGTCCTGGAAGGACAGGGTCTTCGACCCCTTTGCCTTAGCGGGCTTGGTCAGATGTTTCTGTCGATCATTCATGAGCGCCCTCGACAGCGGAGGCTAAAGCAGTTTCCGCCCATGCTAGCAACTCCTCGTCATTGCCGGGCAAAGACCCGGCAATCCAATGAGGCGGCTCCGCAAGTGCGGCAATGCCCTTGGATGCCCGGGACAAGGCCGGGCATGACGGAGTAAGCGGGATAACAATGGCTGGCGGGTTAATGGCGAGTGTTTTGGGCGCCGTGCAGAACCCGCTTGGGCCGGTAGACGCCGGTCGAGGGGTCCTGCTCAAGCGGCACGGCGCTTGCCCGTTCGCGTTGCTCCATGGCCTCCTCGGCGGCGCGAAGCTCGGCGGCGATGCGCCGCTTCTCCTCGCGATACCACCGTGTTCCGACGATGATGAGGCCGGCCCCGGCAGCGATCAGGAGCAGGATCTGCGGCATGGCTCAGAACCCGAAGCGCGACCAAAGCGCACGCGCTTCGACCGCTGAGATGAAATCGGCGGCAAGCCCGCCCGGCGTGAAGCCGAAGTCGAAACTGCCATCGGATGCAAATACGCCTCGCTTACGCCGAAGCCAAGAGGTCGATGGCGCCACCAGCTTGAAACGCACGTCGTCGCCATAGACTTCGCGCATCTTGCTGCGGAGGTCCGAGAGCCCGTCGATCAGGCCAAGCTCGAGCGCGGTCTTGCCGGTCCAGAACTCGCCGGTGAAGAGCTGCTTGTCGGACTTCTTGAGCTTGCCGCCGCGCCGCTCCTTGACCAGATCGATGAAGGCCTGATGCACATCGCGCTGGATCGCCTTGATCTTGGCAACATCGCTCGCCTTTTCCGGCAGGAAGGGATCGAGGATGTCCTTGTTGGTGCCGGCGGTATAGACGCGGCGCTGCACGCCGATCTTGTCGAGCAGCTCGTTGGCGCCGAACATAGCGGTGATCACGCCGATCGAACCGACGATCGAGCTCGTGTCGGCGTAGATCTCGTCGCCGGCCAGCGCTAACATATAGCCGCCCGAAGCAGCCACGTCCTCGGCGAAGACATAGACCTTGAGGTTCTTCTCGGCGGCGAGCGCGCGGATGCGCTTATAGATCAAGGTCGATTGCACCGCCGAACCGCCCGGCGAGTTGATCTGAATGGCGATGGCCTTGGCCCCGCGCATGGAGAACGCCTTGTCTATTGCCGAGGCGCTGGTCGACAGTGAGAGCCCCGGCCTGAGCGGCGTGACCACGCCGATGGCGCCGCTGAACCTCAAGACGGGCACGAGCGGCTTCCGCTTGGTGAGGAAGGCGGGAAAATAAGCCTTCCAGCCTTCCGGCTCCTCGGCCTTTTGCAAATGAGCGCTCATGCGCCGCAGCGTACAGGGCCAAAGGGTTAAATCAAGGCGCGCGCGGCGAATCTGTCTCAATAACGGTCAAAAACGCGACGCCTGGAAGGCTTTAGTTAAGGCAAGTTCGTTCCCGTCCATCCGGGCGTTGGGATTGCTTGCTATATTGGCGATTGGAGGGGAACGCCCGGTCTATCCCCGCGTTCTCTTGCTCCTTTTAGCAGCGCGCCGGTTTGCCGAGGACGCCGCTGCACATCTCAGGAGGAAGTCGATGAGTAAGCTTGCGACTTTTCTGGTGGCGGCGGGAGCGCTCACGCTCTGCTTCGTCACGCTCAACCCAAGCCCGGCCGAGGCCGGACGGGGCTACCGGGGTTCCAGCGTGAACATCTATGTCGGGCCGCGCTACGGTTATTTTCCGCCACGCTATTACCGGCCGTATCGCTATTCCTACGGTTACCCTTACGCCTATTATCCTTATTGGCGGACGCGTTACTGGGGCGGCTGGTACTAGACGCTAGCGTCTAAGCGCCCGCACCGCCTGACGGATTGCCAAGGGCCATTCCCGCAAGGGAGCGGCCCTTGGTTTTTTGCGCCTGAACGCGAGATGAACGGACCCCTCAGACTGGGTTCAGGGCGAGCGGGTTAAATCTCCGGGCACGGTCAGGGTCCTGTCTCTCCTCGCGGACCTTGCCGGGCCTGAGTTGGCTCCCTCAGGCATTTCGGGCCGCTGCCTTACCCCCCAAGGCGGCGGCCCTTCCTTTATGCGGGATCATTCAAAGCTTCAGCGCTTCCCCTCCCCGCAGCACCGCTTCGGCCGCGTCCGTGTAGCGCCCATCGGAGTCGTGCAGGACAAGTCCGGAAAGCAGGCTCGGTGCGGCGCGGCTTCCCTTGCGCCCTTGCAGGATGATGCGCGTCGCCGGCACATTCGCTCTGGGAAAAAGGGGAAAGATTTTTACGTCTCCGAAGCGGCCTTCGAGCTGTCGAAGGAGCTCACCGAGATGTTCGGAAGGGTAGATGAGAGTCACCCGTCCCTTGGGCGCCGTCATGGCAGCGAGGAACCTGATCCAGACGGCGAGGTCCCCTGCCCGCATCACATGCGCCGTGGCTTTACTCGGCGCCGTCCTGACAGCGCCTTCTTCATGGAAAGGCGGATTGGCGATGACGTGAGCGAAGCTTTCGCGCACGAGACCTGCCTCAGCGAGCTTTTTCGCCGGCCAGGTCACGTCGGCATTCACCGCCTTGAAGCTTTCGGCGAAGCCGTTCCGTGCCGCGTTAGCCTCGGCCAGCGCGCAGAGTCTAGCGTCGATTTCGACTGCGGTCACGGTGACGCTAGGGATTCGGGCGAGCAGGCAAAGCCCGGCCACGCCCACGCCCGCGCCGGCGTCGAGCACCCGTCCCTTGGCGTCAGAAGGAACGGCGGCGGCCAGGAACACCGCATCGCTTCCGGCCCGATGGCCCCGGCGCGGCTGCACAATATTTATGCGTCCGCCCAGGAACGTATCTGTGCTGGTGGCGCTAGTCTTTGTCTTGCTTGATGACATCGCCGATCCCGGCCTCGGTGAGAATCTGGCGCGCCGTCTCAATCTCGTCGCCATCGACCAGGACGCGGCGAGGCAATATGCCGATCGAGCCCTCCATCACGCTCATATTGCCATCGGCCACCATGAAGCCGATGCCGGCCTCGCTCAAAAGCGCGCTGACAAAGGACAGAAGCACGGGGTCGTTAGAGCGCAACAATTCCTTCATCGCGTGCAAACCCCTGATACTTAGGGCCGAGAGCGGAGCGCCTTGACCTTCTGCGCCGACAGCCGACAATATCCTCCAGAAAGAAGGCGTCTGGGAGAAGTAATCTTGGGAGTCGTCGTAAAGCTTTCCGGCGCGCGGGACCCGAAAGCGAGTCTTGCGCCGCTCGTCGCGCTGGTCGAGGAGGACATGGGCCATGTCAACCGCATCATCCTCGACCGCGCCCGCTCCAATGTTGATCTGATCCCCGAGCTTGCCCGGCATCTCATCGATTCAGGCGGCAAGCGCCTGCGCCCCATGCTCACCCTCGCCGCGTCGCGGCTCTGCGGCTACACAGGCGAAGGACATGTGCGGCTCGCGGCAAGCGTCGAGTTCATGCACACCGCCACGCTTTTGCATGACGACGTGGTCGACGAAAGCAATGTGCGGCGGGGCAAGACCACGGCACGGATCTTGTGGGGCAACGAGGCGAGCGTGCTGGTCGGCGATTTCCTGCTCGGCCAGGCCTTCAAGATGATGGTGGACGTGGGCTCACTCGGCGCGCTGCGCGTGCTGTCCGACGCGGCGGCGATCATCGCCGAGGGCGAGGTGATGCAGCTCATCACCGCCAAGAACACCGAGACCACCGAGGACGATTATCTCGCGGTGATCGACGCCAAGACCGCGGCGCTGTTCGCGGCTGCCGCCGAAGTCGGCGCGGTGATCGCCGAGCGGCCGAAATCGGAGGCCGCCGCGCTCAGGTCTTACGGCCGCAATCTCGGGCTCGCCTTTCAGCTCGTGGACGATGCGCTCGATTATTCGGGCGAGCCATCGACGCTCGGCAAAAGCGTCGGCGACGATTTCCGCGAGGGGAAGATCACGCTGCCGGTGGTGCTGTGCTACCGCCGCGGCACGGCTGACGAGCGCGCCTTCTGGCAAAGGACGCTGCAGCAGGGCGAGGTCGGCGACAACGATCTGGCCGAGGCGATGGATTTGATGAAGCGCCACAATGCGCTCGCCGACACCATCGAGCGGGCGCGCCATTACGGGGCTATCGCCCGCGACGATCTCGCCATCTTCCCCGACTCCGACGCCAAGGCGGCGTTGCTCGAGGCCATCGCGTTCTGCGTCAACCGTCCGTTCTAAAATTTAGCCACATCACAATCTGTCATGCCCGGCGAAGTGCCGGGCATCCACGAATTTCAGCTCTGCCTCTGGCTAAATCGTGGATGGCCGGGACAGGCCCGCCCATGACGAGTTTGAGTTTGTGGGATTGTTAAAAAATCGAAGCCGGTAGAGCGGTGGGGGTGATCCACCAATCTGGATGCGCGGAAGAGAGCGTAGCAGCCGCACGCCTAGCCTCATCTTCGGTGGCGAACAGGGCGAAGCAAGTCGGGCCGCTGCCCGAGAGTCTCACGATATTTGCGCCGTCAAGATCGGCGAGCGCGGCGAGCAAGTCCTTGATAACCGGCGCAAGCTGTGTGGCGGGGACTTCGAGATCGTTGCTGCGCGGGGTGACATAATCGATGAACCGCGCGAAATCGCCGGCAAAATCCGGCACCTCGACTTTCCTCAACGGTGCTGCCGGCAAAGGCTCGGCCTCAAGCGCGGCATAGACTTCTTGTGTGCCGAGCGGAACGCCTGGATTAGCGAGCAACACGCCGCAAGAGGGGAAGCCCGTGACCTGCCGCACCTTCTCACCGCGCCCGGTGATCAAGGCTGGTTGACTGCCGAGACAGACCGTAATGTCGGAGCCGAGCTTCAGCGCCAGCGTGGCAATGTCGCTCTCCGGCAAAGCCCCTTCATTGGCGCGCGCGATCAGGCGTAACGCCGCAGCCGCATCGGCCGAACCGCCGCCTAGCCCTGAGGCAACCGGCAGCAGTTTGACCAGGCGAAAGCGGCCGAGCCGCAGACCGGGCTTTAGGTCCTTGGCCGCCTCGGCGGCTTTGATGATGAGATTGTCGCCGCTTAAAGCGCCGGCGAACGGTCCCTCGACCGCGAGATCGAGCATGCCGCCAGGCTCAAGCTCGATGCTATCGCCAAGCCCGGCGAAGGCAACAAGACTTTCGATCTCATGGAATCCATCAGCGCGGCGGCCAAGCACGTCCAGAGTCAGATTGATCTTGGCAAAGGCCGTGTCACGGAGCGCCGTCATGCGCCGCTCGCGAGCATGGAGGACAAGCCTCTATCGGGGCGTCTCGCCCGCTTGGGCCGGGCCCGCCGACGTCTTGGTCCCCGCGGCCTTGCTCTCAGCGGCCTTGGTCGCCGTGGCCTCGGTCAGCCCGAGGACAATCTTTTTCTTCAGCATGTCAGCCTGCTCGTTCTCGGGCTTCAAGGTCAGCGCCTGCTGCCATTGATATTTCGCCTCGAGCTTGCGCCCGACCTGCCAATAAGCGTCGCCGAGATGGTCGTTGATGATCGGATCGTCGGGCCTGAGCTCCACGGCGCGTTCCAGGTTCTCAACCGCCGCCGGCAGATTGCCGAGCTTGAAATAGGCCCAGCCGAGGCTATCGACGTAATAGCCGTCGTCGGGCTTCAGCTTCACCGCCTTGCGGATGTAATCCATCGCCTGCTGCAAATGGGCGCCCTGATCGACCCAGGAATAGCCGAGATAGTTCAACACCAGCGACTCTTCGGGAGACAGCTGTAGCGCTTTCTTGAAATCGATTTCGGCTTCCGGCCAATCCTTCAGCCGCTCGTTGCACACGCCGCGGGAATAATAGAGCACCCAATTCTCTTTGGTCGGCTTGTCGATGAGGGCGATGGCGCGCCCGTAATAATCGCGCGCCTCGGCATAGCGCTCATGTGAGCGCAAGATGTTGCCGAGCGCATCGAGCGGCCGGATGTCCTTCGGGTTCTCGGCGATGAGCTTCTCAAGCAGCAGCTTGGCATCGTCGACCAGCTCAAGCTGGTTGAGAGCGAAGCCCTTCTGGATCTGCACGCTCAGCCAAAGCGGCGAGTCCTTGGCGATACGGCCGAGCGCCTCCATCTCCAGCTCGTATTTCTTGGCGCCGTCAAAGGCTTCGGCCAGCGCCACTTGGGCGAGCGGGAAGTCGGGCTTCAGATAGAGGGCCATCTGCAGGAAGATGATGCCCATGTCGAGACCGCCTTCGCCGGCCAGCGCGTCGCCGATGCCGTAGAAGACCTCGGCCAGGCCGTCGCTCGAATTGGCCACCAGCAGCGGCGGCGACTTGCCGCTTTCGATATCGGCAAGCAGAGCCTCGGACAAAGGATGGGACGAAGAATTGGAGATATGGCTGTTCAGAGTCTGGATCGCGAGCTTGCGGTTCTTGGCGTTGACCGCGTGGCGCGCATAGGCGTCGGCCACCCTGAGCGTGCTCGGATTTTTCTTGAAGGCCTGGGCGTAAGCCTGGCGGGCCATCTCATGCCGGTTGGAGAGGTCGGCGATCAGGGCCCGGTGATAGCGCTGATAGAACTGCGCCCAGTCGGCATCGCTCAAGCTGTCGAGGGTTTCGAGCGCCCGGTCGGGCTTGCCGTCGGCCTGCTGCACCCAGGCGCGGGCCAGCGTCGAGGTCAGATCGGCGATCGGGCCTTGGCGTGCCGCGGTGAAATGCTCTTCGGCCTCCTTGAACTTGCCTTGCTTGAAAGCCTCGCAGCCAAGGAGGAAGCGCGCGATGCGGTGCGACGGCTCGGCCTTGACCAGGTCGTTGGCCAGCTCCGCGGCGCGATGCCAATGGGCCGATGCCGCTTCGAGCAGGAAGGTCTGCTCGAGGATGATCTCGTTGGTTGGGTCGCCGGCCAGCGCCTTTGAGTAGAAATCGGCGGCGGCGAGGATGTCGTGGTCGCCGCGCGCTACGCGCCCCGAGAGATAGTTACCGAATAGCGTGCCGGGCTTCGCCTCCTGCCCATCATCGGTCACCACCTCCGAATAGGCGGTGGGAGCGGCGATGATTGCTACAAGAAGGAGGGAACTCCACGCCCATTTGCGCAGAGTTGCCCTATCGTCAGTCGTCATGTGGCATCGGCCGGCGCGCCGCCCCAATCTGCAATCAGTATCATCCACGAGGAAGGTTAAGGGGTTTTCCCTCAGGTGCAAAAGCTTTTTGCCGCCCAATCGCGGCGCGTTTATGGCCCGTGCGCCGTCAATTGCCTCACATATTCACGTAATTCGGCCCGTCGCCCCCTTCGGGGGGAACCCAGTCGATATTCTGCGCCGGGTCCTTCACGTCGCAGGTTTTGCAATGGACGCAGTTCTGCGCGTTGATCTGGAAGAGGAGCTTGTCCCCCTCCTCCACCACCTCATAGACCATCGCCGGGCAATAGCGCTGTGCGGGCTCGGCATATTCGGGGAGGTTGCGCTCGATCGGGATCGAGGGGTCGGCGAGGCGGAGATGCACTGGCTGGTCCTCGGCGTGATTGGTGCCCGACAGGAACACCGAGGAGAGAATGTCGAAGGTGAGCGCGCCGTCGGGCTTTGGGTATTCGATCGGCTTCACGTCGCTCGCCTTCTTCAGGGTCGCATAGTCGGGTTTCAGATGCTTCAGCGTGTGGCCGAGGAACGGGAGCAGCGTGTTGAGCCACATGTCTATGCCGCCGAGCATGACGCCGAGCCTGGTGCCGAAGCGCGACCAGAGTGGCTTCACGTTACGCACCTTCTTGAGTTCCGTGGCCATGACGCTCGACGCGACGGTCTCGGGGTAGGCTTCGAGCACGTCGCGGGAGCGTCCGGCGTCGATCGCGGCGTATGCGGCTTCGGCCGCCATCATGCCGCTCAGCATGGCGTTGTGCGAGCCCTTGATGCGCGGCACGTTCATGAAGCCCGCGGCGCAGCCAATCAGCGCGCCACCGGGAAAGACCAGCCGCGGGATCGCCTGCCAGCCGCCTTCGGTCAGCGCACGCGCGCCATAGGCGATGCGCTTGCCGCCTTCAAGATGCTCGCTTATGCGCGGATGGGTCTTGGCGCGCTGAAACTCCTTGAAGGGATTGAGATAGGGGTTGTCGTAGTCGAGATGCACGACGAAGCCGACCGACACCAGATTATCGCCGAAATGGTAGAGGAAGGAGCCACCGCCGGTCCTGTCCTGGAGCGGCCAGCCCATGGTGTGCTGCACGAGCCCCGGCTTGTGCTTCTCGGGCGGTACCTCCCAGAGTTCCTTCAGGCCGATGCCGAATTTCTGCGGGCCAGACTCCGCATCGAGGCCGAGCTTCTTGATGAGTTGCTTGGTGAGCGAGCCGCGCGCGCCTTCGGCGATCAGCGTGTATTTGCCGGTGAGCGCCATGCCCGGCGTGTAGCTGTCCTTGTGACTGCCGTCGCGCGCTAGCCCCAAGTCTCCGGTGATCACGCCTTCGATCTCGCCGCTGGGTCCGAAGATCGCTTGCGTCACGGCGATGCCGGGATAGATCTCGACGCCTAGCGCCTCGGCCTGCTCGGCGAGCCATTTGGTCAGCGCGCCGAGGCTGCCAATATAGCAGCCGTGATTGCTCATCAGCGGCGGCATGAAGATATTGGGGAAGCGGATGCCGCCTTTCTCGGTCAGATAGTAGAAACGGTCCTCGGCGACTTGCGTTTGCAGCGGCGAGGTCTTGTCGCGCCAGTCGGGGATCAGGCGGTCGAGACCAACCGGATCGATCACCGCGCCAGAGAGAATATGCGCGCCGACCTCCGAGCCCTTCTCAAGCACCACCACGGAGACGTCCGTCCCCTTATCGGCGGCGAGCTGCTTCAGCCTGATAGCCGCCGACAGCCCCGCGGGACCTGCGCCGACGATGACCACGTCGAACTCCATGGTCTCGCGCTCGACCGCTTCAGGCTCGGTTTGGGTGATTTCGCTCAAGGCCAAAGCTCCGTCATTCCGGCGTGGGCCGGAACCCAGTCAATCGACAGACTCATCCGCTGGAAACCGGCTTTCGCCGGTATGACGACCTGCTATCATTCGTGAGGCCCAGCGATATTCATAATGACAAATAGGCGCTTGGGAGAGGCGTGGCAAATGGCGGCATCCAAGGTCGATCCGGCGCAAAAGCTGCTTGACTGGTACCAGGCGATGGGCGTCGACGAGGCGATCGGCGACATACCGGTCGATCGCTTCGCAGCACCGGCTTCCGAGGAAGCACCGGCTGCCACCCGGCCAGAATCGAAGACCTCCGCCAAGACCTCAAGCATGAACCCCCAGCAGAAAACTCTTCTCAACGGCAAGTCGTCAGGAAGCCACATCGAGGCGGTGGCGACGCTTGCCGAGCTCGAGGCGCTGGCCGGGCAGTTCGAGGGCTGCGCCTTGAAGCGCACGGCGAAGAGCCTCTGCTTCGCCCGCGGCAGCGACCAAGCGCGCATCATGTTCATCGGCGAGGCGCCCGGCCGCGACGAGGACTTGCAAGGCAAGCCATTCGTCGGACGCGCCGGCAAGCTGCTCGATCGCATGCTGGCCTCGATCGGCCTTGACGAGGACGATGTCTACATCACCAACACCGTCTATTGGCGTCCGCCCGGCAACCGCACGCCGACGCCGCAGGAAATCGAATCTTGCGCGCCGTTCCTGGCGCGCCAGATCGAGCTGCTCAAGCCCGACATCATCGTGCTGCTCGGCGGCGCGGCGGCGAAGAGCATTCTCGACACCGGCGAAGGCATCATGAGGCTCAGGGGGAAGTGGCTCACTTATCACTCGGACGGCCGCGACATTCCCACCATAGCTACGCTTCATCCTGCCTACCTGCTGCGCACCCCTGGAGATAAACGCCTCGCCTGGCGCGACATGCTCATGGTGAAGCAGGCGCTGGAGCGTAAACAATGAGCCGCATCGACGAGAGCCGACCCTTCATTCCGCTGCGCATCGCCGTGCTCACGGTCTCCGATACACGCACGCCGAAGACCGACAAGTCAGGTCCGCTTCTCGCCGGCATGATCAAGGAAGCGGGTCACACGGTCGCCGAGCACGCCATCGTCGAGGACAGCCCCAAGGCGATCAGGAAGCAGGTGAAGCGCTGGATCAAGGACAGGCAGGTCGACGTGGTGATCACCACCGGCGGCACCGGCCTCACGAAGCGGGACGTTACGCCGGAAGCGGTAAAGCCGTTCTTCGACAAGGAGATCGACGGCTTCTCAACCCTCTTCCACATGCT
This sequence comes from Methyloceanibacter sp., assembly GCA_040901485.1. Lineage (GTDB taxonomy): Bacteria > Pseudomonadota > Alphaproteobacteria > Rhizobiales > Methyloligellaceae > Methyloceanibacter. Next base: position 68,300 of record JBBDYM010000039.1, read on the forward strand.
GAGCTATCAAATGGTGGGCACCTCCACGGTGCAGTCGCGCGCCTGCGCGGGCGTGGCCAAGGGCACCTACATCTTCTGCCTGCCCGGATCGCCGGGCGCCTGCACCGATGCCTGGGAAGGCATCCTCAAATCTCAGCTCGACAATCGCCACCGGCCCTGCTCGTTCGTCGAGATCGTGCCGCGTCTGAAAAAGGACAAGCGGACAAAGAAGAAGGGCTAGCCGTAGAGGCGAGCCAGCGCCCGCACTGGCGAGAGCAGCACCTGACCGAGATTGCGCACACCCGACGCGAAATAACCCTCGTTCTGATAGCGCTGGGCGCTGGTCACGGCACGCGATTTGAGCATCACCATCTCACTACGCTTCAGCCGGTCCACGAGATCGGCACCCTCGCGGAACCCGCCGAGCCGGTCGTAAAGCTTGCGCGAGATGAGCAAGCCCTGGTCGCCGTAAGGCAACGCGAATAGAAGACAGCGCAGCCGCACCAGCCATTCGGCTACACGTGGCATGAAGCCGTCGTCGTCTAGCGCGAAGCGGAAGAAGGCCGCGGCCTGACTGCGGCGTCCGCTCTCGACCCGCTCGATGAAGGCTTGCGCCTCCTCGGCCCAGCCGGGCTCAAGCACCATGTCGGCATCGAGGAACAGCAGCCAATCGCCCCGCGCCTGGGCGGCGCCAGCGGCAAGCTGGGTCGCGTGCCCTCGCGGCGCGTCGATCAGTTGAGTGCCCGCGGCATCGGCAATGATGCGGGTGTCGTCGCTCGAGCCGCCGTCGGCGAGAATCCCCTCCTGCACCATGCCATCGACCACCGCCGGAACCAGCGCGGCCAAAGTGGCCGTGAGCGTGCGTTCGGCGTTCAGAGTGGGGATAACCACCGAAATCATGAGGCGGGCCTAGCGCTTTTGCCCCAAGGCGGCAATCAATAAGCTGGGGATAAGCCCAGAATGTTCTTGTTTTGTTCTTTTATCCGTCCTATATGGACGACATGTCGGTAGCGTTACGCAAGGCGTCTGAAATGGAGATCTCCCCGCTCGAGGCGGGGGGCGTGGTTGCTGCGCGCCGGCATGGGCGGGGCGCGCAGACCAATCGCTCGGGACGCTACGAGCCGATCTCTTACGAACCGACCGACGACGGCTGGGAGTCGCTTGCCGAACTAGAGGCGCTCACCACCGAAGTGCAGGAAGTGCCGGCGCGGCGCATCATCACCCGCAACGAATCTCCCGATATCGGCTTCGACCGATCCATCAATCCCTATCGCGGCTGCGAGCACGGCTGCATCTACTGCTTCGCGCGGCCGACCCATGCTTATCTCGGCCTGTCACCGGGACTGGACTTCGAGACCAGGCTGTTCGCCAAGACCAACGCGGCGGAAGCGCTGCGGCGCGAGCTGGCCGAGCCGAACTACAGCGTCCGCACCATCGCCATCGGCACCAACACCGATCCTTATCAGCCGATCGAGCGGCGCTACCGCATCATGCGCCGCATCCTCGAAGTGCTGGACGCCACCAATCATCCGGTCGGCATCGTCACCAAATCGGCGCTCATCCTGCGCGATCTCGACATTCTCACCTCGATGGCCAAGCGCGGCCTGGTCAGGGTGGCGCTGTCGGTGACCACGCTCGACCGCAGGCTCGCCCGCGCCATGGAGCCGCGCGCCAGCACACCCGACAAGCGGCTGGAGACGCTGGAGAGGCTGGTACGAGCGGGCGTGCCGGCAGCAGTCATGGTGGCGCCGGTCATTCCCGGCCTCACCGACATGGAGATGGAGCGCATCCTGGAGCGCGCCGCTTCGGTCGGCGTGAAGCAGGCCGGCTACATTCTGTTGCGGTTGCCGCTCGAGATCGGCGATCTGTTCACCGAGTGGCTCAAGACCAACTGCCCCGATCGCGCCAAGCGCGTGCTGTCCCTGATGCGCTCCACCCGCGGCGGCAAGCTGTACGACGCCAAATGGGGCGAGCGCATGGTCGGCGACGGGCCTTACGCCTGGATGATCGGCAGACGCTTCGAGCTCATGGCGGAGCGGCTCGGCTTCAACCGGGACTCGACGTCGCTCCGCAAAGACCTGTTCATCCCACCCGCCTTCCCCGGCCAGCAGCTGCGGCTGCTCTGACCAAGCTTTTCCACAAGACATAGGCACTTGGCGGCGGGTGAGTTGCCAAGGGCGTGGGCTTTGCGCGAAAGTCGCAGGGCCATGGGACTACCCGCCGAGTCGCTCCCCGTTCGCCCGCTGCCGAGCTTCGACCTCGAAGAAGCGATGATGGCCGCACATCAAGGCCCGGTCGTGGGCATCGACGAGGCCGGGCGCGGGCCGTGGGCCGGACCGGTGGTGGTCGCCGCGGTGATCCTCAATCCCGACCGTATCCCCAAAGGCCTCAACGATTCGAAGCTGCTGACGCCCGAGGCGCGGGAGGACCGTTATGTCGAGATCATGGCCACCGCCTCGGTAGCCATCGCCATCGGCCAGGTGAGGCGCATCGACCGTGATAATATCCTGCAGGCGAGCCTGTGGGGTATGCGGCTCGCTTATCGCGCGCTCGGTGTTCCCGTGGGCTCGGCGCTTATCGACGGCAATATCATTCCGCGCCGCTTCCCCTCGCCGGCCCGCGCCGTGGTCGGCGGCGACGGGTTGTCGCTGTCGGTGGCGGCGGCGTCCATTATCGCCAAGGTCACGCGCGACCGCATCATGGTGAAGCTCGCCCGCCGCTACCGCCGCTATGGCTGGGAGAGCAACAAAGGCTACGGCACGCCCGAGCACGCGCTCGCCGTCAAGAAGCACGGCGTGTGTACCCATCACCGCCGCTCCTTCTCACCCATCGAGCGGGCGATCCGTCTGCTCGCAGCGCGCGCCGCCAATATCGCGACCCTCGAAGAGTGAGCTTTACGCCGGGATCCAGTCGGCTATGCGGCGGGCGATCGTCTCGGCGCCAGGCTCTAATATCAGCATGTGACCGTGGCCTTGGATCACCCAGAAGTCCGCGCCCTTTATGCCGTCGGCGGTCTCTCTCGCCGTGGCCAATGATACGATTCGGTCTTCGCTGCCGGACAGGCACAAGACCGGACATCGCAATTTCGCGGTATCGATAACCGTCGCTCCCGTCTGGTCGAACATCCAGAAGAACAGCTCGAACAGCGCGCGGCCCGACTCGGGCCCGAATTTGTCGAACACGCTTCGCTGCTCGGCCTCGGGCAGCTTGTTGAGCGTGTAGATGCGCGCGAGGTCGAACACCGGATCGAGGACCTTTGTCCAGAAGGGACCGGCCGCCATCAAGTCCTGGGCAAGCTGCTTTTCGGGATCGGTCTGCGGCAGGATGCCGGAACGCGGCGCGGGACTCACCAGGATTAGCACGCTCGCCAACCCTTCGGCCGCGAGTTGCTGGGCGATGACCGCACCCATGGAATGACCGAGAAGCACCGGGGGCACAGCAAGAGATTTGACGAAGGCCCTCATCTCGTCGCGGTAGTCGGCGATGCCTTTATTGAGAAGGACCTTGGCGGCGTCAGCTTTGCGCGCGCCGTGGCCGATCAGGTCCGGCGCATGGCAGGTCCAGCCGAGCTCCTTGAACACCTTGCAGAACTCGTCGAAACACCATCCGCCGGCATTGGCGCCGTGCAGCATGACGATGTCCTTGCCCACGGCCTGCTCCCTACCCTCCCTAAACCGCTCGGCTGGCTCCTCGGCCCGTACCGGCTTGACCGCAGCAAGTACGGCGAGACCGAGCATGGCTTCAAGGAATTGCCGGCGAAAGAAGCGTGTCATGGCGAATTAAGCTCAATTTTACCCTAAGCCGCCAGCATGCCCGGCAGTACTGCGTAACCCGAAAGTGGTGGCATGGGCGTGGGGGAGAAAAAGGGGGAAAATCTCCCCCTTGACCGGATCATTGTCGGCGATTGCATCGAGGCTCTGGGGCGGCTGCCTGCGGGATGCGTCGACCTAATCTTCGCCGATCCGCCCTATAATCTGCAGCTTAACAACGAGCTCTACCGGCCGAATAACAGCCGCGTTGACGCGGTCGACGACGATTGGGACAAATTCTCGAGCTTCGCCGCTTACGACGACTTCACGCGCGCCTGGCTCACCGCCTGCCGCCGCGTGCTGAAGCCCGCAGCGAGTCTTTGGGTGATCGGCAGCTATCACAACATCTTCCGCGTCGGCACCGTCTTGCAGGATCTCGGCTTCTGGGTCCTCAACGACGTGATCTGGCGCAAGACCAACCCCATGCCGAATTTCCGCGGGCGGCGCTTCACCAACGCGCATGAGACGCTGATCTGGGCGTCGATGGGGCCCAAGGCGCGCTACACCTTCAACTATGACTCGATGAAGGCGCTGAACGAGGATTTGCAGATGCGCTCGGATTGGCTGCTGCCGATCTGCTCGGGCGGCGAGCGCTTGAAGCAGGATTGCGGCCGCAAGACTCATCCCACGCAAAAGCCCGAGGCGCTGCTCCATCGCGTGATCCTCGCTTCGAGCAATCTAGGCGAATTGGTGCTCGATCCATTCTCGGGCTCCGGCACCACGGCGGTCGTCGCCAAGCGGCTCGGCCGGCATTTCATCGGCTTAGAGCGCGATAAGGCCTATGTGCGTGCCGCGGAGACGCGGCTTAAGGCGCTCGCACCATGCGCACCTGAGTCGCTGCAAGTCGCCAAGGGCAAGCGGGCCGAAGCGCGCATTCCCTTCGGTGCGCTGGTCGAGCTTGGCCTGATCTCGCCGGGGACGGCGCTTTACGATCCGGCGGCGCGGCACGAGGCCAAGGTACGCGCCGATGGTTCTATCGCCTGCGCCGGCGCGCAAGGCTCGATCCACAAGATCGGCGCCCATGTGCAGGGCGCGCTCGCCTGCAACGGCTGGACCTTCTGGCATTACCAGGCCGACGGTGCGCTCAAGCCGATCGACGTCTTGCGCGAGGCGGCGAGGCGGCAACTCGCGCCTCAGGCTTAGACCGCACCGGCCGAAGCTCTCCATTCAGGGCGTGGGCGATCACTTTGCGCATCAGGCTCGGCAGCGCCGCGCCGGCAAGCTCGCGCAGTTTGAGCCAATGACAGCGCTCCGGCTCCGTCGCGTTTTTCAGCGTCGCATCGGGGCCGACCTCGGCACGATAGACCGTCAGCTCAAGATGAAAATGGGTGAAGGTATGCTCGACCAGACCCGGCACCTTGCGCCACTCCGCGTCGAGCGGCGCATGCTCGCCTATGGCTTTGGCGGTGGGCTCGGCTGCGGTCCAAGGCGAAGACGGCACCTCCAGCATGCCGCCGAGCAGCCCCTTTAGCGGCCGTTCGCGGAGCAGCACGGCGCCGTCCGAGCGCAAGGCGACGGAGGCGATACCGCGCCTGACCGGCCGTTCCACCTTCTCCTCGCGATAAGGCAGCACATCGGCCAGTCCTTGCGCGTAAGCGCGGCAATCGACCCTGACTGGGCACAGACCGCAGGACGGTCGGCGCGGCGTGCAGATGGTGGCGCCGAGATCCATCATCGCCTGCGCGAAATCGCCGGACCGCTCGTCCGGGGTGAGGCTCTCGGCCAGGACTCTGATCTCCGATTTGGCCTCGGGCAGAGGCGTGGTGACGGCGAAGAGCCGCGCCACCACGCGCTCGATATTGCCGTCGACCGGCGTGGCACGTTCGCCGAAGGCGATTGCCGCGATTGCCGCGGCGGTGTAGCCGCCGATGCCGGGCAGCTTGCGCAGTTCGGCTTCAGTCGGCGGAAACTTGCCGCCATGCTGCGCGACCACCGCGCGGGCGCATACATGCAGATTGCGCGCGCGGGCGTAATAGCCGAGCCCCGCCCAGGCGGCGAGCACCTCACCAAGCTCGGCGCGGGCCAATGCCTGCACGTCCGGCCAGCGGCGCAGGAATAGCGCGTAGCGCGGCAGCACCGCCTTGACCGTGGTCTGCTGCAGCATGATCTCGCTGAGCCAGACCTTGTACGGGTCTTGCCTCGCGCGCGGCGGGGCGCGCCAGGGCAGATGCCGCCGCTCACGGTCGTACCAAGCAAACAACGCTTTGGCGGGCTTGCTTTCTCTCCGCTCGGCCAGCACCGCGACGCCCCGCTGCATAAGCTCAACTCCGTCCGCGCGTCTCCTTCCGCCATGGTGTAAGCTCGTCCGACACGAAGCAAGCGGCCAGCGCCAACCCTCCACCGTTTAAGGTCATGGACGAGAACGAGCGAAGAGCGTTCAAGCGGTCGATGGGCGGCGCGCGTCCCGTAGGCGCTTATACCGCCAAGGCGCTCGACCCCGCGGCCCGCGCGCGCGGCTTCGCCACCATGGCCCTGCTCAGCGAATGGCCGGCCATCGTCGGCGCGGAGCTTGCCCAGTTCACCATGCCCGACCGGGTGGTGTGGCCGCGCCGCCGCGAGGACGAGGAGCCGGCAAACCCCTTGAGGAGACGCCGCGACGAAGGCGCCACCCTGATGCTCAGGGTCGAGGGCCCGCGCGCCATCGAGGTGCAGCATCGCGTCGGTCAGATCCTCGAGCGCGTGAACCTCTATTTCGGCTATCGGGCCGTCACCGAGATGCGCATCTTGCAGGCCCCGGTCGCCCGGGCCGCCGCGAAGCCTGCCTCTCCGGCTCCCCTCGACGACAGCTATACCTTGCCGTCTTCGGCTTCCATCGAGGATGAGGGCTTGCGCAAAGCGCTGTCGCGGCTAGGGTCCGCCACGCGGCGAAAGCTCACAAGAGATTGAGGAACCTTAAGGTTTCCGCCTCTTGCAGCGGGAAGGCCTTTCAACGAATGTAGGCCCGAACCAAGCCCCAGACGGTCAAACTCAGCAGCATTTGGAGCAACGAGCGTGGCGAAAACCGAGAAATCAGCGACTGGCAAGCCTTCGGCCGGCGAAGCCAAGCCGGACAAAGCTTCGACCGGGATGAACAAGACCGGACTCTACATCTTCGCCGCGCTCGCCGTCTTAGCGGTGGGGGCTGGCGTCTATTTCAACCTGGATACCGGTAAATCCGGTGACGACCTAGCGACCGCGCTGATGGTGCCCGGTCCGCTCGAGGATATCTCGCTCGGACGCGCCGACGCCCCCAACACCATCATCGAATATGCCTCGATGACTTGCGGCCATTGCGCCAATTTCCACACCAAGGTCTTCCCCGAGCTCAAGGAGAAATATATCGACACCGGCCAGGTGCGCTTCATCCTGCGCGAGTTCCCGCTCGACGGTCTCGCCACCGCGGCCTTCATGGTCGCGCGCTGCAGCGGCAACGACCGCTACTACCCGATGGTTGACGGCCTGTTCGAGACCCAGAAGACCTGGGCGGTGCAAGGCGCCGAAGGCAAGGAGAAGCTGCTGCTTGTCGCCAAGCAGGCCGGCTTCTCTCAGGAGCGCTTCGATCAATGCCTCGCCGACAAGGAGCTGTTCGACAAGATCGTCGAGGTGCGCCAGCGCGGCCATGAGGAGTTCGAGGTCGACTCGACGCCGACCTTCTTCATCAACGGCAAGCGGCTCCGGGGCGGCCAGGACATCAAGCAGTTCGATACCGTGCTGGCGGGCGGCGAACCGGAAGAGCTGCCGCACGACGACGACTACTAGGCTTAACCGGGGGTGCCGCAGCTTTTGGCCAGAGCCTCGTTTCTCATCGCCGCAGCGATCGCGCTGGCAGGCTTCGGGCCCGCGCCAACCGCTTCCTCAACCCCCGGCAAGATCGACCCGCCGACGCGCGAGGAGCTGCTACGTGCCGGCCCCCTCGGCGATCGCGCGCTCGGCAATCCCAACGCGCCGATCGTGGTGATCGAATACGCCTCGCTCACCTGCCCCCATTGCCGCAACTTCCACGCCAATGTCTTCCCCGAGGTGAAGCGGCAATATATCGACACCGGCAAGGTGCGTTACATCGTGCGCGAGTTCCCCATCGGGCGCAGTGCCGGCAACGCCGCCATCATCAATCGCTGCGCCCCGCCGGAGAAATATTTCTCGCTACTCGATGCCTTCCTCTCCCGCCAGTCCGAATGGGTGAGCCAGGAAGTACGGCTCGAGGCCATTTACGGGGTCGCCAAATCGAGCGGCATGAGCCGTGAGACGTTTGACAAATGCCTATCGAATCAAGCCATTATCGACGGCTTGAGCGAGGTCAAGCAGCGGGGGCGGCAATTCGGCGTGGTCGGCACGCCGACCTTCTTCGTCAATGGCCGGAAGGCGCAAGGCGCGATCACCTTCGAGCAAATCAAGGCGCTGATCGAGCCGCAGGCGTGACGTTGCGGCTAGCATACAAAATTACCAAGTTGCCTGTGACCGAGTCCTGTCCAGCCGCTGCCATCTGAGGATCGACTAAACGTGCATATCACCCGACTCCGCCTTCTCGGCTTCAAGTCCTTCGTCGAGCCGACCGAGCTTCTGGTCGAGCCGGGGCTCACGGGCGTGGTCGGGCCTAACGGCTGCGGCAAGTCGAACCTGCTCGAGGCGCTGCGCTGGGCCATGGGCGAGACCTCGTATAAGAGCATGCGCGGCGCGGCCATGGAGGACGTGATCTTCGCCGGCGCCGAGGGGCGGCCCGGGCGCAACATGGCCGAGGTGACGCTGTTCATCGACAACAGCGACCGCACCGCGCCGGCCGAATTCAACGACTCCGACATGCTGGAAGTGACGCGCCGCATTGAGCGCGAGGCGGGCTCGGTGTACCGGGTCAACGGCAAGGAGGCCCGCGCCCGCGATATCCGCCTGCTGTTCGAGGATGCCGCTACCGGAGCGCGCTCGCCGGCTCTGGTGCGCCAGGGCCGCATCGGCGAGATCGTCAACGCCCAGCCGCAGGAGCGCCGCCGCGTGCTGGAAGATGCCGCGGGCATTGCCGGCCTGCACAGCCGCCGCCACGAGGCTGAACTGAGACTGAAGGCGACCGAAGCCAATCTCGCGCGGCTCTCCGATTTGATCGGGCAGCTCGCCTCGCAATTGCAGGCGATCAAGCGCCAGGCGCGTCAGGCGCAGCGTTACCGCGAAGTCTCGGCCAAGATGCGCGAGGTCGAGGCGCTGCAGCATCATCTTCATTGGGTCGCTTCTTGCGCCCTGGTCGAGCAGGAGGAAGCCTCATTCCAGGAGGCGCTCGCCGCGGTGGCGCAGGAGACCAAGATCGAGGGCGAGGCGTTGCGCCAGCAGGCGCAGGCCGCCGAGAAGCTTCAGCCGCTGCGCGACGAGGAGGCAGCGCGTGCCGCGGTGCTGCATCGCCTGAGCGTGGAGCGCGATGCGCTCGAGCGCGAGGAGGCGCGCGCCAAGGCGCGCCAGGCCGAGCTTGAGACGCGTCTGGCGCAGGCCTCGCGCGACCTCGCCCGCGAGGAGGAACATATCGCCGAGGCCGAAGGCATGTTGCGCGGCCTTGACGAGGAGGGACGCCGCCTGGCGGTGGCAAGTTCCCAGGAAGAGAAACAGCCCCGCAAGACGGCGGCGGCGGCCTTGGGCGATGCCAAGCTCGCCGAGCTCAGAACCGAGCTTGCCCGGCTGACCGCTGCGATCGACGACATCGAGACATCCCTGGCAAGCGCGGAGTTCGACGAGGAGGAAGCGCGCGCCGGGGAAGCCAAGCTTCGCGCCGCGTCCGCCGCAACCAGGCTCGCCAGCCAAGAGCTCGAGACCGAGCTTGCCACCCTCATCAAGCTGCTGCAGCCGGCCCATGACTGGTCGCCGGTGGTCGAAGAGGTCAAAGTTACGCCGGGTTACGAGCAGGCGCTTGGCGCCGCCCTCGGCGACGATCTCGATGCCGCGAGCGACGAGAAGGCGCCGGCTCATTGGCGGGGCACGGCAAGCGGAACGGCCGACCCGGCGCTGCCCGACGGCGTTACCCCGCTTAGCGAGTTCGTCAAGGCACCCAAGGTGCTCAGCCGCCGCCTGGCGCAGATCGGCGTGGTGGAAGCGAAACGCGGTCGCGATCTCCAAGTCAAGCTCGCGCCCGGCCAGCGCCTCGTGTCCAAGAATGGGGATCTCTGGCGCTGGGACGGCTACAGCGTCCAGGCCGGCACCGCGAGTGCCGCCGGCGCGCGGCTCATGGAGCGGAGCCGTCTGGCGGCGCTCAGGACCGAGACCGAATCCGTGCAGGCGCAAGCAAGCGCCGCTCTCGCCGAATATGAGGCGGCGGTGGGCAAGGCCGAATCCGCCGAGCAAAAAACCAAGGCTCTGCGCCAGGAGGCCAAGGAGTCCCATGCCGAGCTCGACCGCGTGCGCGACGCCATCGCCGCCGAAACCGTTCTCGAAGGCCATGAGCGCGAAATCAATCTCAGGCAGGAGCGCCTGGAAGCCATCGCCGCCGAGCAGGAGCTCTGGCAGAAGCGCATCGCCAATGCGCGCGAGCAGATCGCCACTCTGCGCGCCCGCGAGGAGGAGACCAGCGCCGACCTCGAGCGCCTTGCCAACTTCCCCGCCGAGATCGAGCAGCGCCGGTCGAAGCTGCTCGACGCCATCGCCTCAGCCGAACGCGAGCGCAGCAAGGCCGCCGACGACCTGGCGGTCGCCGAGACCGCGCTGAAAGAGCGCGAGAAGGCGTTGCGCGAGGTGCAGGAGCAGTTGGCCGGCGCGCGCGAGACACGTGCGCGGAGCGAAGCGCGGCTTGAGTCCGCGCGCGAGCGCCGCAGCGACACCGCTAAGGCCATCCGCGATCAGCTCGATTGCGCGCCGGAAGCGTGCCTTGCGCTCGCCAAGGTCAAAGAGGGCGCCGCCCTTCCCTCGCTTGAAGAGGTTGAGGCGAAGCTGGCGAAGCTCAGGGGCGACCGCGAGCGGCTCGGCGGCGTCAATCTGATGGCCGAGGAGGAAGAGGCGACGCTTGGCGCCAAGCTCGAAGAAATGGAGCGCGAGAAGGCCGATGTCGAGCAGGCCATCGTGCGGCTCCGACAGGGCATCGCCAACCTGAACCGGGAGGGGCGCAAGCGGCTGCTCGAAGCCTTCGATTCGGTCAACGGTCATTTCGGCAAATTGTTCAAGACGCTGTTTGGCGGCGGCTCGGCCGAGCTGAAGCTGGTCGATTCCGACGATCCGCTCGAATCGGGGCTTGAGATCGTGGCCACCCCGCCCGGCAAGCGCGCGCAGGTACTGACGCTTCTGTCGGGCGGCGAGAAGGCGCTGACCGCGCTCGCGCTGATCTTCGCCGTATTTCTCACCAACCCCTCGCCCATCTGCGTGCTGGACGAGGTGGACGCGCCGCTCGACGACGCCAATGTCGAGCGCTTCTGCCAGCTGATGGAGGAGATGGCGCGCTCGACCGATACGCGCTTCCTGATCATCACCCACCATCCGCTGACCATGTCGCGCATGAGCCGGCTGTTCGGCGTGACCATGGCCGAGCGCGGCGTGAGCCAGCTGGTCTCGGTCGATCTTGAGGGTGCGGTGCGCCTCCGCGACGCCAGCTAGCCTCAATCGTCTTATAAATCAAAGACTTCGAAGCCCGGTCGAGTTTCTTGACAGGGGCAAATCCCCAACTAAAGTGCGCGCCAAGCTTGAGGACCATCCGGTCCAAAGGGCTCTCCCGGAAATTGAGCAGTGCCAATGGCCGGAGCCGAAAATGAGTCGGGTCGTGCGACGGGCGGCCGCGACACGGACGACATTCGGCGGCGGCTCGACGCTCTCGAAGGCAAGCTCGAAGCGGCGCGCGGCCGTCACGCTCCACCCCCTGAGCCGGAGGGCCGGGGCAGAGCGATGGGCCAGGCGCTGAGGCTCTCGACCGAACTGGTCGCGGGCGTGGTGGTAGGGGGATTTATCGGTTGGGTGCTCGACGGGGTGTTCGGCTCCAAGCCGTTCCTGATGGTGGCGTTCCTGATCTTGGGCGCTGGCGCGGGCATCCTCAACGTGGTGCGCACCGCCAAGCGCATGCAGGCGGAAGCACCGGCGCTCAAAGACTTGAAGCCGGTGGACGATGACGACGATGACTAGGGGCGAGCGGACGTGATCTCGACAGCCTATGCCGCGGACGATGGGCATGGTGGGGCGGGCGGCCTGCCCGATCCCATGCACCAGTTCGAGATCAAGCGCATCTTCGATCTCGAGCTGTTCGGCGTCGACGCCTCCTTCACCAACTCCGCCCTGTTCATGGTGATCGCCGCCTGCCTCATCACCCTGTTCACCATGCTCGCCATGCGCCGCGGCTCGCTGGTGCCGACGCGGCTGCAATCCGTGGCCGAGCTGTCCTACGAGTTCGTCGCCAACATGGTGCGCGACAATGTCGGCACCGACGGCATGAAATATTTCCCGTTTGTGTTCACGCTGTTCATGTTCGTGCTAGTGCTGAACATGCTCGGCATGATCCCCTACACCTTCACCGTCACCAGCCACATCATCGTCACCTTCGCGCTCGCCGCCTTCATCTTTCTCGGCGTCACCCTGATCGGCTTCTGGAAGCACGGGGTGAAATTCCTGAAGTTCTTCGTGCCCGAGGGCGTGCCCTTCGTGATGCTGCCGCTGCTGGTGGTGATCGAGGTGATCTCATACCTCACCCGGCCGCTGTCTTTATCGGTGCGGCTGTTCGCCAATATGATGGCCGGCCACACCATGCTGAAAGTGTTCGGCTCTTTCGTCGTCGCGCTCGGTTTCCTCGGGGGGTGGGCGGCGCTCGCCTTCATGGTCGCCTTCACCGGCTTGGAGATTCTGGTGGCGTTCCTCCAGGCCTATGTCTTCGCCATTCTGACTTGCATCTATCTCAACGACGCGCTCCATATGCATCACTAAGGGAGAACATCATGGAACCAGCTGCAGCAAAATTGATCGGCGCGGGCCTCGCCTCGATCGCCCTGGTCGGCGCCGGCGTCGGCATCGGCACCATCTTCGGCAACTATTTGCAAGGCGCACTGCGTAACCCGTCGGCCGCGCCCTCGCAATTCGCCAATCTGCTGCTCGGCTTCGCTCTGGCAGAGGCCACCGGCCTGTTCGGCCTGGTGGTGGCGCTGATCATCCTGTTCGTGTTCTAGCGCAAACAGTTTCGATCCGCGCAGGCGAAGACCATGCCGCAGCTCGTTCCTGAAGACTGGGCGCCGCAGCTCATCTGGCTGCTGATCACCTTCGGCATTCTCTATCTGCTAATGGTGTATGTGGCGCTGCCGCGCATCGGCAAGGTAATCGAGGCGCGCGCCTCGCATATCGCCGGCGATCTCGCCGCCGCCGACCAGCTTCGGCGCGAGACCGAGGAGGCCATCGCCGCCTATGAGCAGGCTTTGGCCGAGGCCAAGCAGAAGGCTCACGCCATCGTCGACGAAGGCCGCGCCAAGCTGAAGGCCGAGACCGCAGCCGAGCGCGCCAAGCTCGACCAGGAGCTTGCCAAGAAGAGTGCTGAAGCCGAGGCGCGCATAACCGAAGCCAAGAACTCGGCCATGAAGGAGGTGAATGCGGTCGCAGCCGACGTCGCCGCCGACATCGTGCAACGCCTAATCGGCGTGGCTCCCGCCAAGCCTGAGATCGACAAGGCGGTCGAGGCCGCGCGGAAGGCTTAATCATGAACATCCTCGCCACGCCGGAATTCTGGGTTGCGGCCTCGTTCTTTTTGTTTCTGGGCCTCCTGTTCTATTTCGGCGTGCACAAGAAGCTCGCCGCCGTGCTGGATGACCGCGCCGAACGGATCGCCAAGGAGCTCGACGAGGCCAAGCGGCTGCGCGAGGAGGCCGACAAGGTGCTCGCCGATTATCGCCGCAAGCAGGCCGACGCGGTCAAGGAGACCGAGGCCATTGTCGCGCAAGCCGCCAAGGAGGCCGAGATCCTGACCGCCGAGACGCGCCGCTCCATGCAAGAGCATTTCGAGCGGCGCATGAAGCTTGCCGAGGACAAGATCGCCCGCGCCGAGGTCGAGGCCTTGCGCGACGTGCGCGCCGCCGCCGCAGATGCCGCGGTCGCCGCGGCCGAGATCGTGATCGCCGCGAAGATCACGCCGGCCGAGGCCGACAAGCTGGTCAAGCAGGGCATCGATGCCCTGAAGACCAAATTGAACTAAAATTCCCTATCCCGCGTTGGGGTGGTTGCGCTCGAAGGCCACGAATATCTTGTAGTCCTCGGGCCGCGTGCCGACCTGGATGGGGAAGGACACCTCCCGCACCATGGAGAAATAGCCGACCGGCGCGCCGGCCGGGACGGTGGCCGAGACATTCATCCTGTCGGAGGCGAGCGTCACCTGCCCCGGACCCGCTGCGCGCACGCTGACCGGCAGCGACACCGGGCCGGGATGCCCCTTGGGCCCAAGCTGCACACGGCCGGCAAAGCCGTATTTCACCACCACGCGGCCGCCATGGAACTGGCACTCGCGCGACATCTTGGTGATCTCGCCGCGATGAACCGCGAAGAGCGTATCGCCGACATGGCCGGGCTGATAGATGGTGACCAGCCGCTCGCGCGGCCACGCGACCACCTGCGGACAATTGGCGCCCATGCCTCCCGGCAAGGTGCCGCTGCCGGGTTCGCCCTGGGCGATCGCGGTCAGCTGGTCGGAAGGCGGGGTGGAAATGTCTTCCTTGCCTGCACCGAATGGGCTTGAGAGTTTCGGCACGGAGCAGCCTCCGGCGATCACCGGCACCGCGAACAGCCCCGCCGCCAGTCCCCATGCGCGCAAGCGCCAAAACGGGTTGGAACGCTTCAACTCGCTCGTCCTCGGCTTGACATGGCAAGCTCCTGCGCCTGATATGCCTGGGCTCGACAAAATGTCTTGAAACAAGGTGGCAAACTGCCGGTTTTTAAGCATTTGCGCGCCAAACTATCCGCAGTCAAAAAGCACGACAAGGCTAGACTTGAGCGGCTTGCAACTCGCTTAACGCCCTCACCGGAGCCCCGATGACCGGCACCGACAAAGCCAATGGGCGGCATGACCACCGTCCCCCGCTGACCATCTATCTGGCGGCCCCGCGCGGGTTCTGCGCCGGGGTGGATCGCGCCATCCAGATCGTCGAGCTGGCGCTCGCCAAATATGGCGCGCCCGTCTATGTGCGTCATGAGATTGTGCATAACCGTTATGTGGTCGAGAGTCTCAAGGCCAAGGGCGCCATCTTCGTCGAGGAATTGGACGAAATCCCGGATACCGACGCGCCTATCGTATTTTCCGCTCATGGCGTGCCGAAGGCCGTGCCCGAGGCGGCTGGAAAGCGGCGGATGTTCGTGCTCGATGCCACTTGTCCCCTGGTCTCCAAGGTGCATGTCGAGGCCGAGCGTCTTTATGGCGAGGGCTATGAGATTCTGCTGATCGGCCATGAAGGCCATCCCGAGGTGATCGGCACCACCGGGCAATTGCCCCCCGGCGCCGTGCATCTGATCGAGACCATCGCGGACGCCAATCGCTTCACCCCGAGAAACCCGGATCGGCTCGCGGTCATCACCCAGACCACGCTGTCGGTCGACGACACCAAGGAGATCGTGCGCGCTCTAAAAGAGCGTTTCCCAGCGCTTGCCGTGCCGCGCAAGGACGACATCTGCTACGCTACCACCAACCGCCAGGACGCGGTGAAGCGAATCGCCCCACATTGCGACCGCATGATCGTGGTCGGCTCGCCCAACAGCTCCAATTCGCTCCGCCTGGTCGAGGTGGCCGAGCGCGCCGGCTGCCCGCAGGCCATGCTGATCCAGCGCGCGTCCGAGATCGAGTGGCCCCTGTTCAGCGGCATCAGCCGTATCGGCATCACCGCCGGCGCCTCGGCGCCCGAAGTGCTGGTGGACGAGATCATCGATGCCTTCAAGGCGCACTTTACGGCAGAGGTGAAATCCGTCACCACGGCGCAGGAGGACATCGCCTTCAAACTGCCCCGCGAGCTTAGAGAGATGCCGGCGCTTTAAATGGCTGTTTACACCGACGTCTCCGACGAAGAGCTCGATGCCTTCATCTCAAGCTACACGATCGGCGCGCTGACCTCGTTCAAGGGCATCGCCGAGGGCGTGGAGAACTCGAACTATCTCGTCCACACCGGAACGGGACCCTACATCCTCACCCTCTACGAGAAGCGGGTGAATCCTGCGGATCTTCCCTATTTCCTGGCGCTGATGGAGCATCTTGCGGCGCGCGGCATCACCTGCCCGCTGCCCGTCAAGGATCGCGAGGGACGCGCCCTGAAGGAGCTTGCCGGGAGGCCGGCGGCGCTGATCAGCTTCCTCGAGGGGCTATGGGTGCGGCGCCCGAGCATCGAGCATTGCGCCGGGCTAGGCCAGGCTCTGGCGAGCTTCCATCTCGCCGGGGTCGACTTTCCCATGCAGCGGGCGAATAGCCTGTCGCTGCCGGGATGGCGCGCGCTGTTCGCCTCGATCGGCGACGGCGCCGATTCCGTCGCGCCGGGATTGACCGCGGAGATCGAGAAGGAACTCGCTTATCTCGACAAGCATTGGCCTAAGGATCTGCCCAAGGGCGTGATCCATGCCGATTTGTTCCCCGACAACGTGTTCTTTCTCGGCGACAAGCTTTCGGGGCTGATCGATTTCTATTTCGCCTGCAACGACCTGCTCTCCTACGACGTCGCCATCTGTCTCAATGCCTGGTGCTTCGAATCCGACGCGAGCTTCAACGTCACCAAGGCGCGCGCTTTGCTCCAGGCTTACGAGAGCGAGCGGCGCTTGAGCGAGAGCGAGCTTGCCAGCCTGCCGACCTTGGCCCGCGGCGCGGCGCTGCGCTTCCTCTTGACTCGCACCTACGACATGCTCAACACCGATGCCAACGCGCTGGTGAAGACCAAGAACCCGACCGAGTATCTGCGCAAGCTGCGTTTCCATCAGCGGGTGAAATCCGCCCGCGAATACGGACTCGGCAAAACTTAGCGGGCGACGCGCATGGGGGAGAAACCGAAAGTGGTGATTCATACCGACGGCGCCTGCTCGGGCAATCCGGGACCTGGCGGCTGGGGGGTGATTCTCGAATCGGGCGCGCATCGCAAGGAGCTGAAAGGCGGCGAGCCCATGACCACCAACAACCGCATGGAGCTGATGGCCGCCATCCAGGCGCTGGAAGCCCTCAAGACCCCATCCGACGTCGATCTCTATACCGACTCGAATTATCTGAAGGGCGGCATCACCAGCTGGATCAAGACCTGGAAGCGGAACGGCTGGCGCACCGCCGACCGCAAGCCCGTGCGCAATGTCGAATTATGGGAACGTCTGGAGCGCGCCTCGGCGCCCCATGATGTGCGCTGGCATTGGGTCAAGGGCCATGTCGGCCATGACGCCAACGAGCGCGCCGACGAATTGGCGCGCGAAGGCATGGCCCCGTTTCTCGGCTAGAGCGATTCGAGCAGCTTGGCGGCGGTGCTCTCCTGGGCGACGCCCGGCGAGTCCTCGACATTCAGCGCCTTGACCACGCCGTCATCGACCAGCATGGCGTAGCGCTTGGAGCGCGTGCCGAGCCCGATGCCGCTACCGTCGAAATCCATGCCGATCTTCTTGGTGAACTCGGCATTGCCGTCGGACAGGAACAGTATCTTGCCCTTGCCGCCCGAGGCGTCCGCCCAGGCGCCGAGCACGAACGGATCGTTCACCGCGACGCAGGCCACCGTATCGATGCCCTTCTTCTTGAAGACGTCGGCATTCTCGATGAAGCCCGGAATGTGCTTCAGATGGCAGGTGGGGGTGAAGGCGCCGGGAACGGCGAACAGCACGATCTTCTTGCCGTCGAAGATGTCGCCTGTCGTCAGCGTGGTGATACCGTCAGGGCCCAAGACCCTGAATGTGGCCTCAGGCAGACTGTCTCCTTTGGCGATGGTCATGAGCGCTCTCCCTTTAATTGTGACGTTGCGGGGCACCATACCGGCTCCGCAAGTCGCGGCCAAGACGGCTCGGAATGTGACCGCTCCGCGCATCGTGCGGCGTTAGACGATCACTCAGCCGTCCAGGCGGTTTCGGACGAGCCCTGGTCCGAGACGAGCGTCAAGGTCAAGTTCTTGCCCTTGAGGGCCTCGGCCTCCTTGGCGGACCCGAACGACACCTCGAAACTCTGCTTGCCCTCGGCAACCGGCCCAAGCGGCTTCGGCACCGGCACGAACACTTTTGTCGCGGAGATGAAGAGGTCCGTCCCGGTCGCCTTGGCGTCGAACAGCACATCGACCTTGAGATGCGGCTCGGAACCGCCGAGCTTGGCGTCGATGTTGCCCACGCGCGGCAATGCATCGGGCGCTTCCGGCTTCGGCACGCGCGCCAGCGCGTCCGCCAGCAACAAAGCTTCGCCCGGATCTTCTGCCGCGTCGGCCGGCAGGGTCAGGCTGAGGCTCGTCTCGTTCGGGATGCATAAATCCATGCAGATGCCGTAGTCGAATGTAAGCTTCAGCTCGACCGGCTCACCTTCCCGCTCGGGCGTGACCTTCACCGGAAACACCACCTCTTGCGAATAGCCGAGCGCCGTGCCGCTGCCGTCGGCAAAGCGATGCGGCGCGGGATAGAGCACCTCGGCTTCTTTCAGATTTTTCGAGCCCGACCAATTGAAGCCGGGTGGCACGCCCGAATCACCCGGGTTCTTCCAATAGGTCTTCCAACCTGGATCCATGCGCATCTGCACGCCGGCAAGAAGTGTCGGCTTGCCGTCGATATCCACCGTGCCGCTGATGAGCCGCACCTGCGAATTGGTGGACTCAACCCAAGGCGATTGGCTCACCGCCGCGAGGCCAACCCCGCTCAAGGCGATGCCCAATGAGGCGGCAACGGCCAGGGGCACGGCGCGGCGAAAAAATAAGGCAGATGCGATCATCATTTCCATTGGCGTGAATGTGGCAAGGCAATCTAGCGGCACGAGCCGCGCCGCGCGACAACAGCGAGGGGGATAAATCTCACTCTTTCGTGAGCCGAATGCGGCGAAAATGCGCGCCCCGCGTTAAATGTTCGTAGCCTCTTCCCTCGGAGCAGAACTGTTGTAGCATGGCCCCATGTCGGCGAGCGTAAAACCCGAACGCGACTTCTATCTCGACGGCCAGTTGCTCATCGCCATGCCGGGCATGGGCGATCCGCGCTTTGCCCGTGCCGTGATCTATATGTGCGCGCACTCCGCCGACGGCGCCATGGGCATCATCATCAACCAGCGCGCGCCCAATATCAGCTTCACGGAGTTGCTCGAGCAGCTCAACATCGTGCCGCCTGAAGATCGCATCAGACTGCCCTCGGGCATGACCGCCATGGCCGTGTATCTCGGCGGCCCGGTGGAGACCGGGCGTGGCTTCGTGCTGCACAGCGCCGACTATTTCAAGGCCGAGAGCACGCTGCCCATCGACGA
>JBBDYM010000040.1:0-51473 GCA_040901485.1 Methyloceanibacter sp.
CCCCACCGGTCGCGCCAAAAGGCGCGACTCCCTCCCCATCAAGGGGAGGGATGGAGGGATTGGGCTTGGCTCGGCAACAAGCAGTGGTCAGGCCCAGGGGCGGGCGGCGCGCGACGCCTGCTCGAAAGCCTGGATGGCGTCGGCTTTCTCCATCGTCAGCCCGATATCGTCGAGCCCTTCCATCAGGCAGCGCTTGCGGAACGGATCGACGTCGAACTTGATAGCGCCGCCGTCGGGCCCTCTGATTTCTTGCGCTTCGAGGTCCACGGTGAGCACGGCATTGGCGCCGCGCGAGGTGTCGTCGATCAGTTTGTCGATCTCCGCTTGCGGCAAGGTGATGGGCAGAATGCCGTTCTTGAAGCAGTTGTTGTAGAAGATGTCGGCGAATGACGGCGCGACGATGCAGCTGATGCCGAAATCGAGCAGCGCCCAGGGCGCATGCTCGCGCGACGAGCCGCAGCCGAAATTCTCGCCGGTGATGAGGATCACCGCCTTGTCGTAAGGCGGCTTGTGCAGCACGAAGTCGGCAAGCGGCTGTCCCGCCTCGTCATAGCGCAGCTCGGCGAACAGGCCCGTGCCGAGCCCGGTGCGCTTGATGGTCTTCAGATACTGTTTGGGGATGATCATGTCGGTATCGACATTGATCATCGGCAAATAGGCGGCGATGCCGGTGAGCGTAGTGAATTTCTGCATGGCGATTTCGGTTAAAGACGAGAGCGTTATTTAGCGTCTCACGCGCGGCCTTTCCAGCCGCTTAACTATCGCGTGGGGCCTAATGTGTGAGCCCCCGCATCCGGCGTCGTGGTCGAGGTCCGCGTGTCGCTCTCGATCAGCTGCCGGTAATGCTTGCGCATGGTCTCGCAACGTTTCGGCCCCGGCGGATGCACCGAGTCGCCCTTGAGCTGCGAGATGAAAGTGCAGATGTCCTCCATGCCTTGCGCGTCGAGCCAGCCCCATTTCACGCCCCGCCTGATGGCGAAGAGATCGGCCTGGATCTCGTCGGCGCCGACGAATTGATGCCCGCATTCATGGGAATAGATATAGAGCTTCACCTGGGTGGTGAGGCCGCTGATCTTGTTGGTGTTGAGAATGAGAAAGCCCGGAAAGGCGCCGCCCCAACTGTCGAAATTTGGGTTGATCACGGTCGGCCGCTTGCCGCAATTGACCGATTTGCCGTCGATCTGAAGATCGCCGTGGGCGATGATGTTCGCCTCTGGGCCGACCTGCTTCACATAGGCATCGATGGTGGGTCCTGAGGAGGTCGAGGGTTTATAGACCCATTCCTGGGCGCGCGCCTCGCCGGCCAATGCAGGGCAAAGCACAAACGCCAAGGCGCAGACCCACGCCGCACGATGAATTGTCCATCCCTTGAGCATAATGAATCGTACTTTACGGTGCGTTCGGGGCGGGCGCAATTGCCCCGCGAACCTATTAATTACGGCGGCGGGGCGGCCCCCGCCCGCGTGGCGAAGCATTGCCTGAGCTGACTGCACCTGGCCTTGGCGTCCGGATGAACCGGGCCGTGGCCGGCGATATTGAAGGCCGCGCAGATATCCTCGAGAGCCTCCCGGGTGAGCCAGCCCTCGCGCCTGGCCCTCCGCACCGCGTAGCAATCGGCGGCCGTCTCGCTCGGCCCATGCAGAATATGCCCGCATTCGTGATAGTAGATCAGCCACTGCACCCGCCGCGGCAGATCTTTCATTGCCTGCATATTGAGCATGATCACCGTCGATGAGACGGCGAAGCCTTGGAAATCCCTGATCAACGTGGCGGTAGTGCCGCAGGAGAGATTGCGGCCGGCGACCACCAGACGCCCAGGCGCAACCAATGTGCCTTGTTCGACGGCGACCGCGCTCGTTTGCGGGGTGGCGGCCGACAGTCCCGCGCAAAGCGCAAGCCCCATTAAGAGACGGGCAGCCGACCGCATTGCTGTTCCCTCTGCCGCCCACTCTACCGACCATGCAGTCTGCGGGCGCCCCGGCGAAGCGTCAAGCTCCGGCTTCAGCCTCGATGCGCTCCATGTCGTCGTCGGACAGGCCGAAATGATGTCCGATCTCGTGCACCAGCACATGCGCGACGATGGCGCCGAGCGTGTCCTCATGCTCGGCCCAATAGTCGAGGATCGGACGCCGGTAGAGGAACACCATGTCGGGCATTGGACTCACATCCATCACGCTTTTGCGGGCGAGATCGACGCCGGTGTAGAGCCCGAGCAGCCCGAACGGCGAGTCGATGTCGAGTGAATCGAGCACCTCGTCGGTGGGAAAATCCTCGATGCGGATCACCACGTCGCCGGTAAGCGAGCGAAAGCGTGACGGCAGCCGCCGGTAGACCGACCAGGCGAGAGTCTCGAACTCGGCAAGCGACGGGGCGTGTTGCTTGTCCCAGTCGTTCTTGTTCATCCGATTGTCCATTTGCCCCTTTGCCTGTCACGTCACCACTATCTGAACCTCGCATGAATGTAGCGATCAGATTGCGTTCAGGCCATGTGCGTCATCGTGGCCTTGAACCTGAGCCGCGCTCCCTGCGGCGGGTCAGCAAATGAGGTGTGAACATGATGCGGAAAAGTTTGATCGCTGCCTTGGGCTTTATGGGTCTGGTCGCGGCCGGGACGATGGCGGGCACTGCCCCGGCGTCCGCTGGCTATTCCTGCGGGCCCTGGAACAATTGGTGCCGTCCGGTGTGCGGCTACTGGAACGGCTGGTGCGCCGGGGTCTATGCCAGCCCGGGCTTCAGCTGGGGCTATAGCAACCACCGCTATTGGGGCGGATCCTACGGCCACAGAAATTGGGGCAATAATTCGCGAAGAGGCCATTACGGCCATAAAGGCGGAAACAATAATCGGCACGCCCATAAGCGGTCCAACAGACGCTCTTACCGCTAGCCGGGAGTCTTCTCTCGCCAGCGTGGCGCGTCATCCTCGGGATCGCTCGCTCCTCCCCTCGCGCGATCCCAGGGTGGCGCGCCCTTGCGCGAAGCGCAAAGCGCAAAAGGCCGAGCTCAGGCGTACATAGGCGAAACGGTACGGCCGCAACTGACGGCGCCGTTATGCGGCGCCCGTGTAGCGGGGGCGCACGATTGCGAACCGCTGCTTCAAGAAATCGGTGACCGGCCGCTCGGCCCGATAGTGCAATGCGAATGCCGCCGCGATGCTCAACAGCATCACCACGAACACGTAAAGCCACGGCGTCACGGCGGGTTGCAGGAAGAGACCGTGTGACGCGGCGACCCGTGCCATGAGATAGACGACCGGGTGAATGAGATACAGCGCGTAGGACGCATCGCCGAGTTGCACAATAGGCGAAGGGATAGTTGCCGTGCGGTCGGATAGCGCGACCGACGCCACCACCATCGCGGCGGGGATTCCCCACATCACCAAGCGGGGCTCCTTGTTCCCCCACACCGTCATGGCGAAGACCGCCAGCGCGACAGCAACAAGCGCATAACAGACCGGGCGCGGTAAACGTAGCCCCGCGCGAAAGAGCAGCGCGAGCCCCATGCCGAACACGAATTCGAGAATGATGGGATCGGTCCAGAACTCGAGCCAACCGGGCAGTGAAGGCGCCAAGGTGTTAACGATCACCAACCCGACGAGAACCGCCGACACGATCGCCACGGTGATCTCACGCCGTGCGAACAGCGCACAGGCGAAGATCACGTAAAACATCATCTCGTAATTCAGAGTCCAGCCGAGGCCATAGAGCGGGTTGATGGTCCCAGAAGGGCGCGGGTAGGGGATGAAGAAATACGACGCCAAAGCGAGCATGGGACTCGCGTCCGAGGCCTCGAAACCGCGTGCTATGACGTAAAGCAGCATCACCGTGGTCATCGCCCAGTAGAGCGGGACGATCCGGATGATGCGCCGGGTCATGAAGGTGCGGAACGCGCCGTCGCGCGTGAACAGCCTCTCTGAGGCGTAGACCATCACGAACCCGGAAATCACGAAGAAGAGGTCGACCCCCACGGCGCCGCGATTGAGATTGGGGATCAGATTGTCGAGATTGAGGTGTCGCCCGAATTCCTCCCCCGCATGGGCGACGGCAACCGACGTCGCGGCGAGCGCGCGCAGCGCCTGGATGCCTGGCAGCGTTGGTGTCGGGGGCGAGGACACCGTCACCGGATGCCCCACACACTTGCCTGGCTTACATCGACCAAACTGCCCCCCGGCTCTTTTGGAGAGGACCTATTCTGCGCCTAGTGGAACTCGCGGATGTCGACGAAGCGCCCGGCCAGCGCCGCCGCCGCGGCCATCACCGGCGACACCAGATGCGTGCGGCCGAGCCGTCCCTGGCGTCCCTCGAAATTGCGATTCGAGGTCGAGGCGCAGCGCTCTCTGGGCGAGAGCTGATCGGGGTTCATACCAAGGCACATGGAGCAGCCGGGCTCGCGCCATTCGAAGCCGGCCGCCTTGAAGATCTGGTCGAGCCCTTCGGCTTCGGCCTGCGCCTTCA
The DNA here is from genome assembly GCA_040901485.1 of Methyloceanibacter sp. GTDB lineage: Bacteria > Pseudomonadota > Alphaproteobacteria > Rhizobiales > Methyloligellaceae > Methyloceanibacter. The sequence continues at coordinate 4,452 of JBBDYM010000040.1, forward strand.
CCAGGCCCGAGCCCGGCACGATCATGGCACGGACATGCTCGTTGACCTTGCGGCCCTCCACGATCCGCGCGACCTCGCGCAGATCCTCGATGCGGGCATTGGTGCAGGAGCCGATGAACACCCGGTCGAGCGAGATGTCGGTGATCTTCTCGCCGCCCTGCAAACCCATATAGTCGAGCGAGCGGATGGCAGCTATGCGCTTGGTCTCGTCGGCGATCTCGGACGGCACCGGCACGCGGCCCGCGACCGACACCACCTGCTCCGGGCTCGTGCCCCAGGTGACCAGCGGCGGCAGCTTCTCGGCGTGCAGCACGACCTCATGATCGAAATGCGCGCCCTCGTCGGAATAGAGCGTCTCCCAATGGCGCTGCGCCATCTCGTAGGCGCCAGCCTTAGGCGCGCGCGGACGGCCCTTGATGTAGTCGAAGGTGGTCTGGTCGGGCGCGATTAGGCCGGCGCGGGCGCCGCCTTCGATCGACATGTTACAGATGGTCATGCGCCCTTCCATGGAGAGCGCGCGGATCGCCTCGCCCGCATATTCGATGACATGGCCGGTGCCGCCAGCGGTGCCGATCTCGCCGATGATGGCGAGGATGATGTCCTTGGCGGTGACGCCATCGGGCAGCGTGCCCTCGACGCGCACGCGCATGTTCTTGGCTTTTTGCTGGATCAGCGTCTGGGTGGCGAGCACGTGCTCGACTTCGCTCGTGCCGATGCCGTGCGCCAGCGCGCCGAAGGCGCCGTGAGTCGAGGTGTGGCTGTCGCCGCAGACGATGGTGGTGCCGGGCAGCGTGAAGCCCTGCTCGGGGCCGATGATATGGACGATCCCCTGACGGCGGTCGCGCTCGCTGAAATATTCGACGCCGAACTCGCGCGCGTTCTCGGCGAGTGTGGCGATCTGCAATGCCGATTCCGGATCGTCGATGCCGAGTGAGCGGTCGGTGGTCGGCACGTTATGGTCGACCACGGCCAGCGTCTTTTCCGGCGCGCGCACCTTGCGTCCGGCCATGCGCAAGCCCTCGAAGGCCTGGGGGCTGGTCACCTCATGCACCAGATGGCGGTCGATATAGATCAGGCAGGTGCCGTCCGGCGCCTCGTGGATGAGGTGCTCGTCCCAGATCTTGTCGTAGATGGTGCGGGGCTTCGCCATGACAGGTCATATGGTCTGGAAAGTCTGAATTTCCACTCAAATAACGCCTCCGCGCCCGCTTTACAAACCCCTACAGGGCCCCAAAAATCCATACCTCCCCACGCGGGGAAGGGAGAATTCGTGGTGACTGCCAGTTTGAGGCGCGGCGAGTGACGCGCGGGCCGTCGAATTCCACTCAGATTCCGCCGAGGAAATCCCTCTTGCCGAGATCGACGCCGTTGTGACGGAGGATCAGATAGGTGGCCGTGACGTGGAAATAGAGGTTGGGCAGAACGAAGTTCAGCAAATAGGCCTGACCTGAAAAGGTCACGTCGTCCCCACCCAGCTTGAACGTTATCGACTTCTCTTCGCTGCCGTCGATCTGCTTTGCCGAGATGCCGTCCAGAAAGCGCAACGTCTTGGTAAGCCGCTGCTGTAGCTCCGGGAACGTGGCCTCGATGTCGGGGTTGCTCGGAAATTCGACGCCCGCCAACCTTGCCGCGCCGCGCATGGCCATGTCACCGGCGATTTGTACCTGACGAGACAAAGGCAGCATGTCCGGCGCCAGCCGATCGTTGATCAAGACGGACGGTTCGATCTTGCGGGCCTCGGCATAGGCCGCGCCCTTGTCGAGGATCTTGGACAGAACGCCCAGCATGTGGCTGAAGACGGGAACCGAGGCCTGGTACATCGAAAGGGACATGGCCGTTCCGGCTAGGCTAGCTCTTCTTGGGCTTCTTGGCGGGCTTGGCCTTGGGAGCCTTGTCGGCCTTCGCCTTGGGTGCTTCGCCTTCGGCCGAGGTCTCGTCCTCTTCCTCGGCGGGGACCTCGTCGGCGGTGGTCTCGGCCATCAGCTCGACGGCCTTGGCCGACCAGTCGTCATGCTCGATGACGCCGCCGAGCTTAAGCTCCTCGTCGAGCCAGGCGATCTCGTCGTCGGTGAGGTTGGCGATCTGCTCGAACTTGATCAGGTTGAGCTTGTTGAGCTTCTTTTCCAGCTCGGGCGTGACGCCGGGGATCAGCTTCAAATCGTCGGACGCGCCCTTGGGCTTAGTGAAGCCCTTGAAGGCTTCCTTCTTCTTGCCCCTGACCTCCTGGCGCTCGGGGATGCGGGCCGCCTTGCCGCGACGCCCGCGCAGATAATAGAGTTTGGCGCGGCGCACGCGGCCGCGGCGCACCACCTCGATCGAGTCGATCAGCGGCGAATGCACCGGGAAGACGCGCTCGACGCCCTCGCCGTAGGAAATCTTGCGCACGGTGAAGTTCTCGTTGATGCCGCCGCCGGCGCGGCCGATGCACACGCCTTCATAGGCCTGCACGCGGGTGCGCTCGCCCTCGACCACCTTGACGTTGACGCGCACCGTGTCGCCGGGGCCGAATTCCGGCACCTTGCGCTTCTTGGTGAGCGCCGCGACCTGCTCCTTGTCGAGCTGTTCGATAATATTCATGGCAATACCTTTCGGTGGGCGCCTGCCTGGCCTTGCGGCCGGTTCAGCGAACGCCATTCTTTTTGATTGATCCTTTAGTCTGAACGCGGGCAGGGAAGCTCGCGCACGCGTTGTCTAGCCTAGCCGGGCTGCCTTGTCGATGGCCTACCGGCGCTTGTATTTCTCCCACAAATCGGGTCGGCGGGACTTGGTCAGTTTCTCGGCCTGTTCGCGGCGCCATTTGGCGATGGCCTTATGGTCGCCGGACAGCAGCACCTCGGGAATGGCGCGGCCCTCGAAGTCGCGCGGCCGGGTGTAATGCGGGTATTCGAGCAGCCCTTCGGCGAAGCTCTCCTCGGCGAGCGAGCCCTCGTTGCCGGCGACGCCGGGCAGAAGCCGTACACAGGCGTCGATCAGCACGAGTGCCGCAAGCTCACCGCCCGACAGCACATAATCGCCGATCGACACCTCCTCTATGTTGCGCGCTTCGAGCACGCGCTCGTCCACGCCCTCGAAGCGTCCGCACAAGAGGATCGCACCGGGTCCGCTTGCCAGCTCGCGCACGCGGGCTTGCGTCAGCGGCTTTCCGCGCGGCGAAAGATAAAGAGTCGGCGTATTTGGCGCGGCGCCTTCGCGCGTGGCGTCGATTGCCAAGGCGGCGATATCGGCGCGCATCACCATGCCGGCGCCACCGCCAGCCGGCGTGTCGTCAACGGAACGATGCTTGTCTTTGGCGAAGTCGCGGATATCCACGATTTCGAGCGCCCATTTGCCTTCCGCCAAAGCGTTGCCTGAGAGGCTCGCGCCGAGCGGCCCGGGAAACATCTCAGGCAGAATGGTGAGCACGGTGGCACGCCAGGTCATGCGAGTTCCTCGGGCGGCACGAGCACGATGTGTCCCTGCGCGATATCGACCTCAGGCACCGTGGCCGAATTGAAAGGCACCAGCATATTGGCCTCGCCGCTTGCCGGCTTGATCTCGATAATGTCGCCCGCGCCGAAATTATGAACGGCGGCGACCGTACCGATGGGCGCGCCGTCAGCATCGACCGCGGCAAGACCGACCAGGTCGGCGTGATACCACTCGTCTTCCTCGCTCGCGGGCAGACGCGCGCGAGGCAGATAGAGCTTGGTGTGGGTGAGCGCCTCGGCAGCTTCGCGCGTGGTCACGCCCTTGATCCGGGCGATGACCGCCTTCGGCGTGACCCGCACCGTCTCGATTTCGATGGCGCGCCCCGTCTCGTCCTCGAGCGCGCCATAGGCGGCGATGTCAGCCGGCTCTTGCGTGTAGGCGCGCAACCGGACCTCGCCCTTCAAGCCTTGTGCCGCGCCGATCTCCCCCATCAGCACGCGCTCGTCTTTCTCGCTCAAGACTGTTCGGCTTGTTGCTCGGCCTCGGCGGGAGCGGCTTCAGCCTCGGCAGCGGGAGCCTCCGCCTCAGGTGCCTCAGCAGCAGGAGTTTCTTCGGCGGGTGCCTCGGCAACAGGCTCAGCCTCCGGCTCAGGCTCAGGCGCGGGCGGTGGGGCGGCGGCAGCCTCGGCAGCGGCCTTGGCTTTCTCCTCCTCGGCCTTCTGCTTGGCCTCCTCGCGATCGAGGCGCTTCTGGCCTGGTTGAGCCTTTTGTGGGTTCAGCCGCGCCTCGCGCTTCATCAGGCCGGCGGCATCGAGGAAGCGCAGCACCCGGTCGGTCGGCTGCGCGCCTTGTGACAGCCAATGCTTGGCCCGTTCCACTTCCAGGTTCACGCGCTGGGCGGAGTCGCGCGGCAGCAGCGGATCGTAGGTGCCGATCTTCTCGATATAGCGGCCGTCGCGCGGGCTCCGCGAGTCGGCGACGACGATCCGGTAGAAGGGCCGCTTCTTGGCGCCGGCCCGCGCCAGTCTGATCTTCAATGCCATTGCTTCAGTTCTCCTATATGTTTGATTATCATCGCTTTTTCGATTTGGGCAGGCCGGGAAGGCCGCGCGGCAGCCCGCCGGGAAGCCCCGGCAGGCCCGGCGGCAATCCACCGGGAAACGCGGGGAAGCCACCTGGCGGTAACGGTGGCAAGCCACCCGGCGGAAGACCCGTAGGCATCTCGGCCGGCATCTCCGGCATGGGGCCGCCGCCGAACAGAGAGCCAAGCATGCCGCGCTTCTTGCCCATGGATTTCATCATGTCGGCCATCTGCCGGTGCATCTTCACGAGCTTGTTGATGTCCTGAACCTGTGTGCCGGAGCCCGCCGCCACCCGCTTCTTGCGCGAGGCGTTGAGCAGCTTCGGGTTCTTGCGCTCGGCGCGGGTCATCGAGCCGATCATCGCTTGCTGGCGCTTGACGATGCGGTCGTCGAGATTGGCGGCGTCGAGCTGCTTCTTCACCTTGCCGAGGCCGGGCAGCATGTTGAGCACACCGCCCATGCCGCCGAGCTTCTGCATCTGCCTGAGTTGCTCGGCGAGGTCTTCGACATCGAACGCGCCCTTCTTGACCTTGCGGGCGATGGCCTCGGCCTTGTCGATCTCGACCGTTTCGATCGCCTTCTCGACCAGACCCACAACGTCGCCCATGCCGAGAATGCGCCCGGCGATCCGGTCGGGATGAAATTCCTCCAGCGCGTCGAGCTTTTCGCCGACGCCGATCAGCTTGATCGGCTTGCCGGTGACGGCGCGCATGGAGAGCGCAGCGCCGCCGCGCCCGTCGCCGTCGACGCGGGTCAGCACGATGCCGGTCAGCGCCACGCGGGCATCGTAGTTCTTGGCGAGATTGACGGCATCCTGGCCGGTCAGCGCATCGGCCACGAGCAGCGTCTCGTGCGGCTCGGCGATCTTCTCGATCGCCGAAGTCTCCGCCATCAGCGCTTCGTCGATATGGGTGCGGCCGGCGGTGTCGAGCAGCAGCACGTCAAAGCCGCCGAGCTTGGCAGCCTTGATGGCGCGCTCGGTGATCTGTGTCGGGCTTTCGCCGGTGACGATGGGCAACGTGGCGACGCCGGTCTGCTCGCCGAGCACGCGGAGTTGCTCTTGCGCCGCGGGGCGCCGCGTGTCGAGCGAGGCCATCAGTACTTTCTGCTTGTCGCGAGACTCAAGCCGCTTGCCGAGCTTCGCCGTGGTGGTTGTTTTGCCCGAGCCTTGCAGGCCGACCAGCATCATCACCACTGGTGGCGTGGCGGCGAGGTCGATGCCTTGTGCGTCGGACCCGAGCGTGCGCACCAGCTCGTCATGCACGATCTTGATGACCATCTGGCCCGGCGCGATGGAGCGCACCACCTCCTGGCCGACGGCCTTTTCTTTCACCCGGTCGACGAACTCGCGCACCACGTCGAGCGCCACGTCGGCCTCTAGCAGCGCGCGACGCACCTCGCGCATGGCTTCGGCGACGTCGGCCTCGCTCAACGCGCCGCGGCGCGTGAGCTTGTCGAGGATGCCTGACAGGCGCTCCGATAAAGTCTCGAACATCCCGTTTCCAATACTCCAAACGAAAACGCACCCGAGGGCGCGACGCGCTGTCGGATGTTGACCCCCCTGCCTCCTTGTTATTTGTCGCGCTCAAGTAGGCCAGAGGCCGGTAGCGCGACAAATCAACGATGTTCAGGGCGGCGGCTCTGATACGGAGCTGCCTTGAATTTCGGCCGGAATGTCGGCGAGCGGCCTGCGGAAGTCAAGCAATCCCGTGGATTTCTCTTGCAGACCCGAGCCTTGTCCTGCCAACAGCGTGGCGGCAATCGTGGGATGAATGCTGGCAATGCTGCCGAGAATACTGGTCCTTGCGCTCCTGCTTGCGGCGTTTCCCGAACCGGCCTCGGCCAATGTCATTTGGCCGGCGGCCATTCTCACCGGGCGGCTGCTCGCCTGGTGGATCATCGCCGCCTCGCTCGCAATCGAGTTCTTTTTCGTGCAGCGCGCCTTCCGGCTCAACCCGCTGGATGCCTTGTGGGCAACGCTCGGCGCCAATGCGGCCTCCGCCATATTCGGGCTGTTCGTCTTGCCTTATGCCGGTTTGTTCATGGAACTGGGCCTCTTCCACTCCGGTCTAGGCGATAACATCGGTTGGGATACGTTCAGCCTGACGGCTTGGGTCCTCACTTTCGTTCTTGCGGTCGTCATCAATCTCGCGGTGGAGATTGCGGTTTTCAGGTTCGGATATGGCCTGGAGGTCGATCGGCGGGCATTTTGGCTGATCGCTTTCGCCAATATCATGACTGCTGGCATTGCGTTCACGAGTTTGGATATTGTTCGCGACCCGATCTACGGCAGAGTTTCACCGGGCTTGCTCCCGAACTAGGTCTGCACGCGGAGAAGCGGCACGAGCTTGACCGCGAGATCGAGCAGAGCCTCGTCACCGCCCGGCCAGGCGATGAACGACAGGCCGACGGGACAGCCCGCGGCCACGCCCGCTGGGATCGAGATCTGCGGCAGTCCGGTATGGCCGGCAAGGCAGGTCTGCCCGAGCGTCAGGGTGCGGAACTCGGCGAAGGACGCGCCGTCCGGGATGTCATGCTCAGGCGGCAGAGTCGGCGTGGTTGGCAGCACGATGAGCGTGCCGGGCGGCACCAGCTCGCGCAGCCGTTCCGCGATCTCGGCACGAAGGGTGCGCGCCGCATCCGCCTCGGCTTGGGTGATGGCGGCGGCGACCGCGAAACGCTCCTTGATGCCGGAGCCGAGTTTTACTTCATCGGCATGAGCTTCGATGAAAGGCAGCAGAGTCGATTGGATCTCGAAGCCCTGAATGACGCGGAACGCCTCGCGCCAAGCGTCGATCTCTTCGCCGGCAATGACTCTATGCTCAGGTTTCGGCAGGTGACTGCCGATCCGGTCGAGTGCGCGCCACAGCACCTGGTCGGCGCTCGCCTCCGAGTGGGTGAAGAAATCATGGGCCAGAACGACATGTCTGATCGGCGCTTCGACAGCTTCGCCGTCGAGCAGGACATGTCCGATCTTGCAGAGCAGCTCCGGCTCGCGGGCGAAAAAGCCCACCGTGTCGAAACTCGGCGCCATCGGCGTGACGCCGTCTAGCGAAATTCGTCCATGCGTCGGGCGCAAGCCGTAAAGCCCGCAGAAGGAAGCTGGCACGCGGATCGAGCCGCCAGTGTCCGAGCCGAGCGCGAAGTCGCATAACGACGCGGCCACAGCCGCAGCCGAGCCGCAGGACGAGCCGCCGGTGACATGCCTCGGCGCGCGGGGATTGATGGGGCTCCCGTAATGAACGTTGGTGCCGAGCAGGCTGTAGAAGAACTCATCGCAAATGGTGATGCCGGTCAGGGTGGCGCCCGCGTCGAGCAGGCGCGTAATCGCCGGCGCGGTCTCCTGTGCCGGCGTGGCGTGCGCGTAGAAGCACGGATTGCCGTTGCTGACTTTCCGGCCCTCGATGGCGAACAGATCCTTGACCATGAAGGACAACCCCGCCAGCGGCCCTTGCCCATGCCCGGCCAAGGGCTCCTTCAGGGTATGCGGGACCAGGGCATGGACCGGGTCGTCAGGCGGGAATGGGGGCATGGCACGGCGCTGGTCTAACGAGAAGGAAACGCCATATAACGGGCGAAACCACGCTTCGCCAAATGCTCATGACCGGCACCATAGGCTTCCGCAAGATGAACGGGCTCGGCAACGACTTCGTCGTGCTGGATGCGCGGGGGCGCTCGCTCGCGCTCAGCCCCGAGACGGTGCAGGCCATCGCCGACCGGAAGGAAGGCATCGGCTGCGACCAGCTCATCGCGCTCGAGCCGTCAAGCCGCGCCGACGTGTTCATGCGCATCTGGAACGCAGACGGCGGCGAGGTCGGCGCTTGCGGCAATGCCGCGCGTTGCGTGGCGGCACTGGTCGCCGGCGAAGAGGGACGGTCGCAAGTCAGCATCGAGACAGAGAGTGGGGTGCTCGGCGCGGCAGTTAACAAGGACGGCAGCGTCACCATCGACATCGGCGCGCCGCGTTTCGCCTGGGATCAGATTCCGCTCGCCGTGCCGGTCTCCGACACGCGAGAGGTCGAGATCGAAGGAGTCTCGGATTTGCCCGCGGCCTCGCTGGTCAATGTCGGCAATCCGCATTGCGTGTTCTTCGTCGATGACATTGACGCCCACGATCTTGCCCGCCTTGGGCCGATGCTCGAGCGTCATCCGCTCTTTCCCGAGCGCGCCAATATCTCGCTGGTGCAGGTTATTAGCCCCGATCACTTGAAGGTGCGCACCTGGGAGCGTGGCGCCGGGCTTACGCGGGCCTGCGGCACCGCGGCCTGCGCGTCGGCAGTGGCCGCTGCGCGCCGCGATCTTATCGGCCGCAAAGTGAGAGTGACGCTGCCCGGCGGCGATCTTGAGATCGACTGGCGCGAGAGCGACGGCCATGTCCTGATGACCGGCCCCTATGCGCTCGACTACGAGGGCACGCTGCCGGCCGATCTGTTGCAGCCTGCCAGGGTCTGACTCGGTCACAGTTTCATGTTAGAAGCCGCCAATGACGGATAGACCGGATATCGAGATCATCACCTTCGGCTGCAGGCTGAACGCCTATGAGTCCGAGGTCATGCGCGAGCATGCGCATGAAGCGGGGCTTTCCGACGCGGTGATCGTCAACACCTGCGCGGTGACGGCGGAGGCCGTGCGCCAGGCCCGCCAGGCGATCCGCCGCGCGCGGCGCGACCGCCCCGGCGCCAAGATCGTGGTCACTGGCTGCGCCGCGCAGATCGATCCCGCCCGCTTCGCCGCGATGGACGAGGTCGATCACGTCATCGGCAATCAGGAGAAGCTCGAAGCACGCACCTTCACCGGGCTCGGCATCGACGGCACGGAGCGCGTGGCGGTCAACGACATCATGTCGGTCAGGGAGACCGCGGGCCATCTGATCGAAGGCTTCGGCAACCGTGCCCGCGCCTATGTGCAAATCCAGAACGGCTGCGACCATCGCTGCACCTTCTGCATAATCCCCTTCGGCCGTGGACCGTCGCGCTCGGTGCCGGCCGGCGAGGTGGTGGCGCAAGTACGGCTTCTGGTGGAGAACGGCTATGCCGAGATCGTGCTGACCGGTGTGGACATCACCGCCTATGGCGCCGACCTTCCCGGCGCCATGACCCTCGGCAAGCTCGTGCGCACCGTGCTGAAGCTCGTGCCCGAGCTGCCGCGTCTCAGACTTTCGTCGATCGACTCGGTGGAGGCCGATCCTGCGCTGCTCGCGGCCATTGCCGAGGAGGAGCGGCTGATGCCGCATCTGCATCTCTCGCTGCAATCGGGCGACGACCTCACGCTGAAGCGCATGAAGCGGCGGCATGCCCGCGCCGACTCGGTGCGCTTCTGCGAGGACATGCGCCGCGTGCGTCCCGACATGGTGTTCGGCGCCGATCTGATCGCCGGCTTCCCCACCGAAACCGAAGCGATGTTCGCCAATTCGCTGTCGCTGATCGACGATTGCGGGCTGACCTTCCTGCATGTGTTTCCGTTCTCCGCGCGTGAAGGCACGCCGGCCGCGCGCATGCCGCAAGTCAACGGCACGATCATTCAGCGCCGCGCGAGCGCGCTGCGAGAGAAAGGCGTGACCGCGCTCAAGGCACATCTTGCCAGCGCCAACGGCCGCCGCATCCAGGTGCTGATGGAGAACGCGCGCCAGGGCCGTTCGCCCGACTTCACCCCGGTACGGCTCGATGCGGCGGGAGGCGGGGGCGCGCTAATCGAGGCGATCGTCGCCGGCCACGATGAGACCGCGCTGCTCGCGGTGGCGGCATGACGGAAACCCCCGAGCCGAAGCAGGGCTGGTTTGCGCAGCTTCGTCAGGGGCTTAGCCGCACCTCGACGGCGCTCTCCGACAACTTGGCCTCCGTGCTTACCAAGCGCAAGCTCGATGAGGACACGCTCGACGAGCTGGAAGAGGTGTTGATCAAGGCCGATCTCGGCGTGGCCATGGCGGGGCGCATCCGGGACGCCATCGCCAAGGGCCGCTACGACAAGGGCCTGACGCCGGAAGCGCTGAGCGAGGTGCTGGCGGTGGAGATCGCCCAAGTGCTACGCCCCGTGGCCCAGCCTTTCGCCTTCACGCCCGGCGCCAAACCGCATGTGGTCCTGGTGGTCGGCGTGAACGGCACCGGCAAGACCACCACCATCGGCAAACTGGCGCATCTCTACGCCCGGCAAGGGCGCAAGGTCATGCTCGCCGCCGCTGACACCTTCCGCGCCGCCGCCATCGATCAGCTCAAAATATGGGGCGAGCGCGTGGGCGCCGAGGTGGTGGCCAAGGACGTCGGTTCCGATCCCGCCGGCGTCGCCTTCGAGGCGCTCAAGCGCGCGCGCGCGGAAGGTGCGGACGTGCTGCTGATCGACACCGCCGGACGCCTGCAGAACAAGTCGGACCTCATGGCCGAGCTCGCCAAGATCGTTCGCGTGCTGAAGAAGCTCGACGACAGCGCGCCGCATAGCGTGGTGCTGGTGCTCGACGCCACGACGGGTCAGAACGCGCTCAACCAGGTGCAGATCTTCCAGGACATCGCCGGCGTGACCGGCCTCGTCGTTACCAAGCTCGACGGCACGGCGCGCGGCGGCATTCTCGTGGCAATAGCCGAGCGCTTTGGGCTTCCCATCAACGCCATCGGCATCGGCGAAGGCGTCGGCGATCTCGAACCGTTCGACGCTGACGATTTTGCCCAGGCCATCGCCGGGGTTGGGAGCGAGAATGAAGCAGCAGCCTGAGGCCAAGGCCGCTTCGGTCGAGCCGCCCCTCCCCATCAAGCTCGCCATCGAGCTTGGGCCGCTGCTGGTGTTCTTCGGCACCAATGCCGTGTACGGCATCTATGCCGGCACGGCCGCTTTCATGATCGCCACGATCATCTCGCTCGGCGTCGCCTGGCTGCTCTATCACAAGCTGCCGGTGATGCCGCTGGTCAGCGCCGTTGTGGTGCTCGCCTTCGGCGCGCTCACACTCTATCTCCAGGACGAGACCTTCATCAAGCTCAAGCCGACCATCGTCTATACGATGTTCGCAGGCCTGCTCGCCGCGGGTCTGCTGCTCAAGAAGCCGCTGCTCGAATTGCTGTTCGGCCCGGTGTTCAATCTCACCGAGGAGGGCTGGCGCAAGCTGACCTTGCGCTGGGCGCTGTTCTTCATCGTCATGGCGGTGCTGAACGAGGCCGTCTGGCGCAATTTCTCGACCGATTTCTGGGTGAACTTCAAGGTGTTCGGCTTCCTGCCGCTGACCTTCCTGTTCGCCATGCTCCAGGTGCCGCTGATGCAGCGCTATGGCGAGCCGGCCCCGAAGGAAGAGAAGCAGGCCTAAGGCCTCAGCAAAGGCAGAAGCTTTTCCCTGACCGCAGCTTCGGTGAGCGGGCCGACATGGCGGAAGGCGATTTTGCCCTCGCCGTCGATCACATAGGTCTCGGGCACGCCATAGACTCCGAAATCGATTGCGATGCGCCCCGAGCGATCGGTGCCGACGCGGGCGTAAGGGTTTCCGTGGCGGCCGAGGAAGCGCCGCGCGGAAGCCGGATCGTCCTTGTAATTTATGCCGAACAGACGCACGCCCGGCTCTTTGGTGAGCGCCATGAGCAGCGGGTGCTCCTCAAGACACGGCACGCACCACGAGGCGAACACGTTGACCATGGTCGGCGCGCCGGTCTTTAGGTCGGCGTCGTCGAAGCTCGGCATGTCTCGGCCGTCGGCGGTGAGGCCTTCGAGCGGCGGCAGGGTGAAATCGGGCACGGGCTTGCCGATCAGCGCCGAGGGGAGCCGCGACGGATCGCCCGCGTAAAGCGCGTACCAGAACAGCAAAGCGAGCGCGGCGAAGACGAGCAGAGGCAGCGCCACGCCGAAGCGGCGCATGGCCTTCTGCCGTGTGGGTTCCGTCATGAGCGGCGCGTCCGCGGCTTCTTTTCTGCGGAGCGCCGCCTGATGCCTTTGCGCTCGAGATCGTCAAGAAGTCGGCGTTGCTTGCGGTCATCCTCGACGATGGCGAAAGCGAGTGCCGCCAGCGCCACGAAGGCCACGCCATAGGCGGCGAGGATGAAGATCGCGTGCGGGCCGAGGTCGGGCATGGTGGCGGCTTAAGCCTCGGCCAAGGCGGCGTGCGCCACTTGCGTCTGCTGAAGCGCGCGCACACGGCGTCGCAAAATCTCGGCGCGCATGGCGATGAGGTGCAACAGTACGAACAGCAGCGCGAAGGCTATCGCCATGACGAACAGCGGCGTGAGCAGCGACGGGTCGATGGTCGGACCGCCGGTGCGGAGCACGCTCGCCGGCTGATGCAGCGTGTTCCACCAATCGACCGAGAATTTGATAATGGGCAGGTTTACGGCGCCGACCAGCGCCAGAATGGCGGCGGCGCGTCCGGCACGTCCCGGCTCCTCGATCGCCTGCCAGAGCGCGATCAGGCCGAGATAGAGCAGGAACAGCACCAGCATCGAGGTGAGCCGCGCGTCCCACACCCAATAGGTGCCCCACATGGGTTTGCCCCACAGCGAGCCGGTGACCAGCGCGATGAAGGTGAAGGTGGCGCCGATGGGGGCGGCGGCCTTGGCGGCGACGTCGGCCAGCGGGTGCCGCCAGATCAGCGTGCCAAGCGCGGAAAGCGCGATCAGTGCGTAGCCGAACATGGCGAGCCACGCGGCCGGCACATGCACGAACATGATCCTGACCGTCTCGCCCTGCTGGTAGTCGGGCGGCGCCACGAAAAACGCGAGATAGAGGCCGATGCCGAGCAGGATCAGGGTTGCGCCAGCGAGCCACGGCACCAGGCGCTCGACAAGGCTTAGAAAGCGCGTCGGATTGGCGAGGCTGATCATGGCGCCTGTCCTAGTGTCTTTGCCGGAAGGGCGCAACGTATCACCGGAGGGCGGTGCGTAGCGCTAAGGCTGCGGCGAAGGGCGCCAGCACGATGCTCGCCAGGCTCAATGCGCAGAGCATGAGGAAAGGCGGCCAGGGGGAGGCAGGGCCGGTGACCGCGGCCGATACCGTCGCCACGCCGAAGATCAGTACCGGCACGTAGAGCGGCAGCACCAGCAGCGCGAGCAGCAATCCGCTGCGCCGCAAGCCGAGCGTGAGGCTCGCGCCGATGGCGGCGATGAAGCTCACCGCCGGCGTCCCGGCGAGCATGGCGAGCACCAGCCACGGACTTGCAGCGAGCGGCAGATTGAGCAGCAGACCAAGGACCGGGGCGAGCAGCGCCAGCGGCACGCCGGTGGTGAGCCAATGCGCCAGGCTCTTGGTGGCGGCGACCAGCGGCAACGGCAAAGGCCCGGTCATCAGCACGTCGAGCGCGCCGTCCTCGTAGTCGTTGTGGAAGATGCGGTCGGCCGCGAGCAGCGCGGCGAGCAGCAGCGCCACCCACAACACGCCCGGCGCGATGCGCGACAACAGATTGAGATCGGGCCCGAGCCCAAGCGGCATGATGGCCACGACCACGAGATAGAAGCCGAGCGCCACGCCAATGGCGCCGCCCTCGCGCCAAGCAAGCATGATGTCGCGGCGAAGAAGCGCCAGCGCCGCCTTCACGACACAAGCTCCAGCCCGAGCGCGAGCTTGCGCGCGAACTTGGTCTTGGGCGCGATGTGGCTCGCCACTATCGCCACGCCGCCGGCTTTGAGGTGACGACCGAGCGCTGAATCGAGTTGCTTGATGGAAGCCGCGTCGAGCGACACGGACGGTTCGTCGAGCAGCCAGATCGGACGCGGGGCGGTGAACAGGCGGGAGAGCGCGAGCTTCCGCTTCTGTCCCGCTGACAGCAGCCCGGCGGGAAAGTCAGCAAGCTCGGTAAGCTTGAAGGCGGCAAGGGCATCCGAAAGGCCGGCGCCGTCGCCCCCTAGAAACTCGGCATAGAAGGCAAGATTCTCGCGCACGCTTAAGCTGGTCTTGATGCCGCCCTCGTGGCCGACATAGTGGCAAAGCTCGGGGAGCATTGCGTCGGGCGCCGCACCGCTCACCCTGAAGCTGCCGCCGTCCAGCGGCAAAAGCCCGGCGATCAGCCTGAGCAGGCTGGTCTTGCCGGCGCCGTTCGGCCCGGTCACCAGCAGCGCCTCGCCCGGATCGAGCGCGAAGCTTAAGCCCTCGAACAGCAGCCGGCCGCCGCGCCGGCAGCTAAGGTCATGGGCAGCGAGGCCGATTTGGTAGGACATTTGCCCGGAATTTACGCAGGTTGCGACGGCGAAACTCTCTTCGCGTCATTGTCTCGTTACCGCAAGGGCTTTTATAAGCAGGTGTCGGGGGCCAAGTGTCAGGTATCAGATTTGCATGTGGCACCTGACGCCCTGATGCCGGACACCTGACAAGGAGAGTTTGTTGACCGCGGCGAACGATATTTCGCTCGACAGTTTCAAGTGCCGCCGCACCCTCAAAGTGGGCAAGCGCGCCTACGACTATTTCGACCTCAGGGAGGCGGAAGCCAACGGCCTCGAAGGCATCGCGCGGCTGCCCTTCTCGCTCAAGGTGCTGCTGGAAAATCTGCTGCGCCACGAGGACGGGCGCAGCGTCACCGCCGACGACATCCGCGCCATGGCGGCCTGGCTCACCGCGCGCAGGAGCGACCGCGAGATCGCCTTCCGCCCGGCGCGCGTGCTGATGCAGGATTTCACCGGCGTGCCCGCGGTGGTCGATCTCGCCGCCATGCGCGACGCGATGCGTGCTCTCGGCGGCGACCCGCAAAAGATCAATCCGCTGGCGCCGGTCGATCTGGTCATCGACCATTCGGTGATGGTCGATGCCTTTGGCTCGGATCGTGCCTTTCAGTTCAACGTCGACAAGGAATATGAGCGGAACCTGGAGCGCTACGCCTTCCTGCGCTGGGGGGCGGGCGCCTTCGACAATTTCCGCGTGGTGCCGCCCGGCACCGGCATCTGCCACCAGGTCAATCTCGAATATCTGGCGCAGACGGTGTGGACCAAGAAGGCGAACGGGTCCGAGGCGATGGCCTATCCCGATACGCTGGTCGGCACCGACAGCCACACCACCATGGTCAACGGGCTTTCGGTGCTTGGCTGGGGCGTCGGCGGCATCGAGGCGGAGGCTGCCATGCTCGGTCAGCCGATCTCCATGCTGATCCCCGAAGTGGTGGGTTTCCGGATGACGGGCCGTCTGCGCGAAGGCGTTACCGCCACCGATCTGGTGCTGACCGTGACCGAGATGCTGCGCCGCGCCGGCGTGGTCGGCAAATTCGTGGAATTTTTTGGGATAGGGCTCGACAATTTGCCGTTGGAAGACCGCGCAACCATCGCAAATATGGCGCCGGAATACGGGGCGACTTGCGGCTTCTTCCCCATCGACAAGGAGACGCTGGCTTATCTCGAAGCCACGGGCCGCAAGGATTCGCGCATTGCCTTGGTCAAGGCCTATGCCCGCGCGCAGGGCCTATTCCGCGAGGACGACACGCCGGACCCCGAGTTCACCTCGACGCTCGCACTCGATCTCGGCGAGGTCGAGCCGTCGCTTGCCGGCCCCAAGCGCCCGCAGGACCGCGTGCCCTTGAGGAACGCCGCGTCGGCTTTCGCCGAAGCGCTCGACAAGGAGTACGGCAAGGGCGCGGAGGCCGGCTTGAGAGTGCCGGTCAAGGGCAAGAATTTCGATCTCGGTCATGGCGACGTGGTCATCGCCGCTATCACCTCCTGCACCAACACCTCGAACCCGTTCGTCATGGTCGGCGCAGGGCTGCTCGCGCGCAATGCCGTGAAGCGTGGGCTTAGCGTCAAGCCCTGGGTCAAGACCTCGCTCGCGCCGGGCTCGCAGGTGGTGACCGATTATCTGGAGAAGGCAGACCTGCAAAAAGACCTCGACAGGCTCGGCTTCAACCTGGTCGGCTATGGCTGCACCACCTGCATCGGCAATTCCGGGCCGCTGCCCGACGAGATCTCCCACACCATCCACGAGCATCACCTTGCCGTCGCCTCGGTGCTGTCCGGCAACCGCAATTTCGAGGGCCGGGTCAATCATGACGTGCGCGCCAATTACCTCGCCTCTCCGCCGCTGGTGGTGGCCTATGCGCTCGCCGGCTCGGTCATGCTCGATCTCGTCACCGAGCCGCTCGGCGCCGACACGGAAGGCGAGCCGGTCTATCTTAAGGACATCTGGCCGTCGTCGAAAGAGATCGCCAAGCTAGTGCGCAAGGCGGTCAAGAAGTCGATGTTCAAGAAGCGTTACGGCGACGTGTTCCGCGGTGATCCGGAATGGCGCGAGATCAAGGTGAAGGACGGTCTGACCTACGAATGGGACACGCATTCGACCTATGTGCAGAACCCGCCTTATTTCGCCGGCATGAGCCACGCACCGTCGCCGGTGACGGACATCGAAGGGGCGCGCATCCTCGGCCTGTTCCTCGATTCCATCACCACCGACCACATCTCTCCGGCCGGCGCCATCAGGCGCGACAGCCCGGCCGGTCATTACCTCACCGAGCACGGCGTGGACGTGCACGATTTTAATTCCTACGGCTCGCGGCGTGGCAATCACGAGGTGATGATGCGCGGCACCTTCGCCAATACCCGCATCAAGAACCAGATGGTGCCGGGCGTGGAGGGCGGTGTCACGGTGCACTACCCGTCCGGCGAACGGCTGGCGATCTACGATGCCGCCATGCGCTACGCCGATCAGGCCGTGCCGCTCGTGATCTTCGCCGGACGCGAATACGGCACCGGCTCCTCACGCGACTGGGCGGCCAAGGGTCCGCGCCTGCTTGGCGTGCGCGCCGTGATCGCGGAGAGCTTCGAGCGCATCCACCGCTCGAATTTGATCGGCATGGGCGTACTCCCGCTCCTCTTCGCCGAAGGCATGAACTGGAAGTCGCTCCACCTGAAAGGCGACGAGATGGTGAGCTTGGTGGGTTTGACCGAGATCAAGCCTGGGCAGTGGCTCGAAGCCGATATCACTTACGCGAACGGTGAGATACGCGCGGTGCCCTTGCGCGTGGCGATCGACACCTTCGACGAGCTCGACTATTTCCGCAATGGCGGCATTTTGCACTATGTGCTGCGCGGCTTGGCCCGAGACGCGGCCTAGCTACAGTCTAGCCGATCGCCGGTATGACGCATTGTGGGGTCACTCCATTGTGACCGGGCGGCATAAAATTTAGCCGGAAATTTCCCGCTATTTCCGGCATGGTAGCGGCCATGAGACCCGTAGTTTCCTTGGGCGTGGGCGCCCTGGCAATCCTTGCCGCCTTGGTTCTGGCGCGGCCTGGCGGAGCCGAGCCGCCCAAGCCCCCGGGCATCAATGCGGCAATCGAGCTGTTCACCAGCCAAGGCTGCTCGTCCTGCCCTCCCGCCGATGCGCTCCTTGCCGAATTGGGCAAGAAGCCAGGCGTCGTGGCGCTCTCTTTCTCGGTCGATTATTGGAACTATCTCGGCTGGCAGGACACACTGAGCAAGCCCGCCCATAGCGAGCGCCAGCGGAACTATGCGCGCGTGCGCGGCGACGGCAAGGTCTACACGCCGCAAGTGGTCGTCAACGGCCTCAACCACGTC
Source organism: Methyloceanibacter sp. (assembly GCA_040901485.1). GTDB lineage: Bacteria > Pseudomonadota > Alphaproteobacteria > Rhizobiales > Methyloligellaceae > Methyloceanibacter. The sequence goes on from JBBDYM010000040.1 coordinate 22,389, forward strand.
AACGGCAGCAACGAGGCGGCGATCGAGATGGCGATGCGGAACGCGGCCGAGAGCCTCAAGCACGTCAAGGTGCCGGTCAGCCTGCACGACGAGGCTGGCACGCTGGTGATCGATATCGGTGCTGCGCCTGAGAAATCGGACAGGCGTGAGGCGACGATATGGCTCGTTGTCGCCAAGAAACTTGAGACGGTTTCGATCACGCGCGGCGAGAATCGCGGCAAGACGCTCAGCTATTTCCACCCGGTTAAGGAGCTCATGCCGGTCGGTATGTGGAAGGGCGAGGCGATGACGCTGAAGCTCCCGCTCAAGGAGCTCGAGACGCGGGGGGGCGACTGCCTGATCGCGCTCGTGCAGGTGGAGAATGCGGGACCGATTCTCGGCATCGCCGAGTTCGAGCGAATGTAGCCCACCTGTTTCATTCTCGGCTGACACATCCCCCAAAACAAAACGGGCCGGAAGACCGGCCCGTTTGATGCCTCGCGTTCGACTGAACGCTACCAGAAATGAACTGGCCCGGTCCGAGAGAAGACCCCGGGGGGGCTGGGGGGCTGAGATCCGAAGCCTCTCTATTGGACCGGGCCGAGAGGCAACATCTGCAATCATAGAGGTCTTTGGGGCGTGGCAAGGGCTGAAACTAGGCGGAACTGTGATTCATATTTCGTAATGTTACAGTTCGTGTTGAGCGATGCGCGGCTTGAATTTCCTCATGGCCCAAGTCATCATGACGCTACCGTTACAGGAGGCGCCATGTTGAGCGAAACGGAGCCCATAGCCTTGCCGCTGGCCCGCAAGGCTAGCGGCGATACGAATCAAACTGAACTCCCTCGACGCGGCGGCATCGCCTTCGACCGCCGGGAACTCACCCAAATCCTCAATGTCTACGAGCGCAAGGTCGCCAGCGGCGAATGGCGCGACTATGCCATCGACACGTTGCGCGAGAAGGCCGTGTTCTCCGTGTTCCGGCGGAGTTCCGAATGCCCGCTCTATCGCATCGAGAAAGCGCCCAAGCTCGCGCGCCGTCAGGGCGTGTACAGCGTGATCGCGGCAACGGGGCTGATCCTAAAGCGCGGCCACGATCTTGCCCGCGTGCTCCGCGCGCTGGACCGCGGCTTGCGCCTGGTCGAGGCCTGATCAGACATCTCTCCCCTCATCCTGAGGTGCGAGCGAAGCGAGCCTCGAAGGATGAACGGATAAAACAAAGGCCCCGGCTGATGCCGGGGTCTCGTTGCTTCCGTCTAGCGCTTAGCGGCGGTTGCCGAACAGCTGGAGCAGCAGCAGGAACAGGTTGATGAAGTCGAGATAGAGCCTGAGCGCGCCCATCACCGCCTTGCGGCCGGTGACCTCGCCGTCATCGCCTGCGTAATACATCTGCTTGATCTGCTGCGTGTCGTAGGCGGTTAGCCCGGCGAACACCAGGACGCCGATCACCGAGATGGCGAATTGCAGCGCGGTCGAGCCGATGAACAGGTTCACGATCATGGCGATGATCACGCCGATCAGGCCCATGAACAGGAACGAGCCCCAGCCGGTGAGGTCCTTGTTGGTGGTGTAGCCCCACAGGCTCAGCGCGCCGAAAGCGGCGGCGGAGATGAAGAACACCCGTGCGATGCTCTCGCCGGCATAAACCACGAAGATCGAGGCAAGTGAGGCGCCCATCAGCGCCGCGAAAACCCAGAACGTGATCTGGGCCGTGCTGACGCTCATGGAATTGATCCGCGCGGAGATGAAAAACACCATGGCGAGCGGGGCGAAGATCACCACCCACATGAAGGCGCTGCCGAATAGGAACTGTCCGATGGCCGTAGCTTGCGGCCCCGCCGCCGTCTCAACGAAGGACAGCGAATAGACCAGGTAGGCGACGACGCCGGTGATGGCGACGCCCGAAGCCATGTAGTTGTAGACGCGGATCATGTAAGCGCGCAGGCCCTGGTCGATGACACCGGCCTCGGTGCGCCCGACGGGCGTGCTTTGCGCGTAACGTCTGTCGAGTTCCGCCATTGAGAGAGATTCCCTTGCTAGTTACGTTGGTTCAGAAGGCACTTTGGCCTCGAATATGGAGGTTCGAGCGTGCTCGCGCAAGGTGAAGCGGGGCCGTCCTTGATGCCTTATTCGGCGCGGAGATAAGGGGCGGCCTTGGCCGACAATACCCGGTAGGTGGCGATGGCGCCGACGCCAAGGACCAGCGCCAGAGCCAGCAGTACCGTCTCGGCGGCAGCCCAGGGCGAGAACACGAATGTCACGTCGAAGGCCCATCGGCACAGGGCCCAGGCCGTAAGCGTCGCCATCACCAGCGCCAGAAGTGCGGTGGAAAGACCGAGCAAGCCGAATTCGAGGAGTTCGGCGCGGATGATGCGCCCGCGCGTGGCGCCGAGCGTCTTGTAAAGCACCGCTAGATATTTGCGTTGCTGCTGGCCGGCCGCCACGGCGCCGGCGAGCACGGCCATGCCGATCAGCAACGTGACGCCGGCGGTCACGGAGATGGCGGTCATCACCTTGCCGAGCAGTTCCTTGGCCGCGGCGACGATGTCGCCGATCTTGATGGCGGTGACCAGCGGGAAGCGGTCGGCCAGCGCCTGGATCACCTTGGCTTCGCGGTCGGAGCCGGTGCCTTTAGGCAGTTCGAGCGTGGTCACCGCGCGGTGTGGCGCGCCTTGCAACGTGTTCGGCGTGAACACCATGACGAAATTGATGGCGAGCGATTCCCAGTCGATCTTGCGCAAGGAGGCGATCTTGGCGTCGATATTGCGGCCGAGAACATTGACGGTGATGCTGTCGCCGAGCTTAAGCCCCAGTCCCTTGGCAAGGTCGGCGTCGAAGGAGACGAGCGGCGGACCGGCATAGCCCTTCTCCCACCACTCGCCTTCGACGATGGTGGAAGCACCAGGCACCGTGTCGGTATAGGTCAGACCGCGGTCGCCGGCGAGCACCCAGCGGGAATCGGGTGCCGCTTCGATCTTCTCCGCCGGCACGCCGTTCAGCGCGACGATACGGCCGCGCAGCATGGGCGCGTCGTTGAGTTTGGCTTGCGGTTCGACCGCCTTCACCGTGTCGCGGAAAGTGACGAGGTCCGACTCCTCGACGTCGAGGAAGTAATAAGCGGGCGCGTCGATCTCGCTATTGCTCTCGATCTCGTTCACCAGTGAGTGGTGGATCAGGGCCACGGCAATGAGAAGCCCAAGCCCTAGGCCGAGTGACACGGCGATGGAGCGGGCAAGAGAGCCGGGCCCGGCAATGCTGGCCAGCGCTAGTGCCCAGGCCGGAGGCTTGGCGCGGCGCAGTCTTGCCGCGAGATGCTGCAAGAGGACGCCGAAGCCGAGCAGCAGCACGAAGGCGGCGACGATGCCTGCCGAAATGGCGGCGGTGACAACACGCTCCTCCGATGCCGCGATGGCGAGCGCGAACAGCGCGACACCTGCTGCCGCGGCGCCTGCGGCAAACGGCCATGACGAGCGCTCGCGCTCCTCGGTCAGATGCGCGCGCATGAGCACGGCGGGGGAAATGCGGCTCGCGCGGCCGAGCGGCCACAGCACGAACAGTGCCATGGTCAGCAGCCCAGCGAGTGCGGCGATCAGCAGCGGCATGGGCTTCGGTTCGACGGCAAGCTCGATGGGCAGCACGTCGGCATAGAAGGTGGCAAGTGCCAACGGCGTCAGCGCGCCGATAAGGAGGCCGATGCCGATACCGATGCCTGCGAGCAGCAGCGCCTGGATCATATAGACGAGCAACACGAGCCGGCTCGTGGCGCCGAGACATTTGAACGTGGCGATGATTTCGCGTTTCTTCGCCATGTAGCTCCGGATGGCGTTGCCGACGCCGATGCCGCCCAAGAGCAGCGCGGTGAGCCCCACGAAGTTGATGAACTGGGTGAAGCGCTCGGCGTCGCGGCGAAGCGACGGCGTGGGATCGGTCCAGTCGCGAATGGCGAAGCCCCCTTGCGGAAATTTCTTCTCGATCGCCGCACGCGCCTCGGCCAGAGCCTCCTTGTCGGCGGCTTGCGCTTCGGGGAGCTTCACCCGGTAGATCCAGCGGATCAGGCTGCCGGGCTGCACCAGGCCGGTGCGGTCGAGCGTGTCGCGCGACATCAGAAGCTTCGGACCGTATGAGAGACGATCGGCGAGACGGTCCGGCTGCTCGCCGAGAACACCGCCGATGGTGACCGTGGCTTCGCCTATTCTGAGCGTGCCGCCCACGTCGAGACCGAGCCGTTCGAGCAAAGCCGGCTCGGCCAAGACACGATCTCCCGAGCGCCAGACCGGGCCTACGTCCGGCGGACGGATCACCGCGACTTCGCCATAGAGGGGATAGGCATCGTCGACCGCCTTGACCTCGACCAGCGCGCTCTTGCCGTCCCCGGATCGCGCCATGGCGCGGAAACTCGCCGACGAACTGACCTTGCCGAGCGCTTCGAGTGCCGCAAGCTCATCGGCCGAGGCTTGGCGGTGGACCAGCTCGAAGGAGAGATCGCCGCCGATCACGAGCCGTCCCTGCCGCGCCAGCGATTCGTTGAAGGCCGCCGCGAGCGAGCCGATGGCGGCGACGGCGGCGACACCTAAGGCGATGCAGAACACGAACACCGCCAGCCCGCCGACGCCCGAGCGCAGCTCGCGCATGGCGATGACAAAGGGCAGCTTCAGATTGAAACCCGATGCGGCGGATGGCGCCGCTGTCGCGCTTGCGGTAGTCACGGCGCGGCCACGCGGCGCTTGGCCCCGCTCACGATGCGTCCATCGGCGAGGCTCACGATCCGGTCGCAGCGCTTGGCGAGCGAGCGGTCGTGGGTGATGAGCAGCAGCGTCGCGCCGGTGCGCGCTTTCAGGGAGAAGAGCAGGTCCATGACTTGCGCGCCGGTGGCAAGATCGAGGTTGCCCGTCGGCTCGTCGGCGAGGATGAGGGCAGGCCCAGGCGCAAGCGCCCGCGCCATCGCCACGCGCTGCTGCTCGCCGCCTGAGAGCTGGCCGGGGAAATGCGCCTCTCGATGCGACAGTCCAACCTCGGCCAGAGCCGCGCGCGACGCAGTGAACGCGTCGCCATGGTCGAGAAATTCGAGCGGCAGCGCCACGTTCTCGAGCGCCGTCATGGTCGGCACCAGGTGGAACGATTGGAACACGATGCCGATATTGGCGGCACGGAGCCGCGCCAGCCCGTCCTCGTCGAGGCTCCCGAGATCGGCGCCAACCACCGAGACGCGGCCTTCGGTGGCACGCTCGAGGCCGGCGATGACCATTAGCAGGGTCGACTTGCCGGAGCCGCTCGGGCCGACGATAGCCACGGCCTCGCCGGTCGGCACTTTGAGATCGATGCCGCGCAGGATGGCCACTGGCCCGGCCCGCGAGGGGAGCGTCACATGCACGCCTTCGAGCAGGATCGCTGGGGCGCGGCGCTGTTTCAGGGGTTGGTCCATTTGGGGGCAGGCTTACCTGGGTGACAGATGGTACATGCCACGGCAATAGAGAAGGACAAAGAGGTCGAAAAGATGAAACGCGCTGCCATGCGGACTTTCGCAACGCTTGCCGCGAGCTTTCTGTTCGCGATCGCGTCTTTGCCCACACTTGAGGCAGAGCCGCGTGCGTCCGTCATCGTGGCGCTCGGTGACAGCCTCACCGCCGGCTTAGGGCTGCCGCAGGACCAATCCTTTCCGGCGCAGCTCGAAGCGGCGTTGAAGGCGCGCGGCCATGACGTGACGGTGATCGACGCGGGAGTGTCGGGCGATACGGCGGCAGCGGGGCTGAAGCGGCTCGACTGGGCGCTGCCGGATAATGCGAGCGCCGTCATTATAGAACTCGGCGCCAATGACGCGCTGCAGGGCCTTCCACCCGAGGGCACCAAGGCGGCGCTGGCGAAAATCATCGAGCGCGCGCAAGCCAAGGGACTGCCCGTGCTGCTCACCGGCATGGAAGCGCCGCGCAACATGGGCAAGGATTATGTGGAGGAATTCGCGGCGATCTTTCCCGATCTCGCTTCACGCTACGATGTTCTCCTCTATCCGTTCTTCTTAGACGGCGTGGCGCTCGACGACGAACTCATGCAGGCCGACGGCATTCACCCCAACGGGAAAGGCGTGACACGCATCGTCGAGGGTATCCTGCCCAAGGTCGAAGAGCTTCTCGCGCAAATTGAAGCGAAGGATTGAGGTTTTGGCGACCATCTACGATCTGAAGCCGCGCTTCCAGGCGCTGCTCCGCCCGATCGCCGCGAAACTGGCGCGGGCCGGCATCAGCGCCAATGCCGTCACCGTCGCGGCACTGCTTTTGAGCGTCGCGCATGGAGCGTGGATCGCGGTCATGCCGTCCTCGGCCTGGCCGTTGTTGCTCCTACCGGTGACGCTGTTCCTGCGCATGGCGCTGAACGCCATCGATGGGATCATGGCGAAGGAGCACGGGCAGACCACTCCCGAAGGCGCGGTACTGAACGAGCTGTCGGACGTGATTGCCGATGCCGCGCTCTATCTGCCCTTCGCTCTCATCCCCGGCATCGATGCCGGGTTTGTCGTGGCTGTGGTAGTCACCAGCATCATCGCCGAGATGACCGGCGCGCTCGGGCCCATGCTCGGGGTGCAACGTTGCTATGCCGGGCCGTTCGGCAAAAGCGACCGAGCGCTCGCCTTCGGACTGCTCGCCGTGCTGATCGGGCTAGGACTCGCGCCCGGTGCCTGGAGCACGCTCTATCTTCAGCTTCTCTTCGCGCTCGCCGTGCTCACCATCATCAATCGTGCGCGCCGTATCGTCGCCGACGCGAAGCACCAAGCGCCATGACCCTCATCCACGGCATTCCCGCGAACGTGGTCTACGCCACTTCAGGCGTTTATGCGCTGCTGATCATCGCCACGCTTATCGTCGCGCTGCTGCGCTGGCGCCATCCCGGCGAGCGCTACGAAGAGCTCGCCCGACGCACCAGCTCCTGGTGGTGGATGATCGGCGCCTTCACGCTCTGCGTCCTGCTCAACCAGACGGTGGCCATCGTCTTCCTCGCCTTCATCTCCTATCTCGCGCTCAAAGAATATCTGTCGCTGATCCCGACGCGGCGCATCGACCGCGAAGTCCTGCTGTTCGCCTATCTCGCCATTCCGCTGCAATATTATTGGGCGGCGATGGACTGGTACGGCATGTTCATCGTGTTCGTGCCGGTGTGGATGTTTCTGTTCTTCCCGGCGCTGATGGCGCTCAGAGGTGAGACGCAAGGCTTCCTGCGCGCGGTCGGCACGCTCTCCTGGGGCCTGATGCTCACGGTGTTCGCGCTGAGCCACATGGCCATGCTGCTGGTTTCGGGCGAAGTGCCGAATCCGGTCGCGGGCGGGGTCGGGCTTCTGTTCTTCCTGGTGGTGCTCGCCCAGTTCAACGACGTGGCGCAATATTGCTGGGGCAAGCTCTTGGGCCGTCATAAGGTCACGCCCCGCGTCAGCCCCAACAAAACCTGGGAAGGCCTGATCGGCGGCATCGCCACCACCATCCTGCTCGCTTCGCTGATCGGCCCCTATCTCACGCCGATGGACTGGCGCTGGTCGGCGCTGGCCGGCGGCGTGATCGGGGTGGCCGGCTTTCTCGGCGACATCACCATCTCGGCCATGAAGCGCGATCTCGACGTCAAGGACACCGGCGGCCTGCTTCCCGGCCATGGTGGCATTCTCGACCGCGTCGACAGCCTCACTTACGCCGCGCCGGCCTTCTTTCATTTCTTCCGCTATTTCTTCTATCCATGAGCAAGAACCCGCTGACCCGGCTGCTACGCTTCCTGTTCTTCGCGGTCGTGGTGCGCGGGGTCATTCTCGTCGTCATGGGATTGACCGTGCGGAACCGCCAGCACCTGCCCGAGGACGGACCAGCCGTGCTCGCGGGCAACCACAACTCCAATCTCGATGCGCTCGCCATCATGTCGCTGATGCCGCTCAGGCTCCTGCCGAAGCTGCGTCCCGTGGCGGCGATGGATTATTTCTATATGAGCAGTTTTCGCGGCTGGTTCGCCAACAACATCATCGGCATCATTCCGGTGAAGCGGGGCAGTGGCAAGGAAGGCGGCAATCCGCTCAAGCTTGCCGAGGAGGCGCTCGATCGCGGCGAAATCCTGGTCATTTTCCCGGAAGGCACGCGTGGCGAGCCCGAGGCGCTGCAAGCCTTCAAGAAAGGCATCGGCCATCTGGCGCGCGCCAGGCCCAAAGTTCCGGTCATGCCCGTGTTCATGCACGGGCTCGGCAAGACGCTGCCCCGGGGTTCTAAGCTGTTCGTGCCGTTCAACAGCATCGTCAGCATAGGCCCGCCGCTTTACGGCAAGGAGTCCTACGACGAATTCGTGGCCGAGCTCGCAGCCTCCATGACGGCGCTTGCCGCGGAGGAGAAGCTCCCTGCGTGGGAATGACGGAGGGCGCGCCGCGCTTCGCTCAAGCGGCTTGACGGACCAGGGCCATGATGAAGCACGCGGCCGCCGCGAGCGCGGTTGCCACCCGCACCTGGTTCCACAACGACCAGGTGGGCAAATACGTCTTCCATACCTTCGCGCCCGCTTCGCTGTCGGGCCTGAAGAAAGCGAGCTGGTTGTTGAGCGGCAGGTTGCGCAGGAGGGTCACGCCGATGGGGCCGTTCAGGTAGAGCAGGCTGCCGGCGAGCAGATAGAGCGCATCAGGCTCGGACCATCTGAAGGGCGCGGCAATGCCGAGCGCGGCGGCAAGTGCGGCCGTGCCGAAGAACACGAGCAGGAACATTCCCCCTTTAACCGCCATGATGATCTTCTGCATGGCGCCGATGCCCGACGCCGGCGCCAAACGGGACAGGGCGGGCAGCACGAAGGCGGAAAAAGCAAAGAAGGAGCCGGCCACCAGCGCCGAGCCGAGTGCCGCCAGGAATGTCGCCGTGCACAATAAATCGTCCATCGCTTGTCCCTTCGCCTGCCGTTATTGACCCCAAGAGATATTCGTGCAGCGGACGCCCCGCGTTTTGGCCTCGGTGATCTCGCCGGTCTCGATCGAGATCTCCCAGGCGCGTTTGACTTCGGTCCACCATTCCTTGTCTTCCTTGCCGCGCGCCTCGCCCATGAAACGCAGCGTCTCGTCCTCGCCTTGCACGCAGGCGATGGTGAACTCGGCGCCAGCTTGCGGCGGCGTCACGATCAAGGCGTCCGCGACCACGAAGGAGGCGGGGTTGGAGCTCGTCGGCGGCGCGACCTCGCGGCTGGTCAACACGAGAAAGGTGCCGTCCTCGCGCTGATACTGACGGACATAGATGGGGGGCAAGACGAGACCGCCTCCCAAATCGTCCCAGCCGGTGACTTCCAAATCGCCCTGGTAGGTCTTGCCGAGAAAGCTCTCGGCGAACTTCTCGTCGATCTCGGCGGAGCTCTCCTCTTTGGCTTGCTCCTCTTTGGGCTGCTCCTCTTTGGGTGGCTCCTCCTTGGGCTGCTCTTCTGTGACTTGTTCCTCCGGTTCGACTTGTTCCCCCTGCGCCAAGGCCATCGACGAAGGCAAAAGGACAAGTCCAGCCGCAATCATGCAGATGAGCAGGCACGACAAGGACTGAACGGCACGGCGCATGGACGGCTCCCTGACGAGTGGGCGCCAAGTTTATTCACAATCGTGACAAAATCAGCCCCCCGTTTACGCCTTTTAAGCCCGGCATAATCTCCCCGCTTCTCCTACCCAGCCCAAGCAGGTACAACCGCTAAGCCTTTAACCTTCCATGCGATTCTTCGATGCGCCTTAGCCAAGCAACCCAGGCTCTGACTTTTTGCCTCGTGCTTCTCGGCGCGGCCTCGCCGCTTTCTGCGCTGTCCTCGCCGGACGCCGATACGGACCGGCTCGATGACATGATCGGGCAGATGATCCTGGTCGGCTTTCCCGGCATCACGCAAGGCGACCAGAGCGTCGCCGCCGTGCACGAGCAGCTGGCGAAGGGCGTGATCGGCGGCGTGGTGCTCTATCCTGAGAACATCCGCTCGCCGGAGCAGCTCAAATCTCTCACCGCTTATTTGCGCGATGCGCGCGGGAGCCCGGTGCCGTTCATCGCCGTCGACCAGGAAGGTGGCAAGGTGCAGCGGCTCGCGCCGTGGAATGGGCACAGCGACTTCCCATCGGCGCTGAGTGTCGGCCGAAACCCAAGCTTCGGCACGCAAGAAGCGGCGTTGAAGCTTTACTCAGGAATGGCCAAGGAGCTTGCCGAAGCCGGCTTCAACCTCAATCTCGGTCCCGTGGTCGATCTCGATCTCAATCCGAACAATCCGGTAATCGGCGCACGGCAGCGGAGCTTCGGCGCCGATCCGAACACCGTCACCACGCTCGCCCACGCCTTCATCGCGGCGCATCGCGACGCCAATATCGTCACCGTGGCCAAGCATTTCCCGGGCCACGGCTCGAGCCGTGTGGACAGCCACGTAGCGCTCGCCGACGTGTCAGAGACCTGGCGGGAGATCGAGCTTGAGCCTTATAGGCGGCTTGCCAAGGACGGCCTGCTCGATGCGGTGATGACCGGCCATCTCTACCATCCGCGCTTCAGCGACGGCCCCAAGTTGCCGGCGTCGTTGTCCGGCAAGGCCATCCGCGCGCTCAGGAACAATGACTGGATCGATTTCCAGGGCGTGGTGATCAGCGACGATCTGGAGATGGGCGGCGTGAGTGGCGACTATTCGCTCGAGGAGCGCGTGATCAAGGCGATCAATGCCGGCACCGACATCGTCATCGTTTCCAATGTGGAGTCGCAAGACACCGAGCTTGGCGTGAAGGTCCACGCCATCGTCGCCGAAGCGGTGCGCGAGGAGCGCATCTCGCACGCACGCATCGAACAGGCCTATGGCCGGATCATGCTGCTCAAGCGACGGCTCGCGCAGAAGAACCTCGCCGGAGTGAGCGCACGTCAATGATAGACGTCATGCTCGGTGGCATCCCACAGCACGTAATAGGAATAGGCGGTGTAGCCGAGGATGATCGGCAGTATCGGAATCGTGCCGTAGAGCATGAAAAGCTGCGACTCCGGCGCTGCCGCCGCCTGCCAGATGGTGATGTCCGGCGGAATGATATAGGGGAAGAGGCTCACCCCGAGCCCGGTATAGCAGAGCATGAAGATCACCACGCCAAGCAGGAACGGCGTGTAGCGGTGCTTCTGGCCGAGCGACCACCACAGCCACGCGATCGCCGCGGCGGTGATCAGCGGCACCGGACTGAGCATCACCATGTTTCCCGGGCTGAACCAGCGCGCGGCGATGTCGGGATGCAGCAGCGGCGTCCACAGGCTGAAGATGAGAATGAACGCGGCGACGGCGATCAACGCATAGCGGGCGACGCCATAGGCCCAATTTCGCAACTCTTCGTCGGCCTTCATGATTAGCCAGCCGGTCGACAGCAGCACATAGCCTGACACGAGCGCTATTGCCGTCACCACGGAGAACGGCGTCAGCCAGTCGAAGGATCCGCCGGCATATTGGTTGTTCTCAACCACGAAACCTTGGACGAAGGCGCCGATCACCACGCCCTGCATCAGCGCCGCAAGCGTCGAGCCGCCGGCGAAGGCGATGTCCCAGAGATAACGGTAACGCTCGGCCTTGAAGCGGAACTCGAAGGCGACGCCGCGCAGGATCAGCCCCAAAAGCATAAAAATAATCGGGATATAGAGCGCGGGAAGGATCACGGCGTAAGCGAGCGGAAACGCCGCGAGCAGCCCGCCGCCGCCAAGCACCAGCCAGGTCTCGTTGCCATCCCAGAACGGCGCGACCGAACCCATCATGGCGTCGCGATCCTTGTTCGAGGGTGCCAGCGGGAAAAGCACGCCGAGGCCGAGATCGTAGCCGCCAAGCAGCACGTAGAGGAACACGGCGAACGCGAGGATCGCGGCCCAGACCAGCGGCAGAATGACGGGAAGGAACTCGGTCATGGCGCACCTGCCGCAGCCATCGGCCGGTGCGAGAGATCGGCCTCGCCTTCTTCCGGGATCGGCGGCGGTTCTTCCGGCCCGCGGCGCACCAGCTTGGCGATGTAATAGAGGCCGGCGCCGAACACGATGCTGTAAACCAGCACGAACAGGATGAGCGAAGTGAGCACCTTGCCGCCGGCGACCGGCGACACCGAGTCCGCCGTGCGCAGCACCCCATAGACAGTCCAGGGCTGGCGCCCCACTTCGGTCACGAACCATCCGGCAAGCACGGCGACGAAGCCGAGCGGCCAGGCCCGATACATGGACTGCAAATACCAGTTGGTGGTGTAAAGCCGCCCCATCAGCCACAGCACCGCGCCGGTCAGACCGAGCGCGATCATGATCACCCCGATCCCCACCATGAGGCGGAAGGCAAAGAAGGGGATGATCGGGTTCGGCCGCTCATCTGGCGGGAAGGATTTCAGCCCGCGCACCTCGCCCTCCCAGTCATGGGTAAGCACGAAGCTGCCGAGCTTCGGAATGGCGACTTCGAAGCGGTTGCTTTCGGTCTTGACGTCGGGGATGGCGAACAGGATCAGCGGCGCGCCGCGCTGCGCCTCCCAATGCGCCTCGACCGCGGCGATCTTGGCCGGCTGATGCTCGAGGCTATTGAGCCCATGCAGATCGCCAATCACGAGCTGAAGCGGCGCGAGCCACACCAGAATACAGAGCGCCATGCCGAGCATGATGCGTCCATGCGGTACGAATTTTTCGCGCAGAATGTACCAAGCACCCATGCCGCCGACGCACAGCGCCGTGGTGAGATAGGCGGCGGCCACCATATGGGCGAAGCGATAGGGGAAGGATGGATTGAAGATCACCTCCCACCAGCTCTGCACATAGAGAACACCGTCATCGCCGATGCGGAAACCGGCGGGCGTCTGCATGAAGCTGTTGGCCGCGAGGATCCAGAAGGTGGAAATGAGCGTGCCGAGCGCCACCATGGCCGTGGCGAAAAGGTGCACGCCGCGCGGAACGCGTTCGCGCCCGAACAGCATGATGCCGAGGAAGCCCGCCTCCAGAAAGAAGGCGGTCAGCACCTCATAGGACATCAAGGGGCCGATGACATTACCGCCGCGGCGCGAGAACTCGCTCCAGTTGGTGCCGAACTCGTAGGACAGCACCACGCCGGAGACCACGCCCATGCCGAAGGACACGGCGAAGATCTTGGTCCATTGCCGCGCAAGCTCCGTGTAGACCCGCTCTCCGGTCTTGAGCCACATCAGCTCGAGCACGAGCAGCCAGGCGGCGAGCCCGATGGTGAAGGACGGAAACAGGATGTGGAACGAGACGGTGAAGGCGAACTGGATGCGCGACAGCAGAAGCGGATCTAGCTCTGACATGCTTCGGACCCAGCCTCGTCGATTCTTGGAGCTGCCGGAAGGCGACTCAAATCCCAGGAAACCGAGCTTAGACCTAGGGGCGGCTGACGCAAACACCCCCAAAGTCACAGCATGCGCTTTCGCCAGCGCCGGACCTTGACGCAAATCAAGCGTAACCTTTGAGTTTACGCCTCTGACGTCACGGCGGTGAAGGCTGACTCGTGGTAGGCGCGGGACTCTTTCCCGAAGCAGCAGAACACCACGCGTTCCATCGATGCGTGTTGGGCCAGCGCGTCGCGCACGGTTCTGAGCGCGATGAAAGCGGCACGATCCGGCGGAAAGCCGTAAGCGCCGGTCGAGATCGCCGGATAGGCGATGGAGGCGAGGCCGTTTGCGTGCGCCAGCGCCAGGCTTTGGCGGTAGCAAGAGGCGAGCAGTCGGTTCTCGCCGCGTTCGCTGCCGCCCCAGACCGGGCCCACAATGTGAATTACGTAGCGTGACTTCAAACGGAAGCCCGGCGTGATCTTGGCTTCGCCCGTCTCGCAGCCGCCAAGCTTGGCACAAGCCGCTCTTAGGTCGGGCCCTGCGGCGCGATGGATGGCGCCGTCGACCCCACCGCCGCCAAGCAGCGTCTTGTTGGCGGCGTTGACGATGGCATCGACATCGAGACTGGTGATGTCGCCCTCGACGATCTCGATGCGGTGGGGCATGGCCCATTGTGGCGCTTTGAGGCAGGAAATCCACCCTTCCAGCCAAGCATTTGTTATGTTATATCATCGCCATGAACGCAGCCCATCATCACCCAGATCCCAAGCTTTCCCGCAATCAGAGCGAGATTCTGGCCTGCCTGCGGAAGGCCAAGGAGCCCATGAGCGCCTATGCCATCCTCGACCGCGTGCGCAAATCGGGCATCTCCCATCCGCCCACCGTCTACCGCGCCCTGAACGACCTGATGCAGAAGGGCATGGTGCATAGGCTCGAATCCCGCTCGGCCTTTATCGCCTGCGGCCATGGCGCCTGCGATGGCAAGTTCGCCTTCGCCATCTGCCGTCTGTGCGAGAAGGTGATCGAGATTCCACTCTCCGATGAGGACCGGGCGGCGCTGCTCGCGCTCGCGCCGAAGGAGATCGTGCCCGAGCAGGTGACGATCGAGCTTGCCGGCCATTGCGAAACCTGCCGTCCGGCCGCGGCCTAAGCACGAGGAACGTTCGGGGTGGAGTCGCAAGCAGCCACAGAGCGGCACCGTCACGTTGCGCCTGTCGCAGCAGCGCGCGAGAGTGGATCTTCGCTGCTGCTCTTGTCGGTGCCGATGCGGCTGGCCATGGTGGCAATCGCCGCGGCCTTGGTGTGGGCCGCAATGCTGTGGGCTTTGCACTGACCATGGCGCCCCGCCCGGAACCGGCCATCGTCTTTCGTGACCTGACGCTCGGCTATGACCGTCATCCAGCCGTGCATCACATCGATGGCGCGGTTAAAAGTGGCGCGCTCATCGCCGTGGTCGGTCCGAATGGCGCCGGCAAATCGACTCTGCTCAAGGGCATCATGGGCGAGCTTGCGCCGCTCGGCGGCAGCCTCTCTCTGGCCGGCCTCGATAAGCGCAATATCGCCTATCTCCCGCAAGTCATGGACATCGACCGCAGCTTTCCCATCTCCGTGTTCGATTGCGTGGCCATGGGGCTGTGGCACGAGATCGGCGCCTGGCGCGGCCTCGATGCGCATCGCAAGCAATCCGTCACCAACGCGCTCGCCACTGTCGGCCTGGTCGAACTCGCCGACCGCCCCATCGGCACGCTGTCGGGAGGACAGTTCCAGCGCGTGCTGTTCGCCCGGCTCCTGTTGCAAGACGCAGCCCTCATCCTGCTCGACGAGCCATTTCGCGCCGTCGACACCAAGACCGTCGCCGACCTGATCGCGCTGATCCTGCGCTGGCACGATGAAGGACGCACCGTGCTCGCCGCGCTGCACGATATCGAGCAGGTACGCGCGCATTTTCCGACCACGCTGCTTCTGGCGCGCGAGGTCGTGGCTTGGGGCGACACGCATAAGGTTTTGACGCCGCAAAATCTCTCCAAGTCGCGGCGGCTGGTCGAGGCCTTCGACGCGCACGCCGACATCTGCGCGCGCGACGAGGAGAGAGTCGAGCGGGAGCGCGAGCCGGCATGATCGACGCACTCACCCAGCCTTTCGCCGAGTTCGCCTTCATGCGCCGCGCACTGATCGGCTGCTTGGCGCTATCGCTCTCGGCGCCGCCCATCGGCGTGTTCCTCGTGCTGCGGCGCATGAGCCTGATGGGCGATGTCATGGGCCATGCCATCCTGCCGGGCGCGGCCATCGGCTTCCTGCTCGCGGGCCTGTCGCTGTTCGCCATGAGCCTCGGCGCTTTTGCTTCGGGCCTTGCCGTGGCGCTGGCCGCGGGACTGGTGGCGCGCACCACGATCCTGCGCGAGGACGCGAGCCTTGCCGGCTTCTATCTGGTGTCGCTGGCGCTTGGCGTGCTGATCGTCTCGATGAGGGGCAGCAATGTCGATTTGCTGCATGTCCTATTCGGCACCGTGCTCGCCCTCGACGACGCGGCGATCCTGCTTCTTGCCGCCATCGCCACCGTCTCGCTCGCGACGCTCGCCATCATCTACCGGCCGCTGGTGCTCGAATGCTTCGACCCGCAATTCCTGCGCTCGGTCAGCAATCTGAGCTCGCCCACGCATCTCATCTTCCTGGTGCTGGTGGTGCTCAATCTCGTGGCCGGCTTTCAGGCGCTCGGTACGCTGATGGCGGTCGGCATCATGCTGCTGCCGGCGGTCGCCGCGCGCTTCTGGGCCGCCGACGTGTCGGGCATGATCCTGGTGGCCATGGGTGGCGCCTTCGCCTCGAGCGTCACCGGGCTGCTGCTCTCTTATTACGCCAACCTGCCCACCGGCCCGGCGATCATTCTGCTCTGCGGCGTGTTCTATCTCCTGTCGCTGGTGGTGGGCGTAAGAGGCGGTCTCGTCTGGGGGCTACTCCCGCGCAAGCATCTGGAAGCCTGACCTTCAACCTAAGGAGTCGTGTCATGAAACATCGCGTCCTCATGCAGATTGGCCTGGCGCTGATATTGCTGCTCGGGCTCACCGGCGGTGCCGAAGCGGCCGACAAGGTCAAGGCCGTCGCCTCGTTCAGCATTCTCGGCGACATGATCAGGCAAGTGGGCGGCGAGCGGGTCGAGGTGGTGACCTTGGTCGGGCCTGACGGCGACGCGCATGTGTTCAGCCCGACGCCCGCCGACGCCAAGACGCTTGCCGGTGCCGATGTCTTCTTCGTCAACGGCCTCGGCTTCGAAGGCTGGCTGCAGCGGCTCGAGAAGGCGTCAGGCTTTAAGGGCCGTGTCGTGGTGACGAGCGACGGCGTCAAGCCGCTCACCATGGAGGAAGAAGGCCACCACCACGGCGAGGAGGATCACACTGATCACGCCGATCATGCCAAGGGTCACAATGACGACGAAGACGATGAAGAAGACGAGGAGGAGGAAGTGCCCGATCCGCATGCCTGGCAGGACCTCGCCAACGGCAAGATCTATGTCGCCAATATCCGCGACGGTCTGATCGCAGCCGACCCCGAGGGGCGGGAGACCTATGAAGCAAACGCCGCCAACTATCTCGAACGGCTCGCCAAGGAGGATGCGGCGGTGAGGGCGGCGCTCGAGACATTGCCCGAGGCGCGGCGCAAGATCATCACCAGCCACGACGCCTTCAACTATTTCGGCAAGGCCTACGGGCTCGAGATCGTCGCCCCTGAAGGCGTGAGCACCGAGAGCGAGGCGTCGGCCAAGGACGTGGCCAAGATCATCCGCCAGATCAAGGCGGAGAAGATCCCGGCGGTGTTCGTGGAGAACATCGCCGATCGCCGCCTGCTCGATCAGATCGCGCGCGAGACCGGGGCCAAGATCGGCGGCACGCTCTATTCCGATGCGCTGTCGGGGCCTGACGGACCGGCGCCCACCTATCTCGACATGTTCCGCCACAATGTTGGGGCGCTAACCGCCGCGCTCTCGTCTTGAGGCTTCCATTGTCATAGCCCGGTCAAGCCGGGCAATGACGAGGAACATCAGGGATCATGACAGTCGTTAACTCCAGATGGTTTGCGCTTGCGGGCGCGGTGCTGGTCGTATGGATCACCTATGCGGCGCTCATGCCGGTGGATTGGCAGATCAGGCTCGGGCTGCATTGGCTCATCGAGCATTTCCTCGTCTTCTTCGTCGTGACGACGCTCTTCTGCCTCGCCTGGCCGCGGCCGATGGCGGTAGCGGCGCTGCTTCTCCCCTTCGCCATCCTCATCGAGACGGCGCAAGGCCTGACGCCCGACCGCGCGGCGGACTCGGCGACGGCGCTATTCGCCGCCTCCGGCGTGGCGTCCGCGGCGTTGATTGCCGATCTGGTCATCGCCCTGCGGAAGAGGGCCAGAAAAGGCGCAAATACAGAGCCTTAAGCTCAATGGCCGAGGCTGGCGCGGGCCCGGCAAATGTGATGTATCCTTCCCGCCATGAGCCTTACCGCGCGCAGGCGCTCAATCCCGGTCGAAATCGGCGGCGTCACCCTTGGCGGCGGCGCGCCCGTCATCGTGCAGTCGATGACCAATACCGATACCGCCGATGTCGAGGCGACCGTCGCCCAGGTCGCGGCGCTCGCACGCGCCGGCTCGGAGCTCGTGCGCATCACCGTGGACCGCGCCGAGGCAGCTGCCGCCGTGCCCCATATCAGCGAGCGGCTCGACAGGCTCGGCGTCACGACGCCGCTGATCGGCGATTTCCACTATAACGGCCACACGCTGCTCGCCGAGCATCCGGCCTGTGCCGAGGCGCTGGCGAAATACCGCATCAATCCCGGCAATGTCGGTTTCAAGGACAAGCGCGACAAGCATTTCGCGCAGATCATCGACATCGCGCTCAAGCACGGCAAGGCGATCCGCATCGGCGTCAACTGGGGCAGCCTCGATCAGGACCTGCTCACGCGCTTGATGGACGAGAACGCGCGCCTCGCGGAGCCAAAGGATGCGCGCGAGGTCATGCATGAGGCCATCGTGCAGTCGGCGCTGATCAGCGCCGCGCGAGCGATGGAACTTGGGCTTGGGCCTGACCGCATCGTGCTCTCGGCCAAGGTCTCAGCCGTGCAGGATCTGATCGCGGTCTATGCCATGCTCGCCGCGCGCTCCGAGCTCGCGCTGCATCTCGGGCTGACCGAGGCGGGCATGGGGTCGAAGGGCATCGTCGCTTCGTCTGCGGCACTCGGCGTGCTCTTGCAGCAAGGGATCGGCGACACCATCCGCATCTCGCTCACGCCTGAGCCGCAAGGCGACCGCACCCTCGAGGTGCAGGTGGCGCAGGAGCTGCTGCAAAGCATGGGTTTCCGCAGCTTCGTGCCGCTGGTCGCGGCGTGCCCCGGCTGCGGGCGCACCACCTCCACCACCTTCCAGGAGCTTGCCCGCGATATCCAGGACTTCATCCGCGAAGAGATGCCGGAGTGGAAGCGCCGCTATCCGGGCGTCGAGAATCTCACTGTGGCGGTGATGGGCTGCATCGTCAACGGGCCGGGAGAGTCCAAGCATGCCGATATCGGCATCTCGCTGCCCGGAACCGGCGAGGCGCCGGCGGCGCCCGTGTTCATCGACGGCAAGAAGGCCGCCACTTTGCGCGGTCCAGGCGCCGCCGCCGAATTCAAGCAGATGGTGCTCGATTATATCGAGCGCCGCTACGGCCAGCACACGGCCGGCCGCACCGCCGCCGAGTAGCGCGCCGCCCAGCCCGTTCTGACGGCGTCGGCGGCGATGCTCACCGTGAGCGCGATCAGCGTCACATTGAAGATGAAGGACACCATGCCGTGGGCGGTCACGGTCTTGCGGATGGTGCGCGACGTGACCGCCACGTCGGAAACCGCCGACGAGGTTCCGATGCCGAAGGCGAAATATAGAAAATCCCAATAGTCGGGCTCGGTGTCGCCGGGAAAGTGCAAGCCGTCGCCGTCGTGGCGATGCTCGGCGTAATATTCATGCGCGTAGTGCAGCGCGAATATGACGTGAATAAACAGCCAGGAGAGCAGCGTGGTCAAAAACAAGAGCGCAAGGATGGATGGCTTGTCGATCTCGCTGTGGCTCGCTGTGCGCAGCCAGAACACGATGGCGCCGAGGCTCGCCATCGCCGCGATAACCGTCAGGATGGGAATGACTATTCGCCCCTCGTCCTGGAGCGCGGCTTCGCGGCGCACATAGCTCGCGTTGGAATTGACGATCATCACCAGCACGAGCAGGAGATATAGCGTGATGCCCGCGTCCCAGCCGACCAGCAGCCGCGACACCAGCCGGTATTCTACCGGCAGAAGGAAGACGACCAGAACGCATAACAGCGCCGAGATGAAAAGCCGCCAGTGTCCTCGCAACAGCCGCGACAATTGCCACGACGGTTTTTGAGGTTTGGAGAGCGGCTTGGCCATGGATCTATTCGAGCCGGATTCGCGGCCGTCCTCAAGTGCGCCGTTCGGCGATGAAACGGGCGGCCTCGATCAGCGTAGCGGTTTTGCTCCCGAAGGGCGCGAGCGCGTTTTCAGCCTGGGCGACAAGAACGGCGAGCCGCGCCTTGGCGCCTTCGACACCGAGCAGTGCCACAAGCGTAGCCTTGCCCCGACCTTCGTCCTTGGCCACGGCTTTGCCGACCGCGTCTGCGTCGCCTTGCGCATCGAGAAGATCGTCGGCGAGCTGGAAGGCCTGGCCGAGCGCGGTGGCGTAAGCTTGCAGTGCTTCGCGGTCTGAAGCGGAGGCGCGCCCGAGAATGGCGCCCGCCTCGCAAGCAAAGCGGAACAAGGCGCCCGTCTTCAACGCCTGCATCCCAGCTACGCCGTCCGCGTTTAAATCTTGCCGATCGGCATCGAGATCGATGGCTTGGCCGAGCGCCATGCCGCGCCAACCCGCGGCCTTGGCCAGGTTGAACACCAGCTCGGCGCGAATGTTTGCATCCTCATGGGTTGCGGGCGAGCTCAGAATCTCGAAGGCGAGCGTAAGCAGGGCATCGCCCGCGAGGATCGCCGTCGCCTCGCCGAAGGCAATATGCAGGGTGGGGCGCCCACGGCGCAGATCGTCGTCGTCCATGGCGGGAAGGTCGTCATGCGCCAGCGAGTAGCAATGCACGCATTCGAGCGCGCAAGCGGCGTCGAGCGCACGATCCTCTGCAACACCGAACAGCCGCGCCGTTTCGATAAGCAGGAACGGCCTGATGCGCTTGCCCCCGCCAAGCGCGGCATAGCGCATGGCCGCGTCAAGGGCGGCCGGCGCGTCCCCATTGCCCGCGAGCAAGGCTTCGAGCCGCCGTTCGACGGCAGAGGCGAGGCGTTCGAGCTCTCTTGCGAAGGCCATGGGGAAAAGGTCAGAGGGACGACTCTTTGCCACGAACGGGCGGTAAGCATCAGCCTAATACGGCGTTGCTCGATGCGGCAACCGGGAGGTACAACCCCGATCCATGGTGATTCAAGCGGTTTCAGGCGCGCGCCGAGGGGCCAAGAGAGGCTCCCGGAAGCAAACTCCGTGGCTCCGCTATCTCGCGCGCCTCGTGCTGTTGGTCATCGGGGCGCTGCTTGTCTCCATCGTGATCTTCCGCTTCGTCAATCCGCCGATCACCAGCGTCATAGCGCTCAACAAATTGAAGGGCGCCACCGTGCGGCAGCACTGGGTGCCGCTCAAGGACATGTCGCGCAATCTCCCCTTGGCGGTGATCGCCAGCGAGGACGGACGTTTCTGCCTGCATTGGGGCGTCGACTGGAGCGCGGTGAAAGAGGCGATCGACGAAGGCGGCGGCCTCGCCGGCTTTCGCGGCGCAAGCACCATCCCCATGCAGACCGCCAAGAACCTCTATATGTGGAACCGGCGGAGCTATGTGCGCAAAATCGTCGAAGCGCCGCTCGCCTATCTCATCACCTTGATCTGGCCGAAAGAGCGGGTGATGGAGGTCTATCTCAACATCGCCCAATTCGGGCCCGGCATTTTCGGCGCGGAGGCCGCCAGCCGGCATTATTTCGGCAAGAACGCGTCCAAACTGACCCGCCGCGAGGCCGTGCTGCTTGCTGTCGCTCTGCCGAGCCCGCGCACTCGCAATCCGGCCAAGCCGAACGTCAGGATGCTCAGGATCGCTAACGCCGTCGAGCGCCGCCTGCCGTACATCGCCAAGCGCGCGGACTGCATCTTGCCGCAGCGCTGAAATTGTGGCGCCTCGCCTCTGGCCAGGGGGAAGGATTGCCCCTATAAGGGCCGGCACGAAATCCCTATTATCGCGGCAGTTACAGGATTTGCATCAATGGCCGTACCCAAGAGAAAAACGTCGCGCATGAAGCGCGGCAACAGGCGGAGCCACGACGCGCTGAGCGCGCCGGCTTATGTCGAGGACAAGGAGTCCGGCGAGCTGCGCCGCCCGCACCATATCGACCTGAAATCGGGCCGCTATCGCAACCGCCAGGTGCTTACCGTCAAGGAAGAGGCTTAGCCTCTAGAGGCCTAGCCGCTGGAGGCTAGCCTCTGGCAAGACGCGCGGCGAGGTCGGCGAGCAGGGCATCGTGCACGCCGGCTTCCTCCAGGTGCCGCACCGTATTCAGCACATATTCGATATTGGTGCCCGACAGGCCTGCCGCCGACAAGACGAGCTCGGTCTGCTTTTCGATGGAAAGCCGCCCCGCATATTGCGGGTGCTTTCGATCGGCCACGTAGCAGATCGCCTCGATCTCACGGCCCGAGCCGTCTAGCAGGCTCACCGGCTTGCGTTTCTCCAGATAGACGTCGGTAACCTGCTCGCGCTCGCGTAGATAAGCGAGCGTCGCCTCGCTGCGCGCCGCCTCGATACGATAGACGACACCCCGGCAGGCGCCGCCTTCATCGAGGCCGAGCACGAGGCCCGGTTTCTCGTTCGTCCCCCGATGATGGAAGGAATAGATGCAGAGAGCCCGATGCGCGCCGACCAGGGCCCCCGCCGCCTGCTCGGCAAAGTCGAAGCCAGGGCTCCACATCAGCGAGCCGTAAGCAAACACCCAAAGCTGCTCTTGCTTACTCGTCATGCCCATGGGGGCGGCCGAAATCGGCCTCAGGCGTATCCTGGCCGGCCTCGATGACGCCGCGGCGGATGGCGCGGGTGCGGGAGAAGTGCTCGGTGAGCGCCTCGCCGTCGCCCCGCCTGATCGCCTTGGTCAGAGCCGCGACGTCCTCGTTGAAGCGGCCGAGCATCTCCAGCACCGCCTCCTTGTTGTTGAGGAACACGTCGCGCCACATCACCGGATCGGACGCGGCGATGCGCGTGAAATCGCGGAAACCGCCGGCCGAGAATTTCAGCACTTCCGAGCGTGTCACCGTCTCAAGCTCGTCGGCGGTGCCGACGATGGTGTAGGCGATGAGATGCGGCAGATGGCTGGTAACGGCGAGCACGAGGTCGTGATGCTCGGGCGTCATCGTATCGACATTGGCGCCGAGCAGGCGCCAGAACGCGGCGAGCCTTTCCACCGGCTTGGGATCGGTGCCCTCGGGCGGCGTCAGGATGCACCAGCGGTTCTCGAACAGCTCGGCAAATCCGGCATCGGGACCTGAATGCTCGGTGCCGGCGACCGGATGGGCCGGCACGAAATGCACGGTCTTCGGCAGATGCGGGCCCATGTCGCGCACGATCGAGCCCTTCACCGAGCCCACGTCAGTGACGATCGCCCCGGGCTTGAGATGCGTGCCGATTTCCTTCGCCACCCCGCCACAGATACCGACTGGAACGCAGACAATCACGAGATCTGCGCCTTCGACCGCTTCGGCATTGGTTTCTGTCACCTTGTCGGCGATGCCAAGCTCGGCGACGCGCTTACGCGTCTTTGGCGACCGCGCCGTAGCCACGATGGTGCGCGCCGCGCCCTTGGCGCGGGCCGCCCTGGCGATTGACGAGCCGATCAGGCCAGGCCCGATGATGGCGAGCGTGTCGAACAGGGGCTTGGTCATGAGCGCGCTGAGCCGTTGGCGCCCATGAAGGCGGTCAGCGCATCGAGCACGGCGCGGTTGTCGTCCTCGGTGCCGATGGTCATGCGCAGCGCATGCGGAAAGCCGTATTCCTCCACCCGCCGCAGGATGATGCCCCGCCCATGCAGGAACTTGTCGGCTTCGGGCGCCGGTTTGCCGTTTCCCTTGTTGAAATGCAGCAGCAGGAAATTGGCGGCGCTCGGCGTCACGCCAAGACCGATGCCTGACAGCGCCTCCGCCATGCGCGCGCGCCACAGCTCGTTATGCTCGGCCTGACGCTGCACATGCGCCTGATCTTCCAGCGCCGCGATGCCGGCGGCAATGGCCGGCCCCGACACGTTGAACGGCCCCCTGATGCGGTTCAGCGCGTCGGCGACCGGCGCCGGACAGTAAGCCCAACCGAGGCGCAGAGAGGCAAGCCCGTAGATCTTGGAGAACGTGCGCGTCATCACCGTGTTGTGCGTGGTGGCGACCAGCTCGATGCCGGCCTCATAGTCGTTGCGGCGCACATATTCGGCATAGGCCGCGTCGAGCACGAGCAGCACGTCGTCGGGGAGCCCTGCGCGCAGCCGCTTCACCTCGTCGAATGAGAGATAGGTCCCGGTCGGGTTGTTGGGATTGGCGATGAACACGATGCGGGTCAGCGGCGTCACCCGGGCGAGGATGGCATCCACATCGGCGGTGAGGTCCTTCTCCGGCGCCACCACCGGCACGGCGCCGCACGCCAGGATGGCGATGCGGTAAACCAGGAAGCCGTGCTCGGTGTAGATCGCTTCTTCGCCCGGTCCGAGATAAGCCTGAGCGAGCAGGTTCAGAAGCTCGTCGGAGCCCGCGCCGCACACGATGCGCGCGGGATCGAGCCCGTAAAGTTTCGCCAACGCCTCGCGCAAAGGCCGCGCCGATCCGTCGGGGTAGCGCGACAGAGTCGCGGCCGCGGCGAGATAGGCCTCGACCGCGCGGGGCGAGGGGCCGAACGGCGTCTCGTTCGAGGAGAGCTTGATCGCTTGGCGCGCGCCAGGGAGCGCGCTCGTGCCCGGCACATAGGGCGCGATGTCGAGAATGCCTTGACGCGGGATGGGCCCACGCTTGGCCATCTTGCTGCTCCTTAACGGCGGCTCGCGAAGGGCCTCTCATAGGGCCATTTCCAAGGCCAAGGCAAAGAAAAGATTGACTTTCAACGCTAAGCTCCTAGCTAACGCCGAATTGTATAATTTTCAGGCATGATGGCCTCATGGTTCGAGACGCGGCCTGTGGCCGCTCCTCACCGTGAGGAACAGACTCCTCATCCTGAGGAGGGCGCGAAACGCGCCCGTCTCGAAGGATGAAGTCCGGGCGAGTGCAGACGATGAGTGAGACCCCGACCGCGGAAGGCTTCGCCGACTACAAACGGCTGGAGCAGATCGTCAATCCGCAAAGCGAGATCGTGCATTTCCCTGCAAGCGAGCCGTTGCCGCTCGACTGCGGCGTGAACCTTGCGCCCTTCTCCATCGCCTACCAGACCTACGGCACGCTCAACGAAGACAAGTCGAACCTGGTTCTGGTCTGCCATGCGCTGACCGGCGACCAGCACGTCGCCAATCTCCATCCCGTCACCGGCAAGCCCGGCTGGTGGGACACCATGGTGGGACCCGGCAAGCCGATCGATACCAACCGCTATTTCGTGCTCTGCCCCAATGTCATCGGCGGCTGCATGGGCTCGACCGGGCCGAGTTCGATCAATCCCGCCACCGAGCGACCTTACGGACCCGACTTTCCGGTCATCACCGTGCGCGACATGGTGCGGGCACAAGCGCGCCTCCTCGATCATCTCGGCGTGCCGGTGGTGCTTTCGGTGCTCGGCGGCTCGATGGGCGGCATGCAGGTGCTGGAATGGGCTGCCACCTATAAGGACCGCGTGTTCTCCGCGGTGCCCATCGCCTGCTCGGCGCGCCATTCCTCGCAGAACATCGCCTTCCACGAGGTTGGCCGCCAGGCGGTGATGGCCGACCCCGATTGGTGCGAGGGCCGTTATCTGGAACAGGGCAAGAGCCCGCGCAAAGGGTTAGCGGTGGCGCGCATGGCCGCGCACATCACCTACATGTCAGACGATGCGCTGCATAATAAGTTTGGCCGCAATCTCCAGGACCGGGAGAAGGTCACCTTCGGCTTCGACGCCGACTTCCAGGTGGAAAGCTATCTGCGCCATCAGGGCTTGAGCTTCGTCGACCGCTTCGACGCCAATTCCTATCTCTACATCACCCGGGCCATGGATTATTTCGACCTTGCGGCCGACCATGGCGGGGTGCTGGCCAATGCCTTCATCGGCACAAAAACACGCTTCTGCCTCGTTTCCTTCACGAGCGACTGGCTGTTCCCCACCGAGGAAAGCCGCGAGATTGTGCACGCGCTGAACGCGGTCGCCGCCAATGTCAGCTTCGTCGAGCTCAAAACCGACAACGGCCACGACTCGTTCTTGCTGCACGAGCCAGAGCTGTTCGACACCATTCGCGGCTTCTTGGGCGCGGCGGCGCTGAAGCGCGGCATTGCGGGGACGCAAGGATGGTTGCCGTGAACCTCAACGTGCCGCCTCACGCCGTCCGCACCGCGGACACGAACCGCGTCGATCTGCTGCTGATCGCCGAGATGGTCAGCGCGAACGCGCGCGTG
Source organism: Methyloceanibacter sp. (assembly GCA_040901485.1). Lineage (GTDB taxonomy): Bacteria > Pseudomonadota > Alphaproteobacteria > Rhizobiales > Methyloligellaceae > Methyloceanibacter. The sequence continues at coordinate 48,235 of JBBDYM010000040.1, forward strand.
CTCGATATCGGCTGCGGCGACGGCACGCTGCTTCGCCTTCTCGCCGAGAAACGCGGCGTCGATGCCCGCGGCATCGAGCTCAGCCAAGCCGGCGTGAACTCCTGCGTGGCGCAAGGGCTCGCCGTGATCCAGGGCGACGCCGACACCGACCTCGTGCATTATCCGGATCTCGCCTTCGACTACGCCATCCTCTCGCAGACCATCCAGGCGACCTACAATCCGCGCCAGGTGCTCGAGCAGCTCTTGCGCATCGGCAAGCGCGCCGTGGTGTCCTTCCCCAATTTCGGCCATTGGCGCGTGCGCGCCCAGCTCCTGTTCGGCGGCAGGATGCCGCTTACCGACAATCTGCCCGAACGCTGGTACGACACGCCGAACATCCATCTCTGCACCATCAAGGACTTCCTTGGGATGTGCGAAGACATCGGCGCACGCGTCGAGCGCGCCGTGGCGCTCAACGCCTATGGACGCAAGCTCGGTGTCTCCATGCCGGCCTTCGCCCAGAACCTGTTCGGCGAGCAGGCCGTGTTCCTGCTGTCGCGCTAAGGTTCCCGTACCCCTCTCACTTCGTTGAGTCTGGGCGCTCCACTGCCCTCTCCAGGACAGCGCGGATGAAACGTTGGTAGGGGATATGCTGCCTCGCAGCTTGTGCCTTCACCGCATCAAGCAAAGGCTTCGGCAGACGCATGTTGATGCGCTCTGTTTTCGGACCGAACTCGAAGCGAAGCTCGCGCATCCCCGAGAGGTCGAACGTCGTGAGGTCAGCAGTGTCGACGAAGGCCTCAGCCTCGGCGTCGCTCGTCAATTTGGGAAGCTTCTTTTTCATAATGGTCGATCTCTTTCTTGTGCATGTAGCGGGCGCTGATCGGTCGGATCAGGACAGCTTCGCCTCTTGCTCGCACGGCGAAGACGATAAGAACGCTACGGTTCTCGCCAGTTCTGCCAATGCCGATAAAGCGCTCCTCTTCGCTGGAATGTTCAGGGTCCGGGAAGACTGCCAAGGGCCCTTGGAAGAGGCTCTCGATGTCGCGAATGGAAAGGCCATGCTTCTGGCATTTCTCGCGGTTACCCTCGTCCTAATCGAACTCCAGGGCGCCAACTGCCATCAATCTGGACTATGACGTTTGTACATACATTTGTCAATCTGACTGCTACGCGGGGTGACACCGGCGGGAACCGGCACCATGCGGCGGCGTGCCTTGACCTCACGCACCGGCACCGCGGCATAGACCTGCTTGGTCGCCTCGACCATGATCACCCCGGAGAAGGTCGGCCATAGCACGAGCCCGAGACGCTCCCAGAACAGCGGCCAGCGCAACAGGATGCGCCAGTTGAAGGGTGGCACGTAGAGCGCGTATTGCCATTCCTCTGGCGAGAACATCGCCTCCTTGAGGAGCTTGGTGAGCTGGCTGCGGCTGAACGGGCTGCCATAGCCGAAGGGCGTGGTGTCGACCCGCGCCCACAGGCCTCGCCGGTTGGGGACGATCAGCAGCAGCCGGCCGTTCGGCGCCAGCACGCGCCACAGCTCGCGCAGCAGCGCGCGCGACTTCTCCGACCATTCCAGCATGTGCACGAGGAGGATGCGGTCGGCGCCCTCGTCGATCAGCGGCAGCTCGGTCTCGTCGACCAGCACGCTCAAGCATTGGCCCTGCTCGGGCCAGGGAATGGCGCCGAGGCTCGCCGGCATCAGCGCGCCCAAGGGCTCGGCCTGACCCCTGAAGGCGCCGAGATAGGGCGCGGTGAAGCCGAGCCCGAAGGTGCGGCAGCCTTTGATGTCGCCAAAGCGCGCCCGCACACGGGCGCCGAGCAGCCGGCGCACCATATGCCCCAGCGGCCTTGTGTAGAAATCTTTGAGGTCGATGACGTCGAGATGCATGGCCCATCATAGCGTGCGAGGCTTGGCTTGGTTAGGGAACTAGCCCGTTCAATGCGCCATGTTTGGGTGCTAGGGTTAAAACATGGCCCGTTTGGAAGTGCATCAATTCCCCACGCGCAGCGACAATTACGGCGTGCTCGTCCACGACAGGGCGACCGGCGCCACCGCCGCGATCGACGCCCCCGATGCCGAGCAACTGCTCGCAGCGCTTAACGAGAAGGGCTGGAAGCTGACGCATATCCTCACCACCCATCACCATCACGACCACACCGCCGGCAACGCCGCCGTCAAGCGCATGACCGGCTGCACCATCGTTGGCCCCGCCAAGGAGGCTGCTTCGATCCCAGGGATCGACGTGAGGGTAGCCGAAGGCGATACGGTCGAGATCGGCGGCGTCAAGGCGCGCGTGATCGAGACGCCCGGCCATACGCGCGGCCATGTCAGCTACCATTTCCCGGCCGATGAACTGGTATTCGTCGGCGACACGCTGTTCTCGGTCGGCTGCGGCCGCCTGCTCGAAGGCGACGCCAAGACCATGTGGTCATCGCTCGAGAAGCTTGCCAAGCTGCCGCCTGACACGACGCTCTATTGCGGCCATGAATATACCGACGCCAATTGCCGCTTCGCGCTTACCGTCGAGCCCGAGAACGACGCGCTGCGCGCCCGCGCCATGGAGGTCGCCAAGCTCGCCGAGCAGGACGAGTCGGCGCTGCCGACGACCATCAGCCGCGAACTCGACACCAATCCCTTCCTACGCCCGTCAAGTCCCGCCATCCAGAAACGGCTCGGCATGGAAGGGCGGCCTCTGCACGAGATCTTCGGCGAGATACGCCGCCGCAAGGACCAGTTCTGACGTGGCCATTGAAGCACTCACTGGCGACGACGTCATCGCGCTGTTCAAGCTCGCGCCGCATCCCGAGGGCGGGCATTTTCGCCAGACGTTCCGCGACGAGCGCGGGCATGGCGTCCGCGCGCACTCGACCGCCATCCTCTTTCTCCTGAAGGCGGGCGAGGTGTCCCACTGGCACCGGGTCGATGCGGCGGAGCTTTGGCACTGGCACGGCGGGGCGCCGCTGCTGCTTCAGGTCAAAGACGGCGGCGCGCGCCTCGATCATCGCCTGGGTTCGGACTGGGTCAACGGCGAGCATCCCCACGCGGCAGTCCCGGCGCATGCCTGGCAGAGCGCGCGCAGCCTCGGCGCATGGTCATTGGTCGGCTGCACCGTCGCTCCAGGCTTCGAGTTCGCCGGCTTCGAGCTAGCGCCCGACGGCTGGGAGCCGTGATGAAACCCTCTCCCCGCAGGGGAGAGGGCAGGGTGAGGGGGGATAGGAATCAGTTCGTTTGAGATCCCCTCACCCGGCGCGTT
>JBBDYM010000040.1:51483-86962 GCA_040901485.1 Methyloceanibacter sp.
CCACCTCTCCCCGCAGGGGAGAGGTGAACCATCAATCCATGAATTGACCGCCGTTGATGGTCAGCGTCGAGCCGGTGATCCAGGCCGCCTCGTCGGCGGCGAGGAACACCACGCAGCGCGCGACCTCGTCGGCCGCGCCGAGACGGCCCACGGGGATCTGCCCGACGATCGCCTTCATCACTTCTTCCGATACGCCGGCGAGCAGGTCGGTTGCGACATAGCCCGGCGCGATGGCGTTCACGGTGATGCCCTTGCGCGCGCTTTCCAGCGCCAGCGCCCGGGTGAAGCCGATTATCCCCGCTTTAGCCGCGCAGTAATTGGTGAGCCCCAGCTGGCCCTTCTGCCCGTTGATCGAGGAGATGTTGACGATGCGGCCGAAGCCCCGCTCGCGCATATTGTTGATCACCGGCCGCGTCATGTTGAACAGCGAATCGAGATTGGTGCGGATCACCTCCGACCATTGCTCATGCGTCATCTTTTGCAGCATGGCGTCGCGCGAGATGCCGGCATTGTTGACCAGCACTTCGATGGGGCCGACCTGGTTCTCGACCTCGACGATGCCCTCGTTGCAGGCGACATAATCGCCCACGTCCCATTTGAACACCGGGATCTTGGTTTCCTTCTTGAAGGCTTGAGCGGCCTCGTCATTGCCACCGTAATTGGCGGCGACGTTATAACCGGCCTTTTGCAGCGCCTTACAAATCGCGGCGCCGATGCCGCGCGTCCCCCCCGTGACTAATGCCACCCGTCCCATAGCATCCTCCCTGTAAGGCGCTCTTAGCGGCGTCTTTGCTTCTTTACATCGATTCGTCAGGCCCGCTCGGCAATGACGTGTTCATCAGTCGCGCTCGACGCACATGGCGATGCCCATGCCGCCGCCGATGCACAGCGTGGCGAGGCCCTTCTTGGCGTCGCGCTTCTGCATTTCGTGCAACAGCGTGACCAGCACGCGCGCGCCCGAGGCGCCGATCGGATGGCCGATGGCGATGGCGCCGCCATTGACGTTGACCTTGTCGGCGCCCCAGCCGAGATCCTTGTTCACCGCGAGAGCCTGCGCGGCGAAGGCCTCGTTAGCCTCGACCAGATCGAGATCGCCGATAGCCCAGCCGGCTTTCTCCAGCGCCTTGCGCGAGGCGGGGATCGGGCCTGAGCCCATGATCTTGGGATCGACGCCCACCGTCGCCCAGGAGGCGATGCGGGCCAGCGGCTTCAGCCCGCGCTTCTTGGCTTCCTTGGCGGTCATCAGCACAACGGCGGCGGCGCCGTCATTGATGCCCGAAGAGTTGCCGGCGGTGACGGTGCCTTCCTTGTCGAAGGCGGGCCTGAGCTTGGCTGCATCCTCGACCTTGGCGCCTTCGCGGATATATTCGTCCTCGGCCACCACCGTCTCGCCCTTGCGCGTCTTGACCGTGACGGGGGCGATCTCGTCCTTGAACTTGCCGGCCTTCTTGGCCGCTTCCGCCTTGTTCTGCGAGGCCGTGGCGAACTTGTCCTGCTCCTCGCGGGTGATCTGCCATTGGCGGGCGACGTTCTCCGCCGTGGTGCCCATGTGATAGCCGTTGAAGATCTCCCACAGCCCGTCCTTGATCATGCTGTCGATAAACTCGACGGCGCCCATCTTCTGCCCGTTGCGCAGATGCGCGACATGCGGCGCGAGGCTCATGTTCTCGTGGCCGCCGGCCACTATGATGTCGGCGTCGGCTGGCGCGATCTGCTGCGCGCCAAGCGCGATGGCGCGCAGGCCCGAGCCGCACACCTGGTTCACGCCCCAAGCCGTAGCCTTATCGGGAATGCCGGCAGCGATGGCGGCTTGACGTGCCGGATTCTGGCCCTCGCCCGCGGTCAGCACCTGGCCCATGATGACCTCGTCGACCTCGGCCGGATCGACCTTGGCGCGCTGAAGCGCAGCCTTGATGGCGACCTCTCCCAGCGCATGCGCCGGCAGGCTCGACAGCGAACCGTTGAAGGAACCGACCGGCGTCCGCGCCGCGCCGACGATGACAATCTCCTCGTCTTTCATACTCAATCTCTCCAATTCCCAGATGGCCTCAGCTAAGGGGACCAAGGTCATAACTTAGTGGGTCGGATTGGAAAAGCCTACGGTTGGCCGCGCCCGTTAAGGCTTTCGGCAAAGCCTCTGGTGCTTTGCACAAAGATCGTGCTACTGATTTCGCAGTTGCGGCATGAAGTAACCTTGGGGGCCGGGACCCCAAGGCATAGGAGCGAAAGAGACGTGGCAAGGGACGCGGAGCACCAGAGCCGGCCGGTCATTATCAAGAAATACGCGAACCGCAGGCTCTACAATACCGACACCAGCACCTATGTGACGCTCGAGGACCTCGCCGAAATGGTGCGGGGCAACCGGGATTTCGTAGTCTACGATGCCAAATCCGGCGAAGACCTGACCCACGCGGTGCTGACCCAGATCATCGTCGAGCAGGAAAGCCGGGGCACGAACCTCTTGCCCATCGGCTTTTTGCGCCAGCTCATCCGCTTCTACGGCGACAGCATGCAGAAGCTGGTGCCGAGCTATCTCGAGTTCAGCCTCGATTCGCTCACCCGCCAGCAGGAAGAATATCGGCGCCGTTTCGCCAGCACCTTCGGCACGGCTGCCTTCGAGATGATGCAGGAGCAGGTGCGCAAGAACTTCGCCGCCTTCGAGCGCGCGCTTGGCTTGTTCAGTCCTTTCCCCAAGGGCGAGGGTAATGCGCATGGCACTGAGGCAACTGGGCTGGCCGAATCCAGACCGGCAGGCAACGCCAAGCCGAGCGATGACGAGATCTCCGCGTTGAAGGACGAGCTCACCGCCATGCAGCAGCGGCTCGAGCAATTGTCGCGCCGTTAGGTCCGCACCGACTCTCCATCGCTTTCAAATCGTCACGACCGGGCTACCCTACTTGGGGTCTGCTCGCGTTCACAATACCCGCATGAGAATGGGGAGAGTTCCGTCGGTCTGCAGATGTTCGATCGCCTCGATCGCGGGGAAGGCTGCGAGGAACAACAACCCATCGACAAAAGTCCGCCTCAGCGCCTTCGGGGAGAAGGCCACTTCGGGAAGGTCCCGGTAGTGGAAGACGTTCGGCCAGAACAGCGGAGTCTGCCGGGCGTAGGCGTCATAGCGCGATCCGAAAATCGCGCTTAGGTGTTCGGCCTCCTTCGTGGCTGTGACCATGAAAACACCATAGGCGAGAAGGCCAAGGCCAAGCGCAGCGGCGATCGATCCGAAGATCAATCCAATGCCGACCGCGCCGATCGTGGAAAAAAGATAAAGCGGGTTCCTGGTGATCGAGTAAGGACCGGAGGTCACGAGAACCCGGTTCTTTCTGGAGCCGATATAGAGGCTGCTCCACACCCTGCCGGCGACGCAGATTGCGACCAGGCCGAGGCCTGTCATTTCAAGCAGCTCGTGCGCCTGGCCAACCAAGACCGGTTGAGTGAGCAGGAAGACCGTGGCTAGCAGAATTCCGCCTGCCTGAAAGGCGTGAATTCGCGTCCTCTGCTTGACAGGCAGCACTCTCATCGGCGTCTCCGTCAGCCGAAGCGCTATTCGGCCGAGATTGAAGCATTTCGATGGCCTGCCCGGACGAAGAGCAAGCCAATGCGCAATGCCGGATCAAGTCCGGGCATGACGAAGGCTGTGATACGGAGTGAAGCCTAAGCGGCGTGGGCGGTGGTGAAGCGCCGCATATGCGCCGAAGCGAGGTCGTCCTCGACCAGGCCGCGTTCATCAGGCGTCTCGGCGAGGAGGTGGAGATGCACCTCGTTGGCGCCGCATTTGGCGCCCTCGTAGCGCAGATGCGCGAGATTGAGCGAGATGGCCTCGGCCTTGGTCTGGCCGAAAGCGAGCGCCACGCGGCTGCCGTCAGCGTAGCGGCGAACCAGGATGTAGTTGGCCTGGGGGAGCGCCGGGCAACCGATCAGCGTGTACACGCTATGCAGATAGCGCTTGCCCGAGGCGCCGCGCCAATAATGGAAGGCCTGGGCGAAGGCAGATTCAGAGCAGACCAGGGCCGGCTCGTCCGCCGGACCCTCACCCTCGCCTAACTCGACTTTGCGCATCCACATGGAAACCCGTCCGCTTAACCAAGAAACAGACCTGACAAATGGGTTGACCGATGACGAATTCAAGCCGGGGCTCGTCACGAATCTCTCCTGGAACAAATGATGAACTTAGGGCACGCGGACGTCAAGAACTTAAGAATTAACGAGAAGTTACCGCGTTTGGTTCCTTCGCCTTGGCCTCGGCGAGCAGGCGGTTCGAGGCGGTCTCGATGGCCTCTTGCAGCCGGCTCAGGAACTCGTCCCTGGGTAAGCCCGGTGGGATGGGATCGAGGAACTCGACCACCACGGTGCCGGGATAGCGGCGCAGACTTCGCCGCGGCCAGAACACCCCGGAATTGAGTGCCACCGGCAGGCACGGCACGCCGAGCGCGTCATAAAGCAGGACCACGCCGGTCTTGTAATCGGGCGGCGCGCCGGGCGGCCGCCGCGTGCCTTCGGGGAAGATGATGATCTCGCGCCCACAGGCGATGCGCTGCTTCGCCTCGCGCAGCATGGCCCTGAGCGCCGCCGGTCCCTTGTCGCGGTCGACCGGGATCATCCGGAATTTATGCGAGAACCAGCCGTGGAAGGGAATCCAGAACAGCTCCCGCTTCATCAGGAAAGCCGGGTCGCGGAACAGCGGGATGAGCGCGAAGGTCTCCCACGCCGATTGATGCTTGGCCGCGACCAGGCAAGGGCCCGTGGGCAGTTTGTCGATGCCGCGCACTTCGAGATCGGTGCCGACGATCAGCTTGAGGAGAAAGAGTTCCACCTTGGCATGGAAGGCGAGCGCCGCCATCGCCCAGCTTCGCGGGGCGAACAGCAGCGGGCTGCCGAGCACCACGAACAGCGTGGTCGACACGAAAAACACGACATTGAAGATGAGGGAGCGCACCATCCGGGCAGCAACCGTCAGGGCTGCGGTAGGTCCTCGGCCGCGATCATCTCGCCCGAGAACACGGCACGCACCAGCTTGGTGGCGCCAAGCCGGCCGAGCGCCGGCAGATATTTCAGATACTCGGAGAGCAGGAGTTTGGTCGATCCCGGATAGTTCCACCAGCGGTCGAGATGCAGATTGTTGTCGACCACCGCATAGGAGATCAGCTCCACCGTCGGCATCACCCGTCCAAGCTCGGCCAGCGCGCGGGGCATATGGTAGTTCGAGGTGACGACGATGATCGAATCGTAGCCGTGCAGCGCGACCCATTCGCTGGTCTCGGCGGCGTTACCGATGGTGTTATGGGCGTCCTTGTCGATGTCCACGCAGCAGGCGAAATACTGGCCGCCCTCACTGGCGAGCTTCTTCAGCTCTCGCTCGGTGGTTCCGCGATAGACGCCGGTGATGAGGACTCGCTTCGCTTTGCCCTGAGCCAGGAGTTTGATCGCCTGGTCGATGCGGGAAACGCCTCCGGTGAGCACGGCGATGCCGCCGGCGTCGGCAGCCGGCTCGCGCGCCTCGCGCTCGATGCTGTCGGCGAAGATCACGAAGCCGACGATCAGCAGCACCACGACCAGCAGCAGGCAATCGAAAATGAGCCGTAAGCCGCCCGCGAAGCCGCTGAACCGGCGCGGTCTTTCCTCCTGTTCCAGCTCTTCCGTCACGATTAACTCCCGAGCCCCCCAGGCGGCACAAGAATAGGCAAAATCCGGCGCCCATGTAATCGACTTGGCCGCAAACCCTGCCAGGCTATTACACCGTTTATTCCTGGGATTTGAGGACGCGGTTCACGCCAAGGCGGGAGGTTAGCATGCACAGGCCGGCCACCACGATCACCACCAGCACGCAGAGGAGATAGCCGGCGAAGTCCAGCTCGCCCGGACCGATCAGACGCCGCGTCTCGGCGGCCGTGACGATGCCGCCGCCGAGCAAATGCATCAGAAACGGCAGCAACAGGAAGGCGACGATGGCGGCGACCGCCCCGGCCAGCCCGGCGCGCACCCCGAGGCCAAGAAAATGACGCTCGAACTCGCGGCTGATGAACCGTTCGTTGGCGCCGACGAAATGCAGCACTTCGATGATCTCGCGGTTGGAGGCCATGGCGCTGCGCGTGGCGGAGACGATGATGGCGATGGTGGCGGCGGCCACCAGACCGAGCACGGCTAAACCACCAAGCGCGGCCGAGCGGGTCAGCGTCTTGATCTCCGCCTGCCAGCGGCGGTGATCGTCGAGCGTGACGCCCTCGAAGTTTTGCGCGAGAGCGGACTTGATGACCCCAATGTCGGGGGCATTCGATCGGTCGATCTCGACCGCGATCAGCCGCGGGATGGGCAAAGCCGAAAGTGCGGGTGTTTGCCCGAGCCACGGTTCGAGCAGCTTGGCTGAGTCCTCGGCGCTGAGCGGCCTCACCTTGGTGATCCCTTTCTGTTTGGCGAGGAACAGCGAGACCAGCGTTATCTTCTTCTCGATGTCGGCCTCATTGGCGGGATCGAGCTCGACGGTAATCTCGCTGGCGATGTCGTTGACCCAGGCTTGCGCCGACTGATTGATCATGTAGACGGCGCCGGCGGTGAGGCAGGCAAGGAAGGTCATGATGGCGATGACCACGGTGAGCGCGTGGCCGGCGACCGATGCCGACGGCACGATCTGCGCCTGCTTGGTCTGGAAACGGGCCGGCAACAGTCCGGCAAGCCGCGCCGGGAGAATCCCGGTCAACAGGCTCGTCCAGGGATAATCCCGTATGCCGGAAAGAAACGTCACCTTGCTCCCTTGTGCTGGAGATGGCCGTCATAGAGCATCAGGCGCGGGGCATTGAGCTGATCCATCAGAGCATAATCGTGGGTGGCAATGATGACCGAGGTGCCGAGCCGGTTGAGCTCAACGAAAAGTCGGAGCAGGCGGTTGCCGATGGCCTGATCGACGTTCCCCGTGGGCTCGTCGGCGAGCAAGAGCTCGGGGCGCGCTATCACGGCGCGGGCGATGGCCGCGCGCTGCTTCTCGCCACCGGACAGGATCTCAGGATAGGCGTGGATGCGGTCGCCGAGCCCGACCCAGCGGATGAGGTCGGTCACGTCCTCGCTGTAGTCGGACTCTTTCTTGCCCATGACGCGCAGGGGAAGCGCCACATTTTCCCAGGTGGTGAGGTGGTCGAGCAGCCGGAAATCCTGGAAGACCATGCCGATCCGGCGCCGCAAGCCCGCCCGGCCGCTTGGCGTGAGCGCGCCGACATTCTCGCCGAACAGGAAAATCAGCCCTCTTGAGGGCCTGAGCGACATGAACAGCAGCCGTAGCAGCGTGGTCTTGCCGGCCCCGGACGGTCCGGTCAGGAAATGAAAGGACCCCGGAAGCACGTGAAAAGTGACGTCACGCAGGATTTCCGGGCCCGAGCCGTAGCGCAGCCCGACATTGTCAAAGCGAATCACCCGTGTTCCCTAAGTATCTAAGGATTGCAGACGCCTAGTTCTTTATGCTGAACTCCCGGTTCGGTATCAATGGAATTGGGCAACGGTGGGCCCGCCGTTAGGTCCAGTGGGGGGAGTAGGGCTGTTTCGATGACCACGTTGATTATTTGCCCTGTCTGCGAGACCCGCTACGAGACCAAGGCGGTGTTCCCGCCCGAAGGGCGCAAGGTCCGTTGCAGCAAGTGCACCCATGTCTGGCAGGCGAAGCCGGTCACGATTGGGGCTGCGCCCCAGGCCGCCCCGCCTATGCCGCCGCAGCCGCAAGCGCCAATACCGCAGCGAGCGCCAGCGCCACAAGCCCCCATGCCACAGGCGCCCACGCCGCAGCCGGCGGCCGGTCCTCCCATCGGCGCCGCTCCCAGGCCCGAATACACCCCTCCGCCAGCTCCGCCGGCCGAGGCGCCGCGCCGCGCCGAGTGGACGCCGCCGCCTCCCCCAGCCGATGCCGAATTCGAGGCCGATGAGAGCCTTGCCGCGCAGGTGGCGGAGATCAACGCCGAGGCCATGGCGCCTCCGCCTCCCGAGAAGAAAGAGGGCATCTTCGCCAGATTGACCCGGAAGCGCGCGCCCGCCGCTCCCGTCGTCACCGAAACCGAGCCGGCGCGCACCGAGGCGGCGCTTGCAGAGGCCGAAGCGGCTGAGGCGGCGCTTGTCGATGCCGATCTGGTTGCCGAAGCCATGGGCGACAAGAAACCGCCTCGCCCCCCCGGCAAGAGGTTCAGCGCGTCACCCGTCACCATCGGTTGGGGCGCACTTCTCCTGGTCGTGGCGATCGCCGCCGGCATGTTCCTGTTCGCGCGCGATACCGTGGTCTCGATCCTGCCGGGCGGTTCTGGTGCGCCGGTCGGGACCCAGGATCTTGCTTTCGAAGACGTCCGCTACGATTGGACCAGTGACGGCGGCCAGACCGTGCTCGAAGTGCATGGCAATGTACGCAATGTCGGCTCGTCGTCGATCACCGTGCCGACCGTGGTGATTGCGCTCCGCGACGAGAAGGGCGAGGAGATCTCGGAGTGGACGGCCGAAGTGGACGACACCGAGCTCTCAGCCGGCGAGGAAGCGCCCTTCCTCCGGCAGATTCCCTCGCCACCCAGTAACGTCCGCAGTCTCAAGGTCCGTTTCGCCAAGGCCCAGTAGGCATGACCGAGCGTGCGGCGGCCCCCGCCATCAAGCCGCTGTTCAGCGCCGACCGCATCACCGCCAGGGTCGATGAGCTTGCCCACGACATCGCAGACCTGCGCCTCGACGACCTCGTCATCGTCGCGGTGCTGACGGGAAGCCGCATATTCGCCACCGATCTGGTCAGGGCGCTCAACGGTCTGGGGCTTCGGCCCGAGATCGATTTTCTCCATCTCGCCAGCTATGGCGACAGCACGAGCTCGAGCGGCCAGGTCGATATCGTGCGCGACGTGGAGAGCGCACTTCACGGCCGGGACGTGGTGATCGCCGACGATATTCTCGATTCAGGCCGCACGCTCGCCTTCGCCAAGGCGCTGCTCGAACGACGCGGCGCCCGTACGGTGCGGACCTGCGTGCTCCTCGACAAGCAGGTGCCGCGCGCCGTGGCGATATCGCCCGATCTTGTCGGCTTTCGCTGCCCGCCGGTATTCGTGGTCGGCTATGGCATGGACCTCGCCGACCGCTACCGCGAGCTGCCGTATATCGGGGAGTTGGCACCCGACACCTGACATCTGGCTCAGAACGAGCGGATCAGGCGCTCCAGATAGTCGAGCTCGAGCGTGGGACGCGATGGGTCGCCGAGACGGCGGCGAACCTCGTCGAGCACCTCGCGCGCGCGCTGAATGTCGATCTCGTCGGGCACTCTGACCGATAGGCCGAGATCGGGCCGGTTGCTGCGGTCGGGACGCCCGAGCGGATCGCGGCCGTTGCTGCCAGGGCCTTGCCCCGCCTGCATCTCACCGCTCTCCATCATCTGCTCGGCCATGTTCTGCGCGCCCTTGCGCAGCCGGTCGAGCGCGAGGCTCTGGTTCTGGGTGGCACGGTCGAGCTGGCCTTCGCCTATGGCTTCCTTGGCGTCGCCCATGGCCTCTCCAGCGCCTTCCATCTGCTCGGGCGCTTCGGCCCCTGCCATGCGCAGGCGATCGATCAGGCTTTGCAGCTTGTCGCGCAATTGCTGCTGGCGGGCGGCAAGCTCGCCGTGCTCGCCGGGCTGACCCTGGGTCCCCTTGGGCGGCTGACCCTCCTCCATTTGGCCCGATTGCGGCGGCGCGCCTTGGCGGCTGGTACGGCCCTGGCCCTTGTTGCCGCCTTGCTGGCCTTCACGCATCATGTCGAAGAACTGCCCCATGTCGAGGCCCTGGCCGAACTCCATCGGCGGACCGGGCGGGCTCACCTCGAACTGGTCGCCGGGCGTATCGCCGCCCTGCTCGCGCTTGGCGCCGAACGTATCGTCGAGCAGCTTCTGCTGCTCGGAGACGACGTCGCCGAGATCCTTCATCATTTGGCTCGCGCGCTGCTGCTTCGCATCCTCGGCGAAATTGCCGGTCTGCAGCCGGTCGAGAATGTCCTTGAGCTCCGCCAGCATGCGTTCGGCCAAGTCCTTGGATCCGGATTCGGCAAGGTTCTGTATGTTCTGCAACATCTGGTCGAGGTCCTGCTGCGACACCAGCTGATCGCCGTCCTGACCCTGTTGCGGCGGCATGTTGCCCTTCTCTTCCGCTTGCGAGGCGAGCGCCTGGAGATAACGTGACAGCGCTGAGCGCAATTCGTCGACCAGGCCCTTGATCTCGTCGGCCGAGGCGTTCTCCTGGAGCGCCTTCTGCAGCGCGTCCTGTGCGGCTTTAAGCTCGCGCTCGGCCTCGGGCAGGTCGCCGTCCTCGATGCGGAGCGCCACCTGCCACAATTGCTCGACGACGCTTGCCAGGCCCTCGCGGGACTGGTCGTTGCGGAGACGCCAATAAGCGTTGCGCATGCCGAGATAGACGACCTTGTCCTCGATGACCTTCTCGCCTCCGAGGGTCAGCGCATCGAGCGCGCGCGCCACGTTTCCGGCGGCGTCCGGCTCGCGCACCAGTTTCTTGCGCTGCTCGACGACGGCGCGCGCCAGCGGCTTGGTGAACTGGCGCTCGGGCAGCACGAACTCGAAAGGCTCGCTTTCGCCGATCTGGCCCGCCTGGTCGCGGGCGATCAACGTGATGCTCGCTTTGAGCCCGGCCCAGGGATGGGCGGTCAGATCCTGCGTGGCGCGGCCTTCGACCTTCTTGGCGTTGGCCTTCGGCAATTGCAGCGGCATCACCGGCGTTGTGAGCAGGGGATCGGCCGCCGCCGTACCCTCGCTCTTGGCCGTGTCCGCGCTCTTATCGGCGGACTTGGCCGGAGGCGGGAGAACGGTGGAAGGCTCATTCTCGGCCAGTGCGAAGCGGGCTTCGGCGCTGGCCACGCCATGATCGTCGTCGGCACGGTAGGCGAGGCGAAGCGCGCCGCGCGGCATGGTGCTCGGAGCGTCCAGGAGGGCGATGGTGGGAAGCTCGTCCTTGATCAGGTCGAACCGCCATTTGGACACGGTGCGGCCGCCGATCTTGACATCGGCGCTCACCGGCTCGGTCAGCGCCACATTGAACTCGACCAGGCCTTCGCTGCCGCCAACCTTAGGCTCGATGGTCTTTGTCTCGGACCCGTCGTCCTTGCTGGTGGTCAGGCTCACGGTCTCGCCCTGGGGCGCATGCGTACGCACGATCAATGAGCTGCGCTCCGGCACCGACAGAGCGCGGAAGGATTCAGCGCCGTCGCCCACGGCCTCGTTGCCGTCGGCCAGTACGATCGGCGCCATGCCGGTATAGACGGGCGGCGTCACCCAGGCGTCGAGCCTGATGAGCGAAGGCGCGCCGCTCGCCTCGGGCGAGAAGGCAACACGCAGACGGTTCCAGCCGTCGCCGCCTGCGGCGAAGATGGCGGCGACCAGGCCGAGCATGAGTGCAGCTCTGATGGCGTAAGGATCGTTGCGGTCGGAGCGCGGCGCGGGCCAAGAGGGTTTCAGCCTGTCGATCAGGCGGGCGAGCCGCTCGCGATGGGCCGCCCATAACGCCACGGTCTCCTTGGGTGGGGTAGCGCCGAGACGATCTTCATAAGACGAAGCGGGCCGGTGCTTGATCTCGGCGTTGCGTTCGAGGCGCCGCAGAGCTTCCGCGCGCGTCGGCAAAGCGATGCGGAACAGCGGCAGGAAGGAGACTATGAATGCGACGGCGAAGGCGCCGAGCAGAAGGCGGTGCAGCAGCGGCGGCACGAAGCTCCACAGATCAAGCAGTGAGATCAGCAGGAAGGTGCAGGCCACGATGAACGGCCACAGCAGAGCCTCCCACACACGCTCGGCCAGGAGCGCGAACCAGCTCAGGCGCACCTTGCGCTCGAACCGCCGGGCGAGCGCGTTATCAGCCGCCGTTTGGGCGGGAGCCTCTTTTTTCCGGACCTTGGATCGCATCATCAACCGTGTATCACAGGAGCGGGCCGTAGCCGCCTAATCTGGGGATTGAAGCGGGCGAAAAGGAGACCTTTGCCCCCGCTTTTTGGCCTTAGAGCCAGTCGGGCAGGCGCTCGGCTTCAAGCATGTCGTCATAGCTCGGGCGCGGCCTGGTCACGGCATGGCGGTTTCCCGCCACAAGCACCTCGGGCACCAGCAGGCGGCTGTTATATTCGGATGCCAGCACCGCGCCATAGGCCCCCGCCGTCATCACCGCAATGAGATCGCCGGGGTGAAGTTGTGGCAGCGTGCGGCCCAAGGCCAGATAATCGCCGGTCTCGCATACCGGCCCCGCAACGTCAGTAACGATGGTCGGCGTGCCGGGCTCGGGCTCGGCCACCGGCAGGATCTCGTGATGCGCCTCGTAGAGGGTGGGGCGCAGCAAATCGTTCATCGCCGCATCGATGATGGTGAAAGTCTTGGCCGCGCCGCGCTTCACGTAAAGCACGCGCGAGACGAGGATGCCGGCATTGCCGGCGATCATGCGCCCCGGCTCGAACAGGAGCCTTAACCCGAGATCGCCGACTGCCTCGCGCACCAGCTTGGCGTAATCGGAAGGGAGCGGCGGGGCCGGCTGATCGTCGCGGTAGGGGATGCCGAGACCGCCGCCGAGATTGACGAAATCGATGGCGAAGCCGCCCGCGCGCAAACTGCCCACCAACTCTTTCAGCAACGCGAAGGCATTGCGGAACGGCGCGAGGTCGGTGATCTGGCTGCCGATATGCATATGCACGCCGGTCGCCTCGATTCCCGGCAGATCGCGCGCGAGGGCGTAAAGCGGCAGCGCCTCGGCGAACGGCACGCCGAATTTGTTCTCGGCCTTGCCGGTGGCGATCTTGTGGTGGGTCTTGGCGTCGATGTCGGGGTTCACGCGGATGGCGATGCGCGCGGATCTTCCCTGTGCCGCCGCCACCTCGCTCAGCGCGCGAAGTTCCGGCTCGGACTCGACATTGAAGGCGAAGATGCCGCGATCGAGCGCGAGCGCCATCTCATCTTTGGTCTTGCCCACGCCGGAGAACACGATCTTCTCGGGCGCGACCTTCACAGCGAGCGCGCGGCGGAGTTCGCCCTCCGACACCACGTCCATGCCGGCGCCGGCGCGCGCCAACGTAGCCAGCACGCCGAGATTGGAATTGGCCTTGACGGAATAGCAGACGAGCGTGCCGGGCATGTCGGCGAACGCCTCGGCGAACACCCGGTAATGGCGCTCGAGCGTTGCCGTCGAGTAGCAATAGAAGGGCGTGCCGACCGTGCCGGCAAGCTCGGCAAGGTCGACCTCCTCGGCGTGGAGCACGTTTTGGTTCGACGCGCCGCGCCGGTAGGCAAAATGGTGCATTGGCGGAAAGCTTTATTGCAGCAGTCGATCGATCCAAAGGCTGCGGGCCGGGGCCCTCGACATTTTGGTGGCCGGGTCGGATTGCGTTTCGGGATAGCTCGGCTGTGGCCGATCGAGCGAACCACGCCGCCCGCAGGCGCTAAGCCCGATAGCCGTCACCAGCGCAAGCAATAATAGGATGCGCAGCGCGCTTCCCATGGTCGTGCCCCTTGCCGGGCCTTTTTGCGGCCCTTTATCTACCCTTTTTATCGTGCGGGGCTTGCTTCTCCAAACGCTTTATCCACCGTTTGGCCTCGCGCCGGACATTGGCGGGCGCGGTTCCGCCATGGCTTTTGCGGCTTTTCACCGCGCTGGTGACATCCAGGACCGCATAGACGGCCTCGCCGATCCGCTTCTCCACCGACTGGAAATCGGCCAATGAGAGCCTTTTCAGGTCGCAACCCTTAGCCTCGGCCAGTGCCACGATTCGCCCCGTGACCTGATGGGCCTCCCGGAAGGGCAGCCCGAGTGTGCGCACCAGCCAGTCGGCCAGGTCGGTGGCGGTGGCATAGCCGCTTGCCGCCGCCCACATCATGGCGCGCAAATCCGGTTCCAGGTCGTCGACCATGCCGGTCATGGCGGCGATGCCGAGCTTCAGCGCATCGAGCGCGTCGAACACCGGCTCCTTGTCCTCCTGCATGTCCTTGGCATAGGCGAGCGGGAGCCCCTTCATCACCATGAGCAGAGCCTGGAAGGCGCCGGCGATGCGCCCGGTCTTGGCGCGCACCAGCTCGGCGGCGTCGGGATTCCGTTTTTGCGGCATGATCGACGAGCCGGTCGAATAGGCGTCCGACAGGCGCGCGAAGCCGAATTGCGGCGAGGTCCACAGCACGATCTCCTCGGCCAGCCTCGACAGATGCATGGCGGCGATCGACGCCGCGGCCAGAGTCTCGAGCGCGAAGTCGCGATCGGAGACAGCATCTAGCGAATTCGCCGTAGGACCCGAGAAACCGAGCGCCTTCGCCGTCATGTCCCGGTCGATGGGAAAGCTCGTGCCGGCGAGCGCCGCCGACCCGAGCGGTGACTCGTTGAGCCGCTTGGTGGCGTCCGCGAAGCGTCCCCGGTCGCGGCTGAACATCTCGACATAGGCGAGCAGATGATGCCCGAAGGTGATGGGCTGCGCGTTCTGCAGATGCGTGAAGCCGGGCATCACCGAGCCGGCATGCGCGCGCGCCTTCGTGGCGAGCGCAAGCTGGAGCGCGGCCAGCGCATCGTTGATGGAAGCGATCTCGTCCCTGACATAAAGCTTGAAGTCGGTCGCCACCTGGTCGTTGCGCGAGCGCGCAGTGTGCAGCTTGCCGGCAACGGAGCCGATCAGCTCGGTCAGGCGATGCTCGACATTCAGATGAATGTCCTCGAGCTTGCGCGAGAATTTGAACTTGCCCGCCTCCATCTCGGCCAGAATCTGGTCTAGGCCGTGCATGATCTTGTCAGCCTCGGCCTGGTCGATGATGCCGGTTGCCGCGAGCATGGCGACATGCGCCTTGGAGGCGGCAAGGTCATGCCGCCACAAGCGCTTGTCGAAGTCGATGGAGGCATTTATCTCCTCCATGATCTCGGCGGGACTGGCGGCGAAGCGGCCGCCCCATATAGTGTTGGTCATCGGTCGAGCCTGGCCAAGACGAAGCAAGCGGGAAGACGGTGAGCGAAGGTAAGCAACGCAAGGCGCGGCCCACGCAGCCGGCCGTCTATCTCGTCGCTGGAATTCTCGCGGCGGTTGCCGGGTTTGGCACGGTATATGTGAGTTTCGCCCCTTCTGACAATGGCCGTGCGCCCAAGACGGTTAGCGCCGTGTCCGGCGATGGGGACAGTGCGCCCGCTTCTTCCAAAGAAAGCGCCGCGTCAGGCCCGCTCGCAGGTCTCAACAAGGGCGCCATGGCCGCCTTCGTGGTGCGGCCCGCGCCTTTGCCGCTCCCGGACTTTACCTTCATCGATGCCGAGGGGAACGCCAAGTCGCTGGCGGAATTCCAAGGAAAAGTCGTGCTCCTCAATATCTGGGCCACCTGGTGCGTGCCCTGCCGCGAGGAGATGCCGATGCTCGATCAGCTACAGCGCGAGCTCGGCGGCAAGGACTTCGAGGTGGTGGCGGTGAATATCGACAAAGGCGGACCCGACAAGGCCCGCGATTTCTTGGCTGAGACAGGCGCCACAAATCTCGCGCTCTACACCGACCCTCCGGGTAAGTTGTTCTCCACGGTGAAGGCAGTCGGCATGCCGACCACGCTGCTGATCGACCGCCAGGGCAGGGAGATCGGCCGCCTCGTCGGTCCCGCCGATTGGGCCTCGGCGGAGGCCAAGCGCCTGATCGAAGCCGCCATCGCCGCGCCTTCGACCGGCGCGTCCTGAGTCAGGAGAGAGCATGGGCGCTGACACCATCGACGACATCCTGCGCTTCTGGTTCGAGGAGATCGCGCCCAAGAACTGGTTTCGCCGCGACACCGTCGTCGATGCCGCGATCAAGGCGCGCTTCGGCGAGATCTACGAAGAGCTGAAGGCGGGCGTGCCGGCCGAGTGGCTCGCCGTGCCCGAAGGCTATCTCGCCGCCATCCTCGTGCTCGATCAGTTTCCCCGCAACATGTTCCGCGACGATGCGCGCGCTTTCGCCGCCGACGATGAGGTCCTGGCGCTCGCCAATCGCGCCATCGCCAAAGGCTTTGCGGACAAGCTTGCGCCCAGGCAGCGCTCTTTTCTCTATATGCCGTTCCAGCATTCGGAAGATGCGGCCGATCAGGCGCGCTCCGTCGGGCTCTACACGGCGCTCGGCAATCCGCTCAATCTCGATTTTGCGCTCCGGCATCAAGCGGTCATCGACCGCTTCGGCCGCTTTCCCCATCGCAACGCCATGCTTGGGCGAGCCTCGACCGAGGAGGAGGAAGCGTTCCTGGCGAAGGGAGCACCATTTTAGTCATTGCTGGACATGGCCCACCAAACCATCCCTCCCCACGAGGGGAGTTATATGGTTGACAAAGCAACTTTAAACCCCCACTTCGCAGAAGCCCCACACGTTCAGTGCGGGGCTGGCGGGAGTGATTCGGGAATCGTGACGTGTGCTATGACGCGCGCTGGCGTTGTCGCGCTGGAACGTTACCGCGAGTCTTACGACGACGCGGGGCTTGTTCGGGAGGTATATATCGCCATGAGGAGCGCAAGACCCTTTGCTCCGAACGAGTGACAGCGTCTCTCAAGATATGGCGGGACTGAAGGTGAAGCTCAATTTTGCGGAGGTCATGCACTAGCTGCAACAGCGTCTTTGCGGAGATACGCTGCTTGCGAAGTCGTGATTCGTCCAACGCAATGAGCCAGTTCGACACTTCAAACTCGGTAGGAGTGATCGTTTGCGAGCCATAGTGCAAAATATCATTCCGAAACTCAATGATTACCCGGAGCTGGGCAAAAACGTACTCTTGGTCAGCTTTGGTTTCGTCATCTAAGGGCCGAACTTCCCCGACGCGACCGATGAGGGCCATTGCCTCTTTAATTCGCACTCCTGAGAAAATTGCACGGCCTACGTCTAGGGGTGTGTTAGTACGTATCATTAGCAGGAGCACCATCGCCATTTCGACGGCAGCGAAATCATCAACGAATTTCCCGAGCGCCCGCCAATAGCGTTCGCGGATGTGAGTCTGACGCTTAGCCATGGCCAAATCCCGCGAATCTCAAGATGAGAAAGACCTAGAGAAGCTGGCCAAGAAGCTCTTGTCCATGCCTCATAAGCCGCGTGAGGAATCGAAGATTGGGAAGCGGAAGGCTAACAAAACGAGCGCGCGGCGGAATATAAAGAAGCCTCAAGGGACAACGACTTGATGGAAAAACGACTTGGGGGGCATATCGAGTTGCTTAACTCCGTGTATGAGCCCATTCGCCATCGCGTCATCCGTGGTCATAAGAATTTCGGCATTGCACCACTCGCGAACCTTCTTGGCTGGCTGCCCGGTTTTGTCCAAATAAAAGGCGGCACATCGCGTATCGTGATCCTCGATAGCCTTCAACCTTTCGACCATGAAAGCCTGATTAATTTGTTGGTCTGGAAACGAGGGGAAGTGAGTTTGATGGAAAAAGAACGTTGATCCGGGCACCGCATAGCGTTCATCGCCACACAAGAAAACGAGATTTGCGGCACTCTGGACGGTGCTAACGTTGTGCGTGATTAGCTTCACAGGGAAGGCTTCAAGTATGTTGATGACGTAATAGACATCATCAAGGGTGCCCCCCAAGGACCCTAAGCACAGATTAATCTCGTCATACTCATTTTGGACGGCCTGGCCACAGACCAGGATCAATTGCTCTGCTGACTTGCGGTCGAAGCCCGCATTGAACCCGATAAAGCAGCCTGCGGGGTACTGTTCTCTAAGGGCATTGCCAGTCATTTCTTGCCTCGCCTCCATCGCAGAAAGCGCCTCGCCTTCTGCTTAAATGTTTTGGGCTTCACCAATCCGCCGATAGGTAAGGCGCTTTCCTTCGGCCTGTTTGATGATCTTGCTGGCGCGTTCGGTATCCTCGACGCCTAGACCAGAACGATTGTTATAGCGGAAATCGAACTCGGCAAGGTAGCGGTGCAAGTGCGCTTCCGAGATGTGATGAAACGTTCCGGTCACGCCGCGCTTGAGGATCGAAAAGAAGCCTTCTGCGGTGTTTGAGTGTGCATCGCCGCGCACATATTCCTCGCGGCCATGATCGACCATTTCGTGGCGAGCATACTCTTTGCCGACGCGGTGATAGCCGCCGTGAGTGTCGGTCATCAGCGTGGACTTGCGGCTGACATTCGTGACCAACAGCGGGCGAAGCGTTTTGCCGGTCACGTTGGCAATGTGGTGTGAGCGGGAGCGCCCGCCGCGCTCGACCAGAGTGTGGACGATCTGCTTGCCCATGCCGCCGATGTTGGAAGCCTTACGCTTGCCAAGGCGCTTGTTCTTTTCTTTGCCGCCAACGTAGGTGGTATCGGCCTCGACAACCTTGCCTTCGCCGCCCATTGGCGTGGGGTTCTTATCGTCCATTGCTTCACGGATGCGGTGCGAAAGGAACCAAGCCGACTGGTAGGTGATACCAAGCATCCTGTGCAGCTGATGCGCGCTGATGCCCTTCTTGCTGGATGCCATGAGATGCATGGCCATCAGCCATTTATTGAGCGGGATTTTGGAACGCTCCATCACCGATCCGGTTGTCACGGTGAATTGCTGGCGGCAATCGTTGCACTGCCACAGGCCGGGACGATGTGCCTTGCCCTGTAAGGGCGTCACTGAAAACGAGCCGCAATGCGAGCAATAGACGCCATCAGGCCAACGCTGCATTTCGAGCCACTGGCGGGCATTTTCAGGGTTTTGGAAGCGCGGATCGGTCAGGTTCATCGGAAGTCCCCTTGTCTAAGATTGACAGATAGGGACTCACCGATGCTTTGTCAACCATATAACTCCCCCCACGAGGGGGAGGTCTGAGTCACTTGACCGGAACGAGGGCCTCTTTTTCCAGCCGATAGGTGTAGTCGCAGGTCTCGGCGACCGGCTTGTTGCACGGCGTGCCGGGCGTGGTCACGTAGAGCACGGGCTTGCCGGCGTCCTTGCCGAATTTGTAGCTCTTGACCAGATCCTCGAACACGAGGTCCCACGACGCCTCGCCGTCCCAGAAATAAATCTGCATCGTGCATCCGCCGTTGCCGCACAGAGGATTGTTACCGCCTTCGCATTTGAGCTTGGCGAAATCGACGATCCAATCCTCGCCGCCGTCGCCGTTCAGATCGTCGACGCTGAGCAGCGCCTCGCTATTCGGTATGCCGTTCATATGCCGGCAGGCCTGCTCCGCCTCTTTCACCACCTCGGCGATGTTGTCGGGAGGCGCGGCCGCGTGGCCAGCGCCAAGCGTCAGCAAATACGCAAAGCACATGTAAAAGAGGGCTTTGCCGAGAGATGAGAGGGAGCAGCTCAATTTGCGTGAGCGATAATGACGGGCTTGTTGATGTCGAGCCGCGGCAGCTCAATCTCGGACTTGCGGATCACCCGTCTCTTGCGTCGCTTGGTCCTGGCGGGCCTCGGAGCGCCGCAAATCACCTCGCGCAGCTTCGCCGGTCCGGAACTTATCGAGGCCTGGATCGCGAGGCCGTCGAGGCTCGTGCCGAACAGCGATTTCCAGAAGTAACGCTTGAAGCCATTCTCCAGGAGGTCGGTGGCGCGGACGCGGCGCGAGGCGACCGAAGGTTCGCCGAGCACGATGGCTACCAGCTTGCGTCCTTCGCGCGTGGCGCTCACCACGATGTTGAAGCCGGAATCGCAAATGAAGCCGGTCTTCATGCCGTCGGCGCCGGGAAGGGTGACGAGCATGCCGTTATGCGAGCGCAGCACCTTGTCCTTGACCTGTACCGACCGGACGGTGAACAGATCGGCATATTCCGGAAACTCGATGATGAGGGCGCGGGCCAGCCGCGCCAGGTCGCGCGCGGTGCTGATCTGGCCGTCATTGGGGAGGCCGTGCGGATTGGCGAAGGAGCTATTGGTCATGCCGAGTCGCTTCGCCGCTTCGTTCATGCGCGCCACGAATGCCTCTTCGCTGCCGGCCACCGTCTCGGCGACCATGATGGCGACGTCATTGGCCGATTTGACGATCAGCACTTTGAGAGCCGTGTCGAGGGGAATTGACTCGCCCTCCTTCAGCCAAAGCTTGGTGGGCGCTTGCAGCGTTGCTTTCTGGGAGCAGATGACATTGGTCTGGGGCGTGACCTCACCATCGCGGATGGCTTGGAAGGCGACATAAGCCGTCATTAATTTGGTGAGCGAGGCGGGATACCAGAGCGCGTCGGGTTCCTCGGCGTAGAAGATGGTGCCGTTATAGGGCTCGAAGACGAGAGCGGGGCCGGCTGATGCGGCCGGCGAAGCCATCAGCATCGTTCCGGCAACAAGGCCAAGACAGGCGCGTCTCAGCTTCATTCTTTCTCCCTCGTCCAATCCGGCGCTCTGCGCGCTTCAAGCTATGCCAGCCGCCGTTCTTGCGAACGGTCGCGACTCAACCGCCAGATAATCGGCTACCAGCCTCGGAACCGCCCTGCCCCATATTCAATCGAAATTCGACTGTTCCGTGGCGGAACATGAAAAACGAGGCTCTTCACCGGCCAAATTCAGGCGTGCAAAGGGCGCCCAGGCGACCGGTTAAATACGCAGATCAGGCGAAACGCTGACTTTTTCGAAAATTAGCGCGCTCGTCTCAATCCGCAACCGTGAATTTGCCGCGCAATGCAGCCGAGAGTAATTGCTCGACAATTAGGCTCTTCGCCCTTCCTCTCCGGGCGCTAACTTTTGTCGATCAGGATGGCGCGGAAGTCGTTGACGTTGGTGAGCGTGGGCCCTGTCTCCAGCAAATCGCCGAGGCCTGCGAAGAAGCTGTAAGGATCGTTGTCGGCGAGCATGGCCTTGGCGTTGAGTCCGGCTTTCTCGGCGCGGGCGAGCGTGTCGGGAAAGATGAGCGCACCGGCATTGTCCTCGCTGCCGTCGATGCCGTCGGTGTCGCCGGCCAGCGCGTAAATGCCGGGCAGGCCATCGAGCGCGATGGCGAGCGCCAGCAAGAACTCGGTGTTGCGCCCACCTTTGCCTTTGCCCTTGAGCGTGATGGTGGTCTCGCCGCCCGAGATCAGCACGCATGGCGGCGCTTCGGGCTGGGCGCGCAGCGCGCATTGCCGGGCGATGCCGGCATGGACCAGGGCCACGTCGCGCGATTCGCCTTCGATCGAATCGCCGAGGATCACCGGCTTGACCCCGGCTTGACGGGCCACGGTGGCGGCGGCTTCGAGCGAGGCTTGCGGCGTAGCGATCATCACGTTCTCGACGGAGGCGAGGCGCTTGTCGCCGGGCTTCGGCGTCTCGTCAACTTTCAGTAAAAGTTTGCGCACGCTCGCCGGCACCTCGATCCCGTATTTGGCGATGATGCCGAGCGCATCCTTGTTGGTGGAGGGATCTGGCACGGTCGGACCCGAGGCGATGATCGAGGGATCGTCGCCCGGCACGTCGGAGATCATCAGCGCCACCACGCGGGCCGGCGACGCGGCGGCGGCGAGCCTGCCGCCTTTGATGGCGGAGAGATGCTTCCGTACCACATTCATCTCGGAGATGGTGGCGCCCGACTTGAGCAGCGCCTTGTTCACCGCCTGCTTGTCTTCGAGGCTCACGCCTGCGGCGGGGAGCGCGAGCAGGGCAGAGCCGCCGCCTGAGATCAGGCAGAGCACGAGATCGTCTTCGGTCAGGCCCTGCACCAACTCGAGAATGCGGCGCGCGGCCTCGCGCCCGGCTTCATCGGGAACGGGATGCGCGGCCTCGACCACTTCGAGGCGCGTCGTCGGCACGCGATAGCCGTAGCGGGTGACGACCAGCCCTTCGAGCGGCCCGTCCCAGGCATCTTCCAGCGCCTTGGCCATGGCGCCCGACGCCTTGCCGGCGCCGATAATCACGGTGCGGCCCTTGGGGCGCGGAGGCAGATGCGCCGGCACGCAGAGCTGCGGCAGCGCCGCCTCCACGGCCGCCTGGAACATGGCCTTGAGCAGATCGGGCGGCGTCATTCTGGCGAAGAACTCCGAGGGTGGGCGTTGAAACTGCACAGACGATTGCCAGAAGGCAAGTGAATGAATACCCTGCCCGCCCAATCTGGTTGCAGATGTGCCGAAAGTCTGGGGAGCTTGTCCGTAATGTCAGTTCAGCCGCGTGAAAGTGCCGCAAAACCGGGCAAGCGTTCAGACGAGCAGCACAAAAAGCCGAAATCCGATATCGAGATCAGCCAGGCCGCTCACATGCGGCCGATCGTCGAGGTCGCGGCCGACCGGCTCGGCATCCCGGCCGAAGACCTGATCCCTTACGGGCATTACAAGGCCAAGGTCTCCCTCGATTACATCGCCTCGCTTAAAGGTAGGCCCGACGGCAAGCTCATCCTCGTCACCGCCATCACGCCGACGCCCGCGGGCGAAGGCAAGACCACCACCACTGTCGGCCTTGGCGACGCGCTGAACGTCATCGGCAAGAAGGCCATGATCTGCGTCCGCGAGCCGAGCCTCGGGCCCTGTTTCGGGGTCAAGGGCGGGGCGGCCGGCGGCGGCTATGCCCAGGTCGTGCCCATGGAGGACATCAACCTCCACTTCACCGGCGATTTCCATGCGATCGGCGCCGCCAACAATCTGCTCGCGGCGATGATCGACAACCACGTCTATTGGGGCAATCCGCTCGATATCGACGTGCGCCGTGTTACTTGGCGCCGCGCCGTGGACATGAACGATCGCGCGCTCCGTTCCATCGTCACCTCGCTTGGCGGCGCTACCAACGGCTTCCCGCGCGAAGCGGGCTTCGACATCACCGTGGCCTCCGAGGTGATGGCCATCTTCTGCCTCGCTTCCGACCTTGCCGACCTTCAGCGGCGGCTCGGGCAAATCCAGATCGGCCAGACGCGCGACAAGAAGGCTGTCACCGCCAAGGATTTGTCGGCGGCCGGTTCGATGGCCGCGCTGCTCAAGGATGCGCTCGCGCCGAACCTGGTGCAGACGCTCGAGAACAATCCCGCCTTTATTCATGGCGGGCCCTTCGCCAATATCGCCCATGGCTGCAACTCGGTGATCGCAACCAAGGCGGCGCTCAAGCTCGCCGACTATGTGGTGACCGAGGCCGGCTTCGGCGCCGATCTCGGCGCGGAAAAATTCTTCGACATCAAATGCCGGAAAGCAGGCCTCAAGCCCGATTGCGTGGTGATCGTCGCCACCATCCGCGCGCTCAAGATGCATGGCGGCGTGGCCAAGGACGATCTCAAGAAGGAGAATCTCGCGGCGTTGGAGAAGGGCTACGCCAATCTCGCGCGCCATGTCGAGAACGTGCAGAAATACGGCGTGCCGGTGGTGGTGGCAACGAATCGCTTCTCCAGCGATACCGACGCCGAGATCGCACTCTTGAAGCGGCTGTGCTCGACCTCGGGCGCCGAATGCGTGATGGCCGACCATTGGGCGCTCGGCGGCGAGGGCGCGGTCGAGCTGGCGGAGGCCGTGGTCCGTACCATCGACGAGAAGCCGAGCGACTTCAAACCGCTCTATCCCGACACCATGCCGCTGTGGGACAAGACCCGCACCATCGCCCGCGAAATCTACGGCGCGGAGGACATCGCCGCCGACAAGGCGGTGAAGGACCGCTTCGCCGAGTTGGAAAAGGCAGGCTTCGGCCACTTCCCCATTTGCGTGGCCAAGACCCAATACAGCTTCACCACCAACCCCGATGCCAAGGGCGTGCCTTCAGGCCACACCATTCCCATCCGCGAGGTGCGGCTCTCCGCGGGCGCCGAGTTCGTGGTGGTGATCTGCGGGGATGTCATGACCATGCCGGGCCTGCCCAAGGTGCCGGCGGCCAACAATATCGAGCTTGCGGCGGACGGCCGTATCAGCGGCTTATTCTAAGGGTTGAAAGGGGTTGCAAGGTTTGCAGGTGACCGTTACCACCTGCTCTCAGCCGAGGCATGGGCCCGCGCCGGGTCCGTTAGCTCAAGAATTTCAAGGGGAGACGACGCATGGCTGGACGAAAGCCAGGCCGTAATTTCTTGTTCGTGCCGGGGCCGACCAACGTCCCGGAACGGATCCTGCGCGCCATGCATGTCACCATGGAGGACCATCGCTCCTCCGACTTCCCCAAGCTCACGCTCCCGCTCTACGAAGATCTGAAGAAGATCTTCAAGACCAAGGACGGCCAGGTCGTCATCTTTCCGGCGAGCGGCACCGGCGCGTGGGAAGCCGCCATCACCAATACGCGCTCGCCTGGCGACAAGGTGATCATCTCGCGTTTCGGCCAGTTCAGCCATCTGTGGGGCGAGCTTGCCCGCCGGCACGGGCTTGACGCCATCGTGCAGGAGGAGGAGTGGGGCACGGGCGTTTCGCCTGAACGCATCGAGGAAGCGCTCCGCGCCGACAAGAACCACGAGATCAAGGGCGTGCTCGTCGTCCATAACGAGACCGCCACCGGCGTCACATCCGATGTCGCCGCCGTGCGCCGCGCGCTCGATGCCGCCAAGCATCCGGCGCTGCTCTATGTCGACGGCGTGAGCTCGATCGCCAGCATCGATTTCCGCATGGACGATTGGGGCGTCGATCTCGCCATCACCGGCTCGCAGAAGGGCCTCATGCTGCCGGCGGGTCTCGGCATTCTCTGCGCGAGCCAGAAGGCGCTCGCGGCGATGAAGACGGCCGCGTGCACGCGCTGCTATTTCGATCTCGCCGATCATATGCGCACCAACCCGTCGGGCTATTTCCCCTACACGCCGGCGCTGCCGCTGCTCTACGGCTTGCGCGAGTCGCTCGCCATCCTTCAGGAGGAGGGGCTCGACAACGTGTTCGCGCGTCATCGCCATCTCGCCGAAGGCACGCGCGCCGCGGTCAAGGCGTGGGGGCTCAAGCTCTGCGCCAAGGAGCCGAAATGGCATTCCAATACGGTGAGCGCCATCCTGGTGCCGCAAGGCTTCGACGGCGCCGACGTGATCGACCGCGCCTATCGCCGCTATAATCTCGCACTCGGCGCGGGGCTGTCGCAGATGGCCGGTAAATTGTTCCGCATCGGGCATCTCGGCGATCTGAACGAGCTGATGCTACTCGGCGGCATTGCCGGCGCGGAGATGGCCATGCGCGACGTGGGCATCGAGGTGGTGCCGGGGTCGGGCGTGGCGGCAGCTCAAGAGCAATTTCGCGCCGGTCAATCCGCCAAGGAAACGCGGATCGCGGCCGAGTAGGGCTCGAACGCGGGCGCCGATGCCAGGGCAGGGGTTTGTTTCGTCGTAGGGGGTTCTAGTTCAGTGCAGCACGCGATCGTGTTCCTCGATCGGGAGTCGGTAGGCGCCAATGTGCGCAAGCCCGATTTTCCGCACAGCTATAAAGAGTACGAGGCGACGTGGACGCCCGAGGAGATCATAGATCGCCTCAAGGACGCGACCATCGCCATCATCAACAAAGTGCCGATGCGGGCCGAGACGCTGAAGCAGCTGCCGAAGCTGAAGCTGATCGCGGTGGCCGCCACCGGCACCGACGTGGTGGACAAGGCCTATTGCAAGGACGCCGGCATCACCGTCGTCAATATCCGCAATTATGCTTTCAACACCGTGCCCGAGCATGTCATCGCGCTGATGTTCGCGCTCCGCCGCAACCTGCTTGCCTATGTCGAGGACGTGCGCGCCGGCCGCTGGGGCAAGGTCAACCAGTTCTGCTTCTTCGACCATCCGATCCGCGACATCGCCGGCTCGACCCTGGGCGTGGTGGGCTTCGGCGCCATCGGCAGGGCGGTGGCCAAGCGCGCCGAATGCCTCGGCATGAAGGTACTGCCTTACGACATCGTCGATGTGCCGGGCCGGGTCGATTTCGACACCATCCTGCGCGAGAGCGACATTATTACGCTGCACATGCCGCTCACGCCCGAGACCAAGAACATGATCGGCGCGGCGGAGTTCAAGAAGATGAAGCCAACCGCCATCCTCATCAACACCGCGCGCGGTGGCTTGGTTGACGAGGCGGCGCTCGCCGAGGCGCTCAAGAACGGCACCATCGCCGGCGCGGGCTTCGACGTGCTGACCAAGGAGCCGCCCAAGGAAGGCAACATCCTGCTCGACCTGAAGCTGCCGAATCTCATCGTCACGCCGCATGTCGCCTGGGCGAGCCAAGAGGCGATGCAGATCCTGGCCGATCAGCTCATCGACAATATCGAGGCGTTCGTGGGCGGCAAGCCGCAGAACGTGGTGGAGTAGGCGGGAGCGTGCGCCATGAAGAAACTGCTGTTCCTGTTCGACACCGATCCCTACGCGAGCGTGTTCGACACGGTGGTCGCCTATGACGGCGGCGCCGACCGGGTGACCGGCTACGCCGATGTCACGCCCGACACTGTCGGCGCGCTGGTTGACGGCACGATTTTCACCCGCGGCGGCAAGGACAAGCAGAACACCGCCATCTTCGTCGGCGGCGGCGACATGGCCAAGGGCGAGGCGCTGTTCACGGCGGTGAAGAAGAAATTCTTCGGCCCCTTCCGCGTCTCGATCATGCTCGATTCGAACGGTTCGAACACGACCGCCGCTGCTGGCGTGGCGCTGCTCGCCAAGGCCGGCAAGCTCAAAGGCAAGAAGGCGGTGGTGCTGGCGGGCACGGGACCGGTCGGCATGCGTGCCGCGGCGCTACTGGCGCAGGAAGGCGCCGACGTGACACTCACCTCCCGCTCGAAGGAACGCGCCGACAATGCCGCCAACGCCGTCGAGAAACGCTTCGGCGTGAAGGTCACGCCGCTGCAGGCCGTCGATGACGATGCGCGCGGCAAGGCGGTTAAGGATGCGCAGATCGTGTTCGCCGCCGGCGCCATCGGTGTCCAATTGCTGAAGGCCGCCGACTGGCAGAACAATCCGAATATCGAGATGCTGGCTGACGTGAACGCCCAACCGCCGCTCGGCATCGAAGGGATCGAGGCTACCGACAAGGGCAAGGACTACGACGGCAAGCTCGTGTTCGGCGCGCTCGGCATTGGCGGGCTCAAGCTGAAATTGCATCGCGGCTGCATCGAGCAGCTGTTCGAAAGCTCAGACGGCGTGCTCGACGCCGAGGAGATCTACGCGCTGGCGAAGGACATGGCTTGATGGCTGAGATCAAGGACATGGCAGTCGAGCCGTTTCTCGATGCGCTGGCGAGCCAAAGCGCCACGCCGGGCGGCGGCAGCGCCGCGGCCATCATCGGCGCCATGGGGGCGGCATTGGTGAGCATGGTGTGCAACCTCACCATCGGTAAAAAGAAATATGTCGAGGTCGAAGGCGAGATGAAGGACGTGCTGGCGCGCGCCGAGGCGTTGCGCCAGAAGCTGACCGGCATGATCCAGGACGACGTGAAGGCATTCGATTCCGTGATGGCCGCCTATGGGCTGCCAAAGGAGACCGACGCCGACAAGGCCAAGCGCGAGACGGCGATCCAGGCCGCGCTGAAGCAGGCGACCGACGTTCCGCTGGCCTGCTGCCAGGCGGCGCGCGAGGTCATCGACCTTGCGCTTGCCGCCTCGGAAAAGGGCAATCTCAACGTCATCAGCGACGCCGGCGTGGCCGTGCTCGCCGCTTATGCTGCACTGCGAAGCGGGGCGCTGAATGTCTATACGAATGCAAAAATGATTACGGACAAAACCTTCGCTGACGCTAAGCTGAAGGAATTGGAAGGACTTCTGACCGGCGCTCAAGGAGCGACCGAGAAGGCTTACGGTATCGTCAAGGGCAAGCTGAGCTAAGCTCAAAACCGCCCGCCGAAAAAGACTGGAAGGAGGAGCCAAGGTGGACGTTCACGAGTATCAAGCCAAGGAATTGCTGGGCAGTTTCGGCGTGCCGGTGCCGAAAGGCGCCGTGGCCTTCAGCCCCGATCAGGCGGTGTATGCGGCGACCGAGCTCGGCGGCTGGAACTGGGCGGTTAAGGCTCAGATCCACGCGGGCGCGCGCGGCAAGGCCGGCGGCATCAAATTGTGCAAGACCTATCACGAGGTGCGCGACGCGGCCGCGGAGCTTCTCGGCAAGCGTCTGGTCACCATCCAGACCGGGCCGGAAGGAAAGCCCGTGCAGCGCATCTATATCGAGGTGGCCGAGCCCTTCGACCGCGAACTTTATCTCGGCTACGTGCTCGACCGAAAAGCCGAACGCATCCGCGTGATCGCCTCGCAGCGCGGCGGTATGGAGATCGAGGAGATCGCCAAGGACGAGCCCGAGGCCATTCTTCAGGTGGTGGTCGAGCCGGCCGTGGGCTTGCAGGCCTTCCAGGCGCGCGAGCTTGCCTTCCAGCTGGGCCTCAGCATCAAGCAGGCACAGAGCGCGGTGTCGACCATCATGAACGCCTATCGCGCGTTCCGCGATTGCGACGCCACCATGCTTGAGATCAATCCGCTGGTCGTCGCCAAGGACGACCGCGTGCTCGCGCTCGACGCCAAGATGTCGTTCGACGACAACGCGCTGTTCCGCCGCCACAACGTGGCCGACATGCACGATCCCTCGCAGCAGGACCCGCGCGAGGCGCAAGCCGCCGAGCACAATCTCAACTATATCGGGCTCGACGGCGAGATCGGTTGCATCGTCAACGGCGCGGGCCTCGCCATGGCGACCATGGACATGATCAAGCATGCCGGCGGTACGCCCGCGAACTTCTTGGATGTCGGCGGCGGCGCCTCGCCTGAGCGCATCGCCACGGCGCTGAAGCTCGTCCTGTCCGACGCCAAGGTCAAGGCGGTGCTGGTCAACATCTTCGCCGGCATCAATCGCTGCGACTGGGTGGCAAAAGGCGTGGTGCAGGCCTGCGAGACGGTTGACGTGAAGGTGCCGCTGATCGTGCGGCTGGCCGGCACCAATGTGGAGGAAGGGCAGAAAATCCTGGCGGAGAGCGGGCTCAAGCTCATCACCGCCGATACCCTGGCCGAGGCGGCGGAGAAGGCCGTGGCGGCGTGCCACGGCAAGCCGCGACGCGCGGCCTAGAGACGCCATCTGGAGAGAGGTCATGAGCATTCTGATCGATGAAACCACGCCCGTGCTCGTGCAGGGCATGACCGGCGACAAGGGCACCTTCCACACCAAGGAGATGGTGGCCTACGGCACCAACGTGGTCGGCGGCGTGACGCCCGGCAAAGGCGGCGGCACGCATCTCGGCCTGCCTCTGTTCAACACCATGAAGGAAGCGGTGAAGGCGACCGGCGGCACTACCAGCATTACCTTCGTGGCGCCCGCCTTCTGCGCCGACGCCATCATGGAGGCGGCCGACGCCGGCGTCAGGCTGATCTGCTCGATCACCGACGGCATCCCGGCGCAGGACATGATGCGGGTGAAGCGCTATCTCATGCGCTACCCCAAGGACCGCCGCCCGATGATGGTCGGACCGAACTGCGCCGGCATCATCAGCCCCGGCAAGGCCATGCTCGGCATCATGCCGGGGCATATCTACCTCCAGGGCAAGGTCGGCGTGATCTCGCGCTCGGGCACGCTCGGCTATGAGGCCGCCTCGCAGATGAAGGCGGTCGGCATCGGCATCTCGACCAGCGTCGGCATCGGTGGCGATCCGATCAACGGCAGCTCGTTCCTGGATCATCTCGCTTTGTTCGAGGAGGACCCGGAGACCGAGGCGGTGCTGATGATCGGCGAGATCGGCGGCCCGCAAGAGGCGGAAGCCTCGGCCTGGATCAAGGACAATATGTCCAAGCCGGTGATCGGCTTCGTCGCCGGGCTCACCGCGCCCAAGGGACGCCGCATGGGCCATGCTGGTGCCATCATCTCCGCCGTCGGTGACAGCGCCGCGGAGAAGGCCGAGATCATGCGCGCCTGCGGGCTGACCGTGGCGCCCAATCCTTCCGAGTTCGGCTCGACCGTGGCCGGCGTGCTGGCGAAGCGTCCGGAGCGCCGGGTCTCCGCGTGATCGCAGGCGCAGCCACCAACAGGCGTAGTTCCGGGCTTTCTCTCTTTATCCCTCCCCCTTGTGGGGAGGGCGATGCGCCCGACCTAGCAAAGTTAGGTCGTTTTGGCGCGTCGGGTGGGGGGGTACTCTGCGCGCGGCGTTTCAATTCCGGGGGATTTTGCTCTAAGGAAGGCCCTGGCCGGGCCGTCCAAACGGCCAAGGCCCGGAGTGCGTTGTCGCGTCATGAATGAGAGCCCCACAGCGCCGCGTCTTGAGGCCGAGCCTCTTCGAGCCGGACCGCCGCCCGCGTTGATCGCCGGCACATCGGCCAAGGAAGCGGCCGATCTCCTCTACGCCTTGCTGCTCGACGTGGTGCGCCAGCATCAGCCGGAGGTCGAGCGCGTGCTGAAAGGCGGCGCCGATATCTCCGGCCTCACGCCCGAGCTGATGGCGCGCGCGCTTCAGGCGCAAGGCATCTGGTTCCAGCTCCTGTCCATCGCCGACCAGAACGCCGCCATGCGCCGCCGCCGCCAGATCGAGCGCGCGCGCGGACGCGAAGCCTTGCGCGGCACCTTCGCCCATGTGCTCGACGAGGCGTCGCGCGAGGGCATCGCGCCTTCGGAGATCGAGGCGCTGCTGTCCAACTTGCGCATCCGCCCGGTGATCACCGCGCACCCGACCGAATCGAAGCGCGTCACCGTGCTGGAGAAATATCGCCGCATCTATCTTTTGCTGCGCGATCTGGAGAACCCGCGCTGGACCGAGCGCGAGCGCAATGCGCTGGTCAGCGAGGTGCGCGATCAGATCGAGCTCGTATGGATGACCGGCGAGCTGCATCTCGAGAAGCCGACCGTGGAGCACGAGGTGCTGCGCGGGCTTCACTTCTTCGACGAGACGTTGTTCGAGAAGGCGCCGGAGATGCTTGACCTGCTCGATGACGCGCTCGACCAATATTATCCGGGCCAGAGCTTCGAGCTGCCGCCCTTCTTCCAATTCGGCTCGTGGATCGGCGGCGACCGCGACGGCAATCCTTACGTCACCACCAAGGTCACCGCCTGGACCCTGCGCCAGAATGCGTTTGCCTCGCTCAAGCATTACCGCGCGCGGCTGGTCGAGCTTGCCCGCACGCTGTCCATCACCGAGCGCGCGCTGCCCGTGCCCGACACCTTCCGCAATGAGTTGACCC
Organism: Methyloceanibacter sp.; assembly: GCA_040901485.1. Taxonomy (GTDB): domain Bacteria; phylum Pseudomonadota; class Alphaproteobacteria; order Rhizobiales; family Methyloligellaceae; genus Methyloceanibacter. The sequence goes on from JBBDYM010000040.1 coordinate 82,325, forward strand.
TGGCGCTGGAGGCAAGCGGCGAACCGGACGCCATAAGCGCGCGCAATCCGGGCGAGCCCTACCGCCAGTTCTTGACCCTCGTGCTGCGCAAGCTCGACGCCACTATCGCCCGCATTGAAGGGCAGGACATCGGCGGTTCCGGCGCGGCTTACGCCAATGCCGACGAGCTGATCCTCGACCTCAAGATCATCGAGCAGGCGCTCGCCGAGGCGAAGAGCCCATCACTTGCCGCCGATCTGGTGCGGCCCGTGCGCCGCGCCGTCGAGATTTTCCGCTTCACCACCGTGCGGCTCGATCTGCGCGAAAACACCACGCGCAGCACCGATGCGCTGCGCGGGCTGTGGGGGGCGAGCACCGGTCACGGCGACGCCACTCCACCCGAGCTTGGCTCACGCGAATGGCGCGCCTGGTTGCTCCAGGAGCTGGCGCGCCCGCTGACCGCGCCGCGGCTCATTCCCAATCCGCCGCCGGAGGCAGCCGACCTTATCGCCATGTTCCGCCAGGCCGTTGACACGCGGCGCAGTCTCGACCGCGACGCGTTCGGCTCGTTCATCCTGTCCATGACGCGCTCGGTCGACGACATTCTCGGCGCCTATCTGCTCGCCAAGGAGGGCGGCTTGTTCCTCGATGCGGCCGGCACCGAGATCTGCGCCATGCCCATCGTGCCGCTGTTCGAAACCATCGCCGATCTGCGCGCCGCGCCGGCCATCATGCGCGAGGCGCTGGCGATCCCGCTGATCCGCCGCTCCACCCATTGGCAGGGCAACGTCCAGGAAGTGATGATCGGCTATTCCGACTCCAACAAGGACGGCGGCTACGTCGCCTCCAACTGGGAGCTGGCCAAGGCGCAAAGCGCGCTGACCCGTGTCGGCGAGCAGGCCGGTGTGCCGGTCGCCTTCTTCCACGGCCGCGGCGGCTCGGTGTCCAGAGGCGGCGCGCCCACCGGCCGCGCCATCGCCGCGCAACCCGCCGGCTCGATCCGCGGGCGCTTCCGCGTCACCGAGCAGGGCGAGGTGGTGTCCTACAAATATGCCAACAAGGGCACGGCGCTCTATCAGATGGAGCTGTTGGCGGCGAGCGTGCTGGAGCACGCGCTGAAATCCGAGCGCGAGGAGGCGCTGCAGCCCAGAAGCGAATTCGACGACGCCATGGAAGCGCTGGCCGGCGCCAGCCGCGCCGCCTATTCGGGGCTCGTCGGCCACCCCGATCTCGTCGCCTATTTCCAGGCGGCAAGCCCGCTCGAGGAAATCTCGCTGCTCAATATCGGCTCGCGCCCGGCGCGGCGCACCGGCGCGCGTACGCTCAAAGATCTGCGCGCCATCCCCTGGGTGTTCGCCTGGGCGCAGAACCGCCACATCGTCACCGGCTGGTACGGCGTGGGCAGCGCCATTCAGACCTTCCTGCAGGTGCGAGGGGACGAGGGCTTGGCCCTGCTCAAGCGCATGTTCGAATCCTCGCGCCTGTTCCGCCTGATCGTCGACGAGGTGGAGAAGACGCTGCTGCTGGTCGATCCCGGCATCATGCGCGACTATGCGAGCCTGGTCGCCGACGCTTCCGTGCGCGACACCGTCCTCGCGCTGATCGAGCAGGAGCTTCAGCTGACGCGCCACATGGTGCTCAAGGTCAGCGGCGGCACGGAAATCGCCGAGCGCTTCCCGGCATATCGCGCCAACCTCGCCGCGCGGCTCCCCACCGTCAACGAGGTCAATCGCGAGCAGGTCGAGCTGCTGCGCCGCTTCCGCGACGCGGCCAGCGAGGCCGAGCGTGAATCTTACAAATCTGCATTGCTGTTATCCATCAACACCGTTGCCGCCGGTCTCGGCGCCACAGGCTAACTAGGAGGGAAAATCATGAGCTTCACCCTGATCCAGCAGGCGACCCCGCGCCTGCACCGTTCCGAGCTTGCCGTGCCGGGGTCGAACCCCTCGCTGTTCGAGAAGGCGGCCAAGGGCGGCGCCGACATCATCTTCCTCGACCTCGAGGACGCCGTGGCGCCCGACGACAAGGAGCAGGCGCGCAAGAACATTATTCAGGGGCTGAACGAGATCGACTGGGGCGCCAAGACCATGATGATCCGCATCAACGGTCTCGACACGCACTACGCCTATCGCGACGTGGTCGATGTGGTGGAGAACTGCCCGCGCCTCGACATGATCCTGATTCCCAAGACGGGCGTGCCGCAGGACGTGTACGCCATCGACATGCTGGTCACGCAGATCGAGCAATACAAGAAGCGCGAGAAGAAGATCGGCTTCGAGCTGTTGATCGAGACCGCGCTCGGCATGGCCAATGTCGAGGCCATCGCCCAGGCGAGCAAGCGCGTCGAGGCCATGAGCTTCGGTGTCGCCGACTATGCCGCCTCGACGCGGGCGCGCACCATGGGCATCGGCGCGCCGCATCCCGATTACGGCATCCTCGCCGACAAGGACGAGGGCGGCGGCCCGCGCGCCTATTACTGGGGCGACCCCTGGCACTATGCGCTGTCGCGCATGATGGTCGCCTGCCGCGCCTACGGGCTTCGCCCGATCGACGGGCCGTTCGGCGATTTCTCCGATCCCGACGGTTATCTCGCCGCGGCCAAGCGCGCCGCCGTGCTCGGCTTCGAGGGCAAATGGGCGATCCATCCCTCGCAGGTGGAGCTCGCCAACCAGGTGTTCACGCCGTCGGAGGCCGAGGTGACCAAGGCCAAGCGCATCGTCGAGGCGATGAAGCAGGCGGCCAAGGAAGGCAAGGGCGCGGTGTCGCTGGACGGCCGCCTGATCGACATCGCCTCGATCCGCCAAGCCCAGGCCCTGCTCGACAAGGCCAAGCAGATGGGCGCCGCTTAGTTGCTCTCGGTGCGTCGGCACTTTATCCCTCCCCTTGATGGCGATTATCCCCTTCTCGACATAAGGGGAATTTCCTGCTACGGCTGGCCCGACAGGCCGGGTTCATATCAGTTTTCGTAATTGCCCTCTTCGGTAGCCCGGAGGGTTCCCATTCGGGTTTGGTCACCCAAGCAGATCAGTCGGAATGCCGTGATGTGCTCCTGCCCCTTTGGCGACCTATAGTGCACTTCTCCGAACACATAGATGGCTCTTTGAGAGGCGAGAACAGCCGCATTTTCTTCCGCTGTCAGCGCCCTCGCCATTGCTGCGCGGAGCGGCTGGGTCACGCCTGGGGGTATGACAATTCTACCTGGTACGAGGGGCCTAATTGGAAGCGGATCGACAAGAGGATAAGGGCGCGTAGTAATTATAACGACGCTAGACGTAACAATCGCATTTATGCTGTCGGACACATTCTTTATGTCAACCGAAGTCTGAATTGGCTCGGCGCGCCCAAACCCAGCAATAGAAGCGGTTACGATGAACAAGTAAGGCTGCGTGCTATCTGGATCACGCGCGGAGTCCCATACAGCCTCCTGCACTTGGAGTGCGGCAAGAAGCAAAAGGCACACAAGGCCTGCGAAGCCAGACCAAATGGCAAGCGTCTTGTTGCCACCATACCAAGCGCTCAGAGCGAGGCCGCCGAGCAGAATCCCACCTATGATTGGGAGCCAGAAAGTCACGAAGTCCATCGTTTTTCTCTGCATGACCTGCTGCGGCTAACCTTGTCCGGCTTCCTAGCGGGCGTTGCTGTTGGCGTCAGTGGAGGAATTTTAATTGGACTCCGAATGCTGAATAGCAGGTGATGCTCTATGACTGAGTTCGCTTCCGTTTCCTGCGGCTCTTTTTGCGCCTCAGCAGCGTGCTACCGCAGCCCCGAAAATATCGGGATTTTGCCGGTTGTTGTAGCGGAACTGGAACTCGGCAACGTAGAGCGGAAGGTACTTGCGGCTCATGGTGTGATAGGTGCCGATCACGCCACGCTTCAGTATCGACCAGAAGCCCTCAATCGTGTTGGTGTGGATCGCACCGACAACGTGCTGGCCTTCCTCATGGCAGAGAACACCGTGCGGGTAGGTGTCGCCAAGCAAGCGATAGCCGGAATGATTGTCGGTCGCGAGCAAGCTGACCTTGGTGCAAACCGTCTCGCGCACGAAGGCGTCCAGCGTGGCCGTGTTGGTGCGGTCGATCACGCGAAGCACGACATTGCCCTTGCGGCTGATCGCGCCGATCACGGCGGACTTGCCAGAGCCGAGGCCTCCCATGCCGCCGCCTCTCTTGTCCTTGTGCTTATTGTACCACTTGCCGCCGATATAGGTTTCATCAACCTCGACAATCCCGCCAAGCTTCTCGACAGGATGATCCGCAAGCGCGGCCCTGATCCGGTGCGCCATATACCAAGCGGTCTTGTACGAGCCGAAGCCCATGTAGCGAAAGATTTGCAGGGCGCTCATACCCTTCTTGCTAGTCAGCATCATGTGCGTCACGCGGAACCAGTCGCGGAGCGGCTTATTCGTGTTCTCGAAGATCGTCCCGGCAAGGATCGAAAACCGATAGCCCGTAGAGCCACCGGGAGCGCACTGCGTGCACTGCCAATGCCAGGGACGGGTATGCAGCTCATAGACGTGCGGATTGCCGCAACGCGGGCAATGAACGCCGTTAGGCCACCTGCGGGCCTTCAAATAGGCGCGGCAAGCGTCCTCATCGGGGAACATCGCCTCGAATTGCTTGACCGTCAGTTGATGAACGGGCTTGGGCTGCTTTCTGCGGG
>JBBDYM010000041.1:0-16749 GCA_040901485.1 Methyloceanibacter sp.
TATAGTCGCGGATGCCGGGGAAGCGCTCGAAATAGGTCTTGATATAGGCGCCGGCTTCGCTCCTGCCGATGCCGAGCTGGGCGGCAAGGCCGACCGATGAGATGCCGTAGATGATGCCGAAATTGATCGCCTTGGCGCGGCGCCTGATATTGGGGTCCATGTTTTCGATCGGCACGCCGAACATTTCGCTCGCGGTCATGGCGTGAATGTCGAGCCCGTCGGCGAAGGCTTGGGCGAGCGTCGGCGTGTCGGCCATGTGGGCAAGCACGCGAAGCTCGATCTGGCTGTAGTCGGCTGAGATCAGCTTCTTGCCCTTCTCGGCCACGAAGGCCTTGCGGATCGAGCGGCCTTCCGCCGTGCGCACGGGGATGTTCTGCAGGTTCGGCTCGGTCGAGGCGAGACGTCCGGTGGTGGTCGAGGCAAGCTGATAAGAGGTATGCACGCGGCCGGTCTCGGGGTGGATGTAGGCCGGCAGCGCATCCGTATAGGTACTCTTGAGCTTGGCCAGCAGCCGCCAGTCGAGCACCTTGCGCGGCAGATCGTGGCCCTCGGCCGCCAACTCTTCGAGGGCGGCGGCGTCCGTGCTCCAGGCGCCGGTCTTGGTGCGGCGGCCGCCGGGCAGGCTCATCTTGTCGAACAGGATCTCGCCGAGCTGCTTGGGCGAGCCGATATTGAAGTCCTCACCGGCCAATTCCCTGATCTCGTCCTCGAGCCGCGCCAGCGTCTGGGCGAACGCGCCCGAGAGACTGGCGAGCGTGGCGCGCTCGACCTTCACGCCGGCGCGCTCCATCTCGGCGACCACCGCCACGATCGGCCGCTCGAGCGTCTCATAGACCGTGGTGACCTGCTCGGCCGCCAAGCGCGGCTTGAGGATCAGCCAGAGCCGAAGTCCTATGTCGGTCTCCTCGCCGGCATATTCGGTGGCGCGCGCGACGCTCACCTGGTCGAAGCCGACCGCGGCGCGGCCCGAACCCAGGATCTCCTTGTCGGTGAGGCAGGTATGGCCGAGCAGGCTGGAGGCCAACTCTTCGGGGAGATGCTCGGCGCGGCCCGCGTCGAGCGCGTAGGACATGAGGCAGGGATCGTCGACCGCAACGAGCACGATGCCGTAACGCGCCAGTGCCACCATGTCGAACTTGGCATTCTGCACGATCTTGAGGACGCTAGCGTCCTCTAGGATTGGTCCGAGCAGATCTAAAGCTTCGCGCATGGGAATCTGCGCGATGGCTTCGCCGCCGCCGAGGTCGAGTCCGTCGCCCGCGCGATGGCCGAGCGGCACATAGGCGGCGTGTCCCGGCACCAGCGCCAGCGCCACGCCAACCAGCTCGCCTTGCATCGGATCGTACGAGGAAAGCTTCACCCGGAATGAGAAATGACCCTGGAAGCGCGCAGTCTCCAGCAGATCGGCGAGTCTCCCTGCCTCGGTCACCGTCTCGTAATTGGCACGGTCGAGCGGCACGCCTTCGAGCTTGCTCGCGCGTTCGATCGCGAGCTCTGCCGGCGAGCCGCCCATGACCTTGTGCTCCTTGGACGGGCCCGTCTCGCCGCGCGCCGAGCGCCGCAAGGGATGGTCGTAATCGTCCTTCTTTTTCTTCGGCGCGGGCGACGGCGTGACGCCCTCGAAGAGATCGGCGCCCAAGCCTTCGGCCACGCGCTTGAGCAGCGTGCTGAATTCGAGCTTCCGCATGAAGGCGGCGAGCGCTTCCGTGTCCGGCGGGCGGACGGCGGTCGAGGCCAGGGTCACGTCGAGCGGCACTTGGGTATCGAGAATGACCAGCGTCTTCGACAGGCGGGCCTGGTCGGCGAAATAGATCAGATTCTCGCGCCGCTTCTCCTGCTTGATCTCCGAGGCGCGGGATAGCAGCGTCTCCAGGTCGCCGAACTCGTTGATTAGGAGCGCGGCGGTCTTCACCCCGATCCCCGGCACGCCCGGCACATTGTCGGAGGAATCGCCGATCAGCGCCTGCACCTCGACCACTTTTTCCGGCGGCACGCCGAAGCGCTCCACGACCTCCGCCTCGCCGATCACCTTGTTCTTCATGGTGTCGTACATGCGGATGCCGGGGCGGACGATCTGCATCAAATCCTTGTCGGAGGAGACGATGGTCACCTCGGCGCCGGCGTCGAGCGCCTCGAAGGCATAGGTGGCGATGATGTCGTCTGCCTCGTAACCTTCTAGCTCGATGCAGGCGACGTTGAAGGCGCGCACAGCGTCGCGCACCAGCGGGAATTGCGGGATGAGGTCGCCGGGCGGCTCGGTCCGGTTCGCCTTGTAGCCGTCGAACAGATCGTTGCGGAAGGTCTTGGCCGAGTAATCGAAGATCACCGCCATATGAGTGGGGGGGGCGAGCTCCCCGGTCTCGCGCAGCAGCTTCCACAGCATGCCGCAAAAACCGTGCACCGCGCCCACGGGCAGCCCGTCGGAGGGTCGCGTCAGCGGCGGCAGTGCGTGATAGGCGCGGAAGATGTAGCCCGAGCCGTCGACCAGATAGACGTGGTCTCCTCGCGCGACCGCTTTGCCGGCGGCCTCGGCCTTAGCTTTTGGGGTTGCCATGATGGGTGAAATATAGGTGGCCGGGGCATCCTCGTCAGCAGCTCAGGACGTCTTTCCACTGAGTCTCGCGCCATGTAAATTGAGGCACCGAAGGGAGGTTTCCCCATGATCGAAGCTATGTTTGCCGTCCTGATGCTATCGACGCCCGCGCCGAACATCAGCATCCCCGTAGAGATGGGGCCAGGCGACTTGCCGCTGGGAACGTTTTGCCGAATCCAGGATGTTTGCGTCATCGCGCAGACGGAGGCGGACTGCGGCAAGATTAGTGGCAAGACCTTCACCACGCTCGATGCCTGCACGAACGCTGTGCCTGCTGCTGCCACGCAACAGGAAAAGTAGTTGTGGAGGCTTTGGGCTGGGTGAGGTGCCGCTTGGCGCCTCTCGCGCTAGCTGCGGTTCTGTCCTTTGCTCCACCGGCGCCCCTGGCCGCCGAGGTGGCAAATCCTATCGATCCTGCCTCGATCTATGTTCTTGCCGTCGCGTCGTGCCTCCCGTGGCGTCCCAAGATCAAAATATGCGCACCGGACATCGTAAAATTCCTCGATACCGCCAAGGAGGTGATGGGCGTCTCGGCGGACCACATCACGACCCTCGTCGATGAAAATGCGACGGCGCCGGCGGTCCGCGCGGCCTTTGCCAAACTCAAGGACTCGTTGCCACAGGGTTCGACCCTGATCGTCTACTATATCGGACATGGCATGCTCGTGCCGGCGAGAAGCGATGGCGGGGACGAGACCGAGGAAGCTCTGATTCTCTGGTCGGCTTCCTCTCCGTTCGCTGCAATTCATGCGGTCCACTCTGGCATGTGGATGACAGGCTCCGAGCTTTCCGGGCTCATCAATGAACTACCTGCCAAGGACATCTTGGTCATTCTCGACACCTGCAATGCCTCGGGTGCAGACGACGAAATCGCACCCAAACCAGCCCGGTTCGCGAGCAAGGAGATCGCGCTGATCTCCTCGTCACGCGCGCACGAGATTGCTTTCGCCGACCTCACCTCCGCTGCCTTCACCCGCAATCTCCTGGCGGCCATCCGGTCAAAGCCGCCGACACTGTACGAAGCCTTTCTCACGGCGCAGAAGGAGACATCGGCCGAAGCGGCCATAAGGTGCGAGGCGGCGGCAACGAGCGGCGCCATCGACGAGGCCTGCACGCCGCAGGATCCCGAGCTGTTCGATCCCTTGGGGCTGACAAAAAGAATTGAGCTGCGCGACGAGTGACGTGGCCGGTCAGGACAGAGTTTCGAGCTCGGTCTTGGAATTGGTGCTGCCGGGCGCGAAGGACTTGTCGGCCCCGCCGAAGGTCCGCTCGATATAGTCCTTGAAATAATTGTCGAGGAAGGGAAAGGCGCGGGCGAAGCGGGTGAAGTCCTTCTGGTTGATGAACAGCAGCAGCCCATCCTCGAGCGCCACGACCAGGCCGGTGCGGAGCGCCGAGCGCAGCAGCACGCGCTCGCCGAAATGCTCGCCGGGGCCGAACACCTTCTCGAAATGCTCCCCCGATTCGGGATTGTCGATGGTGAGCCTGAAGGCGCCCCGGATCACCGTGTAGAAGCCGTCGATCAGCATGCCCGGCTCGAACACCCGGTCGCCCTTGCGGTAATGGATGTAGCGGGTCGCCGGCGCGGCCGATTGGACCTGCACGATGTTGGGCGGCATGACGCTGTTCAACAGCCAAGTCACGCCCACGCGAAGCTTGGCGGCGAAGCCCGGCAGGAAGGACAGATAGAAGCCACGCCAGAGCAGCCAAGCGAGCGTGCCCGAGAGCTTGAAGCCGTAGACCTCAGCCACGGCCTTGCTCATGCCGAGCGAGGCGAGCGAGCCCTTCGAGGTGTAGGCGAAGGGCTTCATTTCCGTGCCGTTGAGCTTGGCTATGATATTGGCGGCGAGTTGCCGGCCTTCGCGCACGGCGAATTGCGCCGTCTGGGTGGCGTAATCGGCCGGGTCTTCCTTGGGGTCGTCGACCAGCGGGATGAGCGCCGCATCGCCCAGCGCCCAGACATTGTCGCGGCCGGGCACGCGCATGTAACGGTCGGTCTTGATGCGCGCCCAATGCATGTCGAGATCGAGCGTCTCGACCAGGCGATGGGGGCCGTTGCCGATAGTGGCGACGATGGTGCTGGTGGGGATGATGCGCCCGTCGTTCAGCTCCACCGCGGTGCCGGTCGCCGACTTGGTGCCGACGCCGGTCAACACCTCGATGCCGTGAATCCGCAAGCGCCTTGTGGCGTATTCGGCGAGGTCGGCGGGGAAGGTTGGCAGGATGCGGTTGGCATATTCGATGAGATAGACCCGGATCTCCTCGGGCTTGATGTTCGGATAATATTTCAGCGCGCGGCGAACCAGCTCGCGCATCTCGGCCACCGTCTCGACGCCGGAGAATCCGCCGCCCACCACTACGAAGGTCAGCAGAGACCGCTTGACCTCGGGGTCCTCGGTCACATCGGCGGTCTCGAGGCAGCCGATCACGTGGGTGCGCAGGCGGTGGGCGTCGGCGAGGTCCTTCATGGTCAGCGCATGCTCGGGCAGTCCCGGGAAGCGCTTGAGGTCGACGCTGGTGCCGAGAGCGAGCACCAGCTCGTCATAATAGAGGTCGACCGGGATGCGCCGCGTGCCCTGCACGACGATGACCTTCTTGGCGTCGAAGTCGATGCCCATGATCTCCGCCTGGCGCACTTGCACGCGGCGCAGAAGCTGGCGCAAGGGCACGACCGCATCGGCGGAATGGATGCTCGCCGCGGCGACCTCGGGCAGCAGCGGCTGGAACACGAAATAATTGTTGGCGTTGACCAGCTCGACGTCGATCTTGCCGCGGCCCAGTTTCTCCAGCGCCTTGGCCGCATAAACGCCGCCAAAGCCGCCGCCGAGAACCAGGACTTTCTTCTTGTCGGAGACTGTGGCCTCGGAGACCTTGGCCTTAGGAGTCTTGGTCTCGGAGGCCTTGTCCTTAGGAGCTTTGCTTTTGCGGACTTTCTTGGGGGCTTTATCGTTCATGGTGCCCAGCCTTTCTCGCCCATACCTAAGCCTTCGCCCACCCGGGCTCAAGTTGCTTAAAGGGCCCGGGTTGACTACGTTCCAAGTAAGCACCCGTAGCTCAGTTGGATAGAGCGTTGCCCTCCGAAGGCAGAGGTCACAGGTTCGAATCCTGTCGGGTGCGCCACTCAGCGGCCGGGTAGGTCGAGGCTAAAGGCGCGGGGGCCGGCGCCGCTCGTTAAACCACGCGCGATACTCCGCCATTTTGGCGCGCTGCGCCGTCGGTGCCTGCCGCTTGCAGGTCGACACCTCGGCGCTATTGCCCGGCGCGCCCCAGCGTAACTCGACGCAGTCGTTGACGTTATACGCCATCTCGAGTTCCGCCATGCGGTCGATCACGTTCGTGAGGGTAAGCTCCCATGGGGAGCCGTCGCTGCGCGTGTATGAAAACTTGCGCGTTGGAAGCTCCTCGGTGAGCACGTTCTCCAACTCGGCTTTCACGTCCTCGACGCCCTTGCCCGGCGGCATGGCATAGCGCTCGGGCCGCCGCGCGACACGATCCGGAAGCCCGCGCACGACATCGATGGCAATCAGCAGACGCAGATCGCGTGACGGCGTGGCAAAATCTTCCCAAGGCCCGGTCGTCTCGAAGATCGAGGCGCCATCAGGTATGGCGACTTCGCGACCTCCCTCAATCTGATACTTTCGCCCGTTTTCGACCGAGGTCACGCGGGCATGCACCTGCTCCTCGAGCGAGGTGATCGCCTCCTTCAGCGCGCGCACGGGATCGAGCGGCACCGGCGACATCACTTCGTCCATGCGGTCGTAAAACTCCTCGACCTCAAGCTGCGATTGATCGAGCGAAAAGTCGCCATATTGCGGATCTTTGGCGATCTCGGCGTTGGTCAGGCGCCGTAGGGTCCCGTTCTTCTCGCGCACGATCGGCCGGAAGCGCTTGAACCCGGGGCTGCCGAGCGCGGGATCCTGCGCGAACAGAAAATTGCCTCGCCAGAAACGCTTGCGCGCAACGGTCCCATCGGGCTGGCCGTCGACGGCGAGAATGACCCCGGCTGCGCCGTCCGACTGCGGCAAGCGCCGCACCAGCACCAGGATGTGCCCGTACGGATCGGCATACACGGTCCCCGGCCGCAATGTCTTCTCACTCAGCGCCACGGGGTAATAGTCGGTATCGTCGTCGTCAGCCGCCGTCCGCCCAGACCCGGAATGGACACCGTTGGCGACGGTCACCCGCAAATAATGGCCGAATCCGGGAACAAGCCCTGCCGGCCGCCGGGAAACCTTGATCGCCGGCGCCGGCGCGGCCCGCGCGCCGAACAGCCCGAACTGTTCTCCGGATGCGGATCTTTGCTGGGCCGGAACCGGAGGCGGCTCCTCCTTGTGTATGTTCCACCATGCCGGGCAGTGAGGAGGCTTGCCGCCGCCGCCGCGCGTGCAATTCGCGTAGCCGAACGGCAACCCCATCTTGAACGCGAAATAGGCCCTCAAGAAATAGGGAAGATCGGCGCAGTCGGGGCGGATAATGAGCTTCTTCTCGTCTTCGCGCCAACCCAGATGGTTGAACAGTATGTTGCGCGAGGGATCGCGCAGCACCTCATGCAGTGCCGGCCACGATGGCGCCGCGTCGAGCGGGTCATCGAAGAGCTTCTCGATCCACGCGGAATACAGATTTTCCATCTCGCGATCCCAGGCAGCACGCACCGGCCAGACGCCTTTGCTCGTCGCGCCAGCCCGCGGCGGCTCTTTACGTGCCACCATGATTTCGCGAGCGATCGTGCCGCACGCTCCAGACGCGCCATCGCGCGTGAGCTTCGCAATCCATGTGCCTGCGGCCGGCGACGCCGTCTCGGCGAACCAGAAATAGGGAGGTCCGCCTTGCCGATCGCGTGATTTGGCCGCGACACTCCCGTCGGGTGCAGTCAGGGTGAGCTCGCCGTCAAGCAGCTCCTCCGAGGCGAACACGACGCGCAAGGGAGCGCCCTTCCACGGTGCTATAGGTGAGGAGAGGACCGCGATCTGCGCTTCGTCTTCACAGCTGCCGGATGAGCCTTGGGCCCGCACGTCCGTCACCGGGAGGAGGCAGACAAAAGCCGAACCTGCGACAAGCGACCAGGCGGTCGCAGCGGCGGCGGTAAACTGGCGTGCAGGTATCATCGAGCACCCTCGCGCGCTCTTTAAACGGCAACTTAAACCAAATTGTGGAGACTGCAAAAACCGTAAAAAAAGATGCTGACAGCTACGGTTAGCAGTCTCCTTAGCGCCACCTGCGTAAATCTACATGACCCAGCAGCCACTATGGATCGGAACCGCCGGCTGGAACGTGCCGGCCCGCTATGAGGTGCCGGTGGGCCGTGGCCAGCTCGATCGCTACGCGCGGGCGCTCAACGCGGTCGAGATCAATTCCTCGTTCTACCGGCCGCATCAGCGCAAGACTTACGAGCGCTGGGCTCTATCCACGCCTGAAGCCTTCCGCTTCTCGGTGAAGATGCCGCGGACGATCACCCACCAGGCCCGGCTCGCCAATTGCGACGCCATGCTCGACCGGTTCATCGCGGAAGTAACCGGGCTCGGCGATAAGCTCGGCGTCCTGCTCGTGCAGCTTCCACCGAGACTTGCCTTCGACGAACAAATCGCCGGCCGGTTCTTTCAGAACTTGCAAGCCCGCATCGTCACGCCTGTCGCGTTGGAGCCGCGCAATGCGAGCTGGTTCGCACCGGACATGGACGCATGGCTTGCCGCACACCGGATCACGCGCGTGGCCGCCGATCCCGCGCGCGTGGACGGCTCACAAGCGCCCGGCGGCTGGAACGGGCTCGTCTATTACCGATGGCACGGCGCACCGAAGATCTATTATTCCAACTACGACGACGCTGCGTTGGCGGCGCTTCGGCTTCGTCTCCACAAGGGCGTGGAGCGCGGCGCCCAGGCTTGGTGCATTTTCGACAACACCGCTTCGGGCGCGGCGTTCGGCAATGCGCTGACGCTGGCGTCGTCCGAAAAAGCCTAGGTGTTATCCGCCCGGCGCTTGGCCGTTATAGCGGGTAATGTTGGCGATGGTCCTGGTCGGCACCCCGGCCCGCTGAGCGATGAATATCGCCGAGGGGTCAAACCCGGTTTGCTGAACAGCCCAATTATGACAGGCGGAGCGATCGGCGCTCTCCTGCTCGGGGGTTTGGCCCTGCATGGGGTAGGTAAACAGTGCGTTCCCACCTGTTTGCGCGTGGGCGTCTGATATGACTATTCCGGCTGCTATGACAGCCGCGCTACAAACGAGTAGGCCTCTTCGTCTCATCGCTTCCTCTCCTGGCTAAGGTCTCGGGGGAGCACAAAGGGGCCTGGCCTCGCGACTCACTTGCATCGGAAAAGTCCATGCCGTCTCGGGCAAAGACCAACTTTTAGACCTCGCGGTCTTGAGGAGGGCGCCGTGCCGCATGACCCTACAGGCCGCAAGCCATTCGACTAAGGCATTGAGGATGCTGCCCAATGCTGCCCGAACCGAGACGATGGCAGCATGGTGGCTGTGTCAAAGTTGCGGCAGTGGGGAAACCATTCCAAGGGCCTATGGTTTTTAAAGCCTGGGTCGGCTAATTTCCTGGTCCCGCGTTCAACAGCGGCACCCCACGGGAACCGCGTGACCCGTCGGAGGAGGAGGAGGAGGACTTACATGATGCGCAGATTTCTTTTAGTGGCTGCTGCCGGGGCTATCGCCCTTGTCGGGTTGTCGGCCAATCAGTGCAGTGGCGAGCAGAAGCCAGCGGAGCAAACGCAGCCGGCACCCGAAGCGCCGCCGATGGAGCAGGCACCTGCTCCGGAAGCACCGGCTGAGTCACCGCCTGCCGAGACGCCGCCGCAGTAAATATCAATGGAATGGAGCGAGCGGCCGAGACGCTTTAGCGCCGGCTGCTCGCCTTCCTTCGGCTCTGGGCTTTCATGATCGGTCTCGCGCGCTGCGCGGGAGTCAGCGCGACGTTGCTTGCACCGCGACGAGGCGATCGTCACCCGCCTGTCTTCCAGCATTCCACAACAATGCCACGCCGATCAGCGCCGACACGATCGAAGCGGTGAACACGGCGATCTTGGCGGCGTCGAAATCCGTTGCCACCGGGAATGCTTGACTGGCGATGAATAGCGACATGGTGAAGCCGATGCCGGCCAATGCGCCCGCGCCCGCCAGTTGCCGCCAGGAATACTCGCTCGGCTTGATTGCGGCGCCGAGCCACACCGCGAGCGCCGAAGCGCCTAACAGACCGAGCGGCTTGCCGATCACGAGCCCGACCATGATCGCCAGCATTAGCTGCTCATGCCCGTGTATCACCTCCATGCTCATCGGCACGCCGGCATTGGCGAGGGCGAAGAGCGGCAGCACGATATAGCTCGACCGTGCACCGGCGTGGCGCAACAGGCGGTCCGCCGGCGATTCCAGCCGGTCATGGATGGCGTCGAGCGACCGCAACGCCGGCAGCGACGGCCCGTGCCGCAGCACCTCATCGCTATACTGCGCCTCCGCCGCCAGGATCGCGTTCGCCTGGGCCATCAAGGCATTCAAATCCGCCGGCGGCCTCGTCGGGATGAACAGTGCCAGCACCACCCCGGCCAAGCTGGCATGCAGGCCGCTTTCATGCACGAACGCCCATAAAGCGATGCCGAGCAGAATGTAAGGTGCGAGATTGTAGATGCGGGCATTATTGACCAGCGCCAAAGCGGCAACGATCCCTGCCGCCGCTATGAGATATTCGACGTGAATGGCGTCGGAATAGAACAGCGCCACGACGATGATGGCGCCGATATCGTCGACGATGGCTGCAGCGGTCAGGAAGATGCGGAGCTCGACCGGCACGCGGCTCCCCATCATCACGATCAGCGCAATCGCGAACGCCGTGTCGGTTGCCATCGGCACGCCCCAGCCATGCGCCCAGGGCCCGGAGGGGATCAGCGCGATATACAAGGCGGCCGGCACCACCATGCCGCCGATGGCGGCGGCAATGGGCAGGGCGGCGGATCGTATCGAGGCGAGATGGCCGACGGTGAGCTCGCGCTTGATCTCGAGCCCCACCACCAGAAAGAAGATGGTCAAGAGCCCGTCGGTGACCCAGTCCAGCAGCGACAGCTCGAAGCTCGCGCCGTCGAGGGTGAAGCCGAAACTTTGCTCCCAGAACGCCTGGAAGCCGGGGCCAAGCGTCGAGTTGGTCAGCACGATGGCGAGCACTGTCGCGAGCAGCAGCAAGATGCCGGCCGACGGCGCCCAGGAGGCGAAGTCGAGGGCGGCGGCGCGCACGCGATGGCCGAGCCGGCCGATCATGGCATCGATAAACGAGCTCTCGTCCCAGGGGCCGTCATAGCGCCGCGCGTTGATGAAGAAGGTCGGCGTGAACATGACGCCGCTTGCACGCGCGCTCTTCTCGTCGGCCTCGACACGCGCCTTGGCGCGCTTGGCCGCTTCCTTTCCTGCTTTGGTGTTCTCTTGCGGCAGCCCGAACTCGTCGGCGATGGCCACCAGATCGTCCTCGGTCAAGGTTTCCGAGCGCGTCATCAAGGCGACATGCGCCTTCCAGAATTGCTTGGGGTCAGTGATGCGCTCGACCAGCTCGGCGGCGGGGCGGGCGAGGTCGCTGCCGGTCAGCGGCTTGTGCCGGAACACGTAGCGCAAGCGGTCGCCGAGCTGGTCGCGGATTTCGGCGATGCGCTCGTTCGCGGCCCGGCAATGAGGGCAGGCATAGCTGCCATATTCGACCAGCGTGATGGGGGCGTCCGCCGTCCCGAGCACGTGGTCGCGTACTTCGTCAACCGGAGCGCTTAGCCGATTGTTCAGTCTTGCCCGCGCCACGCGCTCACCTCGCCTTGGCGGGGACTGAGCCGTCCTGCATGACCTTTATCGCCGCCAAGGCAACCACGAACATCATGGTGAACAGGCTGGTGATGACGGCGGTCTCGTAGATGTCGCCGCTCAGCCACGCCGCGCCGGTTGCGTCCGTCACCGGGGCGCTGTCCTCCACCAGAAAACTGAGCACGAAGCCAAGCGCGACAATCGCGTACATGGCGATGGCTTGGATGAAATAGGACTTCGGTTGCGGCTGTTCGGGCACGGGTGCGCGGGCGCGGAGATAGATCGCGAAGAGCTGCATGAAGACATAGACTGTCAGGAACCAGCCGATATAGTTCGAGACCGGCACGCCGAAGAATCCGCCGCCACTTTCCCAGATCCACCATTTTTGAACAGTCGAGGCGCTGGGGTCCATCGACACATCCCACAGAACCATGATGAAGGCGGCGACGAACGGCGTGGCGAACGTGGAGAACGCGCTGGCGCCGCGTCTGACGTCGCCGGCGAGAATCGTGGCGAGCACCCAGGCCATGTAGCCGACACTGAGATAAGCCGGCCCGATCATCAGGGGCACGTAGAAGAGTTTTGGTCCAAGCGCGTCGGTGTAGTGATAGGGGCCGAATGGGAAGCCGGTGGCGACACCCAGATTCTCGAAGATGTTGCTGACCACGAGACAGATAACGGCGAAGACGGCTATCCCCTCTACGCGATAACGAAGCGCGCCATGCAGGAGCATGAACGCGACCATGGTCGCGAGTTGCAGCACCGTACTCGCGAGGCTTGGATAAAAGACGCCGGCAGCCGTCTCGACGGCGAACAATGCGACCAGACCCCAAAGCAGCTTATGTGCGTTCATGGCCGTTCTCCCCTAAGGCCGATCAGTCCCCAACCTATGTCAATGCCGTGACGGCTTGCAGCACCTCTTCGGCGTGGCCCGGCACTTTAACCTTGCGCCAGATGGCGCGGATGACGCCCTTGCCGTCGATGAGGAAGGTCGAGCGCTCGATACCCATATATTTCCGCCCATACATGCTCTTTTCCACCCAGGTGCCGTAGGCCTGGCACACTTTGCCGTCCTCGTCCGAGGCGAGCGGGAAGGTAAGCTCGTATTTCTTCTTGAATTTGTCGTGGCTTGCGACCGAATCACGGGAGATGCCCACGATTTGAGCCTTGATCTTGGAAAAATCAGGGGACGCGTCGCGGAAGGCGCAAGCTTCGGCGGTGCAGCCCGAGGTATCGTCCTTGGGATAGAAATAAAGCACCACCGGCTTGCCTTTCAGCGCTTTAAGGGAAATTTTGCCGCCGCCGTCGGCCAGCAGGGTGAAATCCGGGGCTTTGTCGCCCACTACGAGGCTCATGCTCTTTCCTCTCAAAATCTGCCGCGCCTTGGGCGATAATGGCCCGATCGGCGCCATCCCCACCGCATCCCTATAACGGCAGTCATAATGTTCTGGGAACTGCTCGTCCTTGCTGTCCTCATTCTGATCAACGGCTTCTTCGCCATGGCCGAGCTCGCCATCGTGTCGTCGCGCCGGGTCAGGCTCCAGGAGATGGCCAAGGCGGGGAAGCGTGGCGCGGCCGCCGCGCTCAGCCTGATCGACGATCCGGTCGGCTTCCTGTCCACGGTGCAGGTCGGCATCACGCTGGTGGGCATCGTGGCCGGCGCCTATAGCGCCGCGACCTTTGCCGGGCCGTTCGGGGAGGTCTTGAAGGGGATCCCGGCAATAGCAGTTTATGCCGAGGAGATCGCCTTTGCCGTGGTGGTGGTCACCGTCACCTATTTCTCCCTGGTGATCGGAGAGCTGGTGCCGAAGCGGATCGCGCTCAATCACGCCGAGACCATTGCCGCCGCGGTCGCGCCGCTAATGCGCGTGCTCGCCAAGGTGGGCGCCCCCTTCATCTGGTTCCTGCGCGCGAGCACCCATACAGTGATGGCACTGCTGCGGCTCAAGCCCGCGCCCGAGAGCGCGGTGACCGAGGAGGAGGTGAAGGCGCTGATCGCCGAGGGCGCGTCCTCCGGCGTGTTCCAGCCCGCCGAGCGGGAGCTGATCGAAGGGGTGTTGCGCATGGGCGACCGCGCGGTGCGCTCTATCATGGTGCCGCGCACCGCCGTGGTCTGGCTCGACGTGGAGGATACGCAAGAGGAGATCTACGTCACCATCGCCGAGAGCGGTCATTCCCGCTATCCCGTAGCCCGCGGCGATATCGAGGATGTGATCGGCGTGGCCCACACCAAGGACCTGCTCGAGCAGCAGCGGAAGACCGGGACCATCGACCTCATCGCCGCGGCGCGCGAGGCCCCTTACGTGGTGGACCGGATGCCGGTGCTGCGCCTGCTCGAACGCTTCAAATCGTCCTCCGTGCATATGGCCTTCGTGGTCGACGAGCACGGCTCCTTCGAGGGCATCGTCACGCCGACCGACATCCTCACCACCATCGCCGGCGATTTGCCGCAGAGCGAGGAGGAGGCCGAGCCTGAGGCCGTGCAGCGGGAGGATGGCTCGTGGCTGCTCGACGGCCTCATGGCGGTGGATGACGCGGAGCGGACGCTCGGCATCGAGGGCATGGGCGAGGAGGGAGATTTCAATACGGTCGCCGGCTTCGTCCTGCATGAGCTGGGGCATTTGCCGGTGGCTGGCGAGCATTTCGAATGGCATGGCTGGCGCTTCGAGGTGGTGGACCTCGACGGGCGCCGAATCGACAAGATCCTGGCTTCGGGGCCTCAGGCCGAAACCGACACTGCCCCCTAAGGGTTCAGGATAACGGGGCATCGGCAGGGGTGCGACGGATGAAGGACAAGGACGCGATCTGGCCTGAGCTCCCTTATGCGGCGTGGAAGGACAGTTACGCCACTTTGCATCTCTGGACGCAGATGGCCGGCAAGATCCGCATGGCCCAGACGCCTTGGATCAACCATTCGTGGCATGTGGTGCTGTACGTATCGGCGCGCGGCCTGACCACTTCGCCAGTTCCCTACGGACACCGCACCTTCGAGCTCGAGTTCGATTTTCTTAAGCACGTGCTGCGGATTCTTACCGACGACGGCACGGTCAAAGAGATGAGCCTGTTTCCCCGGACGGTCGCGGACTTCTATGCGGAGCTGATGCAGACCCTATCCGGCCTCGGCATTGAGATCGCAATCGACGAATTGCCCAACGAAATCCCCAATGCAGTCCCATTCAGCGAGGATCGGCTGCATGCGTCCTACGACCCGGACTATGCCGAGCGCCATTGGCGGATCCTGCTGCAAGTCCACCGGGTGATGACGACGTTCCGCTCCGGCTTCATCGGCAAATGCAGCCCGGTTCATTTTTTCTGGGGGAGCTTCGACCTGGCGGTCACGCGGTTTTCGGGGCGCCGGGCTCCTTTGCATCCAGGCGGCGTGCCGAACCTCCCCGACCCGGTCACGCAGGAGGCATATTCCCATGAGGTCAGCAGCGCCGGCTTCTGGCCGGGCAACGATGCGCTGCCCTATCCAGCGTTCTATTCCTATGCCTATCCGGAGCCTTCAGGCTTCTCCACCGCGCCGGTCCTTCCCGCGAAGGGCTTCTATAGCCAGGAACTGAGAGAGTTCATCCTGCCCTATGAGGCAGTACGCACCGCCGCCGACCCCGATCGACTGCTTCTCGATTTTCTGACCAGCACCTACGAGGCGGCTGCCTCGAACGGAAACTGGGATCGCGCCGCGCTGGAGTGCGGCATGGGCGTGCCGGGAATCCCGCGCCCGATCTGACGGGCACCCCCCTAACCGAGTGGCTTGGACATTTTGACATGGGGGAGGGTGTTCTCCTCGAAGGGATCGCCTTCGGCCAGATAGCCGAACCTGGCATAGAAGCCGTCGGCGCCGATCCGGGCATGGAGCACCATGAGGCGGAAGCCCGCGCCGCGGCCCCAGACTTCCGCGTGCGTCAGGAGCCGCGCGCCGATTCTCTCCCGCCGCCGGTCCTCCGCCACCGCCATCTGCTTCAGCTGGAGCGTGGCCTCATCGAGTGGCTTCAGCGACACCGTGCCGACCGCAATGCCCTGGAAAATGGCGCAAAAATGCTGGCGCGTGACGTCGTCGGCAAGCTCCTCTTGGGTGAGCGTCAGCCCGAGCGGCGCGCGCAAAATCACTTCGCGTAGGCGCAAAGACTGGCGGTAGAGGTCGGAGCCGATGACCGCCTCGACGACCGCGATGTCTGTCTCTGCCATCAGAGGAACATCACGAGCGCCATCGCCGGGGACGCGCCTCGCGCACTGTCACATTCGCCAGCGGCGAGAAGCAGCGCGTCTCTCCCGGCTGGCGTCCGCCGTCCCGCCGGAAACTTTCCACGGCGAGAGGGACAAATAACTCTTGCATCGCTGTGACGTGGGGTGCAAATAGCGCGTCGTTTTGACTTGAACATCTGCTGGTTGGGGAGGACGCCATGTCCAGTGACGCCCTCTTCCAATTGGGGATGGACTTGGATCATGGTTCAAGCACCGCCCAAACGGAAGAAAAGCTTTCCCGGTGCCCCTCTCTCGACGGAGAGGGACGCAAGGACTTTTTCTGTGAGCGCGATGGGGTCCGCTATGCGGGGACTCATCTCATCATCGATCTCGTTCGGGCAGAGCGGCTCGACGACCTAGAGCACATCGAGCATACGCTTCGACGATGTGTGGAGGTCGCGGGCGCCACGCTTCTGCACATCCATCTTCACCACTTCACGCCGAACGGAGGCGTATCGGGGGTCGCGGTTCTCGCCGAGTCGCATATCTCGATCCATAGCTGGCCCGAATATGGTTATGCCGCACTCGATGTCTTCATGTGCGGCCAAACCAATCCGAGGGCGGCCATCGACGTCTTGAAGGAGGCCTTCTCGCCTCGCAGGGTGGTGGTCAAAGAGCATCTGCGCGGCAAGGAAATGCATCGATGGAACGCTGGGTCGAAGAGACGCTTCACTGCGGTTTCCGCGTCCGTCTAAAGGCGGACCGCGTCCTCTTCGACAGCGAGACCGAGCACCAGCGGCTGATCATCTTCGAGAACGCCGACTTCGGTCGCGTGATGATGCTTGACGGCGTCGTCCAGGTCGCGACCAAGGACGAGTTCGTCTATCACGAGATGATGGCGCATGTGCCTCTGTTCGCCCATGGGCGCGCGAAGAAGGCCCTCATCGTCGGCGGCGGCGACGGCGGCGTGTTGCGCGAGGCGCTCAAGCATCCTGAGCTTGAACAGGTCACGCTGTGCGAAATCGACCGCGGCGTGATCGACCTTTGCCGCGAGCACTTCCCCGAAGTGTCGGCCGGCGCCTATGACGATCCGCGCACCAGGATCGTTATCGCCGACGGCACCAAATTCGTGGCCGAGACCGACGAGCGCTTCGACGTGATCATGGTCGATTCCACCGATCCCATCGGGCCGGGCG
>JBBDYM010000042.1:0-16475 GCA_040901485.1 Methyloceanibacter sp.
CCAGCTCGATGCCCATCTGCTCGGCGAGGAACACATGCTCGAAATAGGCGCTGTTGTAGCGGCCGGGCGTGAGCAGCACGACTACGGGATCGTCGGCGCCGCCGGGTGCCACCGCGCGCAGATTTTCGAGCAGCCGTTCCGGGTAATTGCCGACCGGCGAGATGCTCTGCCCCGCGAACGCGTCGGGAAACAGCCGCATCATGATTTCGCGGTTCTCCAGCACATAGGACACGCCGGAGGGCGTGCGCACATTGTCCTCCAGTACGAAGAAGTCGCGCTCGCCGGTGCGGATGAGGTCGACACCGGCGATATGGGCGTAGACGTCCCGCGGCGGCGCAATACCGAGCATCTCCGGGCGGAAGGCCGGATTAAGCAGCACGAAATCCGACGGCACCAGCCCCGCCTGGATGATTTCCTGGTCATGATAGATGTCGTAGAGGAAGATGTTGATGGCCTTGACCCGCTGGATGCAGCCCCGCTCGATCAGGTCCCACTCGGCGCGATCGAGGATGCGGGGGATGAGGTCGAAGGGGATCAGCCGTTCAGTCGAGCTTCCTTCGGTATAGACGGCGAAGGTGATGCCGAGACGGCGGAACAGCTCCTCGGCGGCGTTCTGCTTGGTGACCAGGGACTCGATGGAAAGATCGTCGAGAAGGCTGGCAAGTGCGCCGTAAGTCCGCCGGACTTTGCCGTCGGGCGCCCGCATTTCGTCGAAAAATTTGCGGGGTAGCGCCGACGGCTCGGGCTTAGGAGCCGTCGCGGCCTTCGGTTTCTTGGTCCTTTGCAGCAAGCCGGCCTGTCCTGGTTCTTTTTAAGCGTCCCGACGGCCCGCCTCGTCGCGTTTCCTCAAGGCTTTTTCTTGGCGCCATCTTATGTTGGTGGCGTCTGAATGAGCAACACCCTTCCCCGCCTATTTTTTGATCAGGCTTAAGTCTCGCCTGTGCCTGCCACCTGCCAAGTCTTTGAGGGTGAAGCTCGATAGCACACGGCGAGCCCGTCCGGAAAAGTGTTAAAAGCTCCGCCGAGACGACCTTGCAAATAGCGCCATGTTTGAAACCTTCCTCACCGCCTTCACCACCTTCTTCGCCGTCATCGGCCCGATCGAGGCCGCGGTGCTGCTCGCCTCGATCACGCCAAACATGACGCGCGGCGAACGGCGCGCCATCTCGGTCAAGGCGGTGATCATCGCCACCGTGATCATATTGCTCTTTGCGCTGGTCGGAGAGCCGGTGCTCAGACAGCTCGGCGTATCGCTTGCGGCGCTGCAGGTGGCGGGCGGCATCATCCTATTCATCATCGCGCTGGACATGACGCTGTCGCGGCGCCCGGGGCTGGCGCCGCTGACGCCCAAGGAAAGCGAGGAGGCCGAGACCAAGGCCGAGCGCCATGCCGAGATCGCCGTGTTTCCGCTCGCCACGCCGCTGCTCGCCGGGCCCGGCGCCATGACCGGCGCCATCGTACTCGCCGCCAACACCAAAGGCGACGTCACGCTGCTTGCCGCTGTCATCGCCGCGATCCTGGCGGTGATGCTGGTGACCCTGATCCTCCTTCTGCTCGCCCAGGAGGTGCATCAGCTGATTGGGGTGACGGCGCGGAAGGTGATCGTGCGCGTGTTCGGCGTGCTGCTGGCCGCGCTTGCCGTGCAGTCGATCTTCAACGGCCTTGCCGAGAGCCATATCTTCGGCTGAGTGTCACTCGGCAGGCGCGGGACGCGGCTTTTCGTGCGCATGCGGCTTCCGCGCGAATTTGCGTACCACCACGTAGAACACCGGGGTGAAGATCAGACCGAAGGCGGTCACGCCGAGCATGCCGAAGAACACCGCGGTGCCGAGCGACTGGCGCATCTCGGCGCCGGCGCCCGTGGCGATCACCAACGGCACCACGCCGAGGATGAAGGCGAAGGAGGTCATAAGGATCGGCCGCAGACGCACGCGGGCGGCTTCGGCGGCGGCTTGGTAACGGTCCTCGCCACGCTCTTCGTTCTGCCGCGCGAATTCCACAATCAGGATCGCGTTCTTGGCGGCAAGGCCAATCAGCACCACGAAGCCGATCTGGCCGAGAATGTTCACGTCCATGCCGCGCAGCAGCAAGCCGCTCACCGCAGCGAGCAGACACATGGGCACAATGAGAATAACGGCAAGAGGCAAGGCCCAGCTCTCATATTGTGCCGCGAGCAGCAGGAACACGAACACCACGGAGGCGAGGAAAACATAGATCGCCGTGCTGCCGGCCTGCTTCTCCTGAAAAGCGAGCTCGGTCCACTGGAAGGCGTAGCCTTCGGGCAGAAGCTTGTTGGCGATAGCCTCCATGGCGTCGAGCCCATAGCCGGAGGAATAGCCGGGCAGCGTGCCGCCCTGGACCGCCGCTGCCGGGAACAGGTTGAAATGCTCGACGCGGAAGGGACCGGTGATGTCGCGGAACGAGGCGACCGAGCCGAGCGGCACCATCTGGCCCTGGGCGTTTCGCGTCTTGAGTTGCGAGATAGCATGCAGATCCTGGCGGAACTGGCCGTCGGCCTGCGCCGTCACCCGGTAGGTGCGGCCGAGGAAATTGAAGTCGTTCACATATTGCGAGCCGACAAAGACCTCGAGCGTCTGGAAGATATTGTCGGGATTGACGCCCAGCATCTCGGCGCGCACGCGGTCGATATCCGCGTAGATTTTCGGCGTGCGGGTGCTGAAAGTGGTGAACACGCCGGCAAGCCCAGGCGTCTGGTTGGCGGTACCGACGATCGACATGGCCACCTCTTCGAGCTGGGCAAGATCGCCGCCGCGGGTATCTTGCACCTCCATCTTGAAGCCGCCGGTGGTGCCGATACCGCGTACCGGCGGCGGTGACACGCTGATGACGAATCCGTCTTGGATCGCCGCGAATTTCTGGTTGAGCGCGGCCATGATCGCGTTAGCGCTTTGACCCAGTTTGGCGCGCTCGGGGAAGGGATCGAGCGGAGAAAAGACGACGGCAGAATTGGGCGCGGAGGTGAAGGTCGCTCCATCCAGCCCGACAATGGGAACGGCGTGTGCGATGCCGGGCGTGTCGAGAATGATCTCGGTGACTCTCTTCGCCACCTCGTCGGTGCGGGCAAGCGAAGCCCCGGGCGGTAGCTGGACGATATTGATCAGATAACCGAGATCCTGCTGCGGAATAAATCCGGTTGGCGCCGACCTGAACTGGAACACCGTCAGGCCGATCAAGCCCGCATAGATCAAGAGCATGATCGCCGAAATGCGCACCAGCTTCGCCGTAAAGGCCCCGTAGCGGGACGACACCCAATCGAAGCCGCGATTGAAGCCTTTGAAGAAGCCATTTATGGCGCGCGTGAGAATGTTTCCGCCCTGATGATGCGGATCGTGCGGCTTGAACAAAAGCGCGCATAGTGCCGGACTCAAGGTCAACGATACGATGAGCGAAATCACCGTGGCTGTGGCGATGGTGACGGCGAACTGGCGGAAGAACTGGCCGAGAATGCCGCTCAGGAACACGGACGGAATGAACACCGCGGTGAGCACCAGGGCGATGGCGACCAACGCGCCGCCGACTTCCTCCATGGTTCGGTAGGCAGCCTCGCGCGGCGCCATGCCCTCGCGAATATTGCGCTCAACGTTCTCGACCACGACGATGGCGTCGTCGACCACGATGCCGATAGCGAGCACCAGGCCGAACAACGAGAGATTGTTGAGCGAATAGCCGAGCGCGGCGAGCACGGCGAACGTGCCGACCAGCGAAACCGGAATCGCGATGATTGGCACCACCGACGCGCGCCAAGTCTGGAGGAAAAGGATGATGACGATGACCACGAGGATCACGGCCTCGAAGATCGTCTCGATCACCGCATCGACGGATTGAGAAATGAACTCGGTCGGATTGTAGACGATGTCGTAGCGGAGCCCCGACGGAAAGGACTTCGACAGCTCCGCCATAGCCGCTTTGACCTGGTCTGCCGTTTGTAGCGCGTTCGAGCCCGGGCGCTGAAAGATACCCAAGGGAATGGCCACCTTGTCGTCGAGATAGCCGTTGCGATTGTAGTCGGCAGCACCGAGCTCTACGCGGGCGACGTCGTTGACCCGCACGACGCGGCCATTCTCCTCGGACTTCACGATGATATTGCCGAAGGCCTGGGGATCGACGAGACGCCCTTGCGTCTCGATATTGAACTGGAATGCGCCAGGATGCGGCACCGGAGGCTGATTGATGACCCCGGCTGCCACCTGCACGTTCTGGCCGCGCAGCGCCGTGAGGACGTCGCCGGCTGTGAGGTCGCGCACCGCGAGCTTCTCCGGATCGAGCCATATGCGCATCGAGTAGTCGCGAGCGCCGAAGATGGTGACATTGCCCACGCCGTCGATGCGGGAGAGCACGTCCCTGACATGCAGTGTGGCGTAGTTGGAGATGTAAAGCAGGTCGCGCGTATCGTCGGGCGAGTAGAGATGGATCACCATCATGAGATCGGGCGACTGCTTCGTCACCGTCACGCCCAGGGCTCGGACCTCTTCCGGCAGGCGCGGCAAGGCGATGGCGACGCGGTTCTGCACCAGCACTTGCGCCGTATCGAGATCGGTGCCGAGCTTGAAGGTGACGACCAGCGCCATGGCGCCGTCGCTGGTCGATTGCGACGTCATATAGAGCATGTCGTCGACGCCGTTGACTTCCTGCTCGATCGGCGTGGCCACGGTCTTGGCCACAATTTCGGCCGAAGCGCCCGGATATTGGGAAGTGACCTGGACGGAGGGTGGTGCGATCTCAGGGTATTGCGCGACCGGCAGGCTGAAATAGGCCACGCCGCCGATCAGCGTGATCAGAATGGAAATGACGGCCGCGAAGATCGGACGATCGATGAAGAAGTGGGAGAGGTTCATTGGCCGCCGGCGCCGGGCGGCGTGGCCGGGGCTTGGATCGTGCCCTGCTCAGGCGTGACCTTCTGTCCTGGCCGCGCCCGCAAGAGGCCGTTGATGATCACCTCGTCGCTGGGCTCGATGCCGCTGTGAATGATCCGCAAATTGTCGTCGGTGACCTGCCCAAGCTCGACCGGCTTCGGCACTACGGTGCCGTCAGGCGTCACCGTGAATAGCAATTTCATCGATTGGTCGGTGACCACCGCCGCGTCAGGAACGAGGATGGTCGGGCGGTCTTGCGACATCGGCACACGCACGCGCCCGAATTGACCGGGTGTTATGAACAAGTCCGGATTGGAGAAGGCGGCGCGGACGCGGATCGTTCCGGAGGAGCGGTCATATTGGTTGTCGACGAAGTCGATGATGCCTTTGAGCGTCCATGCCTTCTCGTCCATCAACTGGCCCTGCACCTCGATGGCATTGTCGCGCGGCGACTTGATCTCGCCTCTCTGCACCAGGCGCTTATAGGTCATGCCGTCGCCCTCGCTGACGTTGAACATGAGCCAGATCGGATCGAGAGAGACGATGGTGGTGAGCAATGTGGTCGAGCCACCGGTGCCACCCATGATGAGATTTCCGACGCTCACTTCGTGGCGACCGACGCGGCCTGAGACCGGTGCCAGGACACGCGTGTAATCGAGATTAAGCTGCGCCTGATTGATCTGTGCAATCGCATTATCTCTGGATGCAGTGGCGCTCTTCACTTCGGCAGCACGCTCGTCATAGGTCTCCTGCGTGGCGTAATCGTTCTTGCGCAGCTGCGCCGTGCGTTGCAGTTGCAGCTCGGCAAGTTGGAGCTGCGCTTCGGCTTGGGTGAGCTGGGCCTCGGCCTGGGCGAGTGCGATCTCATAGGGCCTTGGCTCGATGACGAAGAGAAGATCGCCCTTCTTCACCAGCTGGCCGTCTGTGAAATTGACCGATTCGAGATAGCCACTGACGCGGGCGCGGATCTCGACCGACTCCCGCGCCTCGAACTGGCCGGTGAAGTCACTCCACTCCTGCATCTCCACGACCAAGGGTTTGGCCACGGTGACAGCGGGTGGAGGCGGTGCGGCAGGAGCTGCCTGCTCCATCTGCCAGAAGCCCCAATAACGATAGAGCAGAGCGCCGGCCGCGATCAGGGCAAGCAATAAAAGAAGCGTGCCCCACCGCCGTTTCGGTGGCGCTGCGGGCTCGTCAGGATGAAGCGGCCTGTCGGACGGGTCGCGCACGGGCGCCACCGGCTCCCTCAGCGCCGTTACCTCGTCCGCATCGTCTGCACTGGTTTTTTTTTGCATCCTGGCCACATCTTGGAGCGGGAAGCTTTATCCATCTGTGGCGCGCGCCCGCCCGATGCAAGACTCGCCTATCAAAGACGCTACCCCAAAGACGCGAGCGAACCCAGTGGGAAGGGCATTCCTACCGGGCGGGATTTACCATCCCCAGGAAGGACCGGCGCGACCTTGCCTTGGCCATAAATATCGAGTAAACGACTAGACATTATAGCTTTTCCATCCAGATCAATGATTTCACAAAAGGCAAGATACGCTCTGCGAGCGCTCATCGCCCTTTCCCGGGCCGAGGACTCCATGATGATCGCGGAGATTGCCAAGCAACAGCAAATCCCACGTAAATTCCTTGAGCAAATCCTCCTCGACCTGAAGCACAACGGTATCGTAGCGAGCCGCCGCGGCAGACTCGGCGGCTATGGGCTCCTGATGCCACCCGATCAGATCACATTCGGCCGTATTCTTCGGATCGTCGATGGTCCAATCGCCCCCCTGCCTTGCTTGAGCCGTATAGCCTATCGGCGTTGTCCTGACTGCAAGACCGAGGCCGCCTGCGAGATCCGGCGCGTCTTCTCCCGGGTTGCCGAATCCGTCAGGGACGTCCTGGATCGCACGACAATTGAGGACGCGCTCAGCACCGACTGGCCCGAAATTGCCGAAATTGACCAGGAGAAGAAGCCCGCTCCCGCGCGGGCTTAGCCGGCGCTTCGACTGCTCCTTTTACGGAACATTTTCCCCTCCCCGAAACAATTTTCCCCTTCCGACGGTTTTGAGCGAACGGGGATTCAGTCCATGGCGAAACTATGGTATGGCGGCGGCTTGAAAAACACGACTGACTAAGTAGAGTTTCTGGGTCGCATAGAGGAGATCGCAGTCATGACGACACTTCGAAGCACCCTTGCCGCTGGCGCGGTATTTATCGCCACATCTTTCGCGGTGAGCGCCGTGCTCGCCGATACCACCCTGCTCAACGTTTCCTACGACCCCACCCGCGAGCTTTATAAGGCCGTCAATCCGCTCTTCATCAAGCATTGGAAGAAGAACACCGGAGAGGACATCAAGATTGACCAATCGCATGGCGGCTCCGGCAAACAGGCCCGTGCCGTCATCGACGGTCTGCAAGCCGACGTGGTGACCCTGGCGCTTGAAGGCGACATCGACCAGGTCGCCAAGGCCGGCCTCACCGACCCCAAATGGCGTTCACGCCTCGCCAATGGCAGCTCGCCCTACACCTCGACCATCGTGTTCCTGGTGCGCAAGGGCAATCCCAAAGGCCTCAAGGACTGGGACGACCTGGTCAAGGAGGGCGTCGAGGTGATCACGCCGAACCCGAAGACCTCGGGCGGCGCGCAATGGAACTATCTGGCGGCCTGGGCCTTCGCCGATGGCAAATACGGCCACGACGAGGAGAAGAACAAGGAGTTCTTGCGGAAGCTCTACGGCAACGTGCCGGTGCTCGATACCGCCGCTCGCGGCTCGACCACGACCTTTGTGCAGCGCAAGCTGGGCGACGTTCTGCTCGCCTGGGAGAATGAGGCCTTCCTGGCCATCCAAGAGCTTGGTCCCGACGAGTTCGACATTGTCGTACCTCCGCTCTCCATCAAAGCAGAGCCTAAGATTGCCGTGGTCGACAAGGTCGTCGATGCCAAGGGTACGCGGAAAGCGGCCGAAGCCTATCTGGAGTTCCTCTATACGCCGGAAGCCCAGAAGCAAATCGCCAAGAATTACTACCGGGCCTACAAGCCTGAGTTCGCCGATCCGGAAGATGCCAAGCGCTTTCCCGAGGTGAAGCTCGTGACCATCGACGATCCGCTGTTCGGCGGGTGGACGAAGGTGAAAGAGAAGCACTTCGCCGAAGGCGGCTTGTTCGATCAGATCTATCAACCGAAATCCACGAACTAAACTTAACTAAGGGGGAATAACGCGAATGGCCGGCGCCCGCGGCCTAGCGTTGAGGCAGCCGAGTGTCATACCCGGTTTCGGGTTGGCGCTCGGCTTCACCTTGACCTATCTGTCGCTCATCGTCTTGATCCCACTCGCCGCGCTGATCCTCTACGCCGCTTCGCTGGGGGTCAGTGGCTTTTGGCAGATCGTCACCGAGCCGCGCACGCTTGCCGCGTTGCGCGTGAGCTTCGTCATCTCTCTCATTGCCGCGATCATCAATGTCATCTTCGGCGTGATCGTCGCCTGGGTGTTGATCCGCTATCGCTTCCCCGGCAGGCGCTTGCTGGACGCCATCGTGGATCTGCCCTTCGCCTTGCCGACTGCGGTTGCGGGTATCGCACTGACCGCCATCTATGCCCAAAACGGCTGGATCGGCAGTCTGTTCGCACACTGGGACATCAGGATCGCCTATACGCCGACCGGGATCGGCATCGCACTGGTCTTCATCGGCTTGCCTTTCGTCGTACGCACGGTGCAGCCGGTTCTCGAGGACTTCGAGCGCGAGATCGAGGAGGCAGCCGCCTCGCTCGGCGCCAGCAGGCGCCAGACGGTGTTTGGCGTCATGCTGCCGGCGCTGTTGCCGGCGATCTTGACCGGCTTTGCGCTGGCTTTCGCGCGTGCGGTCGGCGAGTACGGCTCGGTGATCTTCATCGCCGGCAATATTCCGTATGTCTCGGAGATTGCGCCACTGCTCATCGTCATCAAGCTCGAAGAGTTTAACTATGCCGGCGCCACGGCCATCGCCGCCGCCATGCTGTTCATCGCCTTCGCGATCATTCTTGTCATCAATCTCATCCAGGCCTGGCAACGGCAGAGATTCGCGCAATGAGCGACGTTTCCCTTGGCCTCGATTTCATTGCTGAGGATCGCGCCCGCTCCGTCACCACCGAGCGGCGTCCGGTACGGATCGCCTTGATCGCGATCGCCATCATCTTCCTGACGTTGTTCCTGCTCCTGCCGCTCTTTTCCGTGTTCATCGAAGCATTTCGCGCCGGTCTTCGGGCCTATTGGGCGGCCGTCACCGAACCCGACGCGCTGGCCGCGGTCAGGCTCACTTTGCTCGTCGCCGCCATCGCCGTGCCGGCGAATGTCCTGTTCGGCATCGCCGCGTCCTGGGCCATCGCCAAGTTCGAGTTCCCGGGCAAGAGCTTCCTCAACACGCTCATAGACCTTCCCTTCTCGGTCTCGCCCGTGATCTCGGGACTTGTCTTTGTGCTGTTGTTCGGGCTCCAGGGCTATTTCGGTCCCTGGCTGCGCGAGCACGATATCCAGATCATCTTCGCCGTGCCGGGCATCGTGCTTGCCACCATCTTCGTCACCTTCCCCTTTGTCGCCCGCGAGCTCGTGCCGCTGATGCAGGAGCAGGGCATTGGCGACGAGGAGGCCGCGCTGTCGCTCGGCGCGTCAGGCTTGAAGACTTTCTGGCTGGTGACGCTGCCCAACGCGAAATGGGCGCTGCTCTACGGCGTGATCCTCTGCAACGCGCGCGCCATGGGCGAGTTCGGCGCGGTGTCCGTGGTGTCCGGTCACATCCGGGGCAAGACCAACACCATGCCGCTCCATGTCGAGATTCTCTACAACGAGTACAATTTCGGCGCGGCCTTCGCCGTCGCCTCCCTGCTCGCCCTGCTTGCTCTCGTTACGCTCGTCATCAAGGTCGTGCTCGAATGGCGCTATGCCGACCAAATCGCCGGCTCGAACCGCCACTAGGAGAAAACCATGGACGCTTTGGTAGGAAATGAGGTGAATTATCCGTCCGTGGGCTCGTTGGCGTCCAGGGGTGGCTGGGAAAAGCCGATGCAGGTTACCGTTGAAGACGTCGTCAGGACGTTCGGCATAACGCCTGCCTTGCATGGCGTTTCGCTCGACATCCATCCTGGCGAGCTCGTGGCTCTGCTTGGACCGTCCGGCTCGGGAAAGACCACCCTGCTCCGAATTCTTGCCGGCCTCGACATCCCCACCTCGGGACGCGTTTTATTCGACGGCGAGGATGCGCTGAAGCTCACCGTGCAGGATCGCAATGTCGGGCTCGTGTTCCAGAGTTACGCCCTCTTCCGCCACATGACGGTGCTCGAAAATATCGGGTTTGGCTTGCGCGTGCGACCGCGATCGAGACGTCCGAGCCGGAAGGAGATCAGGCGCCACGCGCTCGAATTGCTCGATCTCGTGCAGCTTTCCGGTCTGGAGAAGCGCTACCCGGCGCAGCTCTCAGGCGGCCAGCGTCAGCGCGTGGCTTTCGCCCGCGCGCTTGCCATCGAGCCGCGCGTGTTGTTGCTCGACGAGCCCTTCGGCGCGCTAGACGCCAAGGTGCGCCGCGACCTCCGCCGCTGGCTCCGCGAAATTCACGACAAGACCGGGCACACCACCGTGTTCGTCACCCACGACCAGGAGGAAGCGCTCGAACTCGCCGACCGCGTGGTGGTTATGAGCCAGGGCCGCATCGAGCAGATCGGTACGCCTGACGAGATCTACGACCAGCCGAACTCGCCCTTCGTGTTCTCGTTCATCGGGGAATCGAGCGCGTTGCCGGTCAACGTCGAGAAAGGCAAGATCTGGTTCGAGGGTCGACAGCTCGATCTCATCGCCAAGGATGCCCCATCCGGTCCGACGAATCTCTATTTCCGCCCTCACGACGTTGAGGTCGCTGACGATCTGCCCGGCGGCATCCCCGGCATGGTGTCGATGCAACGGCGCCACGGCGGATCGCGCCGCGTGGAGCTTGAAGTGGGAGAGCGGCGGGAGCGGGTCGAAATCGACCTGCCGGCGGACTTTGAGCCGAACCTTAAGGACCGGATCACTGTGCTTCCCCGCCGTTGGCAGCTTTACCGGTAGCGCCTGCACCGCCAGCAAGCCCCACTACGGTCTGGCAAGGGGGTGCTCCTGTCACCCCAACTCCCCTAAACGCTGGGAATGCTAGCGCCGCCCAAGGCGTTAGCGGATTGTTAACCATAATCTAATTCTACTCCTCCAAGCGTGAAACCTTGAGAATGGCTTTCTAAAGTGGCTCCAAACTTTGAAATCAAAGGCACTTGATATTCTATATATACTAGGTAGAGTTTATAGACTTATAGGGACCACGGCAAGCAGAATGGAGAGGGGTCATGATCGTGGGACTCATCAGGGACAAGAGTCGCTATTTGCTCGCCGGGGCGAGCGTCATTTCCGTTCTGGCATTGAGCACTCTAGCGGTCGCACAGGATAGCAACGCGATCGAAGCCCAGCTCAGGGCTTTGCAGTCGCAGATATACGCTCTGCAAAAAGAGGTCGAGAAAGCCAAGGCCGCTGCGTCAGCGGCGCAAGCCAGTGCCAAGAGCGGTGGCGGCGGCGGCGATGATCTGGATCTGGACGTGAAATGGCGCGGGGCACCGGAACTCTCCAGCGCGGACGGCAAGTTCAAGATGAAGGTCCGTGGCCGCCTTCAGGCAGACTACAACGCCATCGATCAGGATGAGCGGATTACTGGCGCCCCTGATGTCAGCGCTGCCGATATCAGGCGCGCTCGTCTCGGCATCGAAGGCGTCGTTTGGGCCGACGTGAAATACATCGTCGAGGTTGATTTCGCTAACGATGCGACGTCGCTCAAGGATGCCTATCTGGAATATACGGGCTTGGCCGAGGATCTTGGTCTGCGCTTCGGCAACTTCAAGACATTTAACGGCCTCGAGCATTTGGAAAGCTCAAACTACCTTACCTTCCTTGAGCGTGCCGCTTTCCAGGAAGCCTGGACGCTCGACCGCCAGATCGGCGCCGGCGCGATCTACGCCAAGGATCATTACACATTGTCGGCCGGAATTTTTGGGCCGCGGGTCGCCGAAGAGGAAAACTGGCTGCAAGACGTCAAGACCGGCTCGGCGCGCCTGACACTCGCGCCAATCAATCAGGAGGGTAAGGTGTTTCACGCCGGCGCGAGTTGGCGCACGCGCGAAGGGGCAGAGGATCTGCGCGGCGACCCGATTCCGCCGAACGATCAGTTCTTCCGCTACCAAGCGCGCGGAGCGGATCTGCATCTCGCCGACCGCTTCGTGTCAACGCCCGCTATCTTCGATAAGGATACCTTTTGGGGTTTAGAGGGCCTCCTGATCTGGAAATCCTTCTCGGTGCAGGGCGAATACACGCAATTGAAGGCTGACTCCTCACCGATCTTCGGCATCAACCCCAACCCGACCTATGACGGTTGGTATGTCGAGGCCAACTGGTTCCTGACCGGTGAATCGCAAACCTATCAGAAGGGTGTGATCGGCCGGCCCAAGGTCAAGAATCCGGTCTTCAAGGGCGGCTACGGCGCCTGGCAGCTCGCCGGCAGATACGACGTTCTCGATCTGACCGACAAAGCCGTCAACATCGCCGCCTGCGACTTGTGCGGCGAGCAGAAGACTTGGCTGATCAGCCTCAACTGGTGGCTCAACAACCACACGCGTTTCCAGTTTCAATACAGCGAATCCGATATCGACGGCGGCTTGATGAACGGAGCCAACCTCGATAACGGAGCGACGATCAAAGGCTTCGGCGCACGCGCCCAAGTCGATTGGTAGGCACCTTCTCAATGTGAGGCCCGGGATCTCTCCCGTCCTGAGACCGTGCTTTCTCAAGCTCGCTGAAAAAGCTGAACGTCAGCCATCGAGATTCATCTTGATTTCGGTGAGCGTGACCGATCCGCGTCCCCAGGCCGTCGGCACGAAAATCTGGTAGGGCACGTAAAGGGGCGTGCGCGGCAAAGGCACCAGCCAGACTTCGATCTCATCCGTCTCGGACATGAGCTTTATGCCGGGATGGTCGGGACGATAGCCGCCGATCGGCTTGAACTTCACCTGGCAGACCGCCACGGGACCGGACAGGCCCACCGGTCCCTTGGTCGCGTCCAGCCTATCGGCGCGTTTAGGGGTGAGCACGATATCGAAGCGCTGCTTGCCGTCGAACACCGGCACGGTCTGATGACAGACCTTGAGATCGCCGCGTGGACCATCGTAGCGCGCATATAAGAAGGCCGCGGTCAGCGGATCGAGCGCATTCGCAAGCTGCTCCTTGGTCACGGGTATGCGGTTATGCGGGTTCTGTCTCTTGCGCGGGGCTATGGAGACTTTGACCGTCCCGCCCGTGAAGCGCATGAGACGCGTCTCCCTTTTGTCCCCGCCTTTATAGTTCAGCGTGAAGCGCGCTGGCTTGGGCCCAAGTCTCGTCAGCTTGCCACTGCTCGTGGTCGTGCCCGACGCGCGGTAGACGAGACCCGCGAGCACGGAAAATTCTCCCTTGGCCTGCATTTCATAGGCGGAACCCTTGAACGCCGCGTTCAATTGGAACTCGCCCAGATTCATGCCGGCCCAGTCGACGCGATAAGTCGCCTCGATCCGCCCTCTTGCGGGGTTCTCCTCGCCCGAACTCTCGTCACGGGTCGACGCCAACAGGAGAAGCGCGAGGCCGGTCAGGACCACAACGCCGTATCGGCATATACGCATTCCAGCACCTTTCACGCCGGCAGAAAGATCGATCGACTATTGACCAAGTCAGCGGTCAAATTGTGAAGCATCGAGAGCTAACGCGCCGAGAAAAAATAACGAGAATATTGTCTAGATCGGCATCTCTCCAAGACAACCAAATCAGTGACTTAGAGGCCTCGTGGGGCATCGATCTGCTCACATGAACATGCGCTCGCATGGATGGCACTGTGGCGGAGAAAGCGCAGGGACCCGGCATTCGCCTCGACGGGAGGCCCGCTCCTTGCCACCTCATGCGCATGGGAGTTAAAGTCATCCATCAGTAGCGTTAGTAGCGTAACCAGACTGAGTAATGGCCCATCAGCCACATCGGCGCTCTTCGGCGGAAGACGCCTCGTACCGGTCAAAACTCAAGCGCATCGAGTCATCGGTGGGTAAGGGTGCGCACCCACGCAACTCACGCAGTCATGTCGAGATTTTCCGCCAAGGGCCCGCTGCGTGGAACAGATGGCGGGACAAAAACCAGTCAATCATTCCTGATTTGAATGGCCTCGGGCTCCGTCCCGGAGAGCGTCAGATGGGGCCGGAGCATGGCGGACCCATCAACCTGAAGTCCGCCCTGTTGCATGAGGCGTCGTTACGCTCCGCCTGTCTTTCCGCCGCCACCCTCGAACGCGCCGATCTCAGCGGCGCCGATCTTTGTCATGGTCGCTTAAACCGGGCCAATCTCAGCGCCGCGAATTTGCGCAACGCACGGCTCGATCACGCCGATCTGACCGGTGCCATCTTGAACAAGGCCAATCTGCGCGGCGCACGTTTGCGCTCGGTAAATCTGACGGATGCCGACCTCGAGGGAGCCGATTTGTCCGGAGCCGACCTGCTCCATGCCCGGTTGCGCGGCGCCAATCTCGCCGCATCGAACCTCAGCCATGCCAGGCTCGATCACGCAGACTTGGCAGACGCCAAACTCAAAGGCGCCAATCTTGCCGGCGCGAGCCTGTATCACGCCAAGAATCTCACCAACGCCCAGCTCGAAGAGGCAAAGGGCGATGATTCGACGATCCTGTCACCGCATCTTGCGGGGACGGTCTCCTGGTCCTCGGCAAGACGCCAGATCGGAAGCACAAGTAGTAAGGCAAGACCCAAGAAGGCAGCCCTGAGTGCCGCTCCTCCGCCAGCAGCAGCGGCGGCGCGTACGGTGCGTGATTCATCCCTACGGCTTTTCAAAAGTCGCGCGCCATGGGTCGCGGCAGCCGCGTTGTGGACATTCGTGGTCATCGGCATTGCCATGAAACAAAACAGCACGGCCGTGCCGCTTTTGCCGCCGGTCACGCCCACTATGCCCGAACTCAGCCTGGCCTCCGCCGCAGGTCCGGCCCTAACCGTGGCGAAGCGCGCCTTTACACACGAGACGCCGGGAGATCCCGCGCGTGATGCCGAGACCGCATCTTCGCGGCCAATCGTTTTGGCTGCGTTGGGCGAGCCCCGTCAAGCGGTGCGTCCTGCGCCCTCAATTTTGGATGAACCTCAGGATAAGTCGCCGCCGGTCGAGATGGGATTACGCACCACTACCTTGCGACTGCTTATGCCGGACCTCGCCGTCGAAGACATCCGACCTGACACAGTGCCGGCGGTCGAGGAGGAGGCGCCCAAAGTGCGGCTCGCCTCGCTAAAGCAGACCAGTCTACGTCCGGTCGACAGGGTCGTCACCATTCGCCTGCGCGAGGCTCCGGCCGATACCCCCCTCGCCGAGGAACCGAGCGATGCGCCGATGACTCTCGTCGTGTCGCTTCGTCATCAGAAGCTGGACGTCTATCGCGGCACCAGGCTCATCGAGACATCCGAGATTTCCTCCGGCATGGCGGACCACGAAACCAAGGCCGGTGTGTTCAGCATCCTGGATAAGCGCCGCTACCATCACTCGAACATGTACAGCAACGCGCCGATGCCCTGGATGCAACGCCTGACCCGATCGGGAACCGCGCTTCACGGCGGAGACGTGCCCGGCTATCCCGCCTCGCATGGCTGCATCAGGCTGCCTTTGTCCTTCGCCATCAAGCTCTTCCAGATGACGGAACGCGGCATGAATGTCATCGTGGCGGACGATCAGATCGCGCCGGCGAGAATCGACCATCCGAATCTTCCGCAACCGGTCTCCGCCTTCGCCTCGCTGGAAGCCGGAAACGATTCCATCGTGACCGATGCAAGCAGCGCGACGGCGCTGCGCATCCTCGTGACCAGGCGGACGCTGCGCGACCGGCTTATCAGCCTGCAATATACCCTCTCCGAGATGGGCTATCTCGCCCGCCAGAACTTCACCGGCATTATTGGCAGACAGACGCGGGCCGCGATCAGCTCGTTCCAAAAGGCGAACAACCTGCCTGAGACGGGAACCCTCACCAAAGATCTGGCAACTGCCATCTACAAGGCGGCCGGAAAGGAAGAGCCGTCCGCCGGCCATCTCTTCGTGCGCCAGGGCTACAGCCGCCTATTCGATGCGCCGGTCGCGTTCAGCGATCCCGACCGGTCGCTCGGCACCCATGTCCTTACCCACATGAACCCGTCTCCTGGAGAGGATGAGATCGCGTGGCTGGCCATGAGCCTCGAAGGCGGGGATGCGGCGAGCGCGCTCGACCGTCTTCAGATCCCTGATGAGCTCAGCCAGAAACTCGCTGCGGTTTTGACGCCGGGTTCGACCTTCATCATCGGCGATATCAGCCTAGATACCGCCATTTTGCCCGACGGCGACGATTTCATCGTGCTGACCAAGGACGTCCCGGTCGTGGCCGAGACCATACAGGAATCCGAACAGGCGGCGCGGACAACGGTGGCGCCCAAGCAGGTCAAGCGCCACACGCGCAGTGCCACGCGCGAGGCAAGAAGGGTCTTCGATCCGGAGCCAAGAAATTTCCCGCGCGGTCTGTTTTCGCGCTGGTAAG
>JBBDYM010000043.1:0-81029 GCA_040901485.1 Methyloceanibacter sp.
CAGTTTTTCGGCCTGCTCCAGGGCTTTCATCGTGTGGCCGTCGGCTTTGGTGGGAGCACCCTCGCCGTGTCCTTGCGCAGCCTGCTGAAGTCACCAAGTCCTGCCGCCCCGGTTGCCTTTGGCGTGTTCAACGGCTTCCTCCCGTGTCCGCTGGTCTATGCTTTCGCCGCTCAGGCGGCAAGCACCGCCGGCGCGTTGCCCGGTTTTCTCGTCATGTTGTCATTCGGATTGGGGACCTTTCCCGCGATGTTGATGATGGGCGGCGTCGGCCGGATGCTGGCGCCGGCATGGCGGCAACGTGGCGTGTGGCTGGCCGGAAGCTTTATCCTGGTGCTCGGCTTGATCACACTCAGCCGTGGCGTCCTCCCCTTCGCCGCCCACGTCCATGCCTTGGCAGGAGGTCCCGGATGACTGAACGGGGCGATAATCTCTGCAGCCATTGCTTGCTGCCGATCGGCTTGCGCGCGATGCAGCGGACGGTGAACGGCGAGGACTGTGCGTTCTGCTGCTATGGCTGCTGCATCGCCTTTCAGGTGAAGCACGGCAAGAGCGAGGAGTGGGAGGCCGCCTGGTTGCTCATTCGGCTGGGCGTTGGCGCCTTTCTCACGATGAACATCATGCTGATCAGCCTCGTGCTCTATGCGGGGACCTTCAGCGGCGCCGATGCGTGGCTGCTCCCTTGGATTCACCTGCTGCTGTGGATTTTCGCGACGCCGGCGCTGGTGATTCTCGGCGAGCCATATCTGCGCGAGACCTGGGCGCATGCCGCACAGGGGCGCGTGACCTCCTCGGCCCTCGTGGTCCTCGGCGTCGGTGCCGCCTACGCTTATTCCATTTTCGCCACCATCGAGGGCAGCGAGCAGGTCTATTTCGACACTGCCACCATGGTGCTGATGCTGTTTACCATCGGCAGTTATATCGAGGCGGCTGGCCGCGCCAAGGCGGCGCGCGACCTCGAACCTCTCTTGGCGGCCGAAAGCGAGTGCGCGACCGTTGTCGATGAGGGGACAGAGTCCCGCCGCCCGGTGCGTGACATAGGCGCCGGCATGCTGGTGCGGGTTAAACCGGGCGAGCGCGTTCCGGTCGACGGTGTGGTTATCGAGGGCTTGTCCCACACCGATGAAGCCGTGATCACCGGAGAGAGCCGCCAGGTTGCCAAACGCGTCGGCTCGGCAGTGATCGCCGGCAGCATCAATCTCGACGGACCGCTGCTGATCCAAAGCAGCGGCGCGGGGTCCGCGACCCGTTGGGCGCAGATTTGCCGGTCCGTACGCGATGCGCTGTCCCGCCGCAGCCCGATCCAGCGCATTGCCGACCGGGTGGTTGGCGTCTCTGTGCCTTTCGTTCTTATCCTCGGCGGACTGACGGTCGCTTATTGGGCGCAACTGATACCATTCGATCAAGCGCTGCTGGTTGGGCTCGCGGTGCTCGTGGTTGCTTGTCCATGCGCGGTGGGCCTCGCCGCACCGCTGGCGACCTCGCTCGGCATCGGGCGGCTGGCCCGCTGCGGCTGCCTTGTCCGCGATCCCGGCACTCTCGAGGCCCTCGCCCGCACCAGGTTACTCGCCTTCGACAAGACCGGTACGCTGACTTCGGGCAGATCGCGCATCGTCGGCATCGAGAGCGACGGGGTAGGGACCGACGAGGTGCTTGCCCGGGCCGCCGGGCTTGAGCGCCATTCCGAACATGGGCTGGCTCACGCCATCATTATGGCGGCTGCAGCGCGGGGCCTCGAGCCGGTTGTGACTTCCGATGTTCGCGCCGTGCCCGGTCGCGGCATCCTGGGCAATGCCGATGGTCAGCCGATGGCCGCCGGGAACAGCGCCTTGATGGGCGACCTCGGCTGGTCACTGGCGTCGGCTCTGCGCGAGCAGGCGCGGTCGCTGGAGGCGAGCGGTCATTCGGTGATCTATGTCGGATGGTCCGGGCGGGTCCATGCCGTGCTGTCCCTCGACGACACGCCCCTTCCCGAGGCGCATTCGACGATTGAGGCACTGCGCAGCCTCGGGCTGCATGTTACGCTCTTGACCGGCGATCTCGCGCCAGCGGCGCGGCGGGTTGCCGCCGTGGTCGGGATCGAGGACCTGCAAGCTTGCCTGTCGCCGGAGGCCAAGCGGGCTGCGCTCGATCAGTACCGGCAAAGTTACGAGGTGGTGGCGATGGTCGGCGACGGCCTTAACGATGGACCGGTCCTGGCCGACGCCGATGTTGGTATCGCCGTCGGCTCCGCTACCGATCTCGCGCGCGAGACAGCATCTCTCGTGCTGCCCCCGGGCGGGCTGTGGATGCTGCCGTGGGTTATCGCTGTAGCCCGCAAGGTCCGGAGAACCATCCTCACCAACCTCTTGTGGGCGTTTGGCTACAACCTCATCGCCCTGACGCTTGCCGCGCTCGGGGTCCTGCAGCCGGTGCTGGCGGCTGCGGTCATGGCGAGTTCAAGCCTACTCCTGATCATCAATTCCCTGCAGCTGTCTCGGCTGCCCGATCCTGCTTTGTCGGTGATACCCGAGCACCCGCTGAGCGCGGAGCCTGACAGCGTCAGCCGCGGTCTCGGCATGCCGGTGATGGCTGGTCCCGCGATCGAGCGGAGCTGAGCGACTCAAAATCAGCCGAACACATCGTGGGTGAATGCGGCATACCAGCCGTTTGCCGCCTGCACCACCTGCCGGCGCCTCTCGGCGTCCTCGCCCACCTGACTGATGAGGATCTCGCTGATCTTGATTGTCCCCTCCGTGGGCTCGAACGCGATGGCGTCGCTCACCGCGTCGTCGGCGGCAAGAAACGTGAAGCAGGTGTTGAACAAATGCGGAGCAAAGCGGTCGGAACCGGTAAGGGCCGCGGCGATGGCGAAGGCACAGACCTTGGCCTGGCTGTTGGCCAAAAAGGCCGACTTAGGCATCTCTCCGGAATTGATGGCATCGCCGATGATGTGGATTCCGGGCTGTAGCTTCGACTCGAAACTCGTCGGCTCGATTGGACACCAGCCCGACTGATCCGCGAGACCCGCCTGCTGTGTAAGCTCGCCGGCCATTTGCGGCGGGATGAAATTGACGACCGCGGCCTTGAAGGTCTCGCCCACGGTCTCCACCGATAGGCGCTTGACGTCGACCGACTTGATGCCTCCGGTGAATTGGCGCGGCAGCCACTCGATCATTCCGGGGTAGTGGCGGGCCCAAGCGTCCTGAAACAGCTCCTGCTCGAAGAAGCTGTCCTTCGCATCGAGGATCAATATCTTGGACTTCGGTTTGAACTGCTTGAAATAATACGCGACGAGCGAAGCGCGCTCATAAGGACCTGGCGGGCAACGGAAAGGATTTGGGGGAGCGACGATCAGAAACAGGCCGCCATCCTCCATGCTTTCGAGTTGCCTTCGCAGCAACTCGGTCTGTGGCCCGGCAATCCAGGCGTGGGGCATGATCTCAGTCGCGGCCTGGTCATAGCCCTCGATGGCGCCGAATTTGAAGGCGATGCCCGGGGCAAGCACAAGCCGGTCGTAGGGGAGCTTGCTCCCGCCTTTTAGAGCAACCGTCTTTGCCACCGGATCGATCGTCGCCGCGGCATCGTGGATGACGTTGATCCCGTATCGTTGCGCCAGCGTCTCATAACCATGAGTAAGCGATTCGAACGAGCGCATCCCGGCGAGATAGAGGCTGCTGAAAAAGCAGGTCGCATAACGCAACTTTGGCTCGACCAGCGTCACCTCGATCATTCCAGCGCCCGCCGCCAAATATCTTGCCACTGTCGCCCCGCCGATGCCGCCGCCGATGACGACGACTCGAGACTTCGCTTGGCTTCGCGCGACACGCGGAGCGAGCCCCGTGAGGCACGCTGCTCCCGCAAGGTAGCCGAATTGGCGACGTGTCCAGCAGTTCATGGCCGCTCCGATCCCCTCTGTTGCACAGCGAGATACTCTGCCAGTGCGGCGATCTCCTCGGTGCTGAGTGAGCGCGCGACCACGTTCATGATCTGGCTCACTCGCTTGCCGGACCTGAAAGCCTCCATCGTTTCGATCAGCTTCTTTGGGTCGAGCCCAATGATCGTGGGAATACCTTCATCTCGGCCGTCGAGACGGTGGCAAGACGCGCACATCGCGGCGAGTTGAGCCCCTCTATTGTTCTCTGCCACGGCGCCCGGATAAGCGACGAACACAAATGGGCTTGTTGCCATCAACAGCGCAATGATCCGGCGTGCACCGTTCGCGATCGTTTGTGTCATCGGCCTTGCTCCCTCGCCACGGCGTCCTCCCGGGCCGGAGGCTGAACGTCTCCGCAAGCGTCAACTGCCACGCCATCGTCAAGCCACCGCGAGTTGGTGTTCCAATTGATAGCCGCCGCCGCCGTCCTCCTCCCAGATGAATTCGAGCCGACCACTCTCGGTCGCGCGCAGGTAGAATTCGATAAAAGGGTTGGCCGAAATTGCCTCGTGGAGATCCATACTGAACACCACGACTCCGGCATACCGGCAAACGAACCTGTTGATGATCTTGCGCGGGATCACCTGCCCTTGAGCATCGTGACGCAATCCCGTCTCCATCTGATGGCTGATGATGGTCTTGACCCGAATGACTTCGCCCTTCGCCGCAGCGCTTGGTACGAGCACTCGTGGTTTCGGGGCGGTCATTGTCAGCCTCCCTTGTGGCCGTTAGATACAGCCATTGGTCGCCACGTCGACAAAGGTCTTGGTCATCAGCAACATGCCGTCATTCATCTCGGCGACCGCCACGACATATTGTGGCTTAGCGAGGCGGATGCGCGTCGACACGCGGGCGATGCTGCGCTGTGGGACAAAATTGAAGCTGGCGACCTCGATAAGCGGATTCTGTGGCGCGAACACGCGAATGCGCCGCACATGGTCGTCCGCGGTCATCGGGCTGTCGATGTCGAGGTCCATCGGCACCGTATAGCCGGTTGGAAACACCGCTGGCATCACCAGATGTAGGCGGTCCGACAAAGTTGGGGTCTGTCCGGTGAGCCGCTCGATGAGGTCTATTGTATCGTCCTGCGCGGTATCGTCTTGGGCGCGGGCGCTCCCGGGCGAGGGGAAAGCGCTGGCGAGTGCTGCGCTCCCGACACAGGCGGCCATCAACATATCGCGGCGCGTCAAACTCATTGTGCCCAGTCTCCTAGCATGCAAACGTATGCGCCATTCCACAGATACACCCGCTGGGGCGATTTCACGGTAGTGCTCTTCGACGTCCTCGTTCTATTGACGATGCGTTCGAGACTACACGTAGGTTTTCACTGCGTAAAGATCATCGAAGCGCGGACCCACGGCCTGATCGGGAGGCCAAGCAAAGAATTAATCGCGCCCTCTTACACTTCGAGATTTGGCGCACTCCCCGGGATGAATCGACGAGCTCAAGGTCGTGATGCGGGGCTCGCCGCTTAACTAGTTGAGATGTAGGTCCGCATTGAAGCTACTTCCATCTCGACTTCAGCGATCTGCATCTTGACCACGTCACCGATGGAGACGAGGCCGATCAGCCGGCCTCTCTCGACCACCGGCATGTGGCGGAACCGGTGCGCCGTCATCTCCGCCATCAGCCTGTCGATGGTGTCGGATTCGCGGCAGGTCACAACAGCCTTAGTCATGCAGGTCTCGACCGGCTCCTTAAGAACCTTGGAACCGGCCCTTGCGATCTCCCGCACGATGTCGCGCTCCGATACGATGCCAATGACTTTGCTACCTGAGCAGGTAATGACGATGCAGCCGATGCCATGCGTGCGAAGCTGCTTGGTAATGTCGAGCAGCGACGTGTCCGAGCTGGTCGTTACGACCCTCCGGCCCTTCAGCTTCAGAATTGCCGCGACGTTCATTCTCGTTTCCTCCAAGTCAGGAGCTTTAGTCCCGTTTGCCTGCAACATCATGTCCCCCGTCGTAGATGCGCGCAAGAAGTACGGTTCCTTGCATAGGTTTACGTCGCGAGCCCCCTTGCGCAATCTCCTGGAAAGCCAACCCTTGCTGGGCGGGCGGACCGATCAATCACCTATCGCCGAATTCCTCTCGCAAGGGATGCTCACGGCATGAAGGCCGAGTCCCGGTCGGAGTTTGCGTCGCATCACGCGCCGTTGTCACCGCCAAATCACGTTGCCGACGTCGTCCGCCACAAGCAATGCTCCGAGATCGGCTATGGCAACGCCGACCGGACGACCAAACGCTTCGCCGTCTTCATTGAGGAAACCGGTCAAGATATCAGTCGGCTGCCCGGAGGGACGCCCATCGGCGAATGGCACAAAAATCACCTTGTGTCTGCTTTTAGGTATGCGGTTCCAGGAGCCGTATTGCCCAATGAAAACGCCATTCCGGTATTTATCCGGCGTCGCCGTCCCTGCGGAGAATGTCAATCCCAGTGGGGCCGTGTGGTTACCAAGCGCGTAATCAGGAATGATTTCGCCACGAACTCCGCGTGCCGGAGTTCAACTCGATCATCTACATGCTGGCCCCAATAGCTAAACGGCCAACCGTAGAAGCCGCCATCCTTCACCAAAGTGAGAGAGTCGGGAAACGAGATCGCTACCTCGGTCAGTGACCGTGAAACTACTAGTTCTTGGGCGCCTATCGCGGGGAAGAAGTGAAGTAGCCTCGTCTCTGCCTATCGGGTGGGTTTGTCCACGAGCCTGACGAGCACATCGACGCGGGAGATGACCATGCCGTCCGGCGCTGCGGGCAGCGCCTTGATG
Source organism: Methyloceanibacter sp. (assembly GCA_040901485.1). Classification (GTDB taxonomy): domain Bacteria; phylum Pseudomonadota; class Alphaproteobacteria; order Rhizobiales; family Methyloligellaceae; genus Methyloceanibacter. The sequence continues at coordinate 6,681 of JBBDYM010000043.1, forward strand.
CGGATCGATCCGGTCGCAATGTCTATGAGCTTGCCCGAGTGCTCGCAGAAGAAGTGATAGTGATTCGAGGTATTGGTGTCGAAATAGCTCTTGGCGCCTTCCACCGCCACCTCGCGCAAGAGGCCGGCTTCGGTGAATTGGTGCAGCGTGTTGTACACTGTGGCGAGCGATACCGGCACTTTGCGCGCCAGAGCCTCCTCATGCAGCGCCTCAGCCGTGACGTGGCGGTCGCCCCCAGCAAAGAGGAGATGAGCCAGCTCCACGCGTTGCCGCGTGGATCTGAGACCGGCGCCGCGTAGGAGTTTGGCGACGTCTCCTTGCCTATGCATCTTCGGTGACCCTGTCCGACGACTTCAGCGAAATATAAGCTGAAAGCTGGTTTTACTGCAACGCTGCCCCTGGCTGGGTAGTGTCTCAGTTTGCCATTAGGATAACATTCCTGTTGGCGCCATGCCCGTGGAATGACGGCGCGACTGCCCTATAATGTTGATTGTGGAGGGGCTGCTTATCATATCGATTGCTTGGGCAGCGGGCTGGGACACGGATCGCACTTTGTCCACTACAGTGATTGAGGGCTTTTTCTACGGAACAGCTTTGCAAAGCTGCTGCCAAGGCCGTCAAATCTGCCCCCGTGACTCCCGAGCAGGTCCGCGATCCGGCCTTTGATGGCACCGCCGAAGGCCGAGGACAAGTCGGAGCGGCCCGACGCGCGCATTCTCGACCGCGTGCTCTAGCGCGAGAAGCGCGAGCGCCGAGCTGGTCAAGCGGCTGACGTAGCCTCCCTCAGGGGAATTGATAAAACTGATCGTTCAGGTACTTGATGATGTTCTGCATCTCGATCGCGGAGAATTGTAGGTTTGCCATATGACTGCAGTTGGCCAACTGCCCTTTCAGCGCATCTAAAGACCGAATGCGTCGGTCCTTGCGGGTGTAGATGCCAGTGTCGTGGCATCCGAGGCAGTTAGCGTCATGCAAGAAGCTCCCGTCGACGCTGTCGCCCGGCAATTCGGCGGCGTAAGCGCTCGGCATCAGCAGGATCAATAGCGATACGCACAGAAAGCTTTTCATGGTTTGCCTCCGACGGTGAGATGTAAGGCTCTTGTCCTAGTGGCCCGCGAGCGACATTGGGTGTGCGCGGCTCCGGTCGATCCTAGCACGCGGCACGCAACTTCCTCTGTTCTTTAAGGTGGAAACCGCCGAGCATATGACCCTTTATGGGGCGCTAATTAAAAGCCACCGGGTAGATGGTGCTTTGGCGCGCGAGGCCGTGGACAATCACCACATGACTCGCCCCGAGTTTCGTGACTTATTCAGCAAAATTTTCGACAAGCCGCTAAGCAGGACGGCAAGCGAAAAGCGCGTAGATGCGGAAAAAATCCGCGATCGTGTGCTTCAGGGCAAAAGTGTTTCGGAAGCTGATAAGCGGCGTGCGGTGGTTGACCTCTTAGAGTACGCTGAGGCATTCAACTGTGAAGTATATGATCTTGCTGGCTTCCGGCCGTTTGGTCCTCTGAGGGGAGTTAAAGGCGCAACATCGTCGCTGGACAAGAGAACGAGCCGTTGGATTTTGACGGGAAACGGCTTTTTCAAGAGCAATGGATCGCGGCGATGACATGGCTGGTCGCCGTAATGAACAAGAGCGGGATCGCTATCGCGGCACGCTTCAGTTAGCCCAAGCTGCGGCGCTATCACACTACAGAAGCGTCGCATAAGCTCAGCGTTGCCGATACGGCATCCCCTTTCTCGGGAAACCATCTTTGCCCGGGTGAGCAGGGTGGCTAGGGCAATGCCCCTCTCTCGATGCTATGAAAGCAAAGAGGGAGCCTATGCACTACTACAATGGAGTGAGAGCTGCGCCATGGTGATCGACTGTAGCCTCTAAGATTATCATGCCGACCCGTGCCCTCTCGTAGCTAACTTTTCCGCCTGGTTCGTCAATTTAGCTACGACGATCCTGACCTATGATCCCTGATGCCGAGCTGTGTCGCGCAGTTGGTTTGCAATTTGGTTTGCAAACTTCTCACTACCTACGTCCGCTCTGGAGACGAAAGCGGACTAACTCGCCGCCCGCTGTGGTGTCTGCTTCTGACCCTGATCGGACATTAAAAGAAAGTCTTTCCGCCACACGGGGCCCCACTGAAGATGCGAGCTGCTGGCCGCGTCTACCTCTCGATGGGGGTGCGCTGGGCTATGAGAAGCGTGGAAGGCGGGGAACAAGGGCGACTACGTGAAAAACACGGGTCTTGGGATGCATTGGCTGCCCGGCGATTGGTCAACGGGGCAGCACACTTCGTCGAAAGATTTGGCTAAGCGGGACTGAGCAGAAGCAGAATTCCTATCCCGAGCACCACCCGATAGATCACAAAAGGCATGAAGGTCGCGTGCCGCAGCCACGCCATGAGACCGGCGATGGCTGCGAAGCCGGAGACGAAGGCCATCAAGCCTCCCAAAATCGCGTCTGATTGCAGGGCCACATCGCCTGAGCGCCAAAGATTGAAGCCGGAGAGTATCCCCGCCGCAGCCGTTGTTGGAATTGCAAGGAGAAGTGAAAAGCGTGCGGCTGCGGTGCGCTGAAAGCCCAGCAACAAGGCGGCGGTCATGGTGATTCCCGAGCGGCTGACACCCGGCACCAGAGACAAGGCTTGGGCAAGACCGATCAGCACCGCCGCGGCGAGGGTGATCTCCCAAAATGGACGACCCTTGCCGTCCTTGTCCAATCTGTCCGCCAGCCAAAGGAGAAGGCCGAACGCAATTGTGGTGCAAGCGATGAGAAGCGGACTGCGCCAATCCTCCGCAATGGACTTTTCCAAGAGGAAGCCGGCGACCACGACGGGAACCGTCCCTACGATGACATATAAGGCCAAGCGTGCATCATCGTCGGCGAAGCGACCCGCTATGAGCTGAACGGCGCCACGGGCCATGCGCCCCGTCTCCTTGTAGAAGTACAGCATCAAAGCGGCGAGCGTACCGATGTGCAGGGCGACATCGATCATCAATCCCTGATCCGTCCACCCGATGACTCGCGGCGCCAGGATGAGATGAGCCGATGAACTGATCGGCAGAAACTCGGTTACGCCCTGAATGATCGCCAGGACGACAACGTGCCAGAAATCCATCAGACTTAGCGCCTCGGTTGATTTGAAGTATCGGATTGTACGGTCGCGCCTGGATCTCAGCTATGACCCGCCCATCGGCAAGAAGGTCGTAGCGATCGAGAAATAGATCAGAATCCCGACGATGTCGGCGATCGAAGTTATCAGCGGCGCGCTCGCCGTCGCCGGATCGAGCTTTAATCGTGTCAGGATAAAGGGGAGCGACATGCCGATCAGGCTTCCCACCAGCACGATGACGATCATCGCCAGCGAGACGACCACGGCAATGTCCGATCCGGCACGGACGATGCCGATCATCGACACGGCAAGTGCCATGGTCAGCCCGAGCAGGCCGGCGACCAGGACCTCGCGGCCCACCATCCAGCCCCAATCAGCAAGCCGCACGTCTCCCGTGGCCAGCGCCCGCACCATCAAGGTCGCCGATTGCGAGCCGGCGTTGCCGCCGGAGTCGATCAGCAGCGGAAGGAAGAAGACGAGCGCGATATAGGCAGAAATCGTGTCTTCGCGCCAGATTGGCCAACGCGCGATTGTGCCGGCGGCGGTTAAGGGGAGCGATCAAGCGCCAGGCCTTGGCTGAGATGGTCGCGGCCATGTCGATAGAGACCAGGCGGACCATGCCGATCAGGAAGCGCAAACCCAGATATTCGAGCCGGTAGCGCAGGTCGCGAAGCAGCGGGATCTCAGAGCGTTTGGCCACTGGCACGCTCCTTGTCAGTCGAACGACTCCCGGAGGTGACGTCGTAGCAAATATCCGCGACAATGCTGGTGTCGCCAAGTGCAAGGACTGCATCTGGCACTTAGCGGACGAGCCGCCAAATTGCCGAGACGTCAGCTACTGACCCATAGCGGACATGGCAATGCTGCTCGGACCCCACCTCGCAATCCGCTGTTGCCATAAAAAGAGAGGCGTCGAACCCCTGCTAACGCCCCTTGTTGTGTTAACTAGGGTCTACTTTGGCTGGCCGACAAAGTAAGCCCCGATGACCGCACCAGAGGCGTCCTTAATGGGCTCATATCCAGCGTCGTAACTCTTGCCGAAAACGGTCGCGTCTCCATAGTACGCTTCGCCATTGTTGAGCCTTGCAATAGCGGCTTTCTTTACGTCCAGGGCGGTTCCGACCGCGCTTGTACCGTCCTCCTTCTTGACCGTCGTGGCAACGCGCACGTACTCATTGCCAGCCTTCACGAAGATCGTTGCCGCTCCGCCTTGTTCCTTTGCGACTGCATCAACAACCGAGTTATCCACTTTCGTCGTGCCGAAATTCAGGTCTTTCCCTTCGACCTTCGGAGCTCCAAGTTTTTCCGTTTTCGCTTTCAAATCTGCCATGGCCGCTTTGACTTTGTCTACCTGAGCGGTGCCGAGGCCTGGGATTAGCGTAGCAGTTGCGATAAAGCATCCGATTGCAAATAGGCTGAGGATTAAGTTTCTCCGCTCCATGTGAGTCATCTCCTCTAGAGAAGTGTACCCACCGCTCGCCGTTCCTGAATTTTACACCCAAGCGGTGATGAGGACCACTCCTCGCGAATGTCCGAAATTGGCACTTAGCAGACTCAGCGCCAGCGGGGAGGGACGTCCGCTATCTGCACCAATGCGGACCTCTACAGGCTATACCAACGGTCAAATATCTATGGGCGGCAGAGTTAATTCTCGGTGGTTGCAGGCCCCCGCAACGCGCAGGATTGCTGGGTTTTTGCTATGTCGGGAGAATTGTCGCGAGCAATTCTTGAAGTTGCAAATCAAGGCGGTTGCGAGCCCCCGCAACCAATTTTTCTCCTTTCAGATTATATAGTTAGGACAGCTCCTTACGCTGCAGCGCCTTGAGTCACCACGGGGGTTAGCGCAACGAGAACAGACCACCGATCATCCTTGCAGCCGACCTCGCTATGGTGCTTTGTCAGCAGGCGCGGTCTCAGTGAGCGCACCCGCCGGGAAGGCTTTACCGCCCATGACAGTCCCAAGCACCTTGATGTCCTTCAGCTCATCGGGTGAGGTGACGTCGAGCGGATTGCGGTCAAGGACGGTGAAGTCGGCGAGCTTGCCCGTTACGATCGAGCCCTTCTTGTCATCCTGCCCGAGCAGGTAGGCCGCGCCGAGCGTCACCGCGTGCAACGCTTGCGGAATGGTGATGCGTTCGGCCTCGCCCAGCACGCGCCCGGACATGGTCTTGCGCGCCGTCGCCGTCCACATGGCGAAGATCGGATTGACCGGCGTGACCGAGGCGTCCGAATGCATGCTGAAGGGAATGCCTAGGCGCTGCGCGCTTCCTGCCGGGTTCATGTCCTCGGCCCGGTCCGGTCCCACGAATGTCGAGTAGTGCAGGTCGCCCCAGTAATAAATGTGGTTGGTGAACAGATTGGTGGCGACGCCGAGCTCCTTCATTCTGAGCAACTGGCTTTGCGTCACGTATTGATTGTGCTCCAGGCGGTTTCGGGTCGCCGGTTGCGGATATTTCCTCTGAGCTTCCGTTAGTGCGTTGAGCGCCATCTCGGTTGCTTCATTGGCGTTGGTGTGGATCACAGACTGGAACCCGCGTTTGTGAACCTCGGTGACCCCCTTGGTCAGATCGTCTTGCGAGATGTTCGCGATCCCGTTGGCAAACGTCTTGTAGTAACCGGGCCACTGAAACAGGCCGGTATAGCCCTGGATCGATCCATCGACGACGAACTTGACCCCGCCGAAGCTGAGGCGGTCGGTATCGGTCTTGTGCCATTCGGTAAGGGCATCGAGACCGCCCTTTGCCGCGACCTCCGGGCTTTCGAAGACCTGGATGATCGGATTGAGAACGATGCGCACCGGGTAGTTCGGATCGGCGGCAACGGTCTGATAGGCCTGGTAACCACCTGGAAGGCTACCAAATGACAGATCGGCAAACGTCGTCACGCCGACGCGATGTGCGAGCTCGGCGGCACCCCACGTCGCCTTGAGCAAGGTCTTGGCATCGAGCGGCGGGAGTTTCGAGGCGAAGGCAAGAGCCGCCTTGATCTCCTCGATCTCGCCGGTCGGCTTGCCGTCCTTCTTGATGATCCCGACGATATCGGTGTCGTCGCCGATGCCGGCGATCTCGAACGCCTTACTGTTGGCGTAGTAGATGTGCATCGACAGATTCTCGACGAAGATCGGATGACCGTTGGAAATCGGATCGAGATCGGCGCGGGTGAGCGGTGAGTCGGCATAGAACTCGGGTTGATACCCCCAGCCCACCAGCCAGCTTCCGTCGTTCGGCAGTTTGGCAGCTGCCTCCTTGAGCCGGTCGAGGACGGCTTGTTTGGTCTCCAAACCTTTCACGAGAGTGCCGTCGGGCGCCATCCGGTCGAACCGGCCGACATACGCTCCGAGCCAAAGCACGCCCGTGATCTGCGGATGCATGTGCGCTTCGATGAGGCCCGGGATGATCACCGCATCTTCAAAGCGCCGGTCGATCTCGACCTCCTCGTTGGTGACCCAGCCCTTCACCTCGTCCAGGGTGCCGGCACCAAGAATTTTGCCGTCCATCACCGCCACGGCCTCGGCGGTCGGCGTGCCGGGATCGAGAGTCACAATGGTCTTTGCCGTGTAGATGGTGATCTTATTTTCGGTTGGCTGCGCTGGCGCCGTAGCCGGCTCGGGAACTGGGGTGTCGATGCCGTGCGGCTCACGTGCAAGTTCGTGATTGTCAGCAAATGCCAAATTCGGCAGCGCGATGAAAACCGCGGCAAGCAAAAATCGGTGTATCAATTGCATGTGGTGCCCCTTGAGCCTCAGTCACGATTCCCGGATGTATCCCGAACCGGCGGGGATGGTCGCCTTTTTCCGACCCCCCCGCAAGGCAGGGGTGAGGTCGCAACGGCTGACTTGGTTTCAATTGCGTGAACGCCACAACCCCGTCCCGAATGTCCGCTTTTGGCACGAAGCGGAACAACTCGCCCCACCTTCACAGGTCGGGGAATTGACTCAAAGCCGACATGGGCATGCATGATCGCCAAGCGACCCTAGCGCACCCCGTGGCCCCTGAATCCCTCAAAGGAGGATTGGCTGTTTGGAAGGATGGTAGTGTAGTTGAAAGGCGATGCCGCGAAAGGCTTATGAACACTCCAGATCCCATTACCTCCGATAGGCGCCAGTCCGCCTCTGACCGCCTCAACCAAACGTGCCTTTGCGTAACGCTTGACCGCGTCGCACTAGGGGAGGCGTTGGAGCGCGAGGCCAGCGACCCAGCATTCGTTGAGACCTTCATCCGCTCTAGGCCTCACTTGTTCTCCAACGTGCCGGTGTTTCTCTCGGCGGATGCAGTCACCGAGATGCAAGAGTGCGTCGCGGCTATCGAGGCGATCAGCCAACTCCCGCCGTACCAAGCAGCCGTTTTATCTTGGGCCCCAGAGATCGCGCGTGAGGATCATGGTCCGGTAGGAGCTTTGATGGGCTATGACTTCCACCTTGGCGAAAATGGTCCGAGGTTGATTGAGATCAACACAAATGCCGGCGGGGCATTCCTCAACGCCTTCCTCGCACGCGCGCAGCGCGAGTGCTGTGCCGAGATGGGATCGATCCCGACGCCGACGGCGCACCGCTTCGAGGATGCCGTCTTTCAAGTGTTCCAGGACGAGTGGAAGCGCCAGAGGGGATCGGGCATGGCCCATAGGATCGCCATTGTTGATGACTGTCCGACGGACCAGTATCTCTATCCTGAGTTCTTGCTGGCTCGGAAAATTCTTATTGAGCGTGGTGTTGAAGCAATTATCGCGGACGCCTCCCGTCTTCGTTATGACGAAGGCCGGCTATGGTTCGATGGTCTGAACATCGACCTGGTGTACAACCGTGTCACTGACTTCGCGCTCGACCAACCGGAGCATAAGGCATTGAGAGATGCCTATCGGGATGGCGCGGTAGTCGTGACCCCGAATTCTCATAACCATGCCCTTCTTGCGGACAAGCGCAACCTTTCCCTGCTGTCCGACCAGGCGCTGCTCGAGAGCTGGGGACTCGAGCCTCGGCTCCGTGCCCAACTCAGTGTCGTGCCGCGCACCGTTCTGGTAACGCCCGGCAACGCTGAAGCTCTGTGGCAGTCACGCAAGACCCTATTCTTCAAGCCGAGCGGCGGTCACGGCGGCAAAGCGGTTTACCGCGGTGACAAGCTAACAAGAGGCGTATGGGCGAAGATCTCGCAGGGGGGCTACGTTGCTCAGACTTTAGTCTGGCCGAGCCAACGCATGGTCAGAGTCGACGACGCACCCCAGGCGCGCAAGATGGATGTCCGGCTTTACACCTATGACGGGCGGGTCCTTTTGGTGGCAGCCCGCCTTTATCAAGGCCAGACTACGAACTTCCAGACGCCTGGCGGCGGATTTGCCCCAGTGTTCGTCATATAGGCCGACAGGACGTGGGAACCCAAGCGGGAGTACTCCAATGAATCCAAACAAAGCACTTTGGGAAAAAGGCGATTTCACGCGCATTGCGGAAAGTATGAGAGAGAGCGGAGAGGCGCTCGTCAGGGGACTCGGAATCACCAAAGGGCTCAAGGTTTTGGATCTTGGATGCGGCGATGGAACGACCGCACTACCAGCGGCGAGACTCGGAGCGGACGTGTTGGGCGTCGATATCGCGAGCAACCTTGTTGAGGCCGGAAACAAGCGTGCAAAGGAGCAGGGGCTCACTAACTGCAAGTTTCAGGAAGGCGATGCGTCCAATTTGCACAATCTGAAAGATAATACCTTTGACCTCGTCGTAAGCATCTTTGGCGCCATGTTCGCGCCAACGCCGTTTGATGTGGCCAAGGAGATGGTGCGCGTGACACGGCCCGGAGGCCGGATCGTGATGGGGAACTGGATTCCAAATGATCCGACATTGGTGGCGCAAATCCTGAAAATCAGCGCCTCGTACTCCCCGCCACCACCGGAAGGCTTCATTAGCCCTATGACGTGGGGAGTCGAGAGCAACGTGATCGAGCGATTTGCGGCCGCGGGGATTTCAAAAGAGACGATATCGTTCGTCAGAGACACCTACACCTTCAACTTTCCCAGGCCGCCATCAGAGCTCGTTGAAGCCTTCAAAAAATATTACGGCCCAACCATGAATGCATTCGATGCGGCGGAAAAGAACGGTCGTGCCGGTGATCTGAAGAAGGAGCTGGAAGCTCTGTTCAACAGTCAAAACAAAAGCCCAAGCAAGAATGCCACCTCCATTCCGGCGACCTTCTTGCGCGTTACCGTTGCGCTTAACTAGCACTGGGACCCGAGAGCTTGCGAGCCCCGCGTCACAATGCTCGGCGCGGGCTGAAAGCCAAAATGATCGGGGGGTGGCCGAGGAGCGAACTCCGCATCGGCCGGGCGCCGCTGCGTTCCCCTCCGCGTCATGCGATCTAGCTGCCTTCACAGTGATCTGATCAACCGCCTCCGGCGCGTTGCTCTTGGACCCCTAGAACAAGCACGCGCTCAAGGCGTAGCGGCGCGCCGCTCTCCCGATGTCACAGCGATGAGCATCACCATCCCAGCTATGCCGGAGATGAGGGATGCCAAGAGGATGCCGAACTTTGCGTATTCGAGCGCGGCCCCGTCGAATGCGAGATTCGCGATAAAGAGCGCCATGGTGAAGCCAATCCCAGCAAGCATTCCGGCGCCGAAAATATGCGACCAACCGATATCCGTGGGTCTGCGCGCAATGCCGAGCCGCACAGAAAACCAGGCAAAGGCGAAAATACCAACCGGCTTTCCGATCGCAAGGCCAGCAATGACCCCCAGAGTGATCGTGTCGAACAGGTTTACCGCTGTGATCGACACACCCGCATTAGCCAGAGCGAAAAGCGGCAGCACCAGGAAGGCCGACCAGGGATGCACGCTATTCTCCAGCCGCCGTTGCGGCGAAATGCTTTCCCGCGCTGCTCGCGCAACCACGCTCCGCACTGCCTCCGGCTCATGGCCCAGATGGCCCGCGGCCGGCCTTATCGCCTCGTTCGCCCAAGTCAAGAACTGGTCGAACTTGGTCTCGTCGACCCAGGGCCGCACAGGCGTCAGCAGCCCGAGCGCGACGCCGGCAATGGTCGGGTGGATTCCAGATTCGTGGAGCGCCGCCCAGGTTAGGAAGCCTGCGACCCAATAGGCCAACACTGGCCGCACACCGAACCACTGCATGAGCCCAATCACGCCTATTCCGAGCAGTGCCAGGAGGGCCGGCATGAGATGGAAACCGTGACTGTAGCCGACGCCGATAACAAGAATGGCGCCGATGTCGTCGATGATCGCCAGCGCCAGCAGGAAGACCTTGAGGCTGTCGGGTATGCGCTTGCCGAGGACCGCCATGCAGCCCACGACGAAAGCAATATCGGTCGCCATCACCACGCCCCAGCCGGCGGGAGCGTGCGGGGCGATGACGAGATAGATCAGCGCAGGCACAAGCATGCCGCCCAGAGCCGCCGCAACCGGAAGGGCGACAGCACCCTTCTTGCTCAGTTCGCCGTTGATGACCTCGCGCTTGATCTCCAAACCGACGACGAAAAAGAACAGCGTCATCAGCCCGTCATTGATCCAGTGCCGGAGTGAGTGCTCCCAGACGATGTCGCCAAAGCGGAGGCCCACCGGCGTGGTCCAGAAGGATTCGAAACCAGGTCCGAACCGCGAATTGGCGATGACGAGCGCCGCCGCCGCCGCCGCCAGGAGCACCGCGCCTCCCATAGCCTCGGTATGGATGAACCGCTGGAACGGGGTCACAAGTTTGTCGATTGGCTCTTTGGGAAATTGCGGCCGCACTGCTCTCTCTGTGTTCGTCTAAGTCACGGAGTGCTGACACCACATTTCCAGGGACCGGATCGCCGCCAAACGATTGGATGTCCCAAGCGTCAAATTACACACGCAAACTTGATAGGGCTACCCCCCTATGTCGCCGGGAGCACACTCACATAAGTCTGCATATGATCCTTTCCAGACCAATGTTCATTGGGAAGGGGCTTCGATGGCGCTTGTCAGCGGACATAAAAAATGTCGACTGGTCTCAAATCGCAATGGATAGCAGCGTCAATTCTCTCGCTCGTAACCAACGCCATCATACATTCGGGCCCGGGGACGGGCCGTCGAGTTCAATCCTCTACCAAGCCTTTGCGCACCATCGTCGACACCTCTGAAGACATTTTTAGAACTGGAGACAAGAGGGTGTGGACCAGGGTCTTGGCGACCAGCATGTCATGTATCGCCAGATAGTCGATACCCGTGGACAGATAGCATCGGACCGCATCAAGCGGCGTTTCCACGATGGGCTCGCCCTTCACATTGAATGAGGTGTTGAGCAGCACGGGAACGTCGGTCAGCGCCTCGAACTCCTTGAGCAGCCGATAAAGGCGTTCATTGGTTTCCCGCCGGACGGTCTGCACGCGTGCCGTGCCGTCGACATGCACGATCGCGGGAATCTTGTCGCGCCATTCGGGCCGCACGTTCTTGGCGAGCAGCATGAAGGGCGACTCCTCATCGCCTTCGAAAATCTCGTTTGCTCGCTCGGCCAGAACGATCGGCGCGAAGGGGCGGAAGGCCTGCCGGAACTTGACGCGGCTGTTGAGCGTATCCTTCATTTCGGGCGTGCGCGGGTCGGCCAGGATGCTGCGGTTGCCGAGCGCGCGCGGGCCGAATTCGGACCGGCCCTGGAACCAACCCAGCACCTTGCTTTCGGACAGCATTTTGGCCGCGTCACGGCAGATGTTTTCGCTGCGCGTGGCTCTCGTAGCGAGCCCGATCAGCCCATGGCTGATGGCGTCCTGCACGTCTTGATCGCTGTATGCCCGGCCGAGATAGGAATGCTCCATCACGAAGCGGCGCGGCTTTTTCAGAATCTCGCAATGACCATAATAGGCGCAGCCAATAGCGATGCCGTCGTCGCCGGCGGCCGGCTGTATCCAGATATTGTCGTAGCCGGCTTCGCGCACGAGCCGCCCATTGGCCACGCAATTCAGGCCCACACCGCCGGCAATGCACAGATTCTTGGCGCCGGTCGTTTCGCGCAACCAGATGGCGCGGGCGAGCAGCACCTTCTCGGTGTCGTCCTGCATGCGCCAGGCCATGTCTTCCCAATGGGCCAGGTCCGGAGTCTCTTCCCATTTCTGGTCGCGATATGGCCTGTTGAATTCCGCCGTCCAGTCCGGGACTTTCAATTCGCCGTCTTGCATCTGAAGCAACGGCCTGAAGCTATTGGGTCGCCCGTAAGGGGCGAGGCCCATGACCTCGCCGCATTTGTTCCAGTCGGCGAAGATGTAGCTTGAGACCCGGCTATACAGAGCGCCGAGCCCGGCCATGAAGAAGAACTCGTCGCTCAGAAAGCCACGTGTCGGCTCGAGCCAGATCTTTTTCAGCGCCTCGAGTTTCGAACCTTGAAATTTGTAGTAGCTCTCCGACTCGCGGGCGAGCGGATTGACGTTCTCGGTCAGCTGATCTTTCTCGTGAATGTCCGCGCTGTAATTGCCGACTCCGTCCACCACCATCACTACCCCTTCATCGAAGGGAGAGGCCGCGAACGCGCTGTAAGCGTGCGCGAGATGATGCGACAGGGTTACGACCTTGTCGGATTTTGACAGGTGCAGAGGACTTGCCGCCGCCTGCCGTCGCTCATCTTCGTCCATGAACTCCGGTACGTCCTCATACGCCAAACGCTGTTCCAGGTCTTCAACCGGCAGGACGTAGCAATTGCGCACCACCAGATCGACGTCGTCCAGCGTGATGCCTTCGGCACTCAGGCAATAATCGATGACCTTCTGATAGAAGCCGGTGTCATGCTTTTGGCGCGTGATGCGCTCCTTGGTGATGGCGAAGGCAATCTCGCCGTCGCGCAGCAGACAGGCGCTGACATCGTGGTCGTAGGCATTGATCCCGAGAATGTAGGTGTGATTTTTGGGCATCGGCCTTCTACGGAGCGGGGGCAGCACAAACTAGGAATCTCAGGATTCTGCTCGCGCCTTTATGGGATTGGCCCAAGGGGTGGTAATTGGGGCACGCCTGTTGCCATCTCGTTGGTATCGCGTCAAGCGGCCAATATCTATGCCTTATTACCAATAGTTTTGACTTGGCACCGTTCGGAAAAGCGGTAATATTCGGTACTAGGTTTGAATCTCTCACCGGCTACCTTGAGGTTGGCCAAGTGAGGGTACGCATAAGCGAATATGGGGAGGCAATGAAATGAACGCAGCTGCCCTCACCAAGACCGGAACGATCCTGCAAGGCTTGCAAGCGGCAGGTCGCAGCATAAGGCGCGGCGTTGTCGCGACCTGTGCGGCCATAGCCTTGGTCGTACTCTATGGTCTTGGTTCCCTCGGAACACAGATCGTCAGCGCTGTCGGAATCACCGGCCTGACCTTGGCCACGACGGCGACACCTGCTGACGCCCAAAGGCGCCGTCGTCGAGGCAGACGGCGTGGACGCAGGCGGAGACGCCGTCGTAGAGGCAATGTGTGGGAATGGTACTGGATTCCCTACTGGTGGTAGGGCTTCTAAAGGCCTGACAGCCAATCAATCAACGGAGACCTCCCCTGGTGGGAGGTCTCTTTTTTTGTTTCACCGCAACAGCCGTGACACAATACGGCCATGGCGAAACGCATTGTCCCGGATCGTTGCTGCGGCCTGATCATCGACGTCCAAAAGTTTTTCTTGTCCCAGGTGGACAGGCGCCTCCGTGCCAGGATCACCACGAACACCAAGAACCTGGTCCGCCTGCTCGGCCACTTCAGGATTCCGGTCGTCGTCACTCTGGAGAGGCCCCTCGAGCAAAAGGGCATATTGCCTCGTGAGATCGAGGCGCAGCTAGGCGACCTCTCTGAGACATTCGAAAAAGACTTCTTCGACCTCAGCAAGGAGAAGAAGATCAAGGGCCACCTTGCACGCCTGAAGCGGCGACAGATGATCGTGGCCGGCTGCGAAACCGATGTCTGTGTCCTGCAATCGTGCCTCGGCCTGCTGACCCTCGGCTATGAGGTCTATGTTATGGAGGAGCTTCTGTTTTCCTCGTCGCGCAATGTCGATTCGGCAATCGCCAGACTGAAAGCCGAGGGCGCCATTTTCCTGACCTACAAGACTCTCTATTACGAGCTGATCGAATCGGTGGGTGCGGACACCCTTCCCCACGACCTGCCGGATATGGCAGTTGTCGATTCCGCAGCAGCCAAAAAGGTCTGAAGGTTCACATCTTCTTCGGCAAACAGTCCCGCCGATTGAGCTGCCGCGGGTTGCGGTCCACGCACACCCATTTGTCCTTGTGGAGGATATAGCGCGGGATGGCGCGATCCTCGTCGATCACCTGGTGGTGAGCGCCCGGCTGAATCAGCACAAGGGCAAACAGCCCAGAAAGGAGGGTTGCGCGCATCGGTAGTCCTCTGGCCCCAGTAACGCGGAATTTCCCACGCCTGATCGCCTCGGACAACCCCTCAACAAAAAGCCCGGCCGAAACGGGCCGGGCTCAAATTGGTAGGCGATAGACTTATTGCGCCGCGCCGCCGGACTCCGGCAGCTCCTGGACGGGCTCAGTGGACTACGGCACAGATTCGCCGCTCGGGCGCTGCGCGGCCGCCGCTTCCTGGACCAGGCCCTGCTTGCAGCCGTCCTTGAACTCGGCCTCGGAAATCTTGCCGTCGCCGTCAACGTCGACCATGTCGAAGTTCACGATGAAGGGAGTGGCGTGACCTTGCGACAGGGTGTCGCCCTCTCTCTCCGTCAGGCTCCACACATCAGCGCATTTCGCATCGTCCAAGATCGCGGTCGGACGGCCCGAGGGCGGATCGGCCGGCTCGCGTGGTTGACCTGCACCGGGGCCGGCAAACGCGTATCCGGCACTTAACAGGACGATGACGCTGGTTAGGGTTGCTACTCGCATGGGGCATCTCCTCTTGAGTTCGCGTAGGGGGGATTTCGCGGTCTTCACTTCGGTCGGCGCCGCGACAGGGCCTATCCACCTAAACGCCTTCCCCGTCTGAATGGTTGCAGTCCCTTGGCCGCCGGCCTGAAAAATCGCCAATAACAGCATCAATTTCTTGCGGAACAAGGATCGCGCCATCAGTTGTATTGCCGCCCGTCCCATGCTTTCTTTCCCCGCCTTTCGACTTTTCCCGCCTGATCAAGGGTCCAACGGCATGACGAATTCGACCGCGCCCAAGGGGGAGCGCGCGCAAACTGAGGTCTACGAGAATGTGCCCGATCCTTTTTGCGGCATGCTTTGCGACGATCTCGTCGTCGAGCGGAGCGGCAAGGACCTCAAGATCCTGAAGCACGGCGATGAGTTGTCGCGGGCGGGCTTCGAGCGCAAGCTGCCCAAGTCGAGCCCCGCGGTAAAAGGCAAGCCGGTCGAACTCTCACAAGCGATTGAGGAGGCGGTGCGGCTAATCGGCAAGGCCGCGCTTCCGCTCTATGGCGGTCTTGCCACCGACGTTGAGGGCATGCGCGCGGTCTTGGCGCTTGCGGAAGCGAGCGGCGGCATCGTGGACCATGCGCTGAGTGAAGCGCTCTACCGCAACCTCAAAATTCTCCAGACCACGGGCTGGACCACCTCGACGCTCACCGAGACGCGCAATCGTGCCGATCTCATCATTGTCGCCGGCAGCGACATTGCCAAGTTCAATCCACGCTTCTTCGAGCGTATCGCGAGCCCGCCGGACTCGATGTTCGACGTAACGGCGAAGAAACGCACGATCGTGTTCATCGGCAAGGGGCTCGACCGCGCGCTCGGAAAGGACTCGCGCATCGGCGAAGTGGTCACGCTTCCCTGCAAGCTCGAAGACGCCGGCGAGGTGGTGGGCGCGCTCCGGGCACGGCTCCGCGGCTTCCGCATCAAGTCCCGCAAGATCGCGGGCGTCACCCTTGCCGATATCGACGCGCTCGCCGAACGCTGCCGCCAAGCGAAATACGGTGTGGTGGTGTGGGCGCCGCCGAGCCTCGATTTCCCCCATGCCGAATTTGCCATCGATCAATTCGCGGGCCTGGTGAAAGACCTCAACCAGACCACACGCTCCGCCGGGCTTTCGCTGGGCGGCGGGGAAGGCATCACCACCGCGGGTGGCGTGTGCACCTGGCAGAGCGGCTATCCGCTGCGGGTCAGTTTCTTGAGCGGCGCGCCGGACTACGATCCCTACCGCTATGCCATCCGCCGCATTCTGGCGGACGGCGAGGGCGATGCGCTGGTATGGATCGCGTCCTTCTCGCCGAACCTCGCGCCGCCCAAGACCAAACTCCCGACCATCGTGCTGGGTACGCCGGGCTTGAAGCTCGCGCACACCCCTGCGGTATTCATTCCGGTGGGCACGCCTGGCGTCGACCATGCCGGGCGGCTGTTGCGCGTCGACAATGTCGTGTCCCTGCCGCTCAAGGATCTCGGCCGATCGGCGCTGCCGCGCGCAGCCGATGTCCTCGCCGCCATTGAAGCCGCACTTTAGGTCCGGAGTTCCAACCCCATGCTCATCAAGCTGACCGGCGGCAAAATCTACGACCCCACCAATAAAGTGAGCGGCGAGGTCCGCGACATTTATATCGAGGACGGCAGAATCGTCGCCGCCAAGCCCGACGCGCGGCCCGACCACACCTACGACGTGAAAGGTCGCGTGGTGATGGCCGGCGCCATCGATCCGCACACTCATATCGGCGGCGGTAAGATGACCATCGCCCGCATGCTCTTGCCCGAGGACCATCGGGGCGATCCGGTCACGCGCACCAAGCTCACCCGCGCCGGCTCGGGCCGTTCCGTGCCCTCGACGCTGGTCACCGGCTACCGCTACGCCGAGATGGGCTACACCGCCTGTTTCGAGCCCGCCATGCTCGCCGCCAATGCCCGCCAGGCGCATATGGAGTTGGGCGACACGCCGATGGTCGACAAAGGCGCGTTCGTCATGCTCGGCTCAGACGATTACTTCCTGCGCCAGCTCGCGGGGAAGCAGGATTTCGAAGCCATCAAGGACTACGTCGCCTGGACCATGCGCGCGGCTCAGGCGATCGCCGTCAAAGTCGTCAATCCGGGCGGCATCAGCGCTTTCAAGTTCAACCAGCGCAAGCTCGATCTCGACGAAGAGCATGTCTATTACCACGTGACGCCGCGCCAGATCATCCTGACGCTCGCCCGCGCATTGGAAGAGCTCGGCGTCGTCCACCCGCTTCACATCCACGGCTGCAATCTCGGCATTCCCGGCAATATCGAATCGACGCTCGATACCATCCGCGCCGCCGAGGGTCTGCGTATCCATATGACCCACACGCAGTTCCTGAGCTACGGCACGGAAGGCGACAAGAAATTCTCATCCGGTGCCGCGCGTCTCGCCGAGCTTGTCAGCAAGACGCCGAACGTCTCGATCGACGTGGGCCAGGTGCTGTTCGGGCAGACCTGCACCGCCTCAGGCGACAGCATGCGCCAATTCGCCATCGCCAAGAGCGCGCACCCCAAGAAGCCGGTGATCATGGACATCGAATGCGACGCGGGCTGCGGCGTGGTGCCTATCCGTTACCGCGACAAGAGCTTCGTCAACGCCATGCAATGGGTGATCGGACTCGAGACCTTCCTCCTGTTCGATGATCCGTGGCGGATGTTCCTCACCACCGATCACCCGAACGGCGCGCCGTTCTTCTTCTATCCGCATCTGATCAGGCTGCTCATGGACAAGAGCTTCCGCGATGATGCGTTGCAGAAGATCAATCCCGACGCGCAGACGCAGGCCTCCCTGCTCAAGTCGCTCACCCGCGAATACACGTTCGATGAGATCGCCATCCTCACCCGCGCCGGCCCGGCGAAGAGCCTGGGTCTCGTGGACCGTGGGCATCTCGGCGCTGGCGCCGCGGGCGACATCACCGTCTACGAGGACAAGGCCGACCGCGAGGCGATGTTCGCCACACCCGAATATGTGTTCAAGGGCGGCGAGTTGGTGGTGAAGAATGGCAAGATCGTGAAGGTGGTGCAGGGTGCGACCCATGTGATGCGGCCCGACTACGACAGGTCGATCGAAAAACCGCTCAACGATTATTTCGACCGCTTTCACACCATGCGCATGGATAACTTCAAACTTAGCGACGATGAGATCGTCCAGGGCGACAATGGCGCCATCGTCGTGCAGCCAACCAGGCCGAGGGTATAGCGCGCCCGCCTCCAAAGGCGTAAAGTCCCAATCCTGGGCATGACTTAACGTCTCGTTAACGATTGACGGCCTAAGCCTTACGGGCGCGTCGGGAGAATGGACGGCTGCAAAACGCCTCCAGTCCCGGCCAGGGGGCGAAAGATGGAACGTCCGTCGGATGCCAAGGGCGCGCCGCGGCGCCGCGCCGAGCGCGCGAAGCATGTACGCCACACTAAGGTCCGGGAGCCGGCGCCGTTCCCGCGAGCCAAGCCGATCAACCGAAAATCCCTGCTTAGCGGCACGACGCTGGTCTCCTCCGGCACCACGTTCCGCTTCGAGGACGATCTCGACGACGTCTGGGGCGAGGTCTCGGCGGGTGTGAACTTCTTCAATCCCTCAGCCACGACGGCCGTGTTCGCCAAGGTCGACGTCACCTTCGGCGACGACGTCGAAGGCATCGGCGTCAAGGCCGGCATGCGCGTCAGCTGGTAACCCCCGTCCCGCGTCTATTCGGCCGCGAGTCTCACATATTGGCCGTTGGCCACCGGGCAGGCGGCCCATAGCTCCGTCAGCGCGTCGATCAGGTGGGCCATCTGCGCGTCGGTGTGCACCGGCGAGGGGGTGAAGCGCATGCGCTCGGTACCCCGCTTCACGGTCGGATAATTGATCGGCTGCACATAGATCCGGTAGTGGGTAAGGAGAGTATCGGTGACCGCCTTGCAGTGGACCGGATCGCCGACCATGACCGGTACGATGTGGCTCGGATTCTCCATCACCGGCAGGCGGACATCGGCCATCAACCCCTTCAGCTTGCGTACCCGCTCTTTAAGCCGTGCGCGCTCGATCTCGCTACGCTTCAAATGCCGGATCGAGGCAAGCGCGCCGGCGGCGAGCGCCGGTGCGAGCGACGTGGTGAAGATGAAGCCAGGCGCGTAAGAACGGATGGCGTCGCAGCAATGCTTGCTCGCGGCGATATAACCGCCCATGACGCCGAAGCCTTTGGCCAGCGTGCCGTTGATGATGTCGATGCGGTGCATGACGCCGTCGCGCTCGGCGATACCGCCGCCCCGCGGCCCGTAAAGGCCGACGGCGTGAACCTCGTCCAGGTAAGTGAGCGCCTTGTATTTGTCGGCGAGATCGCAGATCGCCGTGACCGGCGCGATATTGCCGTCCATGGAATAGACGCTCTCGAACACGATGATCTTCGGCGTCGAGAGGGGAACCTGCTTGAGCAGTTCTTCGAGATGCTCGACGTCGTTGTGGCGGAAGATGTGCTTCTCGCCGCCGCCATGGCGGATGCCCTCGATCATCGAGGCGTGGTTCTTCTCGTCGGAGAAGATCACCGTGCCGGGGATCAGCTTGACGAGCGTTGAGAGCGTCGCCTCGTTGGCGATATAGGCGGAGGTGAAGAGCAGCGCCGCCTCCTTGCCGTGCAGGTCGGCGAGCTCGGCCTCGAGCTCGACGTGATAATGCGTGGTGCCGGCGATATTACGCGTGCCGCCGGAGCCGGCGCCGACTTCGTCGATCGCCTCGTGCATGGCGGCGCGGACGGCTGGGTGCTGGCTCATGCCGAGATAGTCGTTGGAGCACCACACGGTCACATCGCGCCGGCCCTCCGCGCCGAAATGATCGGCGGCCGGATAGGCGCCGCAACGGCGCTTCAGGTCGGCGAAGACCCGGTAGCGGCCTTCCTGGTGCAGCGACTCAAGATGTCGGCGAAAGCGATCTTCGTAATCCATGCCCAACTTCCCTAGACCCGGCCGTTCGCCGTTCTGTCATTTTTGGGTGCTCGCCGCAGGGATATCGTCGCCGAGACCGGAAACCGCAAGCTTTTTGGCCCGTTTGCTGGGAACGCCGCGCCGGGCAGCCTTTAGAGGCGTTCCAGGGTAAGTACCCTAATAAAGCTCGCCTCACAAGGATGGCAGCCCCCGAAGCGTGGCAGCGGATTGTCGCACGGTCGCCTGTTCCCGGAAGTCTTGCTTGGCCGAATCGTCGGTCGCAGGAGGGCTCTCTCGATTCGCGCATGGGGCGATCGAACCCTGGTCGGACGGCTCCGGGGACGGTCTCAGGTAGCGGCCAAATCGACCCAAAAGTCGTAGCCCAGGAATTCGGCACCGGAACGGCCCATCCGGGCCCTGAGAAACCGTAACGCACTGGAGAAAAATAGAATCGGGGAGGCTTGGAAAATAGCGCGCGTCTGCGCAGGGATTAGGCAGATCCTGTCACTCCGCCGCGCCAACAGGAAGCGTCCATAGGCGACAAAATAAAAACCGGGAGTCGCCGCGGGGCTTCCGCCAAGCTATTGACAAATGGCGGTTTTCTGGCACGATCGCGGGTGACGCCCCCGCGTTTTTGGGCCCCAAGTTTCGTGGCGGAAATGTCACAAGAAGACCAAAAACGTCCGCGCCCGCTTCGTTAGCAATTTACCTTCCTGCCGGAACGCGTATAAGCAGAGTTCAGAACTCTCTTCGGGGGGATTTCTGCCTAGGGACCATGGTGGGGTTTCGCCGAAAGGCCAATTCGAAGCGAGTTTGGATTAGGCAATTTATCAGGGAAGGTGGAGATGGACATGTTTGGGGGACTGACAAAAACATCCAGCCGCATCGCCATCGCAGCCGCGTTTGGCTTGACGCTTGGGGGTTACGCCCTGAGTTCTGGCCCCGCTCTAGCAGCGGATTTCGGGGGCGATTGCTGCGCGGATCTCGAGGAGCGGGTGGCCGAGCTCGAGGCGACGACTGTCCGCAAGGGCAACAAGAAGGTGTCGGTGACGCTTTCCGGTTGGGTCGTTAAGACCATGAACTACTGGGATGACGGTGACATCGATCACTTTGTGGTGGGCGATAAAGATGCCGACCTTTCGAGCCGCTTCGCCATTACCGGATCGGCGACCATCGCTCCGGGTTGGTCGGGTGGTTACAATCTGACGGTGGTGAGCGATGGTGACATCTTTGGTATCGGTTCCAACCAGGAGCAGGACCTTACCGGCGGTGGCGTCGATATCCGTACCCTTTATTCTTACATCTATATCAAGAGCGACAATTTGGGGACGCTGAATTGGGGAACTTTGAGCCCGGCGTCGGACAACCCTGCTGTTCTTGCTGACATTTCGGGCACGGTGATCGAGTCGAATGGGGTGTTCTTCGAAGGCCCCGGCTTCTTCTTGCGACCCAAAGGCGCTATCGCCGGTGGCGATGCAGGTCTCGCTGGCACTGCATGGGGTGCCTTCTTGTTTTGCCAAGGTCTCGGCGCCGGGATCGGTGTGGATTGCTTTGGCGGTCCACAGTCTGCTGTGCGCTATGACTCACCGACCTGGGGCGGCTTCCGTTTCGAGACCTCCTACGGTGAGAACCAGGGCTTAGCCGGTGTTCTGGGCGATGGTTTCAGCGCTGAGGACCAAGATTTCTGGGATATCGCGGTATTCTACAATAACGATTGGGGTAACTTCAAAGTGTCGGCGGCCTATGCCTACACCTGGATCGAGACCGCCGCCGTTTCGGTGTTCAATCCAGGGCCCTTTGGCCAAGGTAATTCCGATCTACATCAGGTCGGCGCAACCGTCATGCACACCCCGTCAGGTCTCGGTATCTACGGCATGTACCAGCATGAGTCGACAGGCGGGCGGACGACCGATTTCTCCAACTTCAATTTTAACACGCTCACTTTCGGCACGACTGGTTTTCCTGATACCGACGCTTGGTACCTCAAGCCCTTCATCAAGAGGACTTGGAATCCCGCAGGCGCCACCGTGTTCTACGGCGAGTACGGCCAGTACAACGACATGTTCGGTGGGCTCGCCGGTAACAGTCTCTGCGGTTCGATGGGCTTGCCCGGAACGAACATCGGCGCTTTCTGCGGCGGCGGTGGTTTCTTCGACTTCAGAACCGTGACAGTCACGGGCTCGGAGGTGGAGCGCTGGGGTCTTGGTGTGGTCCAGGAGATCGACTCGGCCGCCATGCACGTGTTCGCCAGGTGGCAGCATCAAGATATCAGCGTCAATTTTATCGGCACCAACACCAATGTTCTCACGCAACAGACCGGGACGCAGCGGGTCGGCCAGGGCTTCGACGACTGGGATCTGTTCCAGGTCGGCGGCGTCATATTCTTCTAAGCCGCAAGCCCGACATTCAAGAACAGGAAGCCGCCCTTCGGGGCGGCTTCTTTTTTGCGCCCCACACTCAAAACCCTTGCCCTCAGATGAAGTGGCCAAGGGTTGTGCCAAGCTCGCGGCGGGGCTATCTCAGGACAGGGGAGAAACGCCAAGAGAGCGGGCATGAAAAAGGAAACGTCTGGAAACGGCTCACGTCCCGTGCCCGTCCTCACCGTCAAGGACGTGTCCTATTGGTACGGGACCAAGCAAGCCCTCGACGATGTGAGCTTCGAGGTCTATCCCGGCAAGGTCACGGCACTGCTCGGTCCCAACGGCGCCGGCAAGACCACGCTCTTCTCGCTCATCACCCGGCTGTTCGATGCGCCCGAGGGCCGTATCGAGATCTGCGGCAAGTCGGCATCCGAATGGGGCGCCCGCGCCCTTGGGCCCCTTGGCGTCGTATTCCAGCAGCCGACGCTCGACCTCGATCTCACGGTCAAGCAGAATCTGCGCTACTTCGCCTCGCTCAGGGGCCTGAGCCGCAAGGAAGCGGATGAGCGAATGCTCAAGGCGCTTGAGGCCCTCGACATGCAGGAGCGCATCAACGAGCGCGTACGGGCCCTCAATGGCGGACACCGGCGCCGGGTCGAGATCGCGCGTTCGCTGCTGCACAGCCCGAAGCTTCTTCTGCTCGACGAGCCCACTATCGGCCTCGATGTGCCAACGCGCTCGGCGATCGTCAGACACGTCCATAACCTGGCGCGGACCGGCGATATCGGCGTGCTGTGGGCCACCCATCTGTTCGACGAGGTCGAGCCTAACGATGACCTGCTCGTGCTCGACCGCGGGCGGATCGTGGCGCGCGGCACCGCCAAGGATGTGGTGGCGGAAACCGGGGCAAAAGATCTTGGCGGCGCATTCGAGCTCCTCATCGGCGGTGATACCGAGGAGGATATCGCCGCATGAGCTTCACCCATTACGCGCGGGCCTTTTACGGCATCGTCTGGCGCGAGCTCTTGCGTTTCATGCAGCAGCGCGAGCGGTTTCTTGCCGCCTTGGTCAGGCCGCTGATCTGGCTGATCATCTTCGCCGCCGGGTTCCGCGCGGCGCTCGGTATCTCGATCATCCCGCCGTACCAGACCTATATCACCTACGACGTGTACATCACGCCCGGCCTGCTCGCTATGATCCAGCTGTTTCAAGGCATGCAGAGCTCGTTGTCGATGGTCTACGACCGTGAGATGGGGTCGATGCGCGTGCTGCTGACCACGCCGTTGCCACGCTGGTTCCTGCTGCTGGCGCGCCTGTTCGCCAGCGTCATCGTCTCGCTGTTCCAGGTCTATGCCTTCTTGATCGTGGCGCAGCTGCTCGGCGTCCAGCTGCCGCCTTGGCACGCCATCTGGACCGTGCCTCTGCCGTTTTGGCCGCACGAATTCGGCCTGGTGATCCCGCCGATCGAGTATCTGTTCGTTCTTCCGGCGCTCATCCTTACCGGCATGATGTTCGGCGCGCTCGGCATGCTGCTGTCGTCAACCATCAAGCAGCTAGAAAATTTCGCCGGCATCATGAATTTCGTGATCTTCCCGATGTTCTTCGCCTCCTCGGCGCTCTATCCCTTGTGGAAGATGCGGGAAGGGAGCATCTGGCTTTATTACATCGCCCTCTACAACCCGTTCACCTGGGCGGTGGAGCTCATCCGCTTCGCGCTCTATCGGGAGATCAACGGGACCGCGCTCGCCGTGGTGGTCGGTTGCCTGGTCGTGTTCCTCGTCCTGTCGGTCTGGGCTTACGACCCCTCGCGCGGCATCCAGCAGCGTAAGGTCGCCGTACCCGTCACCGGCTAGCGGTTGCGAGACTCAGCGGCTAGAGAAATTGGCGGGATAGCGCTCTAACAGGTCGACGTGGATGGTCTCGATCGCTTGCGGATCGCGTTCGGCTTGCGGGACGGCGATGGTCTCGACCGCGACCACATGGGTCGGTCGCGGCGCCAAGAGCACCAGCTGGTCGGCAAGCAGGATCGCTTCGCGCGCATTGTGCGTGACCAGGATCGCGGTAGTGGGCCGCGCCGACCAGACCTCGAGCAAGAGCCGCCGGAGCCGGTCGGCCGTCCGCTCGTCGAGCGACACGAAAGGCTCGTCCAAAAGCAGGAGATCGGGCTTGGTGGCGAAGGCGCGTGCCAGCGCCACCCGCCGGGCGAGCCCGAGCGACAATTCCTGCGGATAGCGGGGCAGCATGTCGGCGATGCCCACGGCCTGGGCCAGCCACTCGAGATCTTCCGCCGAGAAGTCAGGCGCGGCGACCAGCTCGATATTCTGCTGCACCGTGCGCCAGGGCAGGAGACGCGGCTCCTGGAACATGACGCCGATCCTCGCCCCCTCCGGGACGTTGACCTTGCCGACGAAACGGTCGTCAAGGCCCGCGACAATGCGCAACAGAGTGGTCTTGCCGCAACCCGACGGGCCCATCAGCACCGTCATGCTCTCCTGCGCGACATCGAGCACGAAGTCGCGGATCGCCGTCAGCCGTGAGCCGTCGGCTCCGACATAGGTCTTCTCATCGATGCGGATTTCAAACTGGCTTGTTACGCCAGCGCGTTGCATGTCGTTCAATGGGTTGCACCAATAGATATTCGATTGCCAGCATGACGGCGACGAAAGCAAGCGTGTAACCGAGAATGGCGGTTACGTTGAACAGCTGGAAGTTCAAATGAAGCTCGAAGCCGACGCCGTTCGGCCGGCCGAGCAGCTCAACCACCAGCACGATCTTCCAGATCAGCGACAGACCCGAGCGCGAGGCGGCGGCGAAATATGGCTGAAGCTGGGGGAGGGTGACATTGCGCAATTTGCTCCAGAAAGACAGCCGATAGGCGCGCGCCATCTCGTCGAGCCCCGGATCGAGCGCGCGGGCGCCTTCCCGCAAGGTGACGATGACGTTGGGGATCTTGTTGAGGGCGACGGCGCCGATCGCGGCGGCCTCGTTCAGGCCGAACCACACATAAGCGAGAATGATAATGACCAGGGCAGGGAGGTTGAGCAGCACTATAAGCCACGGATCGAGCACGCGATTCAGCGCCGGCGATTGGCCCATGGCGAGCCCCAGCACGCTGCCGATCGCCATGGCCACCACGAACGAGGCGATCACGCGCCACAAGGTTATGCCGAGCTGGGTCAGGAGATCGCCGTGCACGGACTCCTTATAGATATATTCGATGACTGCTACGGGGCCTGGCAGCATCCGGCTCTGCGCGATCTCGGCGGCGATGAACCAGACGAGCAGGAAGCCTGCCACCGAAAGAATCGAGACGACGGGACCGCTCAAGATGCGGGTCCCTTGCCCGGCATCGGAGCGGGCGAGGCTTAGGCTCATGGAGCGTCCTCGCGCCAGAAAGTGCCCGGGGCAAGCTCGGTGCCCGGCCCCACAAGCTTCTCGCCGCCAAGCTCGCGCAGGAATTGATAGAGGACCTTGGCGTCGGCCTCGTTCTCGGCCACGGAGCGCTCCGGTATGCCTTCGCGGTAGCGGCGCCGCAACGCCTCGAAAGTCGCCTCAGTGAAGGTCGGATCGTTCTCGGCCATCAGCGGCTTCAGCCGGTCCCACTCTTCATTGGAGGTGGCGAGCAGGTCGTCGGCCTTCGCCGCGGCGCGCAAGAAGCCCTGCACGCCGGCGAGATTCTGCTTGGCCCAGCTTTCGCTGAACACATAGCCAACCATGGAGACCTCGCCCTTGGCGCCAAGCTCGCGCACCACTTCTTCGAGCCCGATCAGCTGGGTGAAGCCTTCCGCCTCAAGCCTTGCGGCATAGGGCCAGAAATTCAGGACGGCGTCGATCTGGCCCTGCTTGGCCCGCTCGTTCAGGAGCGGAGGCGCGCCGTATTCCTGCCTGGTCTCCGTCCGGAGATCGATTTTAGCGGTGCGCAACGAGTAAGCCACGATGAGCAGCCAGCTCTTGTCAAGCGGGCCGCCGGCCACGCCAAGCCTCTTGCCCTTCAGATCGGCCAGTGTCCTGATCGGGGAATTGGGCGGCACCATGATTGAGCCAAGCGCCGTGGTGAAGGGCGAAAAGGTGAAATTCCCGCCGCTGCTCCGCTCGCGTGACACCCACAGCCAGTCCGTGGCGATGATATCGACCGAGCCTCCGTGCAGGCCCACGGTAGTTGCTTGTGTGCTCGCCAAGGGCACGATGTCGAGCTCAATGCCTTCCGCCTTGTCGAGGCCGTTGGCTTGGATGGTGTCGAGCGCCCAGCTGACGGTGCCGAACTTGAGTACGCCGATCTTGACCTTGCTCGGCATCTCGGCGGCGTGGCCTATGCCGACGCCCGCTATGGCGCAAAGCAAGAAGGCTAACAAACATGACCGCAACGGGCGCTCCTTCACGTTGTTATCGCTCTAATCCAATTGCGTTGGGGCTAGCCAAACGATGCGGCGCACGCAGCTCTACTGCCGCTCGTGCGGCCAACGCGGTCGTGGCCCTCTGGCGAGGCCCGGAAGAGTTATGTGCGTCTTCGGCGAGAGTGGCGGCGCCTACTCTACCCATCCCGGAGTTTATGGCAAGGTTCCATTGCCTTATTGTCAGATTAGGCAATATCGGCGGCAAAACTGCCCGGCTTTCTGTGACCATCAGCCCGGAGCCTTCAGCCGGTAGCCATGGCCCCGCACGGTGTCAAGCAGGGGCTCGCGCCCGGGCGTATCGATCTTGCGCCTGAGCCGCGCAATATAAACGTCGACGACGTTGGTGAGCGGATCCTCGCTATAGCCCCAGACCTGATTGAGGATACGCGTGCGCGAGAATACGCGGCCCGGCGCGCTCATCAACAGCTCTAGGATGGCGAGTTCCTTCGCCGTGAGCTTGATGGTGTCACCGCCGCGTTGCACTTCCAGCAGCTCCCGGTCGAGGGTGAGATCGGCCACTTGCAGAATGCTCGACTTCGGGGCGAATTGGTGGGAGCGGCGGACCAGCGCCTCGATGCGGGCGAGCAGTTCGTCGAAATCGAACGGCTTGGTCAGATAGTCGTCGGCGCCGACTTTGAGGCCTTTGATCTTGTCCTCGAGCGCATCCATGGCGGTCAGCATGAGAATGGGCGTGTGGTCGCCCTCCTGGCGCAGTTTCTGACAAACCTCATAGCCGTGCATGTCGGGCAGCATGAGATCGAGCACGATCACATCGAACTCGCCGGTCTTGGCGAGATCGACCCCCTCGCTGCCCGAGGAGGCAACAGTAACCCCGTGATTTTCGGCACGAAGTCCACGGTCGATGAAATCGGCGACGCGCGGCTCGTCTTCCACCAGAAGCACGTTCACGCGGCGGCCTCCGCGGCGTCGGCCGGCAAGGCCACCGTCACCGTCGTCCCCTTACCGACCTGGCTGACCATCTCGATCCTTCCCTTATGCGCCTCTACGATGGCCTTGGCGACCGGAAGCCCTAGCCCTAAGCCCTCTTCGTTCATGGAAGCGGCATGGCCGCCACGCCGAAACCGCTCGAAAATCCCCTCGAGCTCCTCCGGCGGAATGCCTATGCCGCGATCCGAAACGGCGACGGTTACCTCGCCGTTGGCGCTGCCGATCTCGACCTTCACCGATCCCTTGGATTTGGAATAGCGCACCGCATTATCAAGTAGCACGAGAAAAAGCTGTCTGAGCCTTGCCGGATCGCCCCGTACAATTTCGTGGACCGCGCCGTTGGCGAGCGCAATATCGATTGCCTTGTCGTGGGCGATGACCTTGGCGTCACCGCAGACCTTCTCCAGCAAATTGCCAAGGTCGATTGGCTGCAAATTGAGGCGCGCGGCGCCCGCGCCCTGGCGCGCGATAAACAGCAGGTCGTTGACCAGGACCGAGAGGTGCTTCGCCTGCTCGACGATGCGGTCGATGGAGCGTTTATATTCGGCGACCGGTTTGTTCTTGCCACGCAGCGCAATCTCGCCTTCGCCGCGGATAACGGTAAGGGGGGTGCGGAGCTCGTGGCTGATGTCGGCGAAGAAGCCGCGCCTGGTCTCGTCGATCTTGCGCAAAGATTCGTTCGCCCGGCGTAATTCATCGGTACGCTCCTCAACCAGAGTTTCCAAATTGGCGTGCGCGTCCTGCAAGGCTTTCTGGTGGGATTGGAGGTCGGATGCCATGCTGTTGAAGCTCCTGCCAAGATCGGCGAACTCGTCATGGCCGGATACGGAAATGCGATGGGACAGGTCGCCTTCGGCAAGCTTGGAAGTTCCGCGTAGAAGTTCGGCCAGGGGCGCGCGCAAGCCCCGAAGCAGCAGGATCGCCAGCGCCAGAGTGGCGATAATGGCGAGTGCCGCGTGGATTTGACTGATGCGTTCGAGCCGGTTCAGAAGCTGGGCAGCATCGGCATCGATCCTCACAACTTCGGCGGTCTCGTCCGCCACGGCGACTTCGATCAGCTCGTTGAGTTTCCGATCGATGCCGTTTTTGGTCAGCTCGAGCAAATTTTGCCAGGCGACATCCGGGCGGCCACGTTTACGCAACTGTTCCACCTCGCCGAGCTGATCCAGGGCTTGCTGAAACTCTCGCTTGATCGCGGCGAGCCGCTCAAGCTCCGCTGACTCGCCCTTGTGTTCCTCGGGCCCCACCATGGCCAGCTCCCGCTCGGTGAGGTCTTGCAGTGCAGCGAGGTCGGACTCGATCACCTTGTTCAGATAAGCGGCGCCCAAAGGTTTGTCGCTCATGCCCGTAAGGAGGGTATCGGTCCACGCCTTGAACAGTTGCTGGCTGTGACGGGAGAGCTGCAATTGACGCTCCAACTGCTCATGGGCGATGCGGGAACGGCTGAAGAAGGTGTGGGTCTGGGTCACGCCCCAATAGGCGAGCCCCGCGGCCGACAGCGACAGGGCCAGAAGCAGTCCCGCGGTGATGAGAAGCTTGGTCTGGTAGCGCATGACCGGCCTCTTGGCCCAAGCTCCAGGAGATGTCTAGGGGCGTCAGATCAAGCCTATTCCAAGCCACGGCGCCCAACGGTCTGCCGGGCCCCGGGGCGGAGCATGGCAGGCCCCTTATATACTGAATTTTTCTCAGTCCTTTGAGCCTTTGAGTTTCCTTCCGCGCCTCGGCCTGGCCGGTGCCGGATTGGCATATTTCCCTGTTTAGCTTGCTTACTGTCAGTTGCCTGTCAGGGATAAATTGGTAGGCTCCTTGCCAGTCTAAAAGCGGGCTAACCGCAGGGATCAAGGCCGGTTGGGGGGCGTTTTGCGGCCAGTAGGGAGTAGGAGAAATAGCGCAAGCAGAGCGCGGTTGTCGGTCGCGTCATTGGCCGGCGCGGCTGTGCTTTGGCTCGCTCCATCGCCTCATTCCGCTTTCGCCGAGTTCGAAGTTCCGGAAGTGGACGGCGAGAAGGGCGGCATAGAGATGGAGTATCGCGGGGCCCGGCATTGGGGTTTACCGCCCGCCGACGAGGATGGCGAGATCGATGCGCTGCGCCAATCCCACGAAGTCGAGATCCAATACGCCATCACCGATTACTGGATGGTGCGCGTCACGCCGAATTTCGAGCAGCCTGCGGACGATGAAATCGACATCTTCACGGTGGGTATCGAGACCCAGGTGGTTCTCGTGCCGCGCAAGGGAGGCAGCTTCGGCCTCGCCTTCATGGCCGGATATGGCCCGTCGGACTGGTTCGTCGATGCGGAAGAGCCGGACGAGATCGAATTCGGCCCCGTGGCGGAGTTCGCCAATCACAAATGGCTGCTGACGCTTAATCCGCGCCTGGTCGATCAGGACGGCGAGTTTGCCGATCAGGAAGGGCTCGGCTTCGAATATGCCGCCCAGCTGCAATATCGCTTCGCCGGACATTGGTCGATGGCGGCGATGGGGTTCGGCGAGATCGAGGACCTTGCCCACACCGGCCCCTTCGACGCGCAAACGCATGCGCTCGGCCCGAGCCTCTATTGGTTCTCGGATGCCGACGACGAGGTTGGGGAGAAAAAAGACGACGTGCGGAAGGCCGAATGGAGCGCGGGTCTCGGCACGCTGTTCGGCCTGACCTCCGCCACCGCCGACGTCACGCTGCGCGCCACCTTGCGGATGGAGTATTAGCATGCCGCTTCAGCGATCAGCTAAGCGGCGTGTATGGGCCTTGCTCTGGGCAGGCGCGGCGGTCTTCGTCCTCGTTCTCGCCGGCGTGCGACCGGTGTCGGCCGAGTTCGAGATCCAAGAATCGACCATCGATCCCGGCGAGATCCAGCTGCAATATCGCGGCGCGTGGCATTCAGGGCTGCCGACGGGAGAGATCGGCCCCATCCTTCCCGACGACGAGATAGCGCCCCTTCGCCAAAGCCATGAGTTCGAGCTACAGTTTAGCGTCACTAGCCATTGGCTGGTGGCCTTGACGCATGCCTTCGATGAGCCAATCGACGATGATTTCAGTCTGACCGCGATCGAGGCCGAGAGCCAGGTCGAGCTCATCACGCTCGTAGGCAATGGGTTAGGCTTGGCCGTTCAAGGCGGTGTCGAGCAGCCGCTGCAAAGGGCTCAAGAGGAAGAGCCGTTCAGCTATCATTTCGGGCCGATCGTCGAGCTGTCCCAGAACAAGTTCCTGCTCACGCTCAACCCCTTGTTCTTCAAGGAGACCGGAGACTTGGCCGAGCAGGAAGGCTTCGGCTTCGAATATGGCTGGCAGGCGAAATACGACGTGAGCAAGCGCCTGTCGTTGGCTTTGGAAATGTTCGGCGAGGTCGAAGACATGGCCAATGCCGGGCCCTTCGATGAGCAGGAGCACAGCATCGGCCCGGCCTTCTACTACACCTTCGAACAGGACTGGGAGGAGGATGGAAAGCAGAAGAGCCGCGAACTCGTGCTCAGCCTCGGCGCTCAGTTCGGGCTTACCGACGCGACCTCGGACATGGCGCTCAAGGTCTTTATCGGCTACGAGTATTTTTAGCGCACGGTGAACTTGAACGGCACCGACACTTCGAGCTCACCGAGGTTCAAGTCGGTGGGGATCGGCGGGAAGGGCGCCGACCTCTCGATCGACGCCAAGGCCGCATCGTCGAGAGCCTTGGAGCCGGAGCTTTTGGCGATCCGGCGCGAAATGATCTCCCCACTGGGCCCGACCGTGAACTTCACGACTGCGGTGCCGACGAAGCTCGTGCGAGGATTGACCTTGTTTCGCTCAAGATGAGAGCGGAGCTTGCCGAGATAGGCGGTATGGTCCGTGGTTTTGCCGCCGGTCTGCTCCGCGCCGGAACTCTCGCGCATCGCGGCGACGCTTTGCTGCTCGAGGGCGGCGATTTGCGGCGGTAGCGGCTGCTCGAGCACTTCCGGCTCGGGCTCCTCGACCACCTCCTCGACTTCTTCCAGGTCGCGCTCCTCGACCTCCTCGGGTTCCTTGACGTTGATCTGCTCGGGGCCGGCCTCGGAGGCGACGACTTGCTGCTCCTCGATGGGCTTAACTTCCTCCGGCTGCTCCTCCAAGAGAGGTTGCGCCATCGCCATTTGCGAGGGGGGCACGTCGACCGGATCGATGGTGACGATGTCTTCGCCGAGCTTCGCGAAGCCCTCGAGCACGATGCCCTGCTCGACCACCATGATGTTGTCGCCGGCACCTTGCTCCAAGGCGGTACCGCTCGCAGGCATAAGCATGAAGAGGGCGAATGCGAGGTGGATGCCTAGAGAAATCAGCCAAGCCAGAACAGTGACGGCCATGAGAATTTGCGCCTATTGACTCGGGGCGGGGGCTCCCCCGTTAGATTTTGGCTGCGACAGCAGGGACACCCGCGCGTAGCCGCTCTCGCCTACGCGTCCGAGGATGTCCATGACCTCCCCATAAGGCCTGTTCTTGTCGGCGCGGACATAGACAACGGTGTCGCCTTCCGATGCGCGCATCGACTGAAGTTTTTGTATCAAGCCATCGCGGCTTACCTGCTCCTCGCGGATGAAGAGGGACCCGTCGGCGCCGAGCGAAACGATCATTGGCTTTTGCGGCTGGCTGATGCGGGCGGCCGAAGTGTTCGGCAGTTCGACCGGCACCCCGGCCACGAGCAGCGGCGCCGTGATCATGAAGATGATGAGGAGCACCAGCATCACGTCGACCATTGGCGTGATGTTGATCTCCGAGATAGGACGATAATCGCCTACGTCGCGGGTTTCGATGCCGTCGCCGACCGACATAGCCATCAGGAGTGCTTCCCTGCGTGAATCCGCTCCACGGTGGCGGAGCGTGGCCGCCTGACTTCAGCGCGGGCGTCGCCAAGCACGAAATCGCGTGCAATCTCGATGATCGAGTTATTGCCGCGAGCATAGGCCCGGCCTAGCGCCACTGCGATCATATTATAGGCCATGACCGCCGGGATAGCGGCGGCGAGACCCAGAGCGGTGGCGATCAAAGCCTCGGCGATGCCCGGCGCGACCACGGCAAGGCTCGTGTCCTTCTGCGTGGCGATGGCGGTGAAGCTGTTGACGATGCCCCAGACGGTGCCGAACAGCCCTATGAACGGCGCGGCGGAGCCGATCGTGGCAAGAAACGGCAAGCCGACTTCAAGACGCTGCAATTGCGATTTGAGTTCGTGACGCATGGCCGCCTCGATGCGATAGCGCCTCTCCGTAAGGCTGTCGTCGAGAGCGGCATCCGCCTCATGTTCGCCGGCCAGCAAAACGTCGTGCACCAGCCCGCGGGAAGATTGGCTGTCTCTTGCCGTAGCCAGGCGGCGTATGGAGCGATTAAGAACGCCGATGCGGATGATCTTTTCTAAGATGATCGCCCAGGTCGCCACCGAGGCCAGGACGAGTATAAACATGACGCCCTTGACCACGGGGTCCGCCTGCATGACGAGGCCCCAGACCGAGTAGTCTGGGGCGGCGGCAGCGGCAACGGCAATCTCTTGCTCCACGGAGGTGTTCCTTACTTCACTTCGTCAGTTGAACGTTGGTCAGCGTAGATAAAGCGAGATCCTTGAGGCAATCCTCGACTGGCCCGGACGCGGCCTTGCATTCCATCGCATCATTGATCAGGAAGCTGCCAACCTCTTCGCAGGAGGTCCCTTCAATGTCGAAAAGCTTGACTGCCCGCTTGCTCGCCTTGAGCGGCGCGAGGTCGACAGCGAAGCGCTTCCCGATCACGCCATCGGACTTGAACAGCACGAGATCGAGCTTCAGTGCTTCGTAGTCGGTGCCGCTCTTGTTGTTGATCACAAAATACGCGCGGCATTGACTGCCTTGCGGCTCGAGCTTGTTGAGCTCGATGGAGATCGTGCCTTCTTGGGCCGGCGCTGTGTTCAGTCCTAGAACCATGGTTGCTGCGGCAAAAACTGCCGTCAGACCTAATCTGTCTAATCGTCTCACTGACTGCGACGGATGCTGCATGATCCAACTCCTCCCAAAACCGAAATCCGCCGGGGTTGCATCCCCGGGCAACAAGTTCACACAAAACCTCTGTAGCAACCAGTCCCGAGGCAACAGCCTCAGTTACCGGTTGGGCAACCTTAACGGTTCCGGGCGTACCTGTTCGCAATGATCTCGGCTTGAAGGCACTTCGTGGGCACCCGGTCGATAAAGGGTGTCCCAACGAGCGACCGGACCTCGACCTCGAAACAGAACTTGCCAGCCCCTTACTCCAAAGTGCAGCCGATATTTAACGCCGCGCCTTGGTACATTCAAGCTGGTACTACTTACATTCAAGTAGAGACCCCCGATAGCCTGGTAGCAGGCATGCCAAAGTTCCTAAATATCTTACCGCTTCTTGGTATCTCCGGCTTCTCTAGCCGGGGTCATTAACCCTTGGTACCGTGACCCCGTAACCGTGAGTCCGACCATGGACCGGCGCTTCCACCGACCCACAGCTTGGATCGGACTTCTTCACCAACCCGCGCACCATCACCCCGGCTCCGCCGGTCGTGGCCTATGGCGGGGTGAAGGTAAGTTCTGGTAGGTCAGAAGGAGGCTTGAAAGATCGCATCTGCATGAGGGAGGCCGAGAGATTGGCCTCCTCAGGGGATAGTATTGGTAGGTATCTCTGCCAATCCTTCCCGAGCTTATTGCTGCTCAATCTGGGCCCTTTTGTGTAGGTTTCGCGGCCCCTCTATGGCACTTTCTCCAGGTCAATTTAGGGAAGAATGCCCGCAAAGGGCATGTTGACCGGGGGGTCTGACATGAGAAAGCGCTTCATTGGAAGCGCCCTTGCGCTGGGCATGGCGATGGTCATGCCGAGTGAAGGGCGCGCGCAGACGGACGACGTCGCCACGCCTGAGACGCCAGGCGCAGCGGATACGCCGGCGGCAGCTGATACACCTCCCGCAACCGAGAGCGAAGTTCCCGAAGTCGAGGTGGTTCAGCCGAAACCTGAGGCCCCGGCGCGCCCCGTCACCGCCCAGCCGAGGCCCCGTCCTGTGTCTCAGCCGGTGGTTTACACTCCCCCGCCGCCGGCGCCGATCGAGCCGATCGAGCCTGAGCTGGTCATCCCCAACCAGATCGTACAGCCGACCCCTCAATATTACGGACCTCCGGGCGGTACAGGAAATTTCGAGCGCTCGGTCGACTCGGCGCAATCGCCGATCGTGCCGACGCAAGGCATCGTGCCCGGCAATCTGATGGATTTCTCCAGCGCGGCAAGCCGGGTGACGCGGCAGCAGATCGATGAGCAGGAGCCGCTCACCACCAACGACATCCTCTCGCGCGTGCCTGGTGTTGCCATCGTCAACGACGACGGCCTCGGCCGCCATGGCGGCATCTCCATCCGCGGCACGCCGGCGCGGCGCTCGCGTAAAATAGCCGTCTTGGAAGACGGAAGGTTCATCAACCAGAGCATCTGGCTTGATCCTTCGTCCCACTACACGCCGCCACCGGATCGTATTGAATCGGTTGAGGTGCTGCGCGGCACGGTGATCGTGTACGGCCCGAACAACAATTCCGGCGTGGTCAATTTCCGCAATCTGTCGCCGTTCGGGCCGAACGAATCTGTGGTTTCCGGCCAGGGCGGCTGGGTGTCGTTAGGGGGACGCAACCCTGATCCCGCTGAATTTGATGGCCCCCTGGCGGCAACCGATGACGGCTCAGCGGCCAAGTGGCACGTGCACACACGGCAGTCGACGGGGAATTGGGGCTTGGTGCTGTCTTATACTGGCGCCAACGCGCAAGGCGCCTGGGACACCGAACGCCTTCGCTATCACGACTTCTATGGCGCGCTCGGCTGGAAGGGCGAGAAGTCGGACTTCACCTTCACCACGGTCTATTTCGCCCAACGCGACAATTACGACGAGTCGAACTTTGAGGGCGAGGACGAGGATCCGCCCGGCCAAGTCGAGCGGCTGTTCCTCAAAGGCATCCAGCATTGCAAGACGTGCTTCAACCCGGCCTCGGTGCTCAACGAATACAACGCCGACGTCCTGTTGATGCAGGGTATCTACAACTACTATGTGAACCAGGACACCACGGTGTCGGCGCGAGTCTATGGCCAGCTCGTTGACCGGGCGCGCTTCTTCAATCTCGAGGGATCCGATCCGCGCGCGGCCGAAGACGATTTCAGTCCGATCATCGTCGACGACGACGGCGAACTCGCGGCCGTTACCGCCGAAGGCGCCATGGAAGGACGCTACCGCACCTTCAACCATATCGGCTCGGAGCTGCGCACCGAGTTTGCCAACCGGCCGTTCCTGTTTGGCATGAGCCAGAACGTGCAGGCGGGGGTGCGGTTCGAGCACCACGAGTTCACCGATCAGAGCTTCCTCGGCCGTCAAGGACAGATTCTGGATGGCTTCGACAAGCGCGGCCTCGACGTGTGGAATCGCGAGTTCACGGCGGACGCCTTCTCGGCATTCCTGCAGAGCGACATCGCCGTCAACGATCGGCTCAATGTGGTGCCGGGCCTGCGGCTCGAGAACTATCACATCTCCCGCCAAACCAACGTTCTCACCGTCGCCGACGATGAAGACGATTGCCCGGTGCAGCTTGGCGGTCCGGACGAGGAGTGCATCTTCTTCGAGGGCTACGAGGACGATCCTTTCACGGAGAGCTTCACGCGGACACATGTGCTGCCTGGCATGGCTTTCGCCTACGGCTTGGGTGCCAAGGGAACTCCGGTCGATTACGGTTCGAAATCCCTGAGCAACACGCCGATCAAGCAAACGCATAACAGCACGGTCTATGGCGGCTATCACCGCGGCCTGACCATGCAAATTTTGCGCGAGGTGAGCTTCCCGCCGGGCGACGAACTGGGTGACAACTACCAGCTCGGCCTGCGCTCGGTGGCGGTCAAGGGCTTGACCTTCGACATCGCCGGCTTCCACCAGAGAATTAAGGACTATCAGGCTGGGGGCGAGTTCAACTTGGCGATCGACAGGGGCTTCGAGAATGTGGACTTGGTCCATGTCAACGGCTTCGAGGCCTATGGCCGAATCGACACGCGCCCCTTTACCGGGTGGGCGCTCAATCCCTATACCGAGGCGAGCTTCACCCTGGCCGACAGCAAAATAGAGAAGGGTGTTGTCCCACGTTCTGTTGACGACGAGGTTGAGCTCGTCAATGTAGCGGGCAACTTCGTTCCGGTGGTCCCCCGCGAGTTCGCCTATATCACCGCGGGTATCGAGAGCACGGCCGGTTGGAACGCGAGCGTGAGCTTCATCTATCGCGGCTCCTTCTATACCGATGTCTTCAATACGCCGTTTGGCGGCGATCCCGAAGGCGAGGCAGGCGAGGTGCCGAGCGTGTGGCTGCTCGCGGCACGGGCCAACTACACCATCCCGAACACCAACGCGGTGATCTTCATCTCGGGCGAGAACCTCACCGACGAGGTTTACATCACCGACCGCGAGGATGGCGTCAAACCGGGCATCGGGCGCACCGTCATGCTCGGCGCTAAGTACAAATGGTAGGGCTATAACGCCCCTCCACCAGCAGGCGGTGGAATGCTCCTGACATTCCACCGTCTGCACCCTGACTCACCACCGTCTGCGCCCTCACTTACTGAATAGGGTCAAGGCACCCTCGGCAAACTTTCTGCCAAAGTTTCCTATTTTTCTTTCCTAACATTTCCAGCGCATGCGGGGTTAGGTTCCCACAAGGAAACGCCGAGGCGGGCAAGAGCATTAGCTCTAAGTCTCACTCACTTTTATTCACTCACAGGAGGTTTACCGAATGAGCAAGTTTTCAACTATCGCCCTTGCGCTTGTTTTTGCCGCCGGCGCTGCTGGTATTGCCTTCGCTGATGACAAGCCCAGCGACGACGAAGTCGCCAAGATCAAGGCCGCGGTCGAGCAGTTTGGCTGCTCGGGCGGCACCTATGAGAAGGAATCGGAGGGAACTGGCGTGTTTGAGGCCGAGGACGTCAAGTGCAAGGCCGGCCAGTACGATTTCCGCCTCACCAAAGACTTCCAGGTGTTCGCGATTACCGTTGACTAAGCTTTGGCCGGGATTTGACGCGCCGCTAACTGCGCGTGATTTTCCTCAGGCCTGCGCCCCCTTTGCGGTCACTGTCGCCGGTCAAGTGTCCGGCCGGGAAGGAGAAATTTCGGGAGAAGCAGCATCGATTTGCCTAATCTTCCCATGTAAACTGCCTAATGTTCGCCATTACAGGGGTTTGAGCCAGACTCCATGCTGGACACGGGGGCAAAGTATGCGCGGCAGGTCCACGCCGAATTGGCCCAGAGGCTGAGTCCACGACGCTTCTGGTACGGCCGGTCGGTCAAGACCCAGCTGCTTATCGCCGTCGGCGCGATCAATCTTCTAGCCGCCTTCATCGTTGGGGCTGTCGCCATACCGAACGCGCGGCTGGCGACGCGTGTCGAGGTCGAAGCATCGCTCGAAGTGGCGCAGCGTTTCGTCGACGCGACCACCAAGGACTTGGCCGCACAGGGCCAGCTCGATCAGCTTTCTGAGCGCCTTCCCCTGGAGCTCAAGCATCTGCGCCATGTGCGCATCATGCTCGTGGACAGCTTCGGCAACCTCACCGTGGTATCGCCGCAGCCGGACCAGACAAATGGCGCGCGCGCTTCCCAGTGGGTGCCGCGCTGGTTCAAGGGTCTGGTCGCCCCGAAGATCGGCGCCCGCACGACGAAGATCTCCTCGGCCAACCGTACGGTGCCGGTGATCATTGTGGGCGAGCCGGCCGACGAAATCGCCGAGGCCTGGGATGAGTTCTCCGAGCTCGCCCTAGTCTGGATCGTGCTCAATGTTCTCGTCCTCGTCGTGCTGTGGGCAACACTCGGCCGCGTCCTCGATCCGCTCATAAGCCTCGCGCGCGGGCTGCTCAATCTGGAGGATGGCGACTACACCACGCGGCTCAAGCCGCCGCGGGTCAAGGAAATCGCCTCGATCACCAACCGCTTCAACACGCTCGCGGGCTCTCTCGACACCGCCAGGGAGGAAAACAGCGCCCTCTACCGCCAGCTCATCACCGTGCAGGAGCAGGAGCGGCGCGAGATCGCCAACGAGCTTCACGACGAGGCCGGCCCTTGTCTCTTCGGCATCACCGTCAACGCGTCCTCGGTCAAGACCTTCGCCGATCGGCTGGCCGACCGGCGCACCCCCGAAATCGAGCAGCGGGTGGGCGAGATCCTGTCCATCACCGAGCGGCTCAAGGTGATGAACCGGACCCTGCTGAAACAGCTTAGGCCCGGCCCCCTCGGCCACGTAAAGCTCTCCCAGCTCCTTGATGAGCTCATCGTCGGCTTGCAGCGCCGGCATCCGGCGACACGGATCAATGCCTCCATCGGCAAGCTGGCCGATAGCTACGGCGAGGCTATCGACCTCACGCTCTATCGTTGCGTTCAGGGAGGCATCGCCAATGCGATCGACGCGCATAAAGCGGGCGATGTGATCCTCGATATCGGCGAGCAGCGCCTGCCTGGCAGCGGCGCCGGCAAGAAGCGGGCGCAGCCTAAACTGTGCCTCACGCTGCGCGACGATGGTTCGGGATTCTCCGTCTCGGCGCCCAAGAGTTTCACCCTCGCCACCATGACCGAGAGAGTGCGATCGCTTGGCGGGACCTGCCTGATCGAGGCTCAGGCTTCGGCGGGCGCTTCCATTCGCATCGAGATTCCCGTGCCGCGCAAAAAGGGTGCACGGGCTCGGCCACTCGAGCTCGTGAGGAATTTCACGTGACCCGGGTCCTCGTTATCGACGATCATCCAGTCGTTCTGCGAGGCTGCCGAGAAATTCTGGTGAATGCCGGCGCCACCGAGATCGTGCAGGCGCAAAGCGTCGCCGAGGGATTCCAGCTTTACCGCAAGCGCAAGCCCGATCTGATCATTGTCGACCTCGCCATGAGGAGCGGCGTGCTGAATGGCCTGTCGTTCGTCCGGCGGCTCCGCATGCACGACCAGCAAATGCCGCTGCTCGTGTTCACCATGCACAGCGATCCGGTCATTGTCAGCCGCGCGCTTGAGCTGGGCGCCAACGGCTATGTGCTCAAGGACGCCTCCGCCGAGGAATTCCTGACCGCCTTCCAGACCGTGCGCGCCGGTAAGCTCTATCTCAGCCATGATCTCGCCGCCGACGTGGCTTTCAATCAGGCGCGGGAAAAGGCCAACCCGATACGAAATTTGTCGCTGCGCGAGTTGCAGACGCTCGTGCTGGTGGCCGAGGGCAAGCCCTACGGCGTCATCGCCCAGCATCTCGGTGTGAGCTACAAGACCGTCGCCAATGTCTGCACCCAACTCAAGGCCAAGTTTGGGGTTCACACGCTCCCTGAGTTGATGCGGCTGGCCATTCAGCATCTCCCCTCGATTACCCGCCTTGGCCATGCACCTGAAGGCAGACAGAAAGAGGATTCAGACGGGTAGTCGTGAGACTTTTTTGCCTTGACGGCGCCCGCATGGCCCCGCCATCTGACCTGCCCATGTTGATCAAAATTCTCGGTTCGGCGGCCGGCGGCGGCTTTCCGCAATGGAACTGCAACGGCCGCAACTCCGCCGATGTGCGCAAAGGCGTGGCGGGTCTCGCGCCGCGCACCCAGGCCTCGGTCGCGGTCAGCGCCGACGGGCGTCAATGGGTGCTGCTCAATACCGCCCCAGACCTCAGACAGCAGATCAGCGACACCCCTGAGCTGCATCCGGATCCCGATGGACCTCCGCGCAACAGCCCGATCAAGGCCGTGGTGCTGACCAATGGCGATGTCGATGCCGTCGCGGGCCTGCTTGTTTTGCGCGAAGGGCAACCCTTCACCGTCTACGCCACCGAACGCGTGCTCGGCATCTTGGCGTCGAACAACATCTTCGACGTGCTCAATCCTGATCTGGTCGAGCGCGTCCCCATGACGCTCGGAAAATCCTTCGAAGTCGAAGGACCATCCGGTTCAGTTGGGTTGACCATCGAGGCTTTCGCCGTGCCGGCCAAGGTCCCGCTCTACCTCGAAGATGAAGAGGCGGGCGCCGATTTCGGCGCGCAGGAAGGCGACACGGTCGGCTTGAAAGTCACCGAGACGGCAAGCGGCCGTCACTTTTTCTTCATCCCGGGTTGCGCCAGGGTTGATCATGCGCTCCGTGCCCGCCTCAGGGACGCGTCGCTCCTGTTCTTCGACGGAACGCTCTACACCAATGACGAGATGATCGCCCAGGGGCTGGTCAACAAGACGGGAGAGCGCATCGGCCACATTATTATGTCGGGAGAGAAAGGGAGTGTAGCGCAGCTAAAACCCCTCAACATCGCCCGTAAGGTCTTCATCCACATCAACAATTCCAATCCGGTACTGCGCGAGGTCTCGCCCGAGCGCAAGGCCGTTGAGAGCGCCGGATGGGAAGTCGGCTATGATGGGATGGAAGTGAAGGTCTAATCCATGTGCGGCATCGCGGGTTTCCTCGAGCTGGAGCGCCGCTCGGGCACGCAAGCGCTCGAGGCGGTCGCGGACGCCATGGCGGCGACGCTCGCCCATCGCGGACCCGATGCGCGCGGCGTGTTCGTCGACGCCGAGGCAGGCATCGCCTTGGGCCATACCCGTCTCTCCATCATCGATCTGTCGCCGGCCGGTGCGCAGCCCATGGTCTCGGCGAACGGCCGCTACGTCATTGCCTATAACGGCGAGATCTATAGCGCGAACGAGCTTCGGCCCGAACTTGAAGCGCTCGGCCACCGCTTCAGGGGCCATTCCGATACCGAGGTCATGGTCGAGGCCATCGCCGAATGGGGCTTGCGCCCGACGCTCGGCCGTCTCATCGGCATGTTCGCCTTCGCCTTGTGGGACAGGAAAGAGCGCCGCTTAAGCCTGGTGCGCGACCGGCTCGGCATCAAGCCGCTTTATTGGGGCCGGCAGAACGGGCGCGTGGTGTTCGCCTCCGAGCTTAAGGCGTTCGAGGCGCTGCCCGACTGGCAGCCCGAGCTCAATCCGGACGCTCTCGCTTCATACCTTCGGCTGAGCTACGTGCCGACGCCGCATTCGATCTATCGCGGCATTGACAAGCTGGCGCCGGGCCATGTCGTCACCATCGATGAGGCCGGCAAGTCTGAGGTTTCCGCCTACTGGAGCCTGTTGGACGTGGCGAAGGAGGGCAAGGAAACTCCCCTCGATATTGGCGATCAGCAGGCCATCAATATCTCCGAGACGCTTCTCGGCGATGCGGTCGGGCGACGCCTGGTCTCCGACGTGCCGCTCGGCGCGTTTCTGTCCGGCGGCATCGATTCCTCGACCGTGGCGGCGATGATGCGGGTGCGCAGCAATGCGCCCGTCAGGACCTATTCGATCGGCTTCGATGAGGAGCGTTATGACGAGGCGCCGCACGCCAAAGCGATCGCCGACCATCTCGGCACCGAGCATACCGAGCTCTATGTCTCGCCGCGTGAAGCCCAAGACGTCATTCCCGAACTGCCCACGATTTATGACGAGCCTTTCGCCGATTCCTCGCAAGTGCCGACTTACCTCTTGTCGAAACTCACGCGCCAGCATGTCACGGTGGCGCTGTCGGGCGACGGCGGCGATGAGCTGTTCGCGGGCTATACAAGGCACCGCTTCGCGCGGGCCTTGGCGAATATGCCGGAGAGCTTGGGCAGGGGGCTCGCCTGCGGTCTTGGCTTGGCGGGACCGGCGCTATGGGATCGCCTGTTCGATCTGTTCCCGGCGAGCAAGCGCCCGCGGCTCGGCGGCGACAAGATGCTGAAAGCCGCCGCCATGTTCCAGCAGGGCGGCGAAGCGGGGGCCTATCGGAGCCTGGTCAGCGCCTGGGACGAGCCGGGCGCCATCGTGCGCCAGGGCCGCGAATTGAAGGGGCCGATCTTCGATGGCTCTCTAGCCAAGGCCCTGCCTGATGGGCTCGACCGCATGCAATATCTCGACACCCTGACTTATCTGCCCGACGACATCCTCACCAAGGTCGATCGCGCCAGCATGGCCGTGGCGCTCGAAGTGCGCGTGCCGATCCTCGATCATCGCATCGTCGAGCTGTCCTGGCGGCTGCCGTCGCGCTTCAAGATGAGGCACGGCAAGGGCAAATGGCTGCTACGCCAGGTGCTTTACCGACACGTGCCGAAAGCCCTGGTCGAACGGCCCAAGACGGGCTTCGCCATTCCCATCGGCAGCTGGCTCAAGGGCCCGCTCAGGCCCTGGGCCGAGGAGTTGTTGTCGGAGAAGCGGCTCGCCACGGGCGGGTTGCTCAACCCCGCGCCCATCCGCGCGCGCTGGCGCGAGCATCTCGAAGGACGGCGCAACTGGCACGTGCCATTATGGACCGTGCTGATGTTCCAGGCCTGGCGGCAGCCCCGCGGGATCTAGCTCACGCGCGGGATGCGCGTGTCGCTGAACGCAACGACATTGTCCTGGCGCGCTTCGTCCTGACGCAACTTGAC
This sequence comes from Methyloceanibacter sp., assembly GCA_040901485.1. GTDB lineage: Bacteria > Pseudomonadota > Alphaproteobacteria > Rhizobiales > Methyloligellaceae > Methyloceanibacter. The sequence goes on from JBBDYM010000043.1 coordinate 49,612, forward strand.
GACCGGCTCTCCGGAGTGAGCGGCGGCGATTTGCCAATAGGTCGCGATGCGCTCGGCGAAAGGCCGCGACCGCTCGGCGAACAGCCGCTCGCCTTTGCCGCGCGCTTGTTTGCGCAGCGCCTTCTGCCGCTTGCGGCAGCGCTTCAGGAAGCCGTCAATCTCCTCAGGCGTGCCGAAGGTCATGGTCGGCGTGGACACAAGCTGGACGAGTTGGGCGATGTCGTGATCGTCGCCAAGCGCCTGCGACAGCGATCGCGCCGCCTCGGCGCGCGCGGTCAGTTCCGTCGGCCAGCACGGCGCCAACAGCTGCATCTGCCGCCAATGGTGCTGCACGCCCTTGCGCCAGTCATGGATCTCCTCGGCGTGATCCGAGGCGAAGGCATGCCGGAAGGCCGCGCGGGCCTCGCGATAGCAACGCCTGAGGCCTTCGGCCAAAGGTGTGAAATCGTCGGGATAGACGGCGAGACCGGCAAAGGCCGGGCGAAGCTCGAGCAGTCCGCGCATGGCGTCGGTCGCCGCGCCTTGCGCGAGAGTCTGCTCGGCGGTCTGGCGCCGCTTCTGCAGCCAGCCGCGCAAGGATTGAATCGGCACATCGCCGGGGCCCGACTCGGTCTCGCGGTCGAGCTTGTTGACCGCATCGATCAGGGCCTGGGCATCGCGCACCGGTGCGAGTCCCCGGGCGATGACGACGAGCTTGTCGGTCAAGGAGGCAAACACCGGCTCGGGCATGCCGGGCCGCACCAGCAGGAGCATCGAGCGCAGCCGCTTCAAACATTTGCGGGCGCTGTGGACGCCACTATGAGGCTCAGGCGGCGTCGCCAACGCGCCATGCGCGAGCTCGAGCTCGCCGAAGGCGACGCGCCGTAAGGCCGCGCTCATCGGCATGGCCGAGTCGAGACGATAGGTCATGAATTCCCCCAGGGCTTGGCCCCGTTCCCCGGCCCATGATCCCGGCAGGCGCCGTCATAATCAAGACGTCTAGGCACGCCCCTACTTTTGGGGGCATCCTGTGGATAAGCCACGCCACGGCGCGGTTTCGGCGATCCAGTTTTTTGCCCTGAGTTCAGGGTCTTGGCTTGTCACAAGGTCGGTGATGACGGCGACCGAATCGGCCCCTGAGGCAAGCACGATCGGGGCCCGGTCGAGCGTGATGCCGCCGATGGCCACCAGCGGGCAGCGGATCCTCGACCGCCACTCGGCGATGCGGGGCAGGCCTTGCGGCGCAAAAGGCATGACTTTGATGGTGGTGGCATAGATCGGGCCGAGCGCCACATAGTCGGCCCCAGCGGCGAGCGCCGTCTCCAACTCCTCGAGACTATGAGTGCTGACGCCGATCTTGATACCGGCCTTCCTGATGGCGGGAAGATCTACCGCCGTCAGATCCCCCTGGCCGAGATGCACGAAGCGGGCGCCCGCGTCGATCGCCTCACGCCAATAATCGTTGATTACGAGCTGGCAGCCATGTGCCTTGCACAGCGCAATGGCCTTGCCGATCTCCGCGCGCACGACATCTGGCCCCTGGTCCTTGATGCGGAGCTGCACGAGCTTGATCCCCGCGGGCAACAGCCGCGCGAGCCAATCCGTGTCGGGGACGATGGGATAGAACGGATCGAACTGGACCAAGTCGGCCCCCGGATGGACGGCGACGGTCAGGAGGCGTGACCGACCTTGAAGAACGGCGTGCCCGCAACCGGCGTGGAGGGCTGCGCCATGTCGCGCGGCTCGATCAGTCCCGCTTCGAAGGCGAGCCGTCCGGCCTCGACGGCCCGCGCGAAGGCTTGCGCCATCTTGGCCGGGTCGCCCGCTTCGGCGATCGCGGTGTTGAGCAGCACGGCGTCATAGCCGAGCTCCATGGCCTCGGCCGCGTGCGAAGGCGTGCCGAGCCCCGCGTCGATGATGAGCGGGATGTCGGGGAAATAGGCGCGGAGCGTCTTCAGCGCCTCCTTGTTGATCAGCCCCTGTGCCGAGCCGATTGGCGCGGCCCAGGGCATCAGCACGGCGCAGCCGGCGGCCACCAGGCGCTCCGCCGCGCTCAGATCCTCGGTGGTGTAGGGCAGCACCTCGAAGCCTTGCGCCGTGAGCACGCCCGCGGCTTCGACCAAGCCGAACAAGTCGGGTTGTAACGTGTCGTCATTGGCGATGACTTCGAGCTTGATCCAGTTGGTGTTGAACAGCTCGCGCGCCATCTCGGCCGTGGCGATGGCTTCTTTTGCTGTACGGCAGCCGGCGGTGTTGGGCAGCACGCGGCAGCCAAACTCCTCGATCAGCGCCCAGAACCCCTGGCCTGTGCGCGCGCGAGCCGATTCGCGCCGGAGCGAAACGGTGACGATCTCCGTGCCCGAAGACTCGACCGCCTGCTTCAGGGAGTCCGGCGAAGGATAGCGCGCCGTGCCTAGCAGGAGCCTGGAGGTGAATTGGGAGCCGTAAAGGGTAAGCATCAGCCGCCCTGCCTCGGCGCCACGATCTCGACCTCGTCGGCCTCGGTGAGTTTGGTGGCGCCCCGCGCCGCGGCGGCAATGAAGCTGCCGTTCACAGCTGTGGCAACCCGCGCATCGGCGAAGCCAAGCTTGGTGCAAAGCTCGTAGAGGTTCTGAGCGTCGGTGGCGTGAAGCTCACCGTTGAGCAGGATCTGCAAGAAACACCTCCGGTTCTACCGCGCCGGTGTCGATATAGGCGGCGACCAGCTCCGCCAGCACGGGCGCGAGCAGAAATCCATGCCGGTAAAGGCCGTTGACGTAGATATAGCCCTTCGTGGGGATAATCCTAGGCCGATTATCGGGAAAGGCGGGGCGAGCGCCCGCGCCCAAGGTGACGATCTCGGCCTCGCCGAAGGCGGGGTCGAGCGCGTAGGCGGCGCTCAGCAGCTCGAGTGCCGAACGTACGCTGACCGTCCCCGTTTCCTCGCTCTCGATGACGGTCGCGCCGATCATGTAGAGCCCGTCGCCCCAGGGCACGGTGTAGAGCGGAAAGCGGGGATGCAGCAGCCGGATGGGCCGGTGCAGCGCGACATCGCGCGCGCGCACCACGATGCGCTCGCCGCGCACGCCGCGCAGTGTCGGCAGATCGTCCCTGGCGGCAAGTCCCCGGCAATCGATGACGGTATCGGCGTCCTTGGGGCTGCCGCCTTCGCCGAGTTTGAGCCGCACGCCCACCGCTATTGCCTGATCGAGCAGAAAGGCGAGCGCCGGTTTGGGGGCGAGATGCGCCTCGTTCGGATAATAAAGTGCGCCACCGAAACGCTGGCCGAGGTCGGGCTCGAGCGCCGCAAGCTCAGCCTCGTCGAGTCGCTGGGCGTCATGCGTCATGCGCGCGAAGCGGTCGAGCAGGACGCGGTCGCGCGTCTGCGCCACGACCAGGCTGCCATTGGTTACGGTGCCGGGATAGATCTCCCGCCATAGCGCGATGCCCCGCACCCCGAGCCGCCTGATGACCGGGTCGGCGCTCTCCTCCTCGCAATGAGGGGCAAGCATGGCGCCGGCATAGGGGCTGCAAGCCTCGGTGAAGGGCTGCTCGGAGCGCTCGTAAATCGTGACGGCATGGCCGTGGCGGGCAAGCGTCAGCGCCTGCCACAGGCCGACCACGCCCGCCCCACGGACCGCTATCGATGGTTTTCGGCTTGCCATCCGAAACCGGATAGCGCGTTGGAAGCCGCGCGTCTAATCCCCAAGCGCCACGCCTTCGCGGCGCGGGTCGGCGCCGCCTTCCAGCCCCTCGGGCGTCACGGCGATGATATGCAGCCCGCTGGTCAGATCCCTGCGCAGCACGTCGTGACCCATGGCGGCAAGCCCGGTCGCCAGAGCGTCCCATTCGGCCCCGGGCTCGAGCAAGAATTTCTCCGCCGTGCTGCCGAAATTGACAAGCGCTGCGGCTTGCGCGGCATCCAGCCGCCAGTCGATCAGGGCGAGGATGGCTTTTAGATTGAAAAATATGATGGCCGGCCCTCCAGGAGAGCCGAACACATAGACGAGACCGCCGTCCTTGTTGAACACGAGCGTCGGATCCATCGAGCTTCGCGGCCTTTTTCCCCCTTCAACGCGGTTGGCGATTTCACGCCCCTCCGCATCAACGGGAAGGAACGAGAAATCGGTGAGCTGATTGTTGAGCAGGAAGCCACGTACCATCGACCGCGCACCGAAGGCGCTCTCGATGCTGGTGGTCACGGAGAAGGCGTTGCCCTGATCGTCGACGATCGAGATTTGGCTAGTGCCGCCGCTCTCCTTGCTGCCGTCGAGACCGAAGCTTCCGTGCTGCATATCCGGGGGCGAGCCCGCCTTGACCTCGGTCTGGGCGCGGTCGGGATTAATGAGCGCTCGGCGCTCGGCGAGGTAGCCTGCATCGAGCAATCCGCCCACGGGAACGGAGACGAAATCGGGATCGGCCAGATAGCGCGCGCGGTCGGCGTAGGCGAGACGCTGCGCCTCGGCGATCAGATGCGTGGGGCGCAATTCGAGCGGCGTGGCGCCGAGGTCGAACGGCACGATCATGCCGAGCACTTGGCCCACGGCGACGGCTCCCGACGAAGGCGGACCCGCGCCGCACACACGATGATCGCGATAAGGCGCGCAGAGCGGCTCCCGCTCCTTGGCGCGGTAATTGGCGAGATCCTCGACCGTCATTGTACCGGGCTTGCGCGGATCGTTTTGCACCGAAGCGGCGATATCGCGGGCGATCTCGCCTTCATAGAAAGGCTTGATGCCCTCGCGGGCGACGAGGGCGAAGGTGTCGGCGAGCGCGGGGTTGGTGAGCTTGTAGCCGGTCGTCCACGGCCGCTCCGCGTCATCGAAGAAATAGGCGCGGGCTTCCGGCGTGAAAGTTTTGGGGTCGGCTTCGGCCAGCATTTTGGCGAAACGCGGCGACACTTGAAAACCGCCGCGGGCAAGCGCAATCGCCGGCTGAAACAATTCGGCCCAAGGGAGCTTGCCATATTTATCGTGCATGAGCTTGAGCGCGGCGAGCACGCCGGGCACGCCGACCGAGAGTCCGGTGGCGATGGCCGTCTCTTTCGGCAGCGGCTTGTCTTCGGCATCGAGGAACAGGTCTGGCGTGGCGGAGGTGGGCGCCGTCTCGCGCCCGTCGTAGCTGGTGAGCGTGCGCGCCGCCGCGTCCCAATAGAGCATGAAGGCGCCACCGCCGATGCCCGAGGATTGCGGCTCAACCAGGTTGAGCACCATCTGCGTGGCGATGCCGGCGTCGACGGCGCTGCCGCCTTGGCGCAGCATGGCGAGCCCCGCTTCCGCCGCGAGCGGATTGGCGGCGACCACCATGTGCTTCTTCGCCTTGACCAGAGGCTTGAGCGCCAAGCCGCTCGCCCCTTCCGGCAGCTCCAGCGCGTGCACGCGCCCGACGAAGTCGCTCGCATGCGGGAGAAGCGGGAAGAGGAGGCCAAGCGCGATAGCCGCCAGGCGCATTGAACCTGTCATGCGGGCAGCATAGCCGCCTCATCGAGGCGAGAGAAAGAAAGCAGGCGGGGGCGGGGTGAGGCCGTACCCGGTGCGGGGGGATGCCAGGGACACGGAAACCTGTCTCAAGCTTGCGGGATAACGTCTCCCTAAACGCTCAATCAGGACCCAACCCGGTGCCCCGCCTGCTTTGCCGGCGCCAGGGGCGCGGAACGAAGGACCATCTGCGCCTCGCCTGGAACGCCGTTTACGCAACGCAACGCGCACTGATATTTGTTCCTATTTTGTTCTAACCGAGTCGGCGGTTGGAGTCAAGGCGCACCAGCCACCCGCCAGGTTCGGAGCAAATTGCGTGAGTTTCCCAATAATTTACCCTGTTGGCCGGGTGTTTGCGGAATTCATTTAACCTGTATCTAACGCGTGAGGGGTAGCTTGCGCCCCAGGTTCCACCGTCGGGCAAATACGGTGCGGGGCCTTATGCAAGAACCCAATCCAAGGGGAGTGCCGAAATGAGGAGTGTGTTTACGCGTTACGTCAAGGACGAGAGGGGGACTACGGCCATCGAATATGGCCTGATTGCCGCCGGCCTCGCGGTTGCCCTCCTGACGGCTGTCCAGGCCGTCGGAGGCTCGATCGATACTTTGTTCAACCAGGCCGCCGTCGATCTTACGCCGAAAGGCTGACCTCACGCCTTTGCCCGGTTCCAGCTCCGCGCCTCTTGGAGCTGGAACCGGCTTTCCTTCACGGGCAAATAAGCCCCCAATCCTCCATAATTCTCGCTTAGAAAGCTCACTCACGAGGGAGCTTAAGCCTTGCTGCCTGCCAAACCGAGGCGCCGGTCTCTGCTGACATATCTCTTGGCGGCCGCCGCCTGTGCCGGGGCGGTCTCCGCCGCGCTCGCCCATCCCCATGTCTGGGCCACGGTCCGCTCGGAAGTGGTGTTCGGTCCCGACAGCCGCATCACCGGCATCCGCCACGCCTGGACCTTCGATGAGTTCTACACCGCCATGGCGGTGCAGGGCCTCGACACCGACGGCGACGGTACCTACTCGAAGGAAGAGCTGCAGCCGCTCGCCAAGGTCAATGTCGAGTCGCTGAAGGAATTCGAATATTTCACCTATGTCCGTTTCGGCGACGACGGCAAGCCGCTGCCGCTGAAACCGCCGGTCGATTACTGGGTCGATTACGACAAGAGCGTGCTCACGTTGCATTTCACCTTGCCGCTCGAGACGCCGGTCGATCCGAACGGCAAGGACGTGGTGGTCGACGTGTTCGATCCCTCCTTCTTCGTCGCCTTCGGCTTCGCCACGGAAGCGCCGGTGAGGATGGCTGGCACGGCCGTTCCCGGATGCGGCGTAGAGGTGAAGCAGCCCGATTCCGAGACCATTGCCGAGGCCAAGGCGTTGACTGAATCCTTCTTCAGCGAGCTCGGACCCGATTCCAGTTTCGGCTCGCAATTCGCCCAGACGGTGATCGTGAAATGCGCGACCCCGTGAGCCGGGCCGCTCTCACAACGATCCTGCCCTGTCTGCTCGGTCTGTTGCTGATCCTTGCAGCATTGACGTCTGCGTATGCGCAGACGCAGCCGCCCGCGGCCTTTGGCGCCCAGGCGCAACAGAGCGCACCTTCGGCCTTCGCGCCGCCCGCCGCGCCGGCGTATGCGCAAGGCCCGTTCGGCGCGTTCATGAACTGGGTGACGCAGACGCAGCAAAGCATGCAGAAGGAGCTCGCTGCGAGCGTCAAGCGCCTGAAAGACGGCAATGCGCTTGCCGCGGCCCTCGCACTTGCCGGGATCAGCTTCGTCTATGGCGTGCTGCATGCCGTAGGCCCAGGACACGGCAAGGCGATCATCTCCTCTTATGTCATCGCCAACGAAGAGACGGTCCGGCGCGGCGTGCTAGTCTCCTTCCTCGCCGCGGGCCTCCAGGCGCTGACCGCGATCGCCCTGGTCAGCGTGCTGCTCATCGCCTTCAACGCCACGGGTCTTCAGCTCAATGCCATGGCCAATCAGCTGGAAACCGTGAGCTACGCCATGATCGCGATGGTCGGTCTTTATCTGCTGGTGACCCAGGGAATGCGGCTCCTGCGCCGCCGGCAAAACGCCCTGAACCCTGGGACGCATGCTCACGGTGACCATCATCACTATGACCATGATCACAGCCATGACAATCATGTGCATGACGAGAATTGCGGTCATATCGTCGATGCGCGCCAAGTGGCCGGCCCGTTCTCCTGGCGCAAGGTCATGGCCGTGGTGTTCTCGGTCGGCATTAGGCCGTGCACCGGCGCCATCTTGGTGCTGGTGTTCGCGCTCACCCAGGGCCTGTTCTGGGCCGGTGTCGCCGCCACCTTCGCCATGGCATTCGGCACGGCCATCACCGTGGCGGCGTTGGCGACCTTGGCGCTCGGCTCGCGCGAGCTCGCGCTCAAGCTCGGCGGGGGCAATAGCGGCTGGACCGATGCGGTATGGACCATCTGCGCCATGGGTGGAGCCCTTGCCATCTTCCTGATGGGGACACTGCTGTTCATCGCCTCGCTGGGCCCGGCACGGCCCTTCTAGGACCGTGCCTCGTTACACAATATCCAAGCGGCGCTTGCTGGGAATGCGAGTATGCTGTTTCTTTTTGCCGCAAGCGATTGCGGTTAGGGAGCAAGGCATCCTAAGTCTTGGCTGAAGACGCGTAAGGGAGGTGCATCATGGCGCTCCAACTCGGCGATACCGCCCCCGATTTCGAGGCCGACACCACGGAAGGGCATATTAGCTTCCATGAGTGGCTCGGCGACTCGTGGGGTGTGCTGTTCTCGCATCCGAAGGACTTCACCCCGGTCTGCACCACCGAACTCGGCTACATGGCGCGCATCAAGCCCGAATTCGACAAGCGTGGCGTGAAGATCGTCGGGCTTAGCGTCGATCCGGTCGAACTTCACAAGAAATGGGCGCACGACATCAAGGAGACGCAAGGCACGGCTCCCAACTTCCCGATGATCGGCGATCAGACTCTGGCGATCTCCAAACTCTACGGCATGCTGCCGGCGAGCGCGCCGGGCTCCTCCGACGGCCGCACGCCCGCCGACAATCAGACCGTGCGTAACGTGTTCGTCATCGGCCCCGACAAGAAGATCAAGCTGATCCTGGTCTATCCGATGACCACGGGCCGCAATTTCGACGAGGTGCTGCGGGTGATCGACTCGCTTCAGCTCACCGCCAAGCATCGCGTGGCGACGCCGGCGAACTGGACGGCAGGCGGCGAGGTGATCATCGCCGGCTCGGTGTCCGACGAGGAAGCGAAGAAAATCTATCCCGATGGGTGGAAGTCGCCGCGTCCTTATATTCGCATCGTGCCGCAGCCGCGCGGCTGATCGGCCACCACATGGGCATGCCGAAGACGCCGGCGCTCGCCACCGATTGCGTCATCTACGACCGAGCGGGGCGCGTGCTGCTGGTCCGCCGCAAATACGAGCCGTTCAAGGGCGCTTACGCGCTGCCCGGGGGCTTCGTCGAGATCGGCGAGACGGTGGAGACGGCGTGCCGCCGTGAGGTGCGCGAGGAGGCCGGCATCGACATCGGCGAATTGCGGCTCGTGGGCGTCTATTCCGATCCCAAGCGCGATCCGCGAGGCCATACGGTCAGCGTCGTCTATCTCGTCCGATTGCCAGGCGAGGTGACCCCACAGGCGGGCGACGACGCTGCCGCGGCGGAGTGGGTCGAGGATTGGCGCAAGCACGCGCTCGCTTTCGACCACGCGCAAATCCTCGCCGACGCCGAGGAATTGGCCGACACGCTACCCTAGGCGTTGGGGGGCGAATGCTCTATCTAAAGCGCCGATGGAGCTATCCCATTGAATAAAACCACCCGCGCAAAAGATTTTGCCGGAGGACCGAAGCCTGCCCTCGGGTCAGGGAAGATCGGGGTGCTGCTGGTCAATCTCGGCACGCCCGATGGGACCGACTATTGGTCCATGCGGCGCTACCTCAAGGAGTTCCTCTCCGACCCCCGCGTGATCGAGACCAACCGCGTGCTGTGGTGGCTGATCCTGAACGGCGTGGTGCTGGTGAAGCGCCCGGCGAGCAGCAGTGCCAAATACCGCTCGATCTGGAACGAGGACCTCGACGAGTCGCCGCTTCGCACCATCACGCGCAGTCAGGCCGAGAAGGTGAAAAAAGCATTCGCCGCCCGCGCCGAGATCGTCGTCGATTGGGCCATGCGCTACGGCAACCCGTCCATCGCCTCGCGTATCGAGGCGCTCACCGAACAGGGTTGCAACCGGCTTCTGGTTTTTCCCCTTTATCCGCAATATGCGGCCGCGACCACGGCCAGCGTCAACGACAAGGTGTTCGACGTGCTGAAGACCATGCGCGCCCAACCCGCGCTACGCACCGTGCCGCAATACCCCACCGACCCCGTCTATATCGAGGCGCTTGCCAATTCGATCCACACCCATCTCGCCACGCTCGACTTCGAGCCTGAGGCGATCCTCGCCTCGTTTCACGGCGTGCCTCAGGACTATGTCGACCGGGGCGATCCCTATCAGGCGCAATGCGTCGAGACGACCGAGGCGTTGCGCGCGGCGCTCGGTCCGCTTGGGGCCAAGCTCAAGCTCACCTTCCAGTCGCGTTTCGGCCGCGCCGAATGGATCAAGCCTTATACCGATAAGACGGTGGAGGCGCTGGCGGGCGACGGCGTCAAACGCATCGCCATAATCACGCCGGGCTTCGCCGCGGATTGCGTCGAGACGCTCGAGGAGATCGCGCAGGAGAACAAGGAGATTTTTCTCGAGCATGGCGGGGAGAGATTTAGCTTCATCCCCTGCCTTAATGACAGCGAGGACGGCATACGCGTCCTGGTCCATCTCATCGAGCGCGAGCTTGAAGGCTGGGTGTGAATGGTGCGTATGGCCGTCTCATTAGCCAGCGCCTGCTTGCTTCTGCTCCTGGTCCAGGCGCATGAGGGGGCTGCCGAGGAGGCGCTGGTATTCATCGACGTGGTCGGCGCGCCGGGAGACGGTGAGCGAGCGCTTGCCACCGCGCTTGGCGAGCGCCTCATGGCGGAAGGCCTGGCGCTGGCCGGCACGCCCACGCCGAACGCCTATGAAATTCACGGCACCGTCAAGCTCGCTCCGGCCGCCAAGGGCCAGCAGACGGTCCGGATCGACTGGACTTTGTTCGGCCCGGACGGCGATCAGCTTGGCTTCGTCACCCAGGAGAGGGAGGTGCGCAAAGGCTCGCTCGACCGCACATGGGGTGGCGCCGCTCATGCCGCCGCCGATGCTGCGGCCCAAGACATCGTCAAGCTGCTGCCCCGCTAGGTCTTATAAAATCTAGGACGCCCCACCATTTAACCGCTGCCGTAAGTCAGTTGGCAGACTAAAGTGAAGCAGGAACCCGCTTAGCCACCGACGCCTTCCGGAGGGTGCCAATGTTCGGCTTCGATATCTTCGTCCTCGCTCTACTCGTCCTTTTCGTCCTGCTCGTCATCGCCGCGGTCAAGATCGTGCCGCAGGGCTACAACTACACAGTGGAACGCTTCGGCCGCTATACGCGCACGCTGCGCCCCGGGCTTTCGCTCATCATCCCCTTCATCGACCGCGTCGGCCGCAAGCTCAACGTGATGGAGCAGGTGATCGAGGTGCCGAGCCAGGAGGTCATCACCAAGGACAACGCAATGGTGAGGGTCGACGGCGTGGCCTTCTTCCAGGTGCTGGACGCCGCGCAGGCAAGCTACGAGGTGACCAATCTCAACATCGCCATCCTCAACCTCACCATGACCAATATCCGCACGGTAATGGGCTCCATGGACCTCGACAAGCTGCTTTCGGAGCGTGACGAGATCAACCACCGCCTGCTCAAGGTGGTCGACGATGCGACCCATAATTGGGGTGTCAAGGTCACACGCATCGAGATCAAGGACATCGAACCGCCGCGCGACCTGGTCGATTCCATGGCCCGGCAGATGAAAGCTGAGCGCGACAAGCGCGCCGCCATCCTGGTGGCGGAAGGTGAGCGCCAGGCAGCGATCCTGAGTGCCGAAGGCGCCAAGCAGGCGCAGATCCTCGCCGCAGAAGGCCGCCGCGAAGCCGCTTATCGCGACGCCGAGGCACGCGAGCGGGAAGCGGAGGCCGAGGCGAAAGCAACCACGGTGGTGAGCGAAGCGATCAGCCGCGGCAACGTCCAGGCCATCAACTATTTCGTGGCCAACAACTATGTCGACGCCTTGAAGGCGCTGGCCACGGCCAAGAACCAGAAGGTTCTGCTCATGCCGCTCGAGGCTTCATCGGTGATCGGCGCCATCGCCGGCATCGGCGAGATCGCGCGCGAGGCGTTTGGCGGAGGCGGTGATGCGGCGGCGACCGGAGGCCAAGCCAAAAAGACCGAGGCCCAGCGCGTCCGCCCCGGCGGTTCGGTGCCGACCGTCTAGCCGGCGGAGGAAACCTGCATGGAAACCATCATCGAACTTGGGCCCTGGGTCTGGATGATCCTCGCCGCAATTCTGTTCGTGCTGGAGCTGATCTCGCCCGGCATCTTCTTCATGTGGTTCGGCGTTGCTGCCGCCATCACCGGGCTCATCGTGTTCCGCTACGACATGAGCTGGCAGTGGCAACTTGTATCGTTCGCCGCGCTCTCGCTGGTCACCGTGCTGCTCGCCAACAGATATCTGCGCCGGAACCCGCTCGAAAGCGAGCGGCCGCTACTCAACGAACGTGCCGTGCAGCTGGTCGGCCAGTCCTTCGAGCTGCTCGACCCCATCGTCGATGGACGCGGCAGCATCAAGACCGGCGACACGATTTGGCGGGTGGAGGGGCCTGAGCTGCCGAGCGGCGCGCGCATCAAAGTGGTTGGCGCCGACGGCACGCTGCTCAAGGTCGTGCCGGCCTGATAGGCCTGCGGCTGGAAATCATCGATTTCGTGTACGGTCGAGGCCAGAACCGTTAGGGTTTTTGGTCGTTTGCTCTCCCTCGTGTCTTAATCGCCATATTCTGGGCTATACTCTCCATCGCCGCGTCACCAGGAAGGATCGAATGGCCCATATCGTCATCGTCAATCCGCGTTTCGGCGTTTCGTTCTGGGGCCTGGAACATTGCATGAAGCTGTTCGGCAAGCGGGCCAATCTGCCCGTTGCCTGCCTGGCCCTGCTCGCGGCGCTCGTTCCCGATCATCATAAAGTGACGCTGATCGACGAGAACGTCGAGGATATCGACTTCGACGCGCTCGCCGATGCCGACCTGGTCTGCGTGACCGGCATGAGCATCCAGGGGCGGCGGCTGATCGAGATCGTCGAGGAGGTCAAGGCGCGCGGCGTCATGACCGTGGTCGGCGGACCGATGGCCACGGTCGAGCCGGAATCCTTGGAGGGGTTGGCCGACGTCGTCTTTGTCGGCGAGGCGGACGCGACTTGGCCGCAATTCTTGCGGGAATGGGAAGAGGGCCGTCATCGGAGCCGCTACGAGCAGCCGGAAAAGACCGAGATGACGCGGCTGCCGCTGCCGCGCATCGACCTGCTCAAGATCGACCGCTACATGTTCGGCAGTCTGCAGATCTCACGCGGCTGCCCCTTCACTTGCGAGTTCTGCGACATCATCGTCACCTTCGGGCGCCGTCCGCGCCTCAAGACCAGCGAGCAGGTCCTGGCCGAGCTCGAAGCGTTCCAGCATGCAGGGATGAAGATCGTCTTCGTGGTGGACGACAATCTGATCGGCAACAAGAAGGCGATCAAGCCGGTGCTCCGTGACATCGTCCGCTGGCAGCAGGAGCGCGCTTATCCGCTCACTTTGTTCACCGAGGCCTCGCTCGATCTCGCCGAGGACGAGGAGTTGATGGAGCTGATGGGGCTCGCCAATTTCCAGAACGTATTCATCGGCATCGAGACGCCGAACGAGGACTCTCTGCGTGAGACCAAGAAGCTCCAGAATGTTCGGCCGAACGCCGGCACGCTGCTCGAGCGCGTGCATCGCATCCAAGGCCACGGCATCGACGTGTGGTGCGGCATGATCGTGGGCTTCGACCACGACGATCCCTCGATCTTCGAGGTCATGCCCAAATTCCTCTCAGACGCGCGCATCTCGGCGGCGCTGATCGGCATGCTGCACGCGATACCGACCACGCCGCTTTACGACCGCCTCAAGAAGGCGGGGCGGCTCAACGAGGACGAGGACAGCGATAGATTCGGCACCAATGTCATTCCGCTTGGCATGTCGCAGGAGACGTTGCGCGACGGCTTTGTCGAGGTGATGAAGGCCTGCTACGGACCAGATGCTTATTTTCAACGCCTCGATGCGCAATTTATCGACGGGAATTTCAAATTCACCCTGCACCAGCTGCCTTATTGGAAGACGCAACGCTTGGCCTGGGCCAAGAGATGCTTCCTCAACTACGCGAGATTTACGGTTTTGGCCGCGCGTCTGCTGTCGCAAGTGAAGGACGAGGCGCTGCGCGCGAGATACAAGCAGCAGCTCTCACGTGTCGTCAGCACGCGCTGGCGCGAGCCGCATATCCTGTTCGTCTATGCGCTCAAGGTGGCGACGCATTATCACTACGATGCCATCGTGCGAGCCCTCGCCGAGGTCGAGGACGCGAGCGGCGTGATGCCCGATGCTGGGCGGTCCTTCTCGCGCGTGAAGCGGCGGGTCGAGGAGCGGGCGGTCGCTTAAACCCGCGGCGTCACCAGATCAAATCGCCGATGATGCCGAGCACGATAGCGCCGAGCGCGACCCACAGCGCGAGGCGTTCCCAGGTCGGCATGGCGATGTAATGCGCCTTGGCCTGCTTGAGGTCGAACGTCTCTCCCTCGTGTCGGTCAGTCTTTTTGTTCATGGTTGTCATGTCGGAGAGATCGGGTGAGGGGCGGGCGTTTTCAAGCCACGCCGGCGCGGAGCAGATCGTGGACATGGATGATGCCGACCGGGCGGCCGTCCTCGACCACGAACAGCGCGGTAATGCTCGATGAGTTGATGATTTCGAGCGCGGCACTAGCCAGAAGATCGGGTGCCACGGTCTTGGGCGCGGGCGTCATGATGTCGCCGGCGCGCTGGGCAAGAAGCGCGTCGCCCATATTCCGCCGCAGATCGCCGTCGGTGATGATGCCCTTGAGCTTGCCGGTGCCGTCGACCACGCCCAGGCAGCCAAGGGCCTTTTCGGTCATCACCACGATGGCCTCGGACATGACCGTGTCGAGACTTGCGAGCGGCAGGCGATCGCCCTTGTGCATCAGGTCGCTGACGAATTTCAGCCGTGCGCCGAGCTGGCCGCCCGGATGCAGCGCCTTGAAATCGACGGCGGTAAAGCCCTTGCTCTCGAGCAATGCGATGGCGAGGCAGTCGCCAAGTGCGAGCTGCATGAGGGTGGAGGTCGTGGGCGCTAAGCCGTGCGGGCAGGCTTCCTTGACCTGCGGCAATGCCAGCACCACTTCGGCCGCCTGCGCCAGGGTCGAGTCCCGATTGGAGGTGACCGCGATCAGCTTCACGGCGAAACGGCGCGAATAGGACACGATGTTGCCGAGCTCGACCGTCTCGCCGGACCAGGAGAAGGCGAGGATCACGTCGTCGCTTGTGATCATGCCGAGATCGCCGTGGCTCGCCTCGCTCGGATGCACGAAATAAGCGGGCGTGCCGGTGGAGGAGAGGGTGGCCGCCACCTTCAGTCCGACATGGCCGCTCTTGCCCATGCCGGTGACGATGACCCTGCCCTTGCAGGCGCGGAGCGTCTCAAGGGCGGCGGCGAAGCTGGCGACGAGGTCGCTGGCCAGCGCCGCCTTCAGCGCGCTCAGGCCCTCGGCCTCAAATTGCAGGGTCCGCATGGCCGACAGCACCGCTTCCTTGCGGTCGCTGGGCAGAACGTCCCGTTTGAGGCCGGCCGGCATTAGATGTGCTCCCCCTGATGGTGCCCTGATTTTAGCATGGATTGTGGCGCCGTCATGCCCGCCATCAGGTCAGTTTCTCGATCTCGGCGAGGACGGCGTCGCGCAAATCGGGGCGCTCGAGCGCATAGGCGATATTGGCGGCGAGAAATCCGGCCTTGGAGCCGCAGTCGAAGACCCGCCCTTCGCATTGCACGGCGTAGAAAGGCTGCTGCTTCAGCAGGGCGAGCATGGCGTCGGTGATCTGAATTTCGCCGCCGACGCCGGTCTCATGCACCAGAAGAAAATCGAAGATCTCCGGCTGCAAAATGTAGCGGCCCAGAATGGCGAGGTTGGACGGTGCGGTCCCCGGCTTCGGCTTCTCCACCAGGCTGTCGATGCGGGACACTTCGCCGTCGCGCGTACCGCGCGCTACCACGCCATAGCTCTGCACCTGATCGTCGGGAACGGGATAGACCGCGATGATGTTGCCGCCGTGCTTGCCGTAGATGTCAAGCATCTGGGCGAGGCAGTTCTTGCCTTGCGTTTGCACCAGCACGTCAGAGAGCAGCAGCGCGAATGGCTCCCCGCCCACAAGCTCGCGCGCGCACCACACGGCATGGCCGAGACCAAGCGGCTCCTCCTGGACGACGGAATGCGCGCTGCCCGGCGGGAGCAGGCTTCGCGCAAGCTCGGCGAGCTCGGCCGTCTTGCCGCGCGCGGCAAGTACCTGCTCAAGTTCGGGATGCTTGGCGAAATGCTCTTCGATCATGCTCTTGTTGGGGCCGGTGACGAAGATGAATTGCTCGATGCCGGCCGCGCGCGCTTCCTCCACGACATGCTGGATGAGCGGCCGGTCGACCACCGTCAGCATCTCTTTGGGCATGACCTTGGTCGCCGGCAGGAAACGGGTGCCGAGCCCGGCAACGGGGAACACGGCTTTGCGCACGCTAGCAGTCATCAGGTCCTCACCAAATTAGATGCCGGGGCCTCTTTTCCGATAGGCGCCGGTGAATTGCAAACCCGGACAACGTCTTAACTCTGCCGATTTTGCCTTTTCAGCGCCCCAAGCGCTGCCCACAATCGGTCCAGAACCTCGAATCGCTAAGGACAGCCCATGCTCAGGCCAGGATGCGCGCTTCAGGCCATCTGCCTAGCCCTTGCCATCGCTCTGGGGGCGTTCATGCCTTTGCCGGCGCAGGCGCAGGACGACATCGCCGCCTATAAGCGCGCGGTCGAGAAGCGCTTCGCCGAATGGCTCGAAGCGCTCTGGCCCGAGGCGGAAGCGGCCGGCATCTCACGCAACACGTTCGACACCAATCTCAAGGGGCTGAAGCTCGATTGGTCCTTGCCGCATCTCGTGCCGCCCGACCCGGCGGCGCCGGGCGGGCCGGCTCTGCCCCAGGCCCTCGTCCCCAAGCCTCGCCATCAGGCTGAGTTCGACATCCCCGAGGCCTATTTCAACAAGGGAACGCTCACCGCGCTTGCCAATACCGGGCGCGCCAAGTCCAAGCAGCTGGCGCCGACCTTGGCGGCGATCCAGAAGCAATATGAGGTGCCTGCGAGCATCATCGTCTCCATTTGGGGACGCGAGACCGGGTTCGGCAAAGCGGTGCTGCCTTACGACGCGGTTTCGGCCATCGCCACGCAGGCCTTCATGGGGCGCCGGCCAGACGAATTTCGCCCGCAGCTCATCGGCGCGCTCAAGATTCTGGAGCTCGGACACGCAAAACGTTCCGAGATGAAAAGCTCATGGGCCGGGGCCATGGGCTACACCCAATTTCTTCCCTCCGATTTCGAGACTCACGGCGTCGATTTCGACGGCGACGGCAGGCGCGACATCTGGAACTCGGTTCCCGATGCGCTGGCATCGGCCGGCAACTCGCTGCACAGCCAAGGGTGGGACATCAATCAGCCCTGGGCCTATGAAGTCGAGCTGCCCAAAGACTTCGACTGCACGCTGCAGGGCCCGGATCTCGCCCGTACAATCGAAGAGTGGGTGAAGCTCGGGGTCAAGCGCGTGCGCGACCGGCCCTTCCCGGAAGCGCGGCGCAACGATGAAACCTTCCTTGTGCTGCCCGCCGGCCTCAAAGGTCCGGCCTTTCTCGCCACCAACAATTTCTCGGTGCTGAAGCTCTATAACAACTCCGACGTCTACGCGATTTTTGTGGGCCAAGTCGCCGACATGATCGCCTACGGGGCGCCGGTCGATTTCGTGGGCAAGTGGCAGAAGGTCGAGCGCTTCGCCCGCGACCGCATCCAGCGCTTCCAGGAGGTGCTGGTGGCGCAAGGCCACGATGTCGGCAAGGTCGACGGGCTTTCCGGCTTCAAGACCAGGCGGAGCATCGGCATGCAGGAGAAGAAGCTCGGACTGCCGCTGACCTGCTATCCGAGCCACGCCTTGGTCGACCTTGTGCTCAAGGCGGCAAGTGTAACGCAAGACTAAGGAAATTCCCTTTACCTGATTGCCTAGGTTTTGCCCGGGACCGTTGCTAGATACTGCCCATGCGAATCGCCCTGAACCCTAGATTCTTGATCCTCGGCGCCGGATCGGCGTTGCTGTTCGTCCTGGCGTTTCCCGAGGCGGCGCGGGCCGACAAATTTCAGAATTGCGTGCAGAGCCTGTGGCCCGCGGCCAAGGCCGGCGGCGTCACGCGCGCTACCTTCGACCGTGCTTTCAAGGACGTCACGCACGATCCGGAGGTCATCGAGCAGGCAACCTACCAGCCCGAATATGTGCGGCCGATCGGCGAATATATCGACCGGGCCGTGTCGGATAAGCGGCTCGAAACCGGAAAGCAGATGCTGGTCGACAACAAGGAGCTGCTCGACAAGCTCGAAGCCCGCTATGGCGTGGACCGGCACGTCTTGGTCGCCATCTGGGGAATGGAATCGAATTACGGCACGCAGCCCGGCGACAAGAACGTGATCCGCTCGCTTGCGACCCTCATTTGCTCCGGCACCAAGTCCAAATTCGCGCGGCCTCAGCTCGTCTCGGCGCTGAAGATCCTGCAGCGCGGCGATATCTCGCTGGAGGCGATGAACGGCTCTTGGGCCGGCGCCATGGGACACACCCAGTTCATTCCCACCACCTACAGCGCCTATGCCGTGGATCATGACGGCGACGGCAAGCGCGACATTTGGGGCAACGTTCCCGACGCGCTGGCCTCCACCGGGAGCTATCTCAAAGTGTCGAAGTGGCAAACGGGCGCGGCATGGGGCTATGAGGTCAGGCTCCCCAAGGGCTTCAATCCGAAAAAGGTCAGCGAGAAGACGCTAAGGTCGCTCGCCGAATGGCAGAAGGCCGGCATCGTGCGGGTGAATGGCGAGGCCTATCCGCGGCCGGCCGACAAGGCGGCGCTGTTCGCGCCCGAAGGGGCGAACGGCCCGGCCTTCCTCACCCTCAACAATTTCCGCTCGCTGCTCCGCTACAACCAAGCGAATTCCTACGCGCTGGCGGTCGGCCATCTGTCCGACCGGCTGAAAGGCGGCGGACGTTTCGTGCAACCCTGGCCGACCGACGAGAACCACCTTTCGCTCGATCAGCGCAAGGAGCTGCAACAGCTGCTCATCACGCAGGGGCTTATGGAAGGCGAGCCTGACGGGGTGATCGGGCCGCTGACGCTTGAGGCGGTTAAGACTTATCAGCGCAGCAAAGGCCTACCGGTCGACGGATTTCCCACTTTCACCATCCTCAAGAGCTTGCGCACCGGGAGCTAGACTGCTTGAATCGCGACCAGGGAGGCCTGAAACGGTCCGGAACGCCATGTCTTGTAGCGCGTCTTGCCATCGCTTGCGACGATCCGCGCCGCGCTTCCTCATGAGAGCGGCAGCGGCTTTCGCCATCCTCCCGTTCATTCTGTCTTGTCTGGCGCCCTCTCCGGTCCAGGCGCAGGGTGCCACGCCAGTCCAGAGAAGCTACATCAATCCATTTCCCGGCGGTGACCGCTATCGCATCGTCGTGCTCGGCGACTCGCTTGCCGATGGGCTGTGGGCCGGCCTCTATCGCGCGTTCGAGGACGATGCTACGCTCGAGTTCATCAATCGCTCCAAGGCGCCGAGCGGATTGTCGCGCACCGACAATTACGATTGGAACGCGGAGCTCGACAAACTCTTCAAGGACGAGACCTATCAAATCGCCGTGGTGATGTTCGGGGCCAATGACGCCCAGGGCATCCGCAAAGGCAAAGAGTCGTTCAAGGTGGGGACCGAGGGCTGGCGCGAGGCATACGGCAAGCGCGTCGAGGACTTCATCAAGAAGCTGCGCGCCAAGAACATCGCCACCTATTGGGTCGGGTTGCCGGTCATGCGCAGCCCCGCTCAGAACACCGATGCCGAACTGATGAACGAGGTATTCCGCGAGAAGGCCTTCATCAACGGTGCCAAGTTCGTCGACACCTGGACCGGCTTCACCGACGAATCGGGGCGTTATAGCGCCTACGGTCCGGATATGTCGGGGCAGGTGAAACGGCTTAGGGCCGACGACGGGCTGCATCTCACCATGCGTGGCTATCTTAAGCTTGCCCATTTCGTGGAGAAAGATCTGCGCAAGGACCTGAACCTCGCCAAGGTCGAGCGGAATATTCCGCTTGCCGGCAACGAGGAGGAGCAGGCCAAAGTCATGGGCAGCGAAGTCGCGCCAGCTGAGCCTGCCCCCCCGCCCCAGGCCGAGGCAGCCCCTGTCACCAAAACAGCGAAGGCGGCGGCGGAAACGACGGGGGTGGGCGAGAAGCCCGAGGAAGAGGGGGCGGAACAGGCCGTAGAGGTTGCCATCGCGCCGCCGCAAAGCCAGGTCGGAGAGGTCAGCGTCATCAGGCCGGTAATCTCCCCCTCGACCCTTGAGGCGGCGCAGAGCCTCGGGTCTCAGGGCCCTAATGCTCCTATTCTGGAATCGGAGATCGTCAGGAGCGAGCTACCCGGGGGTCTCACCGCCGTCGCCACCATCTCGGCGGTGACCGATCTGTCGCTCGCCTCGTCGCGGCCGCGCCTGCCGCTCACCCAGCGGCCTTATTACAAGGTGCTGATCAAGGGCGAGCAGCTCAAGCCCAAATCTGGCCGCGCCGACGATTTTGCCTGGACCGGCGGCTAGACACCGACCTATCTGGGCAGATCGGTCTTGCCCATCAGGAATTTGTCGATAGCGTGCGCCGCTTGACGGCCCTCGCGGATGGCCCACACCACCAGCGACTGGCCGCGCCGCATGTCGCCGGCGGTGAAGATCTTGGACCGCGACGTGCGGTAGTCGAGCTCGTTCGCCTTGACATTGCCGCGCTGGTCGAGATCGAGCCTGAGCTCCTTGACCATGCCCTCCTGCACCGGATGCAGGAAACCCATGGCGAGCAGCACGAGATCGGCAGGGATGCGGAACTCCGAGCCAGGGACCGGTTTCAACTGGCTGTCGAGGCGGATGCATTCGAGTTCCTCGATCTTGCCGTCCTTGCCCAGAAACCGGTTGGTGGCCACGCTGAAATCGCGCGCCGCGCCCTCCGCCTGGCTCGACGAGGTGCGAAACTTGAGCGGCCAATGCGGCCAGGTCAGATCCTTGTTCTCGTGCTCGGGCGGCTGCGACAGGATCTCGAGCTGGGTCACCGACACGGCACCTTGACGGAACGAGGTACCGATGCAGTCGGAGCCGGTGTCGCCGCCGCCGATCACCACCACCTGCTTACCTTCGGCCAGGATCGGCTCGACCGGCCCAAGCGTCTCGCCGGAAACGCGGCGGTTCTGCTGCGGCAGGAAATCCATGGCGAAATGCACGCCGTCAAGCTCACGCCCTGGCACGGTGAGATCGCGTGGATGCTCGGCGCCGCCGGCCAGCAGCACCGCATCGTAATCGCGCTCGAGTTTCTTGATGGAGACATCGAGGCCGACATGGACGTTGCAGTGGAAGGTGACGCCTTCGGCCTGCATCTGCGCCACGCGCCGCTCGACGATATATTTCTCCATCTTGAAGTCGGGGATGCCGTAGCGCAGCAGCCCGCCGGGATGGGCATGTTTCTCATAGACATGCACGTCATGACCGACGCGGGCGAGTTGCTGCGCGGCGGCCAGGCCCGCGGGCCCCGAGCCCACCACGGCGACGCGCCTGCCGGTCTTGATTTCGGGCGGCTGCGGCCGCACCCAGCCTTCCTCGAAAGCCTTGTCGGCGATGGCGCATTCGATCGACTTGATGGTCACCGGCACGTCGATGATGTTCAACGTGCAGGCGGCCTCGCACGGCGCCGGGCAGATGCGGCCCGTCACCTCGGGGAAATTGTTGGTGGAATGCAGGTTCGCAGCCGCCTCCGTCCAATCGGCGTGATAGACGAGGTCGTTCCAGTCCGGGATCTGGTTGTTCACCGGGCAGCCGGTGTGACAGTAGGGGATGCCGCAATCCATGCAGCGGGCAGCCTGATGCGCGATCTCCGCCTCGCTCGGCGGGAGGATAAACTCGCGGTAATGGCGGATGCGGTCGGCGGCCGGCTCATAAGACCGGTCCTGCCGCTCGATCTCGAGAAAGCCCGTGATCTTGCCCATTAAGCTCACGCTCTCTGCCTCTAACTCACCTCGTCGCCGAGTGTGGCCGCTCCGGAGCGTCCGTCAAGCCTTAGGATCGCTCTTGGCGCGCACCTGTCTCTGCCTGGCATCGCGTCCAGGATATCGCCGTTCCAATGCCTTATGACTATTTGCCGTTGGCGCGGAGGCCAATCTCGATCTTGCCAAGACCGGATTTGTCGGCGACCTGCTGACGTGCCATCTCCTCCAGCGCACGGCGGTATTCGACCGGCATTACCTTGACGAATTTCGGCAGATAAGTCGCCCAATCGTCGAGGATCGCCCGCGCCCGCGCCGAGCCCGTGTAGTGCAAGTGGTTCTCGATCAACTGGTGGAGCCGCTCCGAGTCGAAACGGGTCATGTCGGTCACGTCAACCAGGCCGTGGCTTTCCAGATCGCCAGTCTGGTGGCGGCTCCGCTCCATGACCTGGTTCTCGCTCGGCACCGGCTCGAGATCGACCATGGCGAGATTGCAGCGGCGCTCGAAGTCGCCGTCCTCGTCGAGCACATAGGCGATGCCGCCCGACATGCCGGCGGCGAAATTGCGCCCCGTGGGCCCGATCACCACCACGACGCCGCCGGTCATATATTCGCAGCCATGATCGCCGGTGCCCTCGACCACGGCGATGGCGCCGGAATTGCGCACGGCAAAGCGCTCGCCGGCGATGCCGCGGAAATAGCATTCCCCGGCGATGGCCCCATACAGCACGGTGTTGCCGACGATGATCGATTTCTCCGGCACAATGCCCGAGTCTTCCGGCGGACGGACGATGATGCGGCCGCCTGACAGGCCCTTGCCGACATAGTCGTTGCCATCTCCGACCAGGTCGAGGGTGACGCCATGCGCGAGCCAGGCGCCGAAGCTCTGCCCGGCCGAGCCTGTGAAGCTCACCCAGATCGTGTCCTCGGGCAGGCCCGCATGGGCGTAGCGCGTGGCAATCTCGCCGGACAGCATGGCGCCGGTGGTACGATCGACATTCTTGATCGGCAGGTCGAGCTTGACCGGCTTCTTGTCCTCGATGGCCTCGCGGCAAAGCGCGATCAGCTTCTGGTCGAGGACTTTCTCCAAACCGTGGTCCTGCCGCTCGGAATTGTAGATGGCGACCTCGGTCGGTACGTCGGGCTTGTGGAAGATGCGGCTGAAATCGAGGCCCTTGGCCTTCCAATGGTCGATCGCCTGGCTCTTATCGAGGATTTCGGTCTGGCCGATCATCTCGGCGAAGGTACGGAAGCCGAGCGCGGCCATGTATTCGCGCACCTCTTCCGCGACGAAGAAGAAATAATTGATGACGTGCTCGGGCTTGCCCTGGAAGCGCGCTCGCAACACCGGGTCTTGCGTGGCGACGCCGACCGGGCAGGTGTTCAGGTGGCATTTGCGCATCATGATGCAGCCGGCCGCGATCAGGGGCGCGGTGGAGAAGCCGAACTCGTCGGCGCCGAGCAACGCGCCTACGATAACGTCGCGGCCGGTGCGGACACCGCCATCGACCTGCACGGCAATGCGCCCGCGCAACCGGTTCAGCACCAGGGTCTGCTGGGTCTCGGCGAGGCCGATCTCCCAAGGCGAACCGGCATGCTTGATCGAGGTGAGCGGTGAGGCGCCGGTACCGCCCTCGAAACCGGCGATGGTGACGTGATCGGCCATGGCCTTGGCCACGCCGGCCGCGACCGTGCCGACCCCGACCTCGGAGACGAGCTTGACCGAAACGGCGCCGCGCGGATTGACGTTCTTGAGGTCGAAGATCAGCTGCTTCAGATCCTCGATCGAGTAGATGTCGTGGTGCGGCGGCGGCGAGATCAAGCCGACGCCCGGCGTCGAATGGCGCACCTTGGCGATGGTGGCGTCGACCTTATGGCCGGGAAGCTGGCCGCCCTCGCCGGGCTTGGCCCCTTGCGCCATCTTGATCTGCATCATGTCGGCGTTGACGAGATATTCCGTGGTCACGCCGAAGCGGCCCGAGGCGACCTGCTTGATCTTGGAGCGCATCGAATCGCCGTTCGGCAGCGGCTTGAAACGGTCGGACTCCTCGCCGCCTTCGCCGGTATTGGACTTGCCACCGATGCGATTCATGGCGATGGCGAGCGTGGTATGCGCCTCGCGGCTGATCGAGCCGAAGGACATGGCGCCGGTGGCGAATCGCTTGACGATCTCCTTGGCGGGCTCGACCTCCTCAAGCGGTATGGGCTTGCGGCCGATCTCCTCGGCGCTCTTGATGCGGAACATGCCGCGCAGCGTCAGCAGCTGCTCGGTCTGTTCGTTGATCTGCTTCGCAAAGGCACGATACTTCTCGGGCAGGTTCCCGCGCACAGCATGTTGCAGGTCGGCGACCACGTTCGGCCGCCACATATGCGCCTCGCCGCGCACGCGATAGGCATATTCGCCGCCGACCTCGAGCGCCCCGCGCAAGACGGGAGCATCGGAGAAGGCGAGCCGGTGACGCTCGACGGTCTCGCGCGCGATCTCCTCGAGCCCCACGCCCTCGACCTGACTGTTGGTGCCGGTGAAATATTTGGCGACGAAGTCGGAGCGCAGCCCCACGGCATCGAAAATCTGCGCGCCGCAATAGGACTGATAGGTGGAGATGCCCATCTTGGACATCACCTTGAGGATGCCCTTGTCGGTCGCCTTGATGTAGCGCTTGACGGCGTCCTCTGGCGTCAGCTCCTCGTCGAGATCGGGGACCATGGCCTCGATGGTCTCGAACGCGAGATAAGGATTGATGGCCTCGGCGCCGTAGCCCGCAAGCGTTGCGAACTGATGCACCTCGTTCGCTTCGCCGGTCTCGACCACCAGGCCCACGGAGGTGCGCAAGCCGCAGCGGATGAGGTGATGATGCACGGCGGAGGTGGCGAGCAGCGAGGGGATCGGCACGCGGTCTGGGCCGGTCGCGCGGTCCGACAGAATGATGATGTTCTCGCCGGCGCGCACCGCCTCTTCGGCGCGGCGGCAGAGTTTGTTCAGAGCCCTAGCCATGCCGTCAGCCCCGTGATCGGCACCATAGGTGATGTCGAGCGTCACGGTGCGGAACTGGTTGTCGGCGACGTCGCCGATGGCGCGGATGCGCTCCAAATTCTCGTTGGTGAGAATGGGATGCGCCGCCTCAAGCCGCTTCTGCTTGGAGGTGCCTTCGAGGTCGAGCAGGTTCGGCCGCGGCCCGATAAAGGTGACAAGCGACATGACCAGCTCCTCGCGGATCGGGTCGATCGGCGGGTTGGTCACTTGCGCGAAGTTCTGCTTGAAATAAGTGTGTAGCAGCTTTGGCCGGTCGGACAGCGCCGAGAGCGGAGTATCGGTTCCCATGGAGCCGACCGCCTCCTGACCGGACTCGGCCATGGGCTGCATCAGGAACTTGAGGCTCTCCTGCGTGTAGCCGAAGGCCTGCTGGCGATCGAGCAGGCTCACATTGGTGCGCGGCGACGGGGCAGGATCGCCCGGCAGCTCGTGCACGCGGATCTGCGTGCGGTCGAGCCATTGCTGATAGGGATGGGCGGAAGAAAGCTCGGCCTTGATCTCCTCGTCGCAGACGATGCACCCCTTCTCCAGGTCGATGAGCAGCATCTTGCCGGGTTGAAGCCGCCATTTCTCCACGATGTCCTTCTCGGGGATCGGCAGCACGCCGGTCTCCGACGCCATGATGACCAGGCCATCCTTGGTGACGAGATAGCGCGCGGGACGAAGACCGTTGCGGTCGAGCGTGGCGCCGATCTGGCGGCCGTCGGTGAAAGCCATGGCGGCAGGGCCATCCCACGGCTCCATGAGGCAGGCGTGATATTCGTAGAAGGCGCGCCGCTTGGCATCCATCAGCGGATTGCCGGCCCACGCCTCGGGGATCAGCATCATCGCCGCATGCGCGAGTGAATAGCCGCCCTGCACCAGGAATTCGAGCGTGTTGTCGAAGCAGGCGGTGTCGGATTGGCCCTCATAGGAGATCGGCCAGAGCTTGGCGATGTCCGGGCCGAACAGCGGCGAGGAAATGCTCGCCTGGCGCGCCGCCATCCAGTTCAGGTTGCCGCGCAGCGTGTTGATCTCGCCGTTATGGGCGACCATGCGATAAGGATGCGCGAGCTTCCAGGAGGGGAAGGTGTTGGTCGAGAATCGCTGATGCACCAGCGCCAGCGCCGAGGCGAATTTCGGATGATGCAGGTCGCTGTAATAGGCGCCGAGCTGATAGGCCAGGAACATGCCCTTGTAGACCAGCGTGCGGCATGACAGCGACACGGTGTAGTAGCCGATATCACGGCCGCCGTTCTCGCCGTTGATGGTGTTGGAGATCACCTTGCGCAGGATGTAGAGCCTGCGCTCGAACTCCTCTTCGTCTTCGATGCCGGGCCCGCGGCCGATGAACACCTGTCGCTGCGCGGGCTCCGTCACGATGACCGTCTCCGACAAACAGGAATTGTTGGTCGGCACGTCGCGCCAGCCGAGCAGCTTCAAGCCTTCCGCCTCGACCACGCGCGCCACCACCTGCTCGCAATAGATGCGCTGGGCGCGATTGCGCGGCATGAACATCTGTCCGACGGCGTAGTGGCCGGGCTCGGGCAGCTTGATGCCGAGCGGCGCGCAAACCTCTTTCAGGAATTCGTGGGGGATCTGTACCAGCATGCCGGCGCCGTCGCCGGCGAGCGGGTCAGCCCCCGCGGCGCCGCGATGGGTGAGGTTCTCGACGAGCTGCAAGCCTTGCTGGACGACGGCGTGGGTCGGGCGGCCTTTAAGGTCGGCGACGAAGCCGACGCCGCAGGCATCGTGCTCACGCTTCGGATCGTAGAGTCCTTGCGCCGGCGGTGGCGACGGCCACGCCGCATTCGCGGAACGACGATGAGACCCACGGGATGCCATGATTCACACGGAATTTCGGCTGCTTTGGCCCTCCTGAACAAAGGTCAGCAAGCCTGTCCTATTTCCTCAAAATGACAGATTTCCCACGCCTAGACAAGCGGGATTCGCGACCCTTCCGGCGCCGCGAAGGGCGCCCTCGCCGGGAGAGCGCCCTTCGTCTCAGGTCCGCGAAAATTCCATGTTTATGCGGCTCAATATCCGCCGATTTGCGGTCATTCCCCGCATTATTCGCGGATAAACCGCCGTTACGCGGCCTTGCTGTCGATGACATTCGCCGTCTCGGCCTTGGTGGCGATCGGAACGGTGCGGGGCTTCATGGCCTCGAGCAGCTCGCGCTTGAGATCGACATGCAGCAAGCCGTTCTCCAGGCTCGCGCCCGTGACCATGACATGATCGGCGAGCTGGAACCTCCGCTCGAAGCTCCGCGAGGCGATGCCGCGATGGAGGAAGGTCGTCTCCTCGGTCTCGGTATTCTTCTCGCCGTGGATCGCAAGCGTATTCTCCTTGACCTCGATGTCGAGATCGCCCGCGCCGAAACCGGCGACGGCCATGCTGATGCGATACTCATTCTCGCCAACCCGCTCGATATTATAGGGCGGGTAGCTCGGAGCATCGCCTTCGAACGTGCCGAGGGAATCGAGCAGCGTGCCGAGACGGTCGAAGCCGATGGTGGAACGGTACAACGGGGTAAGATCGAAAGCTCTCATGTCACATCCTCCTAGAAGCGATATGGTTGTGCGCCCGCTCTTGAAGTGAGCCAGGCAGGGGACGGCACAAGCCTGATGGCCTTGCGCCGGGTGCGGATATGGGAGCGGAACTTTTCCTCTTCAAGAGGGCTAGCCCACTAAATAATATTACGAATCTGATAACCCCAGGC
Source organism: Methyloceanibacter sp. (assembly GCA_040901485.1). Taxonomy (GTDB): domain Bacteria; phylum Pseudomonadota; class Alphaproteobacteria; order Rhizobiales; family Methyloligellaceae; genus Methyloceanibacter. The sequence continues at coordinate 77,088 of JBBDYM010000043.1, forward strand.
GCACCCGGCACGCGTCGTTTCGCTTCACTGTAGTGACGCGTGGCACGCTGCTATAAGGATCGCCCGCCGCATATCGCGCGTTCCGAGTCAGGACTAAAGAGGCCGCCTGCAATCCCATGACACTCGTCGCCACGCCCAAGAACCCCATCCCGCTCGGCGCCCAGACGGGCTATCTCGACATCCGCAAGAATCTGCGGCTGCGCTACGCGAGCTGGCAATCGGCGCTCAAGGAGCGGCGCGGCACGGTCTGCATCTTTCCCGGCCGCAACGAGTTCATCGAGAAATATTTTGAGGTGGTGAGCGAGCTGCGCCGGCGGGGCTTTGCCGTGGCGGTGCTCGACTGGCGCGGGCAGGGGGGATCGAGCCGGCTGACGCGGAACCCGCTCAAGGGCCACATCAGGGACTTCGCCGACTACGAAGAGGACCTCACGTATTTCATGAAGGGCGTGGTGCTCCCGGACTGCCCCACGCCCTATTTCGCGCTGGGGCATTCCATGTCGGCGGCGGTGCTGTTCCGAGCGGCGACCAAGCGCGGCGGCTGGTTCAGCCGCATGGTGATGACCTCGCCGATGATCGAGATCCTGAATCTGCCTTTCACGCAGAAGCGCTGCGCGCAAATCACCGGGGGCCTCGCTCTGTGCGGGTTCGGCAAGCGGGCGGTGCCTGCCCGCAAGAAGGACCTCTGGCTCAGCCGGGAGTTCGAGGGCAATCCGCTGACTTCCGATCGCGAGCGTTTCTTGCGCAATGTGGCGGTGCTCGACGCCGCACCCGAACTCGCCATCGGGCCGCCGACCATCGGCTGGCTGAATGCGGCGCTCAAAGCCACGGCCGAGATCAGAAGCGATCCGTTCCCACCGCAGGTCCGCATACCGGCCTTGATGCTCGCCGCCGGCGAGGACGAGATCGTGTCGGACAAGGCGATCGAGGCGCTAGCGTCGCGGCTGCGCGCCGGCACGCAACTCGTGCTGCGCGGGAGTCGTCACGAGATCATGCAGGAGCGCGATGGGATTCGCGAGCAATTCTGGGCGGCCTTCGATGCCTTCATTCCCGGGGCCGCCATGAGCATCGCCAGCTAGCCAACGTCGCCATCACCCGCAAAAGGGTTATCTAGTAATCACTATTCTTCGTTATGTGCTGACACAGGGGTTACTGGATTGCCCGGTCAAGCCGGGCAATAACGAAAGTGTTTTATCCTGAGAGTATCTCGACCGCCGCTGCGTGGATGCGGGGGTCACCGGCGGCGATAACACGGCCGCCGCCTCTCACGTCGCCGCCTTCCCAGGTGGTGACGATGCCGCCGGCCCGCTCGATGATCGGCATAAGAGGAAGGATGTCGTAAGGTTGCAATCCCGCCTCGACCACGAGATCGATATGGCCGAGCGCGAGCAGGCAGTAATTGTAGCAATCACCGCCGAACCGCCTGAGCCTCACCGCGCGCGTCAAAATATCGAAACGCCGGTGCTCGTCCTCGTGCGTGAAGAAATCCGTGCTGGTGGTGGCGAGCAGCGCCTCGCTAAGCGCAGCGCAAGCGCGCGTGCGCATCGGCATGGTCTTTCCCTCATGGCGGAAGAAAGCTTCCGTCTCGCCGCTCCAGAAGCGCTCGCCGGTGAAGGGCTGGTCCATCATGCCGAGCAGCGGGCGGCCCTCCCGGGTGAGGCCGATCAGGGTGCCCCATATAGGCAGGCCGAGCATAAAGGAACGGGTGCCGTCGATCGGGTCGATCACCCAGCAATATTCGGCGTCCCCGCGGATGGTCCCGAACTCCTCCCCGACAATCCCGTGGTCCGGATGGGCTCCTTCGATGACCGCGCGAATGGCTTGCTCAGCCTCGCGGTCGGCCTGGGTTACGGGATCGAACAGATCGCCTCCTTTGTGGTCGGCGGCGCAGTCTGAGCGGAAATGCGGCAATATGACCGCACCGGCCCGATCGGCAGCCGCCTGGGCCGTGGCCAGAAGGGCCTGGAAATCCGCTTCTTCAGGGGCGCTCACCGTCTCAGCTTTGCTTGGGTTTTGCCTTGCGAGTCAAGGCGTCCGGGGCGTGGAGCGGCTCATTTCCGGCAAGGAGCAATCTGTTCCCAACGATTGCCGTGACACATATGCATCAGTGTTTCGGAATTGCCGCGGGAATGTCATTGCAATCTTGCTTTTTGTGCGGCGCAATGACATATTGTTGCAACGCGGCATGACTCTCCAGGTTATGCCGCTGCCCTCCTTGGGCGTTTCCTCCCTAGACTTGGGCCGCTCGTTCACTCGGGCGGCCCATTTTTTTGTGTCGTGGCTTAGACTTATTCGGCCGCGGCGCGGGGGATGGCGAGGCCTGGAATGCCCGCGGCAAGCGTCTTGACCATGGTTTCGAGGTCGCTCTTGAGCCGCCTGAATCCTGAAGATTTCTCGAAACTGGTCTCGTCCATATAGAGCGCACGGTTGATCTCGATCTGCAGCGCGTGCCGGCCTTTGTGCGGGCGCCCGTAATGCTCGGTAATGTAGCCGCCAGCATAAGGCTTGTTGAGCGCCACCTTGTACCCCAGACCTCTGAGATGGCTAGCGGCAAGCCGGGTCAGCTCGCCGCTGCACGAGGTGCCGAAACGGTCGCCAAGCACGAAATCGGGCCGGTCGCCCCCATCCGTCGCCGGGCTTGACGGCATGGAATGGCAGTCGATCAGCACGGCCAGGCCGAACTCCTTCTGCGCGTCCAGCAGCAACCGGCGCAACGTCTCATGGTAGGGCGTGTAGAGGCGGTTGATGCGCTCGAGTGCGGCCCCCACGGTGAGCGGCTCACGGTAAATCTCGTCGGATTCCGACACGATGCGGGCAATAGTGCCAAGCCCGCCGACCACCCGCACCGATTGCGTGTTGGCGTAATGGGGAAGCCCGTCGCGGAACAGAACCGGATCAAGCTCGTAGGGCTCGCGATTGACGTCGAGATAAGCGCGCGGGAAATGGGCATAGAGCAGCGGCGCGCCGAGATCGGCGACGAAGGCGAACAACTCCTCGACATAGGCGTCCTCGGAGCGCCTGAGCGCCAGGGAATCGAGGCGCGAGGCGGCGAGGAAAGCGCTCGGGTAGATGCGGCCGCTATGGGGGGAGTTGAAGACGAGCGGGAGGCTGAGCTGTTGCGGCTGCGCCACGGTGAAGGGTGGCGCAAGCTCGCTTTCGATCGCCTCGGCCTCGTTAGGGCTCATGGTCAATCCTTCATTCAGGGCCTTGTGGGGTAGCACAAGCAGCCTGGCTTCGCTCTTAACTCTGCCAATGAGAGTTAAGCCTGTCTAGGCGTCTTCTGCCTTGTGCAGAGGCCAAATAGACGCGATGATTTGGGGGTTCGGGGACGGCCAAAGAAGTCCGGCCGTTTACCAAGTCGTTTACGAAGTTCGTGTACGCCCGTCGGGCGATAGTAAGGGGGAGTGGGATGGAGGCGAACGATCCGCGGGCGGGCAGCGTGCAGCGTATTCTCCTCGCCGAAGATGACGAGGATATGCGTCGCTTCCTGGTGAAGGCGCTGGAGAAGGCCGGTTACGACGTCGTGTCGTTCGGTAACGGGCTCGAGGCTTACGAGCGGCTGAAGGAGGAACCCTTCATGCTGCTGCTCACCGACATCGTGATGCCGGAGATGGACGGCATCGAGCTGGCGCGCAAGGCGAGCGAGCTCGACCCCGACCTCAAGATCATGTTCATCACCGGCTTCGCCGCGGTGGCGCTCAACCCCGACAACAACGCCCCGAAAGACGCCAAGATCCTGTCCAAGCCCTTCCACCTGCGTGACCTGGTCGATCAGGTGGAACGGATGCTGGCGGCTTAGGCGTTTCGCTGCGCCACGGGTTGCCTTCACTAGGCGCGACCCGATATAGAGAGCATCCCTTAAATAGCGGGCGCGTAGCTCAGCGGTACGAGCACTGCGTTGACATCGCAGGGGTCACTGGTTCGATCCCAGTCGCGCCCACCATT
>JBBDYM010000044.1:0-31272 GCA_040901485.1 Methyloceanibacter sp.
CGCCCTTGCCGTCGCGCAAGCCGACCAGCGTCTTGATCACGGCGAGGATGTCCTCCTTGCGCAGCGTGCGCATGGTGTCAGGCGCATCGAGATCGAGGCGCATGTTCATCTTGACCCGGCCCACGGCCGACAGGTCGTAGCGCTCGGAATCGAAGAAGATGCCGTTGAACAGGTTTTGCGCGGCCTCCGGCGTGGGCGGCTCGCCCGGGCGCATCACGCGATAAACGTCGAGCAGCGCCTCCTCGGTATTGGAGTTCTTGTCGATGTTGAGCGTGTTGCGGATGAAGGCGCCGATATTGACGTGGTCGATGTCGAGGATCGGGACCTCCTTGAGGCCCAGTTCCTTGAGCTTGTCGACCAGCTTGGCATCGAGCTCCTCGCCCGCCTCGCCATGGATCTCGCCGGTCTCCATGTTGAGGATGTCCTGGGCGAGGTATCGGCCGTAAAGGTCCTCGTCGCTGATGAGCAGTTCCTTGAGCCCCTCGTCGGCGAGCTTGTTGGCGAGACGCGCGGTGACCTTGCGGCCGGCCTCGATGGCGACCTTGCCGGTCTTGGCGTCGATCAGATCGGACGTCGGCTTGATGCCGCGCATGCGGTCGGGCCGGAACGGCATGCGCCAGCCCTCTTTGGTCGATTTCAGCACGATGCGGTCGTAGAAGGTCGAGAGGATCTCCTCGTCGTCGAGGCCGAGCGCGTAAAGCAACGTCGTCACCGGCAGCTTGCGTCGGCGGTCGATGCGCACATAGACGATGTCCTTGGCGTCGAACTCGAAGTCGAGCCACGAGCCACGATAGGGAATGATGCGCGCGGCGAACAGGAGCTTGCCGGATGAATGGGTCTTGCCGCGGTCGTGGTCGAAGAACACGCCGGGCGAGCGGTGCATCTGCGAGACGATGACGCGCTCGGTGCCGTTGATGACGAACGTGCCGTTCATCGTCATGAGCGGCATGTCGCCCATATAGACGTCCTGTTCCTTGATGTCCTTGACGGAGCGGGCGCCGGTCTCCTCGTTGATATCGAACACGATGAGGCGGAGCGTCACCTTGAGCGGCGCGGCGTAGGTCATGCCGCGCTGCTGGCACTCCTCCACGTCATACTTCGGCGGCTCGAAGGCGTAGCGGACGAATTCGAGCTGGGCGCGCTCGCCGAAATCGCGAATGGGGAACACGGAGCGGAACACGGCCTGCAGCCCCTCGTCGGTGCGGCCGCCTTCCGGCTCCTTCACCATCAGGAACTGGTCGTAGGACTGTTTCTGAACCTCGATGAGGTTCGGCATTTCGGCAACTTCGTGAATCTTGCCGAACATCTTCCGCAAACGCTTGTGCCCATTCGTGGTCTGCTGCGCCATATGGTCCTCTTCAAGGTCGTCGCGACGGCTCGCCGGAAACTCCGCATGCAAGACGGAGACTCTGGAGATACGTCACTTCTAAATGGATGGGTTTGGGGGCCCGGGTGACCCCCAGATATGGGGCTCGCCCGGGCGCCTTTCAACCCATTCTATTTCAGCTCGACGGTCGCTCCCGCGGCTTCGAGCTGCTTTTTGATTTTCTCGGCCTCTTCCTTGTTCACGCCTTCCTTCACAGGTTTTGGCGCGCCTTCGACGAGGTCCTTGGCCTCCTTCAGGCCAAGGCTGGTGACTGCCCGCACCTCCTTGATAACGTTGATCTTCTGGGCGCCAGCAGCGGTCAGGATGACGTCAAATTCCGTCTTCTCCTCGGCGACGGCTGCTTCACCGCCACCGCCAGCACCCGCAGCCATCATGGCCACGGGGGCTGCGGCCGAAACGCCCCATTTCTCTTCGAGCAATTTGGCGAGGTCTGCCGCTTCAAGCACGGTCAGCTTCGACAAATCTTCCACTATCTTCTGCAAATCTGCCATCGGTTTATCCTCGTACGATCTCTACTCGTTGGTTCCTGGCGACTCACCGCCTCTAAGCTGCCTTGTTGCCATAAGCCCCGAACACCCGCGCCAGCTGAGCACCGGGCTCGTTCAGGGTGCGGGCGATCTTGCTCGCCGGCGCCTGAAGGAGACCGATCAGCTTGGCCCTGAGCTCGTCGAGCGACGGCAGGCTGGCAAGCGAACTCACCCCTTTGGCATCGAGTACCTGGGTTCCCATCGTGCCGCCGAGGATCACGAATTTCTCGTTCCCCTTGGCGAACTTGACGGCAACCTTCGGCGCCGCGATCGGGTCCGCGGAAAATGCGAGGCAAGTCGGCCCCTTCAGCAAATCCGCGATGCCCTTGGCGTCGGTGCCTTCGAGCGCGAGCTTGACGAGCCTGTTCTTGGCCACCTTCACATGACCGCCAGCGCTTCGCATGTCGCTGCGCAATTTGGTCATGTCGGAGACCGTGAGGCCCGCATAGTGAGCCACGACGACCACGCCAGTCTTGGCGAAGGCATCGTGAAGCGCCGTCACGACTTCGCGCTTCTCAGCTCTCTCCACTGCTCACTCCGTTCGTTGCGGCCAAGAACAAAACTCTCGGCCGTCGGCTACACATTGCCGCGAGATGCGCGGAGACAGGCATGCGTCCCCGCTATCAAGCGGCGCTCTGTTGCCTGTCCTGCCCACGCGCCAAATGCGCTAGAGCCACCTACGAGGTTCAAACCGATCTCCAGGATGCGGATACCCCGCACCTTTGAACCGTCTGTCTCCCGTCTCATGCAGGCCCGAAAGGCTTAAGCGGTTTCCCGCACCTGCAATCTCGGACAGGTATGGATCGCCCAAAAAGGGCGATCCTCCGGGACCGAACGCCGACCCCGAAACTCAAAACTCACCGCGCGCCAAGGCTCGTGGGTTCGATCTTCACCCCCGGCCCCATGGTCGAGGTCACGGCCACGCGCTTGACGAAAGCCCCTTTGGCGCCGGACGGCTTGGCCTTCATCACCGCGTCGGTGAAGGCGCGGATATTCTCCACCAGAGCCTCTTCGCTGAAGCTCGCTTTGCCGACGGCGGAATGGATGAGGCCGGCCTTCTCGACGCGAAACTCGACGGCTCCGCCTTTGGACGCGCGCACGGCTGGCGCGATGTCATTGGTCACGGTGCCGACTTTGGGGTTCGGCATCAGGCCGCGGGGGCCGAGCACCTTACCGAGCCGGCCCACCAGCGGCATCATGTCCGGCGTGGCGATGCAGCGGTCGAAATCGATCACGCCCTTCTGCACCTGCTCCACCAGATCCTCGGCGCCGACCAAATCGGCGCCCGCCGCCTTGGCTTCATCGGCCTTGGCGCCCTTGGCGAACACCGCGACACGAAGCTTGCGGCCCGAGCCGTGCGGCAACTGGCAGACGCCACGCACCATCTGGTCGGAATGACGCGGATCGACGCTGAGATTCATGGCGATCTCGATGGTCTCATCGAACTTCGCCTTGGCGCCGCCCTTGATCAGCTTCACCGCCTCCTCGATCGCGTAGAGTTTCTCGCGGTCGATCGGATCGCTGGCGGCGCGAAATCTCTTGCCCGGCTTGCTCATGTCCTACTCCTGCACCTCTAGCCCCATCGAGCGCGCGGACCCGGCGATGATCTTCATCGCCTGCTCGACGGAATTGGCGTTCAAATCCTTCATCTTGATCTCGGCGATCTCGCGGAGCTGCGCCTGCGTGACGCTGCCTGCGCCGTCGATGCCCGGCGTCTTGGAGCCCTTGCCGATCTTCGCCGCCTTCTTCAGCAGGAACGACGCCGGCGGCGTCTTCATCTCGAAGCTGAACGAGCGGTCGGCATAGACGGTGATGATGGTCGGGATCGGCGATCCCGGCTCGAGCTTCTGCGTCGCCGCGTTGAACTGCTTGCAGAACTCCGGGATGTTGACGCCGCGCTGGCCGAGCGCAGGCCCGATCGGCGGCGAGGGATTTGCCTGTCCCGCCGGAACCTGAAGCTTGATGTAACCGTCGATCTTCTTAGCCATTCTTCTTTTTCCTGCGCTCTACAGCTTCTCGACCTGCGCATATTCGAGCTCAACCGGAGTGGCCCGGCCGAAGATCGACACCGCCACTTTGAGCCGCGCCCGCTCCTCGTCCACTTCCTCCACCAGCCCGTTGAACGAGGCGAACGGCCCGTCAGCCACGCGCACCTGCTCGCCAATCTCGAAGGTGACCGACGGTTTCGGCCGCTCGACGCCTTCCTGCACCTGTTGCAGGATGCGCCCCGCTTCCTCGTCGGTGATCGGGATAGGCTTCTTGTCGGTGCCGAGAAAGCCGGTGACCTTCGGCGTCGACTTGATCAAATGATAAGTCTCGTCATCGAGCTCCATCTTGACCAGCACATAGCCCGGAAAGAATTTCCGCTCGGAGGCGATCTTGCGGCCGCGGCGCATCTCCACGACCTCTTCCATCGGCACCAGAACTTCCGCGAATTTTTCGGCGAGGCCAGAGGAGACCGCGCGCTCCTTAATGGACTCGGCGACCTTCCGCTCGAAGTTCGAATAGGCGTGGACGATGTACCAGCGCATTGTCATCGGAGTTGGAACGAACCTTGCCTAACGGCCTAAACCCAGAATGAACGTCACGATGTTGCTCAACACCCAATCGCCGGCGAGGAAGAACAGCGCCGCCACCACGGACATGATGAGCACCATGATGGTGGTGATCACCGTCTCCTTGCGTGTCGGCCAGGTGACCTTGGACACTTCGGTCCGCACCTGCTGAATGAACTCGAAGGGATTCGTTCTCGCCATCTTTAATCCTTGCCGCGCTGTTCCCGGCTTTCACTCGCCTCGATCGTGGCAGGAGTGGAGGGACTCGAACCCCCAACCCCCGGTTTTGGAGACCGGTGCTCTAGCCAGTTGAGCTACACTCCTATTCAGGTGTCAGAAATCAGAAGTCAGAATTCAGAACCAAGGAGCGGCCTTCATCCGATCTGTTTCATCCAATTTCCCGGTGTCCTAGCCTCTCGCGCTTCTGATTTCTGACTTCTGATCTCTGACTTCCGATAGCTGGAGCGGGTGAAGGGAATCGAACCCTCGTCCTCAGCTTGGAAGGCTGCTGCTCTACCATTGAGCTACACCCGCATCCATCCCGCTTATAAAGAGTGGTTGGTGGAGGGGGTAGGATTCGAACCTACGTAGGCATAGCCAACGGGTTTACAGCCCGTCCCCTTTAGCCACTCGGGCACCCCTCCTTGGAGCTCAGATGGATTGACTGGTGGTTGTAACCAAGCAAAAACGCCCCGCCGTCGGCCGGCAGGGTCCGCCATTTAAGGGGTTTATGGTTAGCCGGTCAGGCTCTGTCAACTGCAAATCAGGCGAGATACGCTGGAATTCCTTCCCTTTTCGCGCCATCCACGCCCTCTCAGTCTCACCCGCACCGAAAGGTCACTCTGCATGAGCCGCCAAAAACCGAGGAATTTCAAGCCTTCTCCGGGCGCAAGGCGCGGGAAGCAGCGCCCTCCTCGCGGAAAGGCTGATTCCGATAGCGTCTTACTCTATGGGCTGCACGCGGTCGAGGCGGCGCTCGCCAATCCGGACCGGCCGGTCCTGCGGCTGTTGGCCACCGAGAACGCCGCCCAGCGTCTGGCTGGCGCACTTGCCAAGCGCAAGGTGACGCCCACGCCTGCGAGTCCCAGGGACCTCGATCGTCTGTTGGGGCCGGACACCGTGCATCAAGGCGTGGCGCTCGAGACCGAGGCGCTGCAGCCGGCCAGTCTCGATGATCTCAGTTCAAACGGCGTGGTGCTGGTGCTCGACCAGGTGACCGACCCGCAAAATGTCGGTGCGGTGTTGCGTTCCGCCGCAGCCTTCGGCGCTTCGGGACTGATCCTCACCGAGCGACATAGTCCTCCGCTCTCGGGCGCGCTCGCCAAGGCGGCGAGCGGCGCGCTCGATACCGTGCCCGTCGTTCTAGTGAAGAACCTCGCCCAGACTCTCGCCGAGCTTGGTGAGCGCGGCTATCTGCGCGTGGGCCTAGGCGAGGAAGGAAACGACGCGATCGAGACCACGCCCTTGACGCGGCCGCTTGCGTTGGTGCTCGGCGCCGAGGGCAGAGGCCTTCGCCAACTCACGCGCGAGCATTGCGACCTTCTTTGCCGCATCACCACGCAAGGTGCGCTTGCCAGCCTCAACGTGTCGAACGCGGCGGCGATCGCGCTGCACTGGGCAAGCCTCAAAGCGTAACTATTTCGGGTAGCCGCCGCCTTTGGCCCCGCGACCGAGATAATGGAAATAGGGCATGCAGCGCGCATGGTTCTGCGGGTCCGTGGTGTAGGGCCGGTAGAACCACCAATATTTGCGCGGGTAGCAATAGAAGGAGCTCACGCGCTTGCGGTGGACGCCGACGCGATGCTGCAAGGGCGCGACATGCAAGACGGCAGCCGCACCCGTCTGCGCCACGGCAAGCGCCGGTGCAGCTTGGGCATGCGCCGATGCGGGCGTCAAAGCGATGAGGGCGCAGGACGCGGCCAAGACCGCGAGCCCCAGTTTATAGCCGGCCATCCGTGCCCCCCTCCCGTCGATCCGAATCTAGAGAACATAGCCGATTCGTGCAACGCGGCGCGCCCGGTAACCATCTCGCTCATCAACATAAATCTCGCCAGGCCCGCCGCTTGACAGGGATCGTGGCGAGCCTATCAACTTGCGCCAGGAAAGGCCTGCACCGCGAAATCTCTTCATGGAACGAAGCTCAACCGAGTAGAGTTGGCTTAGACCTATCGCCCCCCAAGCTTTTCCCAGGAAGGAAACCCCCCATGTCGTCAACCGATACCAGCACGGGCTCCAAGAGGAGCGCCGGCGGCCGCGATGCCGAGGACTTGGCCAACCAGATCGATGCGATCCGCGCCGATGTGCAGAATCTGACATCGACGGTCGGCCGCATCGCCGGCAAGCAGATCAATCAGGCGCAGGACAAGGCGCTGGAAGCAGCCCATGAGGCCGAGGAGGCCATCAAGCAGAATCCGTTGACGGCCGTGGCCATCGCCGCCGGGCTAGGCTTCCTGTTTGGCGTCTTCACCCGTCGCTAGGCGAAGCTCGATGCTCAACCTCGCGCTGTCTTTGCTCTCATCCTTGCAGATGGGAGCGCGCCTCAAGGAAACGGTAGATCGCTCGCTGCGTCAGGCCGCGATCGTAGGCATTGCCGCGGCCGTGCTGATTGCCGCCGTGGTGTTCGGCCTGGTCGCCACCTATCACGCGCTCATATCGGTCTATGGTTTCAGCGAGGCCGGCGCCGCTGGGCTCCTTGCCTTCATCCTCGCTTTGCTCGGCGTGTTGATCCTGCTCGTGCTGCGCCTCTCGGCACGGCAGACGAAACCGCCGCCAAGCATGCTCACCTCGCCGGCCGAGGGCATGGCCCTGATCGACCAAGGCCTCGGCAAGGCGCTGCAGCAAGTGAGCCCGCTCACCCTGGTCGCCATCGCCTTTGCGGCTGGGCTTCTGGCGAGCCGCCGCCGCTAGGCCGTCCACAGGCGGCGGCCTGCGAGTGGAAATGCTCTCCGAACACGGCTAAGAGTCGGAATCGACAAGGTTGAAGCCTGACCGCAAGCGGTCCATTTGTGAGGCGTGGGCCGGCTTAGCTCAGCAGGTAGAGCGGCTGATTTGTAATCAGTAGGTCGGGGGTTCGAATCCTCCAGCCGGCACCAAGCTCAGGCCGTCATCCTTGGTCACGGGGCTCCTTGGGCGGCGGACAGACATGATCAAATTCGCGCTGGCGCTGCTCGGACTGCTGGTCTTCCTCCATGCCGGCGCCCCGTTGGTCCATGCGCAAACCCAGTCGCTCCAGCCGACACCCTCGCCTTGCGGCCCGGGCAGTCAGAGCGTGCGTGTCTGCGCCGACGATTTGCGCTCCTGCAACAGCGTATGCGCCGCGCGTTCGCTCGATGCCGCCGCCGACATCGCCGGCTGCGGCACCAGGTGCTGCGTCCAGTTCAATGTCTGTCTCAGGATGCGTTCCTGCGGCGGCAACGTCATCAATTGCAATTGAGAGCGCGGGGGCCTCAGGAGCCCATAGCCTGAACTTCCGCCAGCTGCGCCTTCAACATCTCCGGCGACAGATATTGGATGAGGGCGCGCTGCTTGCCATCGGCCTCGTAGCGGACATTGAGCGTCAGGCCGCCATAGTCTTCGAAAAACTCCTCGGCGCTGAGACCGTTTCCCGGAAAGGCAAAGACGAGATTGAACGGCGCGCGCTCCGGGATTGTGTCGCCGGGAATCGACGCGGTGACTTCAATGTCAGCGTCGCTCGGGGGCTCGGCTTGCAGGGGTGGGACACCGGGGTCGAGAACGAGCTTGAGCTCTGGCCGCGCCACGTCCGGCTTGATGACGCCTTCGACCGCATTCAATGGCCGATCCGAGGTGTTTTCGCCGCGGATCAAGAGGCCGTTGATGCGGAAGGATTGCGGCGTTCCCGACAGAGTGAACACCACTCTGTGGGTAAGAGGCCGGTCCGCCACCTCGAACCCCCAGGCGATCGGGTCGGCCACGTTGGGCTCGGCCGGCGTGCCGGCGCGCAAGATGAGGCCGCCGCCGAGCATCAGCCCGCCGCACACCAGCAATAACGTCCCCGCGATGATCAGCATCTGGCTCAGATTAGCGCCTCTCGCTCTCGCCCATAAGGATAGCGCGTTTTCGGCGCGGGCCGGAGAGGCAACGACACCATAGGCCGGCATGCCCGCTGCCGCTAAATCCTCGGGCAGTGGCGCTTTAGCTCGCTCGAAAATCCTGGTGGCCTGCGCGGCCGCTAGGCCTCCGGCCGTCGCGATCCGCGCATAAAGCGTCGGCGCCATGGCCTGCGCCTTGGCCTTGCTCCACGACACAGCGCCGGACAATGCGTTCTTGATCAGACGGAGCAGCGCGGCAAGCTGAGCGGAAACAAACGCGAGGCTCGCCGCCAGCGCGTTGCCGATCGCTTGTGCGAGAACGCGAGACTTGGCGGCGCACCAGGCGAAGCCTGCCAGGAACAAGCCGCCCACCCAGGACAAGCCCATCAACACATGGCGCGCGGCGAAGCGCACGGAATCCCCTAAGCGCGACCCTATGGCAGTCAGGCCGCTGACGATCTTGCCGACGAACCGCAGAAAGAGCGAACGCAGATACGAGCCCGCGGCCGCGACGGTTTGAGTGACCGCCCGCATCGCGCGCTGCTGCGCGAGCTGGCGGCGGCGGCGCGCCTCGTCCCGTCTCGTGGCGGCCTCGCGGTATTCTTGCTGGCGCTCGAGCCATCGCTCATGCCTCGCCCGGTCGGCTTGGACCGCCGCGAACTGCTTTTCCAGCCAGCGTTGGTGATCGGTCAGGTCTTCCTTCGCCGAGACGAGCATTTCGCCCGACCTCGCGATGGTGTCCTTGGCGCCGGTGACGGACGCCTCGAACGCCTCGGTCTCTTTGGACTCGGCTTCCCGGTCCCGCGTGAGCCAGGCTCGCTTCTCACGCATCGGACTAGCCATCACGAGAGACTCCCATCAAGACACGCAGCCTCGATCCCGCCGTTCGAGACGCATGGAACAGGAGAACGCCCGGGAAATCACCTGGATTGTGCGGTTTCTTCTTGGCGCGCGCCAGCTTAACGGCCAAACCGCTCCCGGCCAACAGTCATGCGGAAGCTTACCGCTTTTTCACAGGGCGCGCGACGGCCACCAGTCAGTAGTCGCTCAGGCCGTCGGTGCCCGCGCCCAGGACCCGGTCGAAATCCCGGCGCTTCTGCTCCTGAATGGCGGCCTTTTCGGCGCGGGCCGCCGCCAAGGCCTGGCGGCACCCCTCATAGAGCTCGGTTCCCGGCTCGCCCTTGGCGCGGCAGGTGGCGTCGTCCTCGGCGTTGGCGGTCGCCTCATTTGCCACGCGCTGGGCGCGCACCCCCTCGCCCTTGTCGGCGCAGGCGAAGAGGCCCACGCTCAAGGGCAGCAACACGGCAAGGATCGTGGCTCTGCGCGTCATGTGCCGTTGGTGGTCCATAATAATGGCACGGCGATGATGCCGAGCCTCGAAACGGGTCCTCTGCCTTGCCTTGAGACTGCCCCTTAAGCTGCTTAAGTCTCGCTTCAAACGCCCGCAATGCCAACCCCAATCCCGGAGCGGATGTTGTGACCGAGGCTCATCGCCCCCTTCCCCACCTCCTTGGCCTCTTCGCCCTTCTGGCGCTGCTGGCCTTCTCACCTTCCGTCCTGGCTGAAGAGCCGCAAACAAGCGTCGCCGAAGCGCCGGCATCCGGCGAGCATGCGGTGGTCCCGTCATCCGAAGAGACGGAAGTCCTTCGCCTGCCGCCGATCGCCATCACCTATCACACGCTCGACCTCGGGAACGAGCAGCTGCGCTACAGCGCCACGGCCGGCGCCGTTCCGCTGCGCGACGCGAAGGGCAAGACGGCAGCCGAGATCTTCTACGTCGCCTATGAGCGCGAGCTGGCCGACGTCAAGCGGCCGGTGACATTCGTGTTCAACGGTGGTCCTGGCGCGGCCTCGGTCTATCTTCATCTTGGCGCGCTCGGGCCGAAGATCGTCGACGCCTCGGCCAAAGGCGAAGTGCTCGGACCTCCGCCCCGCCTGATCAAGAACGAAGAGAGCTGGCTCGCTTTCACCGATCTCGTCTTTGTCGATCCCGTGGGCACCGGCTACAGCCGGGTGGGCGAAGGCAAGGAAGAAAAAGATTTCTGGGGCGTCGAGCAGGACACCGAGGCGCTCGCCGATTTCATCAGGCTTTATCTCATCGAGGCCGGGCGCATGGTCTCGCCGGTGTTTCTCGCCGGCGAAAGCTATGGCGGCTTCCGCGCCGCGACCATCACGCGCAAGCTCCAGAAGACGGGCGGCATCTCGCCGAGCGGCCTCGTGCTCGTGTCGCCCGCGCTCGACTTCGCCCTGCTCCATGCCAGGGACTACGATCCGCTGCGCTGGGCGTTGATCCTTCCGTCTTACGCCGCGGTCAATCTGGAAAGCGAAGGTGTCACCGGGCGCGAAGCGCTTGCCGGCGCGCTGAAAGAAGCCGAGCGTTATGCGCTGTCGGATTATCTCGTGGCGCTCGCCTCCGGCGCGGAGGAAGGCGGCAAGACCGCAAGCGACACCGTGGCGCGGCTCGCCGGCCTGCCGGCCGATGTGGTCGAGAAGCACCGCGCGCGCATCCCGCCCTGGCTCTTCATCAAGGAGTTCGCCCGCTCTCATGGCCAAGTCTTGAGCCGCTATGACGGCAGCGTCAGCGGCCCCGATCCGAACCCGGCAAGCACATGGCCGCGCGGTCCCGATCCCGTGCTCGATTCGACCGTGCCGCTATGGACTTCGGCCTTCGTCCAATATGCGCAAGACGAGCTTGCCTATAAGAGCGACGAGACCTACCGGCTGCTGAACCGCGAGGTGCGGGGCAAATGGGATTTCGGCACCAGCCCGACGCAACAGGGCTTCGCCGGCGTGCTCGACGACATTCAGGAAGCGCGCGCCGCCAACAAGGCGCTCGAGATCCTCATCGCCACCGGCTACACCGATCTCATCACGCCTTATCTCGTGCCGACTTATCTGGTGAGCCAGCTCGCGCCGCTCGAGGGCGCCGCGCCCATCACCGTTAAGGATTATGCCGGCGGCCACATGCTGTATCTGCGTCCCGACTCGCGGCGCGCCTTCAAGCAGGACGTCGAGGCGATGTACAGCCGCGCGCTCAAATCACAGCCGCAAGGTTAAGGCTTTTGCGTCTTAGATGAGCCGCTCCGCGCGATCGGCTATGATGCCGATTCGGAATATCGAGGGTTCGGCGATGGCATGGCGAAGCACAGTCTTGGCCTCGCTTCTTGTCTTGGCGGTGGTCTCGGCCGGCATGGCGCAGGACCCGTCCGCCGCGCCGCAAGAGCCGCAATGGACGGAGTTCAAATATCCCGACCGCGGCTTCGCCGTTGCCTTTCCCGCCACCCCGCACGTCACCAGCACCCCGGTCAGAGGGCAAAACCCGCTGATGCAGCACGACTTCCAGGTGAGCCTCGGCGAGGACACGGTCTATAGCGTGGTGGTGTTCGAATACCCCGAAGGCAAGGCGCCGAAGCCCGAAACCGACTACTACCTCAAGCTGGTCAACGCCTATGCCAAGGGGAGCGAGACGCGCGTGCGCCAGAAAGGCCCCGCGACCGTCGCCGCGCGCCAGGGCTACGAGGCCGCGGCCGAGGACGGCAGGGGCACGCTCAATCATCTGGTCGCCATCGTCGCCGACGGCGATCACATCTATATGCTCGCTTCGGCCGGGCCCAAGGGCCACGCCCAGAGCAAGTCCGCCGAGCGCTTCCGCGACTCCTTCCGCCTGCTGAGCGAGCCGCCTGCATCCCAATCAGCGGCCACGCCTCCCGCCGAATAGCCGCTTCCCTTGTAATTGGCGTATATGATGATAATATACGTCGATGCTCGATCTTGCGCGCATCGTCGGCTTCAATTGGGACGACGGTAACGTTCGCAAGAGCCTCCTCAAGCACGACGTCAGCCAGCTGGAGGCCGAGCAGGTTTTTCTCGATCCCCGGCTCTTGTTCTTGGAAGACATCAAGCATAGCCGGTTGGAGAAGCGCTATCAGGCGCTTGGAAAGGCCTTGGACGGAAATCGTCTGCACGTCACGTTTACATTGCGAGAGGACGGCACGCGGATTCGGGTGATTTCTACCCGTCCCATGAACCGCAAGGAGAAGGCTCTCTATGAGCAAGAAGCTTAAGCCCATCCCGCGCTTTAGCAGCGAGGCCGAGGAGCGAAAATTCTGGGAGACACATGACTCCACCGACTACGTCGATTGGAGCAAGGCGAAGCGCGTGCAGTTTCCCAACCTCAAGCTTTCGACGCAGTCGATCTCGCTGCGTCTGCCTCAGGGCTTGCTCGACCGCATCAAAGTGGCTGCCAACAGGCGCGACGTTCCCTACCAGTCGCTGATCAAGGTGTGGCTCGCCGAGAAAGTCGACGCCGAGTGACGCGTTAAGCGGTCAGCGGCGGCGGCTTGCCGGTTTGGCCGGCGTGGCGGCGACATCGCGCAGAAGCTGCGCCAGCTGATTGAAGTCGGCCTTGCGCGGCGAGGTCTTGCGCCAGGCGAGTCCGATCTTGCGCTTCGGCTCGGGCGCGCGAAAGCGCAGCAGGCGGATGTCGCTGCGGCGATTGATCTCGCTGGCGATGGCCATCTCCGGCAGAAGCGTGATGCCGTAGCCGTTGGCCACCATCTGCACGATGGTGGCGAGGCTCGACGCGCCGAAGCTGTCGCGCGCCTCGGGCGTCACCATGCGGCAATAGGACAGCGTCTGGTGACGCAGGCAATGCCCCTCCTCCAAAAGCAGCAGGCGCTCACGGCTCAGCATGCCGGCGTTCGCGTGGCGAAGCCGCTGGTTGAACGCCGTCGCCTTGGTCGCCAGGATGAATCCGTCGTCGAACAGATGCAGCGTCTCCACTTCGGGGTCGTCGATAGGGAGCGCCACGAGAATCACGTCGAGGTCGCCGGTCACCAGCTCCCGCACCAGATGCTCGGTCACCGTCTCGCGGAGCTGCAAATTGAGCCCGGGGAAGCGGCGTTGCAGCTCGGGCAGAGCAAGCGGCAGGAGATAGGGCGCGATCGAGGGTATGGCGCCGAGCTTGAGCACGCCGGAGAGCACGCCCTCTTGCTGCTTGGCGTAGTCGACCAGGTCGCGCACCGAAGCGAGGATGGTGCGCGCGCGCCTAGCGATCTCCTCGCCTTCTTCGGTCAGCTCGATTCCCGATTTCCGCCGCTCGACCAGGATCACCTGGAGTTCGTCCTCAAGCTCCTTGATCTGCATGCTGAGCGCCGGCTGGCTGACGGCGCAGGCTTCCGCGGCATGGCCGAAATGGTGCGTTTCAGCGAGGGTTTCGAGGTAGCGGAGTTGCCTGAGCGAGACCATGGGCGATAAGGTACGCTTATGCTCCTATAAGGGAATACGATTTGAAATTATCACACCCGCAAACCATATTGGAAGGGCTGGGCGGTCGAAATTCGGGTTCGCAAAGTCCATCGGCCGTACCCGGCCAAGCTTGGCCTTAAACTCGCGGAAGGAGAGCCTAATATGCGTGAGTGGCACAAGCCGACGATCGAGGAGACGGAGTCCGGCATGGAGGTCACGAGCTACCTGCCGGCGGAGCTGGATCGCTCTTAATCCGTCTTTCTCATCTCGGAAAATGCGAACGGCGATCCGGCGGTAGCTTGGTCGCCGCTTTCGTTTTTCAAGGTGGCGCACGGACAATGGCGCCGGAGAGCGATTTCGACTACGCTCTCCACAGGCTGGGCCAAATCTTGCGTTCAGATTCCCTTAATGTGGGAGTCATGCGCCTCTCATCTTGGCCCCCCATATTTAGTCTGGAGGAATACGCTCGCGCGACGACGAAGTTGTTTACCTTCGCAAGTTAGCCGTTGACGTGCATCAAGGCGCCGGCGGCTCGGGAGGCCTACCCGGTCCCGCATCAGGAATTGGGTAGCAAAGAGGAAAAAGCCATGACGAAGATCATGAGCCCCGAGGAACTGGAGCAGGAGCTTCGCGCCATCGGCGCCGAGCGCTATCACGACAAGCATCCCTTTCACAAACTTCTGCACGGCGGCAAGCTCAACAAAGGCCAGGTGCAGGCCTGGGCGCTGAACCGCTATTGCTATCAGTCAGCGGTGCCGCGCAAGGACGCCGCTCTGATGAGCCGTTGCCATGACCGTCAACTCAGGCGCGACTGGGTGCATCGCATTCTCGACCATGACGGTTACGGCGAGGAAGAAGGCGGCATCGAGCGCTGGCTGGTGCTGACCGACGGTCTCGGGCTCGACCGCGACTACGTCATCTCGATGAAGGGCGCCCTGCCCGCGACCCGCTTCGCCGTCGAGGCCTATGTCAATTTCGTGCGCGAGAAGACTTTGGTCGAGGCCGTGGCCTCGTCTTTGACCGAGCTGTTCGCGCCCAAGATTCACAAAGAGCGCATCTCCGGCATGCTGGAGAATTACGACTTCATCTCCGACGACGTGATGCAATATTTCAAGCGCCGGCTGACGCAGGCGCCGGACGACGCGGCGTTCGCTCTCGATTACGTCAAACGCAACGCACGCACGCCCGAGGCGCAGACCGCCGTGCTCGACGCGCTCAAGTTCAAATGCAACGTGCTGTGGGTGCAGCTCGATGCGCTGTACAACGCTTATTACGACCCGGGGATGATTCCTCCGGGCGCCTTCGTGCCGGGCGAACGCGATGGGTGAAACGAGGTCTGCTGGGCGCCTCATTGTCGATCGGCAGACGCAGCCATATCTACCGCCCTATCTGAAGCTCCGCCATGACGCGGGGCGCGACAGATGGGTCTTGCTGGCGCCAGAGCGGATTCTGTCGCCGGATCAAACCGCGGTCGCGGTGCTTCAGCTCTGCGACGGCAAACGAACCGTGGAGGAGATCGCCGCCTTGCTGGCCAAGGAGTATTCGGCGCCCGTCGAGGTCATCAAGACCGACGTGCTCGACCTGCTGCAAGGGCTGGCTGACAAGGGATATATCAAGGGATGAGCGAGGAGCTTAGGACCAACGGACATTGCCAGACGGTCAGCGTCGACGACGAGCCGACCGCCGGCGTTGTCGGCAGCGAAAGCGCCACCGCGGCGCTGTGCGCCCGCGCGCCCGTCGGCCTGCTCGCCGAGCTCACCCATCGCTGCCCGCTGCAATGCTCCTATTGCTCGAACCCGATCGAGCTCGAGCGCGTCAATAACGAGCTCACCACCGAGGAGTGGTGCTCGGTGATGCGCCAGGCGGGCGAGATGGGCATTCTCCAGGTGCATCTCTCCGGCGGTGAGCCCACGGCCCGCAAGGACATAGAGGACATCGTTTCGGCCGCCGCCGAAGCCGGCCTTTACTCGAACCTCATCACCGCCGCCGTGACGCTCAAGCGCGACCGGCTCGAAGACCTCAAGAAGCGCGGGCTCGACCACGTCCAGATCTCGTTCCAGGATGTCGACGCGTCGAACGCCGAGCGGATCGGCGGCTATCCCGGCGCCACCCAGAAGAAGCTCGACGTGGCCCGCTGGGTCACCGAGATGGGGTTGCCGCTCACCATCAACGCCCCGATCCACCGCCAGAACATCCATAATGTCGGCCGCTATATCGACCTCGCCGTCGAGCTTGGCGCGCAGCGGCTGGAGATCGCCCATGTGCAATATTACGGCTGGGCCTTCCTCAACCGCGCGGCGCTGATCCCCACCTACGAGCAGACCATCCAGTCGATCGACCTCGTCGAGAACGCGCGCGAGCGGCTCAAGGGCGTGCTCACCATCGACATGGTGGTGCCCGATTATTACGCCAAGCGCCCCAAGCCCTGCATGGGCGGCTGGGGCAAGGGCTTCATGAACATCACCCCAGCCGGCAAGGTGCTGCCCTGCCATGCGGCAGAGACCATCAAGCAACTCAAGTTCGACAATGTGCGCGAGCGCCCGCTGCTCGACATCTGGCTGAACTCCGATGCCTTCAACGCCTTCCGCGGCACCGAGTGGATGAAAGAGCCGTGCCGATCTTGCGCCTTCCGCGAGATCGATTTCGGCGGCTGCCGCTGCCAGGCCATGGCCATGACCGGCGATCCGCGCAACACCGATCCGGCCTGCGCGCTCTCGCCCTATCACACCGAAATGGTGGCGCTGGCCAAGACGGAAGCGGCCAAGCCCGCGACGCCCTTCATCTACCGCAACCCGCGCAACGCACAGGCGGCGCTCAAGCCGGCCGAGGCTCCCCCGCTCGTCCCCGCGGAATAGAGGCTGTTAGGAGATCGGTTTAAGGGCGGCGTCCACAGGTACCGACTCTAAGCCGGCTTTGGCAGCCAGCACGCGATAGGCATAGGCGAAGGCGAGCATGGTGACGGGTATCGTCACCAGCAGGCCGACGCCGAGCGCAATAATGCCGAGCAGGTTGACCAGCGCCATCACCAGCACGAACCCGAGCAGCTTCCAGCGATGCCCGCGCGTGATGCGCCGGCTCTCCTTCATGGCGTCGATGGGCCCAAGCTCGCGATCGATGACGATAAAGCTCGCGAACAGGAACATGAGCAGGGCGATGAACCCGGGCACGATGAGCAACAGCAGGCCCAGGACGAAAGCCAGTCCCACCAAAAGGACCGTGGCGAAATATTTCCAGAATGGATGCGGGTGCCAGAGCGAGCCGAGCGTGACCTCCTCGACATTGTCGTGCGCGCGCAGATAGAAGGCCACGACGCCCATGTTGATGAGCGTGCTGACCAGCCAATCGATGATCGAGCCGGCACCCGACGGGTTTTCCGGATCGCCGGTAAGCGCAAATTCGGACAGGCCGGTGATCAAGCCGGTGACAATGTAGATGAAGATGACCAGCAGGGTCGCGCCGATGAAGAACCACGGGCGCTTCTTGAAGGTCTCCCAGCCGAAGCCGAGCGCCGATTTTATCGAGAATTCCATCGCCGCACTCTATCTATGACTTGGCCGTCCCGCGACAGACTGTCGAAGAAATACACGCGATTATTTCGGTTCATCAGTCCTGCGACCCCCTCGTCCCGGGCGAGGTGCGCTACGCAGGAGAGCCAATCCATTCTTAACGGGAGCCAGAAACGTCAGTCCCTAACATACTGCTAAAGCTAAAGAATTTTGACCCTACGGGCCTGGTACCAAAATTCCTATAATTGACTTCCAAATCTTGCAATGCCTGTTTCTTTGTCGCTACCATGGGCTGAACCTTGGGCGCGACGAATCCATGCGTATCGCTTTTTTTCTCAAGATTTTCAGTGGCCTCGGCCTTCTCGCCGGACTCATGCTGGCAATCCCTGTTGCCAATGCGGTCGACGAACCAGGCAGCGAGGAAGGCCCCCCCTGGACCAAGCCGCGCGAGGGCGGCTTCATGGTGCCCATCCCGCAATCGCCCGGACTGCGGCCCGTGCCGATCGGCTATCTGCGCGAGATCGTGGAGAAGCCACAGCCTGCCTCGCGCCTCGACGTCGAGCCGAAAGATGCCGGCATCGCCGGGGCCCAGATGGCCATCGAGGAGAACAATGCCGGCGGGCGACTGCTCGGTGACAACTACTCGCTCGATGTCGTCACTGCGGAATCGCCCGAGGAAGCGCTCGAGGCGGCGCAGAAGCTGCTTGACAGCGGGTACAACTACATCGTCGCCGATGCCTCGGCCGAGACGCTGGTCAAGCTCGCCGACTGGGCCAAGGGCAAGGACGTTCTGTTCTTCAACATCCGCGCCACCGACGTGTCGCTCCGCCAGGAAAACTGCCGCGCCAATGTCATGCATGTGGTGCCGGACCGCTTCATGCTGGCCGATGCGCTGGCGCAATATCTCATCACCAAGAAATGGACCGATTGGCTTCTGGTGCACGGCTCGACCCCAGGCGATCTCGCTTATGCCGACGCGATCAAGCGCGCTGCGGGACGCTTCGGCGCCAATATCGTCGATACGCGCGAGTACAAGGATATTTCCGGCGGACGGCGCGACGATGTCGGCACCATCCCTCCCGGCAAGCAGGCGAGCCTAGGTGCTGCGCTCGCCGCCTCATCCGACTATCAGATCATCGTCGTCGCCGACGAGGAGCAGCAATTCGGTCCGTTCATGCCTTATCGCGGCGGCGGCGACGCGCGTCCCGTGGCGGGTACCACCGGGCTGATCGCCACCACCTGGAGTCCCGGCCATGAGAAATGGGGCGCGACTCAGGCCAACAACAATTTCGAGAAGGACTTCAAACGGCTGATGCTGCCGATCGACCATCAGGCCTATATCGCGACGCGCACCATCGGCGAGGCGGTGAGCCGCAATTCCGGCAGCGATTTCGCCACCGTCGCCGCCTTCATCCACGGGCCCGAGCTGCAGCTCGCCCCGTTCAAGGGCATCAAGCAGCAATACCGGCCCTGGGACGGGCAGTTCCGCCAGCCGATCCTCATCGCCACCGACAAGGTGCCGGTCTCGGTCTCGCCGCAGAAGGGCTTTCCGCATGCGAGCCATCCGGAGATCGAGGTGGACACGCTCGGCATCGACGAGCCCGAGAGCCGCTGCAAAATGTGATTAGCGCTCGGCGGCGCCAAGCTCGATCAGCTTGCCGTCCAGGTCCATCAACGGCACGTCATAGCCTTGCAGGATCACGTTAATATCGCTCTGGTTCTCGGCGATGACCTTGTTGATCTTGTGCTTCCATTGCGGGTCGTTGGGCCTGACCCCCATGGTGATGCCGTAGATCGTGCTCGGCCCCGCGCTCTCCTTCACCAGCGGCACGACCGAGAGAGGCACCGGCGATCTTCGCGCGTAATAGCCGCCGACCGGCCCCCAAAGGAGTCCAGCGTCGAGTTTACCCGCGGCGATTTCGGTGACCATGTCGGCGGCGGCCTTCGACTGGCTTTCGCCGGCGAAGATCTCAAAGGGCTTGGCGTTCGCCACCAGCCCATGCATGGCGAGGATGCTCGCCGGCGGCGTGCGGGCGACGAGGCCGATGCGCTTGTTCTTGAGGCGCGGATCGGAGAGTCGGTCGACACCGGCAAGCTTGGGATCGTCCTCGCGGTAAAGCAGGACGTAGGAGGTGTAGTAATAGGGGTTGGTGTCGTCGATCAGCCCGGTGCCCTGGGCATAGCCCATAACCAGGTCACAGGCGTCCTGGCCCATGGTGTTCGGGACATAGCCGGTCGCCTCCGAGAACCAGACATAGTCGAGCTCGGTGTCGAGCTTCTCGGCGATCAGATCGGCGAGCTTGTTCTCGAAGCCTTCGCCCTTCTCGTTGGAGAACGGCATGTTGTCGGGATCGGCGCAGACACGCAACGCGCCGCCGGCAGCTTGTGAACCCGACGCGCCGATGAAAGCCCCCAGGGCGAGCGCCATGGCGAGCACCGCCAGAAGACGGATTGGTCCCTTTATTGTCGCTCTGCCGCTCAAGGCCGCCTCTTCATCGCCAGACCGAAACTTCACCATAGACGCAAGGAATATGGCGATCGACGCCCGGCCCCGCTAGCCCCGATGCCGGCTTGCCCAAGCGGCGCGCTTGGCCGGCGAAGTCACGGAAATGGGGATGAGCAGGGTCAGTCTTGCTCCACGCACTTGACGATGTTGTCGGCGCGCTCAAGCCCGGTCGGGTAATAGGCGCCCGTGTGCTCGGGGCCGAACCCCATCATGGTCATGTGCGCCGCCTCGATACCGTCCTTCTCCTGCATCGATTTCAACATCCTGACGGCGCAGCAATCGGCGTCGAGCTCCATCTGCTTGAGCGCCGGCGCGATGTAGAAGAAGGGCTGAGGCCCGTTATTGCCAAGCCCCTCGCGATAGCGGCGTACATGGCCGAGCGTGTGGTGGCAGCATTCATGGGCCATCAGGAAGCGGCCGTAAGACGGCTTTTCGGTGAGCGTCAGGGCGTTGATGGCGATCACCGGGCGACCGCGCGAGTCCGTGGTGGACATGGCCTGCTCGGCAAGGTCGCGCAATTTATAGGTGGTGATCCCGCAAAAAGGATTCTCGGTGGTCGGCAGAAACCGGCTCTTTTGCGCTTGCGCGCTGCCGTAAAACAGCCCGAGACCTGCGATAGCGGCTGCGACCGCAAGACGGAGAATCAGGACATTTTTGCGTGTCTGGACCATCGAGATCATATTATGCCATAGCCGGACGACGGGGATAAGCATTGCGGCTACCGGCTTTTGGCGCAAATCAAAGGCGCGTTACGGATGGATGTGAAGAGCAACACCGATAAGGTCTGCATCATCGGCGCCGGTTCCTCCGGGCTCGCCGCCGCCAAGACCTTCAAGGAGCGCGGCATCCCCTTCGATTGCCTGGAGAGGGAGCACGATCTCGGCGGGTTGTGGAATGAGGCGACCGATACCGGCGTGGTGTACGACACCACCTATCTCGTCTCCTCGCGGAAATACACCGGCTTCGACGACTATCCGATTCCGGAGGAATATCCGACCTATCCGTCGCACCGCGAGACGCTCGCCTATCTGCGCGCCTACGCGATGAATTTCGGCATCCTCGACCGCATCGAGTTCAACGCCAAGGTCGAGCGCGCGGAGCGGGTAAAGGATGGCTGGAGCGTGAAGGTGGCCGGCGAGGATGCGCCGCGCTTCTATCGCGCCCTGGTCATCGCCAACGGCCATCATCACGTGCCGCGCGTCCCCGAGATCCCCGGTAAGTTCAGCGGCGAGATCATGCATTCGCGCGATTATCGCAGCGTCAAGCAGCTCGCCGACAAGCGCGTCGTGGTGGTGGGCTCAGGCAACTCGGCGTGCGACATCGTGGTGGACGCGGCAAGCGTGGCGCAGCGGATTTATCTCAGCATGCGCCGCGGCACCTATTTCGTGCCGAAATTCATCTTCGGCCGGCCGATGGATGGCATCATCAATTTCTGCGAGAAGATTCCGATGCCGCGCTGGTTGCGCAACCGCCTCTACACCCATTGGCATCGGCTCATGGTGGGCAAGAACACGCGCTTCGGCCTACCCGAGCCCGAGCATCGCATCATGGACGCGCATCCGACCATGAATACCGTGCTGCCGCAGCTCGCCGCGCATGGCCGCATCGGTATCAAGCCGGAGGTCACCGAGTTCGCCGGCAACAAAGTGCGCTTCAGCGACGGGAGCGAGGTCGAGGCCGATCTCGTCGTGAACGCGACGGGCTATGAGATTTCCATTCCCTTCCTAGACAACGATCTGATCTTCGGCCCCGACAAGCGGCCCCTGTTCTATCTCAACGTGTTTCACCCCGAGCATGACGATCTGTTCGCCGTCGGCCTCATCCAGGCCAATGGCAGCATCTGGCGGCTCGCCGATTATCAATCGCAACTCGTCGCGAGCTACCTGGTAGCGCTGGCCGAACGGCACGAACGCGCCACCTGGTTCAACAGGCTGAAAGCCCAAGGCCATGCCTCCATGGAAGGAGGCGCCTATGTCCCGAGCGAAAGGCATCGGCTCGAGGCGAATTACTTCGCCTATCGGCGGCAGTTGCGGCGGCACATCAAGCGCTTCGGGCCCATGGCCGAGGCCGAGCTGAAATCGGGACGGCTCGCCGGCGCGCCTGCGAGCTGGACGGCGCCCGCGCCAGCCACGCGTTCACCTTAACCCTTTGGCTGAAAGTGGATATTTCACGCTGGTTCGGGCCAGCCCCATTGGCTAGGCTCTGCCGCCCGCGCCCTTCCGGCGCATTTTTCCATATGACCAAACCAAGCGACGGATGGGTCCTCGTCTCCTCTATGTCCTGATTCTGGGGACGGTAATCGCCGCCTCGCTATTGTTACGCGCCTGGGACCCAAGCCCGGTGGCGCGGCTGCGCTCGCTCGTGTTCGACGCCTATCAACAGGTAGACCCGCCTAAGTTCAACCCGGACCTTCCGGTACGCATCGTCGATATCGACGAGGACTCCCTGAAGCAGGTGGGGCAGTGGCCCTGGCCGCGCACGCTGCTCGCCGAACTGGTCGACCGGCTTGCCGCCAATGGGGCGGCCACGATCGGCTTCGACATGGTGTTCCCCGAGCCCGACCGGCTGTCGCCCGCCAACGCGCTGCATTATTGGCCCAAGTCCGATGCTCTGGCCAGCCTGAGAGAGGAGGTCGAAAAGCTTCCCTCCAACGACGAGGTCTTGGCCGAAGCCATCGGCAAGGCTCCGGTCGTGCTCGGCTTCATTGCCGCGCCGCAGGGAACCTCGATCCCGGAGGCCAAAGCCGCGTTCAGCTATGCCGGTGACGATCCGAAATTGTTTGCGCCCTTCTATTCCGGCGCTACCGCGAGCCTCGAAATCTTGCAGAAGCCGGCCCAAGGCGCGGGCGCGCTGAATTGGATTCCCGAGCACGACCAGATCGTCCGCCGCATGCCCATGATCGTGCGGGTCGGGGACGCGCTGTTCCCCTCGCTCGCCGCCGACGTTCTTAGGCTCGGCCAAGGCGCCTCGACCTATATCGTGAAATCCTCCGGCGCGAGCGGCGAGATGGCCTTCGGTGAGCATACCGGCATCGTCAGCATCAAGATCGGCGAGTTCGAGGTGCCGACCGAGGCCCACGGCCAGATGTGGATCAGGTTCTCGCCGCACTCGAAGGGGCGCTATCTGCCGGCCTGGAAGGTGCTGAAGGGAGAGATCGGCAGGGACGACGTCGAAGGCCGCATCGTGTTGATCGGCACGAGCGCGCCTGGGCTGCTCGATATCAGGGCGACGCCGCTCGAAGCCGCGGTGCCCGGTGTCGAGCTGCACGCCCAAGTGGTCGAGCAGATCATCCAAGGCGCCTTCCTGCAACGTCCGGACTTCGCCACCCCCGCCGAGCTTCTCTACATCCTCCTGCTCGGCTCGCTCATCGCCTTTCTGATCTATCGGGCCGGCGCACTCGGCAGTGCCGTGGTGGTCGCGGGCTCCATCGCCGCGGTGATCGGCATCTCGTGGTACGCCTTTAAGTCTTACGGCTGGCTGGTCGATCCGATCTATCCGGCCATCGCTCTGACGGCGATCTATCTCGCCGGCACGGTCTTCATGTTCTTGCGCACGGAGCGGGAGCGCAATCGGGTGCGCAACGCCTTCTCCCATTACATGGCGCCGGCCCTGGTCGAGCGGCTCGCCGACGATCCCTCGCGGCTGAAGCTCGGCGGCGAGACGCGCGACATGACCTTGCTGTTCAGCGACGTACGCGGCTTCACCACCATCTCCGAAGGACTTGACGCGGAAGAGCTGACCCGCTTCCTGAACAGCCTGTTCACCCCCTTGAGCAACATCATCCTCGACGAGCAGGGCACGATCGACAAATTCATGGGCGACGCGGTGATGGCCTTCTGGAACGCGCCGCTCGACGATAGCGCGCACCCGATCCATGCCTGCAACGCGGCGCTTCGCATCATGGCCGAGATGGAAACGCTGAACGAGCGCTGGCGGAAGGAGGCGGAAGCCAAGGGCAAGCCATACAAGCCCGTCAAGCTCGGCATCGGCCTCAATACCGGGGTGTGTTGCGTCGGCAATCTCGGCTCCGAGACGCGCTTCGACTATTCGGTGATCGGCGACAACGTCAACATCGCCTCGCGGCTCGAGGGACAGTCCAAGACCTACGACGTCGGCACCGTGGTCGGCGAGACCACCACCGCGCGTGCGCCCGACTTCGCCTTCCTCGAGCTCGATCTGTTGAAGGTGAAGGGCAAGACCGAGGCGACACGGGCCTTTGCATTGGTCGGCGACAGCGACGTGAAGAATTCAAAAAAATTCATAGAACTCAACGACTTGCACCAAGAATTCCTGGCACGCTACCGGGCGCAGGACTGGGAGTCGGCGGAGACTCTCAGCCGTAAATGCGAGAAGCTGAATACCGTGCATCTCGACCGGGTCTATGAACTCTATCGAGAGCGCATCGCCCACTTCCGCCAGAACCCTCCGCCGCCCGACTGGGACGGCGCTACGGAAGCTTTGACGAAATAGCGCCGATGCCAGATCTCGCCCTACTCATCCTTGCCGCCGTGTCCGTGCTCATGGTGAAGCATGCGGCTGCCGATTTTTTCCTTCAGACCCCGTATCAATATCTGAACAAGGGGACTTACGGACATCCCGGCGGACTCCTGCACAGCGCCATCCATGTCGCGCTCACCCCCCTCGTCTATCTCGTGCTGGCGCCGGGCTCCCTGCTCATCGCCGGGGCCATCGCGCTCGGCGAGTTTATCGTCCACTATCATGTCGATTGGGCCAAGGAGCAGGTGACCCGCCGCAACGGCTTAACCATGGACTGCCGGGGCTTTTGGTACGTGCTTGGCACCGACCAGCTCATTCACGGACTGACCTACATCGCCATCGTCGCCGTTCTGGTCATGGCGATAGCGAGCTAGATCAGCGCCGAGATTTCCCGATTGGCGAATTCGAGGCGGTCGGAAAGCAGCCGGATGATCAGCTTATGCAGGGCCGCGGCGGCGGTCGGGTCCTCCTTCTGCATTCTGTCGAAGTTTTCCCGCGTCAGCCGGTAAACCACGGTCGGACCCTCGGCGATGATGCTCGCCGCCCGCGGCACCTGGCGATAGAAGCCCATCTCTCCCACCACGGTATGGCCGAGCATGCGCCTTAGCCTGATCGGGCGGCCATGCTCGTCCTGGATGGTGATGGCGACGCAGCCCGAGGTCTGGAGTACGACCGAATCCGACGGCTCGCCCTGCTTGAACAGAAACTCTCCCTTGTTGAGCTCTTCGAGCTTCATGTAGGGGGCGATGCGGGCGAAATCGATCTGGCCGCCGAACTCCTTCTGGAGCCAGGATTCGAAACTGTAGACGGAGGCGTCGCCGACCTCGTGATGCATGAGCAGCATGTCCTCGCACCACTCGACCGCCTCGTTGCGGCTGCCAAACACCTGGTGGGGCTTCGTGCCGCCGAAGAAGCCGGCCTTCTCGAAGCTCGCCCGCATGCCTTCGTCCAGACCGCAAAAAGCGAGCGTGACGCCATGCTCCTCGCAATAATTGCGGAGCTTGACGAGGCTTAGCACCGCCGAGGTGTCGAGGCCTTGCACGGCACTGAAATCGAGCACCACGTGGTTGACCGGTGGATCCTGCTGCCCCTCGATAGTCCCCTTGATGCGCTCGAACAGGCCGTTGGACGAGCCGAAGAAGATGAAGCCGGAGAGCCAGAACACGTGCACGCGCTTGCCCTGGTCGTGCAGCAGGCGCGCCTGCTCGGGCGAGCGTTCGACATTGCTGGAGAATTCGTAACGGGTGAGATGGCGGCGGACCACGCCGATGCGGCTATAGCTCAGCGCGAACAACAGGCAGGCGCCGATCACGCCCAACACCACGCCGACCAGATAGCCGAAATAGCAGATGGCGAGCATGATGGCGATGGCGAGCGCCAGATCGGCGCGCGAGCGCTGCGCCGGCGAGCGCACCAAAGCCTCCATCAGGATCATCACGCCGAGATAGGCCAGCATGCCGCCCAGGATCGCCTTCGGCACGACGCTGCCGATATCGGCGCCGGCGAACAGCACGATGGCGCAGACCGCGGCGACGACAATGCCGGAGAGCCGCGTCACCGCGCCCGCCTCCTGGATCAGCAGGCTGTTGTTCAGCGATAGATTGCCGGCAACACCGCCCAGCACCGAAGCCAAAATGTTGGCGAGACCATTGGTCCGGTATTCCTTGTCGAGATCGGCGGATTTTTGCCGCGCCACTTCGAGGCTCGACACATCGAGCAGCATGGAGATGGCCGTCACGCCGCACACAGCGCCAATTTCCGCGCTGCTCATTGCCATCACGCCCCAGTCGATGTCGTATTCGGCGATGGCCGCGAGCGGCCACCACAGCTTCAATTCGCCCACGGCTTGCAGGAACCAGGCCTTGCGCAGCCCTTCATCCGCGACGAAGCCGAACAACACGACGTTCATGACCAGGAGGAAGAAAACGAAGGCGATGGGAATGGTCAGATATGGCGGCACCCATCGCCGCAAGAGGACGATAAACAGCGCGAACAGGAGGCCGACGCCGATTTGTGGAGCAAAATCCCAGGAAAACGCGGGAGCCCAGCTCGACGGCGACAGAGTCAGATTGGTGCCCGTGATCACCTCGACACCGCCGGTGATGAGCAGCCACCCCGAGGCCGCCAAGAAGCCACCGATCACCGGATATGGAACGAAGCGCAGCCACTGGCCGAGTTTCAAGGCGCCGATCCCGAACAGCAGCACGCCGGTCAGGAGCGTGCTCAGCGAGATGGCCACGAGCACGTTGATGACCATCGCCTCGGTACTGGCGCCCTTGGAGGCGAGGCCTCCCGCCACCGTGCCGGCCAGGACGCTCATGACCGCGACGGCTGGGGTATCGGGCCCAGCGTCGGCGGGAACCAGCGAGGTGGTGAGGGCGATGACGAAGCCGGTGACCACCGTGCCCATGATGAGGGCGGCCAGTCCCAGCGGGAAACCGGCGGCAATCGAGCCCTGGAAGATCAGGGCGGCGAAAGAGATGCAATAGGCGATATTGACGATCGCCGAGATGACGCCAGCCGCAGCGTCCCGCCCGAGTGTCGACGTTTCAATATTGCGCGGGCGCCTCTGCGCCAAATTCGCGAGCAGCGACAAGGGTGTTATGCAGCAGGGTCTAACGGGTTGTGTTGAGGCCGATCATGGCTGGGGGCGGCTACAATGCAAGGCAAAAATAGCGCCTGGATCACGCCAGGCACTTCAACCGCCTCCAACTTAGGCAGTGCGCCGCAACCGTTCGGCGAGCGTGCGCATCACCGCAATGGCGAAGAACGGCGTCTCATGCACCAGGAACAGGAAGGTCTTCTCGGTGATCGGGGCGACCTCACACATGGTTTTGGCGCGCGCCATGGCCGCCCGGGGCGATCCGTCGATCAGGGCCATTTCTCCAAAAATACCGCCTTCGGTGAGTTTCTCGACGACCTTGCCGTCCCGCTCGATCTCAACTTCGCCCGAGCGAATCACGTACATCTTGTCGCCCTTGTCGCCCTGCGCGAAGACAACCTCACCCGGCGCCAACGTGACGAGCGGAAACCCCGCATTGGCGAGCGTTTGGAAATCGAGAGCGGCAATCGTCATGCCATGTCCCTCTGCCTACCCAAGCAAAACGAATGCGTACTTTATGACAGACCTGCGACTCTGTGAATGCCTCAATCCGCAGCTTCCCGCCATTTAGCAGTGCTGCCCCGACTTATCGGGAACTGCCGTCTCATTCATGATCCAGTTGCAATATTCGGCGCTCCCCCCTTCCGTCGGCAGCACGAGCAAAGCGGGAAGCTCGTAAGGGTGCAGGCGCTTGGTCTCGGCGAGCACGGAATCGGTGAGCGAGGCTCGGGTCTTGATGATCATGGCCACCTCGTTCGCCTCGTCGCGCGCGCCCTTCCACTCGAAGATGGAAATCATGCCGGGGAAGATGTTGACGCAGGCGGCCAGCCTCGCTGCCACCAACGCGTCGCCGACCCTTTTCGCGTCCTCGAGCCTGGCGAAAGTCGTATAGACCAGGGTGGGCCGGTCCTCGTTTGCCATGGGATTCACCCTTCTCCTCTCATCGAGAGGCTTGTATTGCAGGGGCGCCGTCGCGTTTATACTGCCCGCCTTGAGCCTGGTCCAAGCGTCGTGAAACCGGATGCCCCGCTTCAATAAAATCGCCTTTGTCGCCAGCGAGACCAAAGAGGCGGAGCGAGCGCTGAAGAAGCTCGTCAAGCTCTATGGCGACACGCCGCCCGGCAAGGCCGACGCCATCGTCGCCCTTGGCGGCGACGGGCTGATGCTCCAGACCATGCATCGCCATCTCAACAGCCGCACCCCGATCTACGGCATGAACCGGGGCTCGGTCGGCTTCCTCCTCAACGACTACCGGGAGAACGGCCTGAAGGAGCGGCTGGCGAAAGCCGAGATTTCCGTCATCCATCCTTTGCGCATGACGGCCCATGACAAGAACGGCACCAAGCACGAGGCGCTCGCCATCAACGAGGTCTCGCTGTTCCGCCAGATCTACCAGGCCGCCAAGCTCAGGATTGCGGTGGACGGCAAGGTGCGCATGAACGAGCTGATCTGTGACGGCGTGCTCATCTCCACGCCGGCGGGTAGCACCGCCTACAATCTCTCGGCGCATGGGCCGATCCTGCCGATCAACGCGCCACTCTTGGCGCTGACCCCGATTAGTCCCTTCCGGCCGCGGCGCTGGCGCGGCGCGCTATTGCCCAACAATGCGCAAGTCACCATCGAGGTGCTCGAGCCCGACAAGCGCCCGGTCAGCGCCGTCGCCGATCATATCGAGTTCCGTGACGTGGTCCTGGTCGAGGTCAAGGAGGAAAGCGGCGTCGATATCTTCATGATGTTCGACCCCGGCCACACCCTGGCCGAACGCATCCTGGCGGAGCAGTTCGGCTTCTGACCAGGCTCAAGGGCGCCAGGCGCTGACGATATCGGCGAGCTCTGGCCGCTCGCGCTCGTCGGGCTTCTCCTTCGCCGTGCCGACATAGACGAAACCGGCAATGCGCTCGTTAGGGGCCAGGCCCAGCGCTTGGCGTACGCCCGGACTATAGGCGCACCATTCGGTGACCCACTGCGCGCCGAACCCGAGAGACGTGGCGGCGACGATGAGATTCTGGCAGGCGGCACCCACCGACAGGATTTGCTCCCATTCCGGGGCCGCCTTGTTTTCGACCACGCGTGAAACCACGGCGATGACCACAGGTGCGCGCAAGAATCGCTTCGTTTCGTTCTCCAGACGGAATGCGCCTGGGTCCTTCTCCTCTTCGCGGCAGATCGCGGCCAGGACCTTGCCGAAACCGGTGCGCGCCTCGCCCTGGAACAGCACGAATCGCCAGGGCACCAGCTTCTTGTGGTCCGGCACGCGCGCGGCGGCGGTCAGGATTTGCCGAAGCTCCGCTTCGCTCGGCCCGGGCTCCCCAAGGCTGTTGGCAGACACAGAGCGGCGCGTGAGCAGGTGGTCGAGTGCGGTCTTTGACATGGCTTCACGAGATTTGGCGGGGCTGCGTTCCCTATCGCGAAAATCCGCGCCGAACAATGCCGTAATCCCCCGTCAAAAGCGTGTCCTGGCTCCCAAAATCGGCCTCATTCACCGTCGATTTTGGCTCCGTAGTGCCCGTCGGAAACCGGTATAAGAGACGGCGGCTGACCGATCGGAGCAATCGAATGCGGGGGAAACGCTGCGCTGCGCTCTGGCTCGCGCTCTTCCCCGCCGCTCTCCTGGGAGCGGCGGTGGCCGGAGCCGAGGACGCGCCGGCTCCTCCCGCCGATACGCCGCGGCCTGCCACCATCTTCGTGCTTGACGGCTCGAGCGGCATGGACGCCAAGATCGGCGATACAAGCAAGCTCGAGGTCGCCCGCGCCGAGCTTGGCCAAGCCGTGAGCAGCTATGGCGACCGCCTATCCTTTGGGCTGGTCGCCTTCGGCCATCGCAAGGCAGCGAACTGCGCCGACACCGAAACTCTGGCGAAGCCCGGCGAGCTGACGTCCAAGACCCAAAGCAAGCTTCTCGACATCAAGCCACAGGGACAAGCCCCCATCGCCGCGGCGCTGAGCGATGCCGTCAAGGCGGCGCCGACGCCGGACGGCAGGCTCGACATCGTCCTCATCGCCTCAGGCGGCGATAATTGCGACGCCGATATCTGCGCCATGGCCGACGCGCTCAAGGTGAAGTCGCCTGCCATACGCATCCATGCCATCGGTCTCGACGCCAAGGCCGAGGAGCTTAAGCCGCTCGCCTGCGCCACCGCCGCGACCGGTGGCGAGTTTGTCGCCGCGACCGAGGCGAGCACCTTCAAGCAAGGCTTGGCCACGGTCCTTGACGTCATTGCAAACCCCGCGCCCATTGTTCGATCCGTCGCCACCGTGACGATCAATGCTCCGGATGGAGCGGGAGCGGAAGCGGCTCCAGCCGGGAGCGAACAAGATGCGCCGGCCGATGGCCAAGCCGTCGAGCCCGGCCAATCGGCGGTGCAGAAATCGGCGTCTTCGGCCTCACATGAAACAGCGGTGAACAAGTCCGAGACGGCTGCCCCGAGCCAACCCATGACGCTCGCCCAGCGGGCTGCCCCGCCGAAGCCGGCCGCGCCCCAGAAGCCCGTGCCCGTCACCTTCAAGGCGATGGTCACCGAGATCGGGCCCAAGGTGCAATCCGGGCTGACCTGGCGGGTCTATTCTTCGCAAGCCTCGCCGGACGGCGGCTATAAGCTGATCAGCACGCATCGTGAGGCGATGCCGACCGCGGCGCTGCTACCCGGGGAATATATGGTCAACGCCGCCTACGGCCTTTCCAATCTCACCAAGAAGGTCAAGGTGGAGGGCGGCCGCTCGATCGAGGAGACCTTCATCCTCAACACCGGCGGGCTGAAGCTTGCCGCGGTGCTGGCCAAT
Organism: Methyloceanibacter sp.; assembly: GCA_040901485.1. Lineage (GTDB taxonomy): Bacteria > Pseudomonadota > Alphaproteobacteria > Rhizobiales > Methyloligellaceae > Methyloceanibacter. The sequence continues at coordinate 30,657 of JBBDYM010000044.1, forward strand.
GGCGAGAAGATGTCGGAGCAAGGCGTTCGTTTCGATATCATGTCCGACGAAGAGGACCAGTTCGGCAATCGCGCCACGATCCTCGGCGACGCCAAGCCGGGCGTAGTCGTGCGGCTCAATGCCGGCGCCTATCATGTCGTCAGCCTCTACGGCGACGCCAACGCGACGGTCAGGGCCGATGTCACGGTCGAGCCCGGCAAGATCACCGAGGCGACGGTCAAGCATAACGGCGCCAAGATCACCTTCCGGCTGGTGCAGAGCCTGGGCGGCGAGGCGCTGGCCGATACCAAATGGACCATTCTCACCTCGGCGGGGGATATGGTCAAAGAAAACGCTGGCGCGCTCCCGACACACATTCTCGCGGCGGGCAGCTATGCCGTGGTCGCCGATCACAACGGCCTGAGCTTTACGCGCAAATTCAGCATCGAGGCCGGCGAAACCAAGCAGATCGAAGTGGCCGTAGCCGACGGCCCGACCTCGCCAGAGGCGCTCAAGGCGCTCATGGACCCGCCCGAACCCCCGCCGCCGGCCGCGGGGACTTATGCCGGGGATGGTGCGCCTGGGACCGGCTTGGGTTTCGACGGGTTCTCGGCACGGCCGGCCGACCCCAATGCGC
>JBBDYM010000044.1:31372-80446 GCA_040901485.1 Methyloceanibacter sp.
CCCTGATCAATCCGGGCGTGCTGCTCCGCCCCTCGGTGCGCTGAGCTTCGGGACACGCCCCTGATCAATCCGGGCGTGCTGCTCCGCCCCTCGGTGCGCTGAGCTTCGGGACATAGGCGATCTTGCGACCGCGCGTCCGATAAGCCTCTGCCAGGCGTTCTTCACGCGATCCGGGCAACAAGCCCGCTTCCGAAAGATTTGCCATGGCCAGCAGCCGCGCCTCGATCTCGGCATGCGTGAGGGTGTCTCCGGACGCCAGGATATGCGCGATGGGCAGACCCCTCTCGGTCAGGGCGCGCGCCACCAGCAGACAGCGATGACAGTCGAGCGGGTCGGCTTCCGAGCACATCGCGGCGATCCGGTACCGCGTTGCCCCGTCGATGAGCCGGTTGAGTCCGTCCTGGAAAGATTCGGTTGCCGCCATTTTCTCGTAATCAGCCACGCCGCCCGTGAACAGGTCCGGCTGTTGTGGCCGGCCGCCCAGTTCCTTGCCGAGAAAGACGTAAGCGATGCCGTGCTCGCCGAGCAAAGCGGACAGAGCCTTCTTGTTGAACTGAGGCGAAAACCGGGAGACAGGCGCCGACCGCACATCGGCGACCGCCGTCACGCCAGCTTCGGCGAGAAGCGCGATGAACCGCCCGATCGGATGGTTCGAATGCCCAATGGTGAGAATGGTTGGTGCTTGCTTGCTCAAGCTGCTTTGGTCTTGGTGGCATGACGCAGGTCGGGTGGGACGGCTTCGCCGGCGAGCGCGCGTATGGCGGCGTCGAGCGTCATCACCTCTTGCTCCTGACTGCCCAGCCGCCGCACCGAGACCGTCTTCTCTTGGGCTTCGCGCTTGCCGACCACGAGCAGCACCGGCACCTTGGCCAGCGAATGCTCGCGGACCTTGTAGTTGATCTTCTCGTTGCGCAGATCGGCCTCGGCGCGGAGTCCTGCTCTGTGCAGCGCTTCGAGGACTTCGCCGGCATAGACGTCCGCATCCGATACGATGGTGGCGACCACCGCCTGTACCGGTGACAGCCAAAGCGGCAGATGTCCGGCATGATGCTCGATGAGGATGCCGGTGAAGCGCTCCAGCGAGCCGAACATGGCGCGATGGATCATCACCGGCACGGTCTTCTCGCCGTCAGGCCCGATATAGAAAGCGCCGAGCCGGCCCGGCAGGTTGAGATCGACTTGGATCGTGCCGCACTGCCAGTCGCGGCCGATGGCATCGCGCAGTACGTATTCGAGTTTCGGCCCGTAGAATGCGCCCTCCCCGGGGTTGAATTCGTATGTAAGTCCCGCCGCCTCGACCGCGCGCTTGAGCGCAGCCTCCGCCTTGTCCCATGTGGCGTCGGCGCCCACGCGCTTGTCCGGGCGATCGGCGAACTTGATGCGCACGTCCTCAAAGCCGAAATCGCGATAGATCGCGAGCATCTGCTCGTTGAGCCGCACGCATTCCTCGGTAATCTGGTCCTCGGTGCAGAAGATATGTGCGTCGTCCTGGGTGAAATGGCGCACGCGCAGCAGCCCATGCAGTGCGCCGGACGGCTCGTAGCGATGCACTTTGCCGAACTCGGCGATGCGCAAGGGAAGATCGCGGTAGCTCTTGAGCCCGTGCTTGAAGATCTGCACATGGCCCGGGCAGTTCATCGGCTTACAGGCATAGATGCGCTCATCGGGCGTCTCGGTGACATACATGAGGTCGCCGAATTTCTCCCAATGGCCCGATTGCTCCCAAAGCGTGCGCTCCATCATGTCAGGCGAGTTGACCTCGACATAGCCCCATGCGTTCTGACGGCGGCGCATATAGCCGATCAGCGCGGTGAACAACGCCCAGCCCTTGGGGTGCCAGAACACGGCGCCCGGCGCCTCTTCCTGGAAGTGGAACAGATCCATCTCGCGCCCCAAGCGACGGTGGTCGCGCTTCTCGGCCTCTTCGAGCTGATGCAGATAGGCGGCAAGGTCCTCCTCGCTCGCCCAGGCCGTGCCGTAGATGCGCTGAAGCATCGGCCGGCTGGAATCGCCGCGCCAATAGGCGCCGGCGATCTTGGTAAGCTTGAAGCCCTTGCCGACCTTGCCCGTCGAGGTCATATGCGGTCCGCGGCAGAGATCAAGCCACTCACGTTGCGAGTAGATCTTGATCTCCTCGCCCTCGGGAATGGCGTCGATCAGCTCGAGCTTGAAGTCTTCGCCCTTGCTCTTGAACAGCGCCTTGGCCTTCTCGCGTTCCATCACCTCGCAGGTGAACGGCGAGTCGCGGGCGATGATCTCGCGCATCTTGGCCTCGATCTTGGGGAGATCGTCGGGCGTGAACGGCTCGTCGCGGGCGAAATCGTAATAGAAGCCGTTGTCGATGACGGGACCGATGGTGACTTGCGTGCCGGGATAGAGCGCCTGCACCGCCTCGGCCATCACATGCGCGGCGTCGTGGCGGATCAGCTCCAGCGCCTCGGGATCGGTGCGCGCGATGAACTTGATCGAGGCGTTGGCGCGAATCGGCGCGGCAATGTCGGCAAGCTTGCCGTCGAGGCTCATCGCCACCGTGCGCTTGGCAAGCGAGGGCGAAATCGACTTGGCGACATCGAGGCCCGTGGTGCCGGCGGGCACCGCGCGTTTTGCGCCATCGGGAAATGTCAGGGAGATTTGCGACACTTTGTTTTCTCCTCTCACTCCTGCGTACCGGTGCAGGTAAGAGACAATCGGTTATCAACTCGGCCTTTTAGCCTGATTTGCCGTCAAGGTCCAGATTTTGCCGATCCAATATTGTAAGGTGATAGTGGACAACAGTAAGGCAATATATTACAATCCATCATGATCGCTTCGTTTCGAAGCCGGGCGCTGAAACGCTACTGGGAGAGCAGCGAGACGAGAAGGCTCCCTCCCGCCTCGGTCGATCGGATCAGGCTGATTTTGGACAGATTAAATGCGGCCGTCGAGCCAAGCGACCTCGATCTGCCCGGACTTGGGTTTCATGCGTTGAAAGGCAGTCGAAAGGGTGAATTCGCCGTCTTCGTTACACGCAATTGGCGCATCACTTTCGGCTGGCAGGATGGTGATGCCGTTAATGTCGATTTAGAGGATTACCATTGAGGATTTGAAATCATGACCAAGACCAAGACCATCCCCAAGCGTGATCCGAACCGCTGCCCGAGCCACCCGGGAGCGGCCTTGCGCGAGATCGTTCTACCCGAGTTGCGGATGAGCAAGACCGATCTGGCCAAGGCGCTCAAGATGTCGCGCCAGCAGCTTCACGCCATATTGCGCGAGCAGCAGCCGGTGACGCCGGACACGGCCATCAAGCTTGCGGCGGCCTTTGGCGGCACCGCGCAAGCGTGGCTCAATATGCAGTCGGTCTACGATCTATGGCACGCCGAGCGCCGCATCGACGTGTCCGACATCCCGCCGATGCGCGCAGCCTAGCTGCCCTCTTCAGGACCGCGCCAGTGGCCGTAGCGCCAGGGTGCCCAGGGGTGGTGCTCAGCGGTAAGGTCCGGAACGGGGTCGAAGCCATGGCTGCCCCATGGGTGACAGCGGCAGACCCTCGCCAGCGTCAGCCACCCCCCCTTCCAGGCGCCGTTCTTGTCGATGGCCTCCTGCGCATAATCCGAACAAGACGGCAGATGCCGGCAGTTCACGCCGAGCAGGGGCGAGATCGTCCAGCGATAGATCGCGATCGGGCCGAGCATCACGAACTTGGCGAAGTCCCGCGCGAAGCCCGCGGCACCGGCAGGAGGACGCTCGTGCGCTTCAGGCATTGCCGGCGACTTCCGACTCGGAAACCTCACGGACGGCACGCTCCGCCTCGATCTTCGCGATGGCATCCTCCACCGCGTCGAACACCAGAAGGGTGGAGGGATGGCGCGCCTTGTAATCGCGCACCGGCTCGAGCACGGCGAGATCGGCCCATCGGCCCTCCGGCGGCGGACCGCCCTCTTTCAGCATCTTGCGCATGGCAGCGCCGACCGCGCGCAGCTCCTCCGCGCGCGAGCCCACGATTTCCCGCCCCATGACCGAGGCCGCCGACTGCCCGAGCAGGCACGCCTTCACGGTTTGGCCGTAGTCGCTCACCACGTCGCCGTCCATGGAGAGGTCCACGCTCACCGTGCTGCCGCAGAGCTTGGAATGGGCCTTGGCCGTGGCCTGCGGCGCGGCAAGCCTGGCCGTCCGCGGCAGGGCAGCGGCAAGCTCCAGGATGCGCTGGCTATAGATGTCCTCGGGCAAGTTCATGGTGGTCATCTTGGCTCGTAGGCTCGCCTTGCGGGCCGAAGTCACGCATTATATATGCAGCCACACTGGGGGATGCGAAGATCGCGCCTCAAAGGGGTTGACGGGCCGGTTATATTAGCCTGAAGGCGGCCACGGAACCGGTTGCCACTATTTAGGCGTTGAGTCGCAAAAGGAAAGCTTCAGTTCATGGACGCCACGGTTAAGAAATTGCCGACCAGGCAGCGGACCGAGATCGGCCGCGGACCCGCCATCCTGCGCCCGTCGCGCGAGGAGGCCGAGGAGGCGGTGCGCACGCTGATCGCCTATGCCGGCGACGATCCCGACCGCGAGGGCCTGCGCGAGACCCCGCGCCGGGTGACGAGCGCCTATGACGAATTCTTTGCCGGGTATCGCGAGGACCCGCACGAAGTGCTGTCGCGCACCTTCGACGAGGTCGCCGGCTATGATGACATCGTCATGCTGCGCGACATCGAGCTGCACTCCCATTGCGAGCACCACATGGTGCCCTTCATCGGCAAGGCGCATGTCGCCTATTTCCCGACCGACCGCGTGGTCGGCATCTCCAAGCTCGCGCGCGTGGTCGAGGTGTTCGCGCGCCGCCTGCAGACGCAGGAGACCATGACCGCGCAGATCGCCGAGACCATCGACAAGGCGCTGAAGCCGAAAGGCGTGGCGGTGATGATCGAAGCCGTGCATCAATGCATGACGATCCGCGGCGTGAAGAAGCCCGACGTGGCGACCATCACCACGCAGTTCACCGGCATCTTCAAGGAAGATCCGGCGCAGCAGGCGCGCTTCATGATGCTGGCGGCCGAACGCGGCCGCTCATAATGCGCAGGTCCGCGAAGGACGGATCGCGGTGAGCAAGCCTGCCGTCTCACCCGAGCCTGGAAGCAAAGCCGCACTCGAAGAAGGCACGGCCTTTACCCCGAAATTCGACGCCGACGGTCTCGTGCCCGTGGTCGTCACTTCGGCCGCGACTGGCGACGTGCTGATGCTCGCCTACATGAACCAAGAGGCGCTTACCCGCACCATCGAGACCGGCGAAGCGCATTATTGGTCTCGCTCACGCGGCAAGCTCTGGCGCAAGGGCGAGACCAGCGGCAACAGCCAGCGCGTGGTCGAGATGCGCACCGACTGCGATCAGGATGCGATCTGGCTGAAGGTCGAGATGATTGGCGCCGAGGCTTGCTGCCACACGGGCCGCAAATCCTGCTTCTATCGCGCGGTCCCTGTGGGCGGGTCGGCCGCAGGCGTTATTTTGCGTTGGGTGGATGCCGAGCGGCAGTTCGATCCGGAGACCGTTTATGGCCGTCCGGATGACACCAAGGGACGCTGACCGCCGCTAGCCGGTGGCGATGTATTCGCGCATCGCCGCGGCTTCCATCTCCGCTTCCGCGATCCGCATCCTCACCACGTCGCCGATCGACACGAGACCGATCAGCCGGCCCCTGTCGACCACCGGCATGTGCCTGAACCGGTGCGCCGTCATCTCCGCCATGAGCCGGTCGATGGTATCGGCCTCTCGGCAGCTCACGACAGCCGTGGTCATGCACTTCGCCACCGGCTCCTTCAGCACACTCGCGCCAGCGCGCGAGATCTCGCGGACGATATCGCGTTCAGACACGATGCCCACGACCTTGCCGTCCGAAGCGGTAATGACGATGCAGCCAATGCCGTGCAGCCCAAGCAGCTTGGCGATGTCCTGCAACGATGTATCGGGCGTGGTGGTGAAGACCTCCCTGCCCTTGGACTTCAAGATTGCAGCCACATTCATACCGTTTCCTCCAGGCTGGGCACTTAACGGCCCTTTTTTGCCTGCGACATCATGTCCTGTGAGGAAAGGAGGCGCAAGCCCCCGTGAGACGGATGATTCGACCGGGGCCTCTAGGGCAAGCGTGGCAACGGCTCGGCGACAGGGGCCCGGTCGAAAAAGCCGAAAGTGAGCAAGCCGCACAGGAAGCCGCCGATATGCGCCTCCCAGGCGATGCCGCCCTCCGCGTCGCCGACCCATACCGAGCTCAGGCCGAAATAGACGTTCAGCGCTACCCAGAACACGAGGAATATGAGGATGCGGTAGTCGCTCAAGGTCCGCCCCAGGCTCCATAGCGGTGCATCGACGAAATCGAGCGCCATTTCGCCCGGGCGCCGCCTTGCGCTGAAAATGAATCTGAGGGCGCCCGCCATCTGGCCAGAGATCGCCGCCGACGCGCCGACCACGGGGGCCATGTCGCCAAAGTGGAACGCGAGATGGGTGAGCGCGCCGGCGATGCCGCACAGGATCGAGAAATAGAAAAACTTACTGTCGCCGATCCGCCGCGCTACGGCGCTGCCGAAGGCCAGCATCCACGCCACGTTCACCAAGAGATGCAGCCATCCCCCATGCACGATCATATAGGTCACGAAAGAGGTGACGGCGGTGAGATAGCCGCCGGGAAGCTCCGGCGCGGCGCCGCTGTAGCGCGCGGGAATGAAGGCCAGCGCGAGCAGCACGGTGAGGCTTAGCTCATCGGGCAGCAACTTCCGCACGAATTGTACCGCAGCCATCAGGCCTGCCGCCCAGACCACGCTGCGGGGAACGTTGAAGATCGGCTCAGTCGCAGCCATGGCGCACGCGATGGACAGAAGCCCTGGCTATGCGCCACCGGAAGCGGCGCTGGCATGCTCCCTGCTTAGTCAGCATGTGGAACTCAACCTTTGTGCCAAAGCGAGATTCTGGTCTCGGCCGGCGGAGGAATGGGTGCGTGCCGAAGCAACAATGTAGCGTTTTGCGTCAGGTGGATCATGCAGCAGTCAGCGACTAGGGAGCTTTACGCGTATTGGGACCGGGTACGCAATGGCCGTATGGCGCCGTATCGTTTCGAGATCGATCCGGCGAAGATCGCGGCGCTGTTGCCGGAAACCTTCATCGCCGAATGCGAAGGAAGGCCTGGTTTCCGCTTCCGGCTAGCCGGGACGAAGATTTGCGAGCAGTTCGGCCGGGAATTGCGCGGGATCGACTTCTTGGCCCTGTGGACAGGCAAGGACCGCGACACGGTGGCCTCCCTCATCGGCAAAGTCATCAACGATGGCGCCGTGGCCCATGGCCGCTTCCGTGCCACGACCCGCACGGGCCGGAAGGCGAGTTTCGAGCTCGTTCTCCTGCCGCTGATCCATAACGGCACGACCGCCAACCGCCTGCTCGGAGCCATCACCGCCATCGAGCCGCCCTTCTGGCTCGGCGCCGAGCCCTTGGAGCGCCAGGAGCTGCTCGAGCTTCACCTGCATTGGCCAGACGAGGTCCCGGCCTTCATGGCCAATCGCGGGGCCGAGGTGGTCCGCCTCGTGCGCGGGCGCCTTCGCGTCGTCGAAGGCGGCCTCAAAACACGCTTTGTTCCATGATCGCTAAAATTTTAGCGAACATCGGAACATTCCGGTGCGTATAAGGAATCCCTACCGAGATCGCTCCAAAGCGAGCCCTTCTTTTATCGGGATCTCAAAATCTTTCTAAGACAGTGCGCCTCAATAATAGGGGGGTGCAATGAAACATTTTCTTCTGGGCTCGGCCTTTGTCATGTTCATCTCGTCTCTGCCGGCGGACGCGACCAATACGCAGACGATCAGCCTCAAGCCGGCGCCCGCGCATGCGCCACAAAAGGTCGTGTTCATGGAGGCTTTCGGCGAGAGCCTGCCGCCGATCGGCTTCGTGACCTTTTGCCGCGAGAACAAAGGTGCCTGCCGTTCGTCCAAGCGCTACGCCGATCGCGTCCAGTTCAGCCCCGCCAAGCTTCGCGAGCTCGAGCAGGTGAACAACGCCGTCAACGCCGCCGTGGCCCCGGTCACCGACCTCGAGCTGCACGGCAAGGTCGAGGTGTGGAGCTATCCCGTGAAGGGCAAGGGCGACTGCGAGGATTACGTGCTGCTCAAGCGCCACATCCTGATCGAGCGCGGCTGGCCGGAAAGCACGCTGCTCATCACCGTGGTCCGCGACGAGAACAACGAGGGCCACGCCGTGCTGACGGTGCGCACCGATGACGGGGACTATGTCCTCGACAACAAGCGCGCCGAAATCATGCACTGGACCGACACGCCCTACACTTTCGTCAAGCGGCAGTCGGCGCGCAATCCGCTTGTGTGGATCTCGCTGTTGCCGCCGGAGCTCGTGCCGCAAGCTTCGATCTCCGCCTCCAACCGCTAGCAGGAGATCATCTGAAACGCCAAAGGCCCGGTGATTTTGCCCCCCACCCCGACTAAACCGGGCCTTTCCTCGAGCCGGTCTCATCAGAGACCGGCTCCTTTTTTTATAGTTTCAGGGCCAGATCGAGCAGCACCGCGCCTGAGAACAGGCTCCACAGAGCGGCAATGGCGGCAGAAGCCCCGAACCAGGCCTTCGGGCGCGCCTCGAGCAGCATTCCGCGCCAGGCATTGCGCATGAGGATAGCGGGGCCGGCCATCACGCGGAGGACGACGCCGCCCAGCGAAGCGAGGATCGAGCGCGGCTCGATACCGAACCGCAGCGGCTGGCCGGAGACAAGCTGGACGAAGCTCGACAGCATGCCGGCGGCAACGAAGCCGACCGCCATCACATAGAGATAGATCGCCACGGATTTCATCGAAGCCCCCTCGCCGCCATGCTTTGCGAGCACTTTAGCGAGGCTGGCCGGCCATTAACCTGAATTCTTAAGGAGTGGTTAATGTCCGTCCCGGCGCGGCGCGGGCTAGAGCTTCAGGTCGTAATCGAGGATGGCCATCTGGAACTGGTAGGCGACCTCGCCCTCGTCGTCGTCGCGGAACAGGATGCCGATGAATTCTTCCCCGATAAAGACCTCGGCGGAATCATCCTTCTGCGGCCGCTGCCGCACCTGGATGTCAGGCAGGCGAAACATTTTTTTCAGGTAATGTTCGAGCTTGAGGATTTCTTCCCGCGTCACAGCCCTTCTCCCAGAGCCCGCGCGCGCAGGCTTCCATGGCCAAGCCAGCCGCTAACGGCTGCTCGCCTCTTCATCGTCCACGAAAACCTGGTCCATGGTGAGGGCCGGCTCCTCGCACACGGCCACACCGACATGGCGCGCTGGAACGCCCGCGACGGTCGTCCGCGCCGGCACATCCTGAAGCACGACGCTACCGGCCGCGATCCTGGCGCAGTCGCCCACCTTGATATTGCCGAGGATCTTGGCGCCGGCGCCGATCATCACGCCACGTCCGATCTTGGGATGGCGATCGCCTTTCTCGCTGCCCGAGCCGCCAAGGGTAACGTCGTGCAGCAAGGAGCAATTGTCGCCGATCACCGCCGTCTCGCCGACCACGATGCCGGTGGCATGGTCGAACATGATGCCTTTGCCGATTTGAGCGGCCGGATGGATGTCGACCTGGAGGAAACGGGAGGTCAGGCTTTGCAGATAGAGCGCCAGGTCCTTGCGGCCGGCGTTCCACAGCGAATGGGCGATGCGATAGATCTCGAGCGCGTGGAAGCCCTTGAAATAGAGCAGAGGCTCGATCAGGCGGCTGGACGCGGGATCGCGCTTGGCCACCGCCATGAGATCGGCGCGGAAGACATCGCCGAGCGAAGGCTCGGCTTCGAGCACTTCGTGGAAGGTCCGGTGCAGCAGGCCGGTGTCGAGCGCCGCATGCTGCAGCCGCCGCACCAGCCGATGGCAGATCGCATCTTCGAGGCGCGCATGACTCAGCACCGTCGCATAGATGAAGCCGCCGAGCGCCGGCTCGGTCTTGCTGATCTCCTCGGCCTCGTGCCGGATCTGGCTCCAGACCGGATCGTAGCTCTTGATTTGCGGCTTTGCCGCCGCGGAGGACTTTTGCATCGTAACCTCGCTTCGCCCCCCGTAGCAGGGTTGAGGGGCTTGAGTCTACCACGAGACCGCACTGGCCTAAGGGCGCCGGGTTAAAAAATCGAGCACACCCTGCTTGAAACGCTCGTCACCGACCGCCCGCATATGGTCTCGCCCGGGAATATTCAGAAATTATGCATTGGGAATGAGCGATGCAAGCTCGGCGCCCGAGCCCCCAATCACGTCTTCGCTGCCGACCGCCACCAGGACCGGCACGCGAAAGGCGCTAAGCTGCTCTTTCGTGATCTTCTCGCGCGGACCGCGCATGCAGGCGGCAAGCGCCTTGAGGTCGCTCTTGGTCTGTTCGGCGAAGGCGCGGAAGCTGCGTGCCGTGTCGTTGGTGACGTCCTCGATGCGGGGCGCTTCGAGCGCACGTGCCAGCGGACCGGTTCCCACCATGCCGCGCACCATGTTGATGCCGAGACCGGCGAAGACCGCGCTTCGCACCCGCTCGGGATATTGAAAGACGAAAAACGCGGCGACCCGCGCGCCCATGGAATAACCGACGATGTCGGCGCGCGCGATGCCGAGATGGTCGAGCAGGCGGCGCATCCTCGGCCATGACCGGCGCACCGTAGAGTTCAGGCGCATAGAGCTTCTCGCTCTGGCCGTGACCGCGATGGTCGAAGGCGATGACCCGCCACCCGGACTGCCTGAGCGTGCGCACCCATTGCGTATCGACCCAATTGGTGACGACATTGGAGGCGAAGCCGTGCAGCAGCAGCACAGGCTCCCCCTCCCCCTCGTCTATATAAGCGAGGTCCACGCCGTCCGAATCGAAACGCTTCATTCCCATCTACCGCTCTGCCTCAAGGCTCACTATGCTTGCTGCCGCCCACGCAACAATCGAGACGGTGTCATGGCGCAAACTCTGGTGCCTCATTTCGTGAACGACAAGGGCGTCGACCGGATCGTGATCGGCGTCAAGGAGTTCCAATGCATGGGCGCGGCGCCGCCGCACGATCACCCGCATGTCTATCTCGATATGGGGCACGATGCGCAGATCGTCTGCCCCTATTGCTCGACCCTGTTCGTGCATGACACGGGCCTCGACGCCACTGAGAGCGACCCGCCCGGCTGCGTCTATGTGGCGACCGCGCCGCCCGGCGCCCCTGCGGCCTAACGTAGATTCATGACACAGCGCGGACGGCGTGTTCTCATCGCTGGCGGCGGAATTGGCGGGCTGACGGCGGCCATCGCGCTTGGCTTGCGTGGCCGAAGCGTGACGGTGCTCGAGCGCTCCACCTTCGGGGACGAGACCGGCGCCGGCATCCAGCTCGGGCCGAATGCCACGCAAGCGTTGCGCGCGCTCGGCGTTCTGGAGGCCATCGAGCCGACTGCTTTCAAGCCCGAGGCGATCTGGGTGTTCGACGGCCTGTCCGGACGCCGCCTCGCATCGATGCCGCTTGGGACACACGCCGAGACGCGCTACGGCGCTCCCTATCTCACGCTGCATCGCGCCGACCTCCATGCCGCACTGCTCGCGGCTGGCCAAGCCTCAGGCTCGGTCGAGCTTCGATCTGATTTCGAGGTCACGACCATCCGGCAGCTTGTGGCGCGCGTCATCGCTGAAAGCGCCGATGGCGGCGACATCGAAGGAGAAGCCCTGATCGGCGCCGACGGTCTGTGGTCTGCGGTGCGCAAATTGATCGATCCGCGGGCGCGATTGCGTTTTGCCGGGGCCACGGCGTCGCGCACGCTTCTGCCGCGCGCCGGCCTGCCCTTCCCCTTCGATGCGCCGGTGGTCGGGCTGTGGCTTGGACCCAAGGCACATCTCGTCCACTATCCCGTCCACGGCGGCAAAAACCTCAACCTCGTTGCCGTGACCGAAGGCGGCGTCGAAGAGCAAGGTTGGAGTCAGGCAAGCGATCCGTCGGCCTTGCTTTCAAGTTTCGCCAACTGGTGCAAGGAATCGAAATCGTTTTTGGACCAGGCGAGCGGCTGGCGCAGCTGGTCGCTCTATCGCCTTCCGCCCCTGCCCCGTTGGAGCGAAGGCCGCGTCACGCTCCTTGGCGATGCCGCGCATCCGGTGTTGCCTTTCCTGGCGCAAGGCGCGGCGCTTGCCATCGAGGACGCCGTGACGCTGGCGGCAGCCCTCGACGCACAGTCCGACGATCCTTCAGCCGCCTTTCACCATTACGCGGCGTCGCGGCAAGCGCGCGCCACACGCGTGCAGACTCTGTCGCAACACTTCGGGCGCATCTATCACCTCTCGGGCCCCATGCGATTGGCGCGCAATTTCATTTTGGAGCGGCGGCACGAAGACGCGGCCTTGGCGCGATTCGACTGGCTCTATGGATTCCGCACTAGGCCGGAGTGACGGGCTGCTTGCGCCACAACAACACGGCCGCGGCCGCGAGCGCCGACAATAAGGAGCCGGTCAGCACCCCAAGCTTGGTCATGGATTCGCGCGCGAGATCGTCGAAGGCGAGCAAGCCGATGAACAGGCTCATGGTGAAGCCGATGCCGCATAAGAGCGCCACGCCGTAGATTTCGCGCCATGTCGCCCCACTCGGCAGTTGTGCCAAGCCGGTGCGGTTCACCAGCGCGACCGAGGCCATGATACCGATCTGCTTGCCGAAAAGGAGGCCGGCGATGACGCCGAGCGGCAGCGGCAGGAGCAACGTATCGAGACTTACTCCGGCAAGCGAGACGCCGGCATTGGCGAAACCGAAGATCGGCAGCACCGCGAACGCGACCCAAGGCCCCAATTTGTCCAGGATGCGCTGCAGCGGCGAGCCATTGGGCTCAGCCTTATTCGGAGCGCCGGCCGGTATGGTCATGGCCAGCACCACGCCCGCGAGCGTGGCGTGAATGCCGGAAGACAGCATGCACAGCCAGAGTATGGCGCCGAGCACGAGATAGGGCGCAAGGCGCATCACGCCGTACCAGTTGAGCGCAAGCAGCGCGGCGGTGGTGAGCGCGGCAAGGCCGAGCGCGGCCCCCGAAAGATCGGCTGCATAGAACACGGCGATGATCAGGATGGCGCCGAGATCGTCCATGATGGCGAGCGAGGTGAGGAAGATCTTGAGCGAATGGGGGACGCGCGATCCGAACAGCGCCAGAACGCCCAAGGCAAAGGCGATGTCGGTGGCGGTCGGCACGGCCCAGCCGCGCCAGTTCTCGGGCGTCTGCCAGTTGATAGCCAGGAAGATCAGCGCCGGTGCGACCATGCCGCCGAATGCGGCGATCAGCGGCAGCGCGCGGCGCGGCCAGCTGTCGAGCTCGCCCTCGACCATCTCGCGCTTGATCTCGAGCCCGACTACCAGAAAGAACAGGGCCATCAACCCATCGTTGATCCAATGCAGGACGTCGAGCCCGGCGATCTTGGTGTGGAAGAGCTGGTCGTAGAAGGCGGCGAAGGCGGAATTCGCCATGACCATGCCGAGCGCCGCTGCGGCCATGAGCACCAGGCCGCCGGAGATTTGCCACTCGGCGAAACGATTGAAATTTGCACGTGCGCGTTTGATGAGGGAGGGCATGAGGAGTGGCCTTTACGGCCTGTTCCTATACAGCCGGCGTTAAACAAAGGCCAATGAAGCCGGCTCCCTTTCTCAACGTTTGCATGCCCGCGAAAGCGGGCATCCAGCAATCACCTGCCTCAGTTGTCTAAGGGCACCGGGGTTACTGGATTGCCCGGTAAAGCCGGGCAATGACAAAAGACGTGTTAGTGACCGGTCGGGTCGCCGCGCCGGCTCGTCTCGTAGAGGAACCAGACGCGCTTCTCGGCCTGGTCGATCCACACCTCGATCAGGCTGGCGGTCGCTACGTCGTTCTCCTCGTCGCAGAGCGTGTGCGTCTCGCGCAAGATTCCGATCAGCGCCTGATTGTCCTCGCGGAGTTCGGCCAGCATGTCCTGCGGATCGACGAAGTCGGCGTCGTTGTCGGGAATGCGCTGCAACCTCGCAATATTGCCGACGGAATGCAGGGTAACGCCGCCGATTTTCCGCACGCGTTCCGCAATCTCGTCGGTAATGCCGAAAAGCTCTCCGGCCTGCTCGTCGAACAGCAGGTGATAATCGCGGAAATGCGGCCCGCTCACATGCCAATGGAAGTTCTTGGTTTTCAGGTAGAGTGCGAACACGTCGGCAAGCAAAGCGTTGAGCGCGCCGGCGATGTCGCGCGTGGCGTTGGAGCCGAGATCGGTCGGCGTGGCGAGCTTCGCCTTGCGCCGCTCCTTGAGGGTTGCGTCCTTGTTCATGGGGGTCTCCTTTGCAGGTCCCCTAATATAGTCGCGAATTGACCTGCCGTTATTGACGGCGCTCAATTGTCGCTGCCGGGGCTGGAAATCGACCCTTTCTCCGCTATCCTGCGCCCGGCATCCAAGGAGAGACCATGTTCATCGCCATGAACCGGTTCAAGGTCAGGAAGGGCTCGGAGCGCGACTTCGAGCAGGTCTGGCTAAGCCGCGAGACCCATCTCGACGAAGTTCCCGGCTTCATCACCTTCCATTTGTTGAAGGGGCCCGAGCGCGACGACCATGTGCTCTACGCCTCGCACACGATCTGGCGCTCGGAAGCCGACTTCGCCGCCTGGACCCGATCCGAAGCCTTCCGCAAGGCGCATGCCGGCGCCGGCGCCAACAAGCCGCTCTATTTCGGCCATCCCGAGTTCGAGGGCTTCGCCGTCCTGCAGGAGATGAAGGCCGAAGGCGCTGCTTCCCCCGCCGAATAGCGGCATATTTTCAAGCCGCTACTAATAGGATAGATTCAATAAAATTACAGCTATGAGTTGTATCCCGATAGAGGGACAATTCGCGCATGGGCGGCTTCAAGCTCACGACTTGGAACGTGGAATGGCTGGTGCACGCCTTCAGGGTCGACACCGGTGCCGTCCCTGCAGGCGCGCGCCAGCGCAACCATCGAATGCCCAGCGCCGAGCAAGCGAAAGCAAAATTGGAGGCCATTCGAGAGGAAATCTCTCTGATCGATCCCGACATCCTGCTTCTTACCGAAGCCATCCCCGATCCGGAGGAAATGTCAGAATTCGTTCGCACCTATCTTCCGAACTATGTCCTGATCGATCGCGCCGGCCAATCCAAGCAGTCGTATCACATTCGCGGCGACCAATGGATGTGGTTCCTCACCAAGCCGGAGATCAAAGAAAAGCGCCGCGCCCATCTGCTCGACAACGCGACATGGTTCGCCTACACCAAAAAAATCTACACTAGTCAGCGCGCGCGGCGTCAGCATCGCGACGGATATTGGTGGATATCGCTTCCCCACATAGACAAGAAAAGCGGACTCGTCGGGGCGCATGAACTCAAATCTCATTGTCACCACCGTCATCCTCAAGTGCTGGTCATCGATTGGGAGGGGGGGCGCATCGAATTCATCGGCGTGCATCTCAAGAGCAAGTTCACCGGGGACAGGGTGCCAACACGGCAGCCCAACGAGAAAGACAAGGATTATTACGCGCGAGCGGACGTCAGGAGATTCATGGCAAAAGCGGTGCAGGCGCGCGCCAAGCTGACAACCGAAGCGACGGATGTCCGCCACTATATCGATCATCGTTTCGCGCAAGAGCCTTTGCCGGCGATCTTCCTGTTAGGGGACCTGAACGACGGCCCGGGCAAGGAGCTGCTCGAACGCGAATATATGCTGCACGACCTGATCGGAAACTTGCAAGGCGACGTGTTCTTCGCCCGCCAGTTCCTCAGCCACGCTCTGTTCGACAGCTCGGACCGGTTCCGCTGGACCGTCGAGTTCAAGGACGAGCTGGATCCCAGCCGGCGCCCTTACATCCTGCTGGACCACATTATCTTCACCGAAGCGCTTACAAGGCGCGGGAAGTGTCCTCTGATCGTCCATCCGAGGATGGGCAGGGTCGAGCATGAAATCCACGATCGCGTGGCGAGTGTCGTGCCCGCGAAGACGACCATCAGCGATCACCGCCCGGTCAGTCTCGTGGTCAGCGAGCGCTCCGCCGACGTTCCCGGCTCTTGAGTGCGGCGTCCCGTCAGTTCACGCGGGCGACCTGCACGAGATTGTCCGAGAAGGTCGGGGCGCGCCCCAGACCGCAATACGCATCTGACGAGATCGAGTTCACCGACCCGTCGGAGCGGTTGAGGCTTCGCCAATAGCCGAGCGTCGCCACGATGACGCCGTCGCGCACGTCATCGGTGATGCGGGCAAGCCCCTCGAAATCGCCCCGGTCGTTGAAGACCCGCACGGGATCGCCCTCGCGAATGCTCCGCGTGGCCGCGTCCTTGGGATTGATGAGCACGAACTGCTCGCCCTGCCCTTTGATCTTGTGCTTCTCGTTGGCGTAGCAGGAATTGAGGAAACCGTGGCTCTTGGGCGAGATGATGTTGAGCGGATAAAGCTTGGCGCGCTCAGGGTTGGTCTCCGGGGCCTCGCGGTTTGGAACATAGCCCGGCAGTGGATCGACCGGCGTACCGTCCTGATCGCCCTCGTACATGGCGCGGAACGGCCCGGCGACGAAATTCTTGGCGTCGTGCAGCAGAAACTCGACCTTGCCTGACGATGTCGGAAACTTGCCGTCCTTGTGCGGCGCGCGCGTGTCGGCGGAGCCGACGTCGATCTTGTAGTAGCCATGCGTCTTGAAATGCGCCATGTCGATGCCGCCCATCTTGGGGTCGTCCCAGTTGATGTAGTGAGCGGCGAGCTCGCTGTCGGTCATTCTGAAGACGGGATCGTCGAAGCCCATCTCCTTGGCGAGCAGGCGCCACATATCGGATGTAGGCTTGCATTCACCGGGCGGATCGACTGCCTTCTGGTTGTAGGTGAAATAGAAATGGCCCCAGGACCACATCATGTCCTCGGCCTCGCCCGCCATGGCTGCGGGCAGCACGATGTCGGCGTATTTCGCCGTGTCGGTGAGGAAGTGCTCGGCGACGACGGTGAACAGGTCCTCGCGTTGCAGGCCCTTGACGATCTTGTTGGTCTCGGGCGCCTGGCTCACCGGATTGGTGCAGAACACGAACAGGCTCTTCAGCGGCGGATCGAGTTGCATTTCGCCGGTCAGAGCCGCGCCGAGCTTCAGATTGTTGATTGCCCGCGTGCCCGGTTTGATCCAGTCGCCGCGCGAAACTTTCATCCAATCCACGGGGAAGTCCCATAGCGGCATCTGCAGGAGACCGCCGCCGACATGACGCCATGAACCGACAAGCGCGGGGAGAGCGCAGACGGCGCGGATGGTCTGTCCGCCGCCGGCATGCCGTTCGAGCGCCACGCCGATGCGGATCACCGAAGGCTGAATGGTGGCGAACTCGCGCGCGAACGTAGCGATGTCGGACGCCTTTACGCCGGTGATCTTCTCCACATAGTCGGGCGTGAACTCGGCGGCACGCGCCTTCAACTCCTCGAAGCCGTAGGTGTGCTGCGCGACATAATCTCGATCGATCAGCCCCTGCTCGATGATCGCGTTGATGATGCCCATCGCCAAGGCGCCGTCGGTTCCTGGCCGCGGGCAGATGTGCCAGTCGGCGGCCTTGGCCGTGCGCGAGCGGTAGGTATCGATCACCACGACCTTGGCGCCGCGCTTCTGCGCCTCGAGCACGAACGGCCAATGATGCAGATTGGTCGAGATCGAGTTGCAGGCCCAGATTACGATATATTTCGAATGCACGAAGCTCTCGGGATCGACGCCGCCGGTCGGCCCGACAGTGAGCAGCCATGACGTCGACGAGCCCGAGGCGCAGAAGGTTTTCTCGTTCACCGTCGAGCCGAGACGGTTGAAGAACGGATCGCCGGAATTGATGCCCTGCACCAAGCCCATATTGCCGAGATAGGAATAGGGCATGATCGCCTGGCTGCCATAGGTGGCGATGATCTCGCGCCAGCGCCTGCCGATTTCGGCGATCGCCTCGTCCCAGGAGATGCGCGCGAATTGCCTGGACCCCTTCGGCCCCGTGCGGCGCAGCGGATAAAGCAGCCGGTCGGGATTGGCGTGATGGTCGTGAAAATCCTTGAGCTTCACGCATAGACCGCCGCGGGTCATCGGGTGCTCTTTGTTGCCCCTGACTTCGACCAGCCTGCCGTCCTCGACCTCGTAGATCATGGCGCAGGTGTCCGGGCAATCGTGCGGACATGCGCCGTAAAACGTCTTGCGTGCCGGCAGTTCGTTCATGCTAGCGCCCCTCCTCATCCCAGCCGGCCGCATTGTTATTTCCGCGGCTCGACAGCTGTTAGGAGCGTACCGGCGCTGCGTCTCGTTGTCGATGGCCTAGGCTTAGGGATGATGGTGCGGACGGAGGGAGTCGAACCCTCACTCCCTTGCGGGAACAGGATTTTAAGTCCTGTGTGTCTACCAGTTCCACCACGTCCGCTTATGCCGGCGCGCCGGCACGAACCCATGCTAGCCGAACGCGCCCCGCCCCGACACTAGGCGGGGAAAGAGGGCTTCTGTTCGGGCTTCGCGGGGCCGGCGAATAAGCTTGCCCTCAGCAGCAGCAGCAAGGTCAGCGCGTTCAGCACATGCCAGGCGAAATGGGTGCCGATCTTGCGTCCGGCAATGACGGTCTCCTCGCATAGCGCCATGTCGAGAGACCGGAGGGTGATGGAAACGGCGAACACGGCGGCCGCCCACAATATCCAGGGCGCCGCGACATGCCCCCGGTCCGCCAGCACCAGGCCGACCAGGATCAGCGCACCAAGCGCCGGCAAATAGGCGATGCTGCCGTTCAGGCATGGCCTGGCCCCTTGCGTGCCGGGACCGGTGAAGCCGATTGCCCCGTCCCAGCATTGCAGTTGCAAGGCAAGCGCCACGACGGCCGTGAAGCCGATTACCAAGAGCACGGTCCAGCCCGGTGGCACGCCCAGGAAGCGATTGAGGGCAAAGCCGAGATAGACCAGCATGAACATGCCGATCGGCACGATGTCGGCGAGCGACGTCCCCTGGTCGGCGTAGAGGTGGAAGGCGAGGCTACCGAGACCGATGATAAACACGAGCGCGACGAGGAGATAATGGTCGGCGCTGCGCTGGTCGGCGGGGCGCCAGAGCAGGAGCTGGAGCCCGATCAGCGCGGCAACCAGAAAGGCGGCATTGCTTGCCGCATTGATGGGCTCGGCCAGCAGCGCCTCGTTAGTGCCGCGCTCGCAATAAATGAAGACACGCTCGCCGAATGTCACGGTCCCAAATCCCTTCGACCCGGAAGAGGGTTTAACGCGAAAAGGCGATACAGGTCGAGGAGTCAGTCCTGCCTATTCTTGCGGCTTGTCATCCCCATCGGCGGGCGCATCGGCCGGCGCCTCGTCATCCTCGGTCATGCCCTCGTCCGGAATTTCCTCTTCCGTCGGAAATTGCCCGTCGGAGTCGTCGAGGGAGATGCCGAGGCTTTGCCGGCAGGCATCCTCGTAGCCTTCATTGGCGACCAGCAGGTCGTCGAGCTTCGGAAAGGCGTCGGCATCGGCGTCGGTGATGTCCTCGTTATGCATCTTGACCAGCATATCGACGTCCGTCTGTGGCACGTTGCTCTCTTCGAGCTTGCCGGCGACGCATTGGCAATAAGCCTCCGGCGTGACCTTAGCCTCTGCGAGGGTGGGATCTTCCGTGACCACCGGATCTTTGGCGCAAGAGGCGATGAAATCGGCGGTGTTGAGATTGGCTGCCTGGACCTCAGCCGCGCCAAGACAAAGTGCGGCGAAGGCACCGAACGCGACAAGGCGCGTGGATGGAGTATGCATGCATGTTCCCTCCCACCGCCGATCTTATCATTGGGGTCAGCGGTAGCCCCACAATAAGGACTGACCCGGCATGTGGGCAACAGTCCACGCATGGGCATCGAGCGCCCGGGCTGCACAAAATCGCTAGCTCTTGGGCGGCAGCACAACCCGAATATGCAGGTCTTTCAACTGCTTCGGCGATACTTCGGAGGGCGCGCCCATGAGCAAATCCTCGGCCTGCTGGTTCATGGGGAACATCACCACCTGGCGCAGATTGTCCTCGCCGCAGAGCAGCATGACCATGCGGTCGATGCCCGGCGCGATGCCGCCATGAGGCGGCGCGCCATAGTGCAGCGCGCGCAGCATGCCGCCGAAGCGCTGTTCGAGTTCCTCTTTCGGGTATCCGGCGATGGCGAAGGCCTTCTCCATGATCTCCGGCTTGTGGTTGCGGATGGCGCCCGAGGAAAGCTCCACGCCGTTGCACACCACGTCATATTGAAAAGCGAGGATATCGAGCGGGTCTTTCGTTTCGAGCGCTTCGAGGCCCCCTTGCGGCATGGAGAACGGGTTATGCGAGAAGTCGATACGCTTCTCATCCTCATTCCATTCGTACATGGGGAAGTCCACGATCCAGCAGAACTCGAAGCGGCCGGTCGCGGTGAGTTCAAGCTCGTTGCCGATCTTCACGCGCGCGCGCGCGGCGAAATCGGCGAACTCGCTCGGCAGCCCGGCCACGAAGAACACGGCGTCACCGTCGCCAAGCCCAAGCTGCGTGCGGATCGCCTCCGTGCGCTCGGGCCCGATATTCTTGCCGATGGGACCGGCGCCCTCCCCGTCACGGAAGAAAATATAGCCGAGCCCCGGCTGGCCTTCGCTCTGCGCCCAGGCATTCATGCGGTCGCAGAAGGCGCGTGAGCCGCCGCCATTGGCGGGGATCGCCCAGATACGCGTGTTGACGTCCATGTCGATCATGCCGGCGAACAGCTTGAAGTCCGAGCCTTTGAAATGCTCGGTCGCGTCTTCCATCTCGATGGGGTTGCGCAGATCGGGCTTGTCGGTGCCGTATTTACGCATGGCCTCGGCGTAAGGTATGCGCGGGAATTTCGGCGTGACGGTTTTGCCGCCGCCGAACTCCTCGAACAGGCCGCGCAGGATCGGCTCGACCGTGTCGAACACGTCCTCTTGCGTCACGAAGCTCATCTCCAGGTCGAGCTGGTAGAACTCGCCTGGCGAGCGGTCGGCGCGCGCGTCCTCGTCGCGAAAGCAGGGCGCGATCTGGAAATAACGGTCGAAGCCCGCGATCATGATCAGCTGCTTGAATTGCTGCGGCGCCTGCGGCAGCGCGTAGAACTTGCCCGGATGCACGCGCGACGGCACGAGATAGTCGCGCGCGCCTTCAGGGCTTGAGGCGGTGAGGATCGGCGTCTGGAACTCGAAGAAGCCCGCCTCGCGCATGCGATTGCGCAAGGAGGCGATGATCGCCTGCCGCTTCATGATATTGGCGTGCAGCGTCTCCCGCCTGAGATCGAGGAAGCGGTATTTGAGTCGGGTCTCCTCCGGGTAATCGGGCTCGCCGAATACCGGCAGCGGCAGTTCGCTCGCTTCCGACAGGATCTCGAGATCGCTTGCCCTGACCTCGACTTCGCCGGTGGGCAGGTTGGGATTGACCGTGTCGGCCGTGCGCGCCACCACGGCGCCGTCGATCCGCACCACCCATTCCGGCTTGAGCCTCTCGGCTAGCTTGAACACCGGCGATTGCGGGTCGGCCACGATCTGGGTGAGGCCGTAATGGTCGCGGAGATCGATGAACAAGAGGCCGCCATGATCGCGCACCCGGTGCACCCAGCCGGAGAGGCGCACGGTCTTGCCGACATCGTCTTTGCGAAGCGCGCCGCAAGTGTGTGTGCGGTAGGCGTGCATGGCTTAAGGACAGGCTCGTTCAAGACGGGACGGTGTGAAAAGTTGCGCGGAACAGCGCATGGGACGCCCCGCTTTGTCAAGGCAAGCGGAACGATGGGTCGCCGCGGATGTTTTTCTATAACGGAAACGACCAAGAGAAGCATTATGTCGAGCTTTCAGGTGAAGGCTTTGTCGTTGGCGGTGCTTGCGGGTTTGGCCTTTTCGGCGTGGTCCGAGCGAGCCGTTGCAGAGCCTCGTTCCGTGACAGACGCCCAAGAGCGGACAGTCCCTCAGAGCGAGGGGCAGGCCGGGACGAGCGAAGGAGACGATACGACCCCGCTGCCTCCTTCCGAGCATAAGGGTGTGATCCAGCCACCGGATGTCGGAGACGAGGGTATCCACACCGACGTCCCGAATCCCGATGCCGGACATCCCGAAGAAGTGATTCCGCCATCCGATCTCCCGGAGCAAGCGCCCGAGTCTCGGACGCGTTAACGCCGATCATGGAATGGGAACGAAATGCGCGGTTCCGCGTTTTGGTCTCCGGCAGGGGCACAATGAGGGAAACTCATTATGCACAAGATGGGTAATACCCTTTCGGTCAAGACCCGCTTACCCCTGACGGCGTGGGTGCTTGCCGGTTTTGTAACGCTGTTTTCGCTGCTTTCCACACTGATGCAAACGCATCAGGCCGACCGGGTGGATGCGGCAAGCTTCGCCCAGATATGCCAACCGGACAGATCCTGCGATAGGAGCGCAATCGAAGCTTCCGTTATCCACTGAAATCCCTCAGTTTGAGCGGGCGAAATCGGAACGGATTGCTTCTTTAAAGTGCGACTGTCACGCTCTTGGCCTGATGCCTGACCTTGGGCTATACCCCGCCCACCATGGATTTCATCAATAGCAACGATGGGCTGGCTAAGACTTGCGCGCGCCTTGGCGCCGCGCCCTTTATCGCGGTCGATACCGAATTCATGCGCGAGCAGACCTTCTGGCCGAGGCTCTGCCTTATCCAGATCGCCTCGGAGGATACCGAGGTGCTGATCGACAGCCTGGCGCCCAGCCTCGATCTTCAGCCCTTCTTCGATCTCATGGTCGACGAGCGGGTGCTCAAGGTCTTCCACTCCGCCCGCCAAGACGTTGAAATCGTGCATCATCTGGCGGGCGTGATCCCGCATCCGATCTTCGACACCCAGGTCGCCGCCATGGTCTGCGGCTTCGGCGAGGCGGTCAGCTACACCATGCTGGTGAAGCGGCTACTCGGCCGCAACCTCGACAAGACCTCGCGCTTCACCGATTGGGGCAGGCGGCCCTTGTCGGACCGCCAGCTGACTTACGCGATCGGCGACGTGGTGCATCTGCGCGACCTCTACCCGAGCCTCCGCGCCCAGCTCGACAAATCGGAGCGGGCCAGCTGGCTCAACGAGGAGATGGGGGTGCTGACCGACCCCGCCACCTACGAGCTCCATCCCGAGCAGGCCTGGAGGCGGCTCAAGATGCGCATCAAGACGCCGAAGGCGCTTGCCGTGCTCATGGAGCTTGCCGCCTGGCGCGAGCGCGAGGCGCAGACCCAGGACGTGCCGCGCGCCCGCATCCTCAAGGACGAGGCGCTTTATGACATCGCCAGCCAAGCTCCGCGCACCATCGACGATCTCGGCTCCTTGCGCACGCTGCATAACGGCTTTGCCCGCTCCACGCGCGGCCGCGCCGTGCTGGAAGTGGTGGGGCGGGGACTTGAGCGCGACCCCAAGACCATCCCGCCGATCGAGCGCGGCGAGCCGATGCCTCCGGAAGCGCAGGCCGTGGTCGATCTGTTGCGCGTTCTGTTGAAAGCCACCGCCGGCCGTCACGGCGTGGCGCCGAAGCTCATCGCCACCAGCGAAGAGCTCGAGCAGATCGCTCGCTCCGATGACGCGGACGCTGCCGTGCTGCGCGGCTGGCGCAAGAAATTGTTCGGCGACGACGCACTCGCGCTGAAACGCGGCGAGCTCGCCCTGGTCATCAAAGAGGGCGAAGTGGCGGTCTTACCGGCCGAAGAGCCAAAAGGCGAGGCTTAGACCGAGCGTGTATTTCACCGCTCGGGCCCGCTCTCTCTATGCGTCGTGATGCGCATCCTCACCGTGCTGCGCACATCGTCGGGCAGTTCGTCGAGTGCCGCGAGCAGCCCGCGCAGCTCGGCGCGCAGCCCGTGGATCTGGTCGATGAGATTGAGCAGAACCGGTACGTCTTCCTCGGCGAAGCCGAGCTCGTCTTCCAGATTGCAGATCAGCGCCGCGCGTGCGAGGTCGGCCTCGGTGTAGGCTTGCATCGTTGCGTCGGCCGGCTTGATCCAGCCTTGCGCCACCCATACGCGAAGGCGCGTCACCGTGAGGGTCTGCACGCGCGCCAGGAGATCCTTCTCGCTCAGCATCACGCCTGCTCCTTGAGCTTGCGCCGCGGATCGTAGCCGTGGCTCTCACGCCACTTCTCCACGAAGCTCTTGAGGTCGTCGTCGATCTTCTCCGGCAGGATTACGCTCAGGCGCACCAGCTGATCGCCCGCGCCGCTCTTCGCTTTGATGCCACGGCCCTTGAGCCTGAGTATCTGCCCGGTATTGGCGCCGGGCGGCACCGTGGCAAACACCCGACCGCCGATGGTCGGCACCTCGATCTTGCCGCCAAGCACCGCCTCGTCGAAGGTGATGGGTAGCTCGACCACGATGTCGTTCCCTTCCCGCTTGAACACGGTATGGGGTCTCACGCTGATCTCGACCAGCGCGTCGCCGGGACCGCCCTCGCCCATGCCTGGCATGCCCTTGCCTTTGAGCCTCAGAACCTGTCCATCGCTCACGCCCGGCGGAATAGTCACGTCGAGAGTTTCGCCATCTGGCAGGGTGATACGCGTCTTGGTTCCCCGCACCGCATCGAGGAAATCGACTTCCAGCCGGTATTGCGCATCCTGGCCGCGCATGGAGAAACGCGTGCCGCCGCGGCCCGCCGCTCCGCCCCGTCCGAACATATCGCCGAACAAATCGCTGAACTCGCCGATATCCTCGAAGCCCCGGCTCGAGCGATAGCGCGCCCCGTCTTCGCCGCCGGCATATTCGCGGTAATAGCGCTGTTGCGGCCGTTCTTGGCCGCTCGCGTCGATCTCGCCACGGTCGTACTGCCCGCGCTTCCCTTCGTCGTTGAGGATCGAGTAGGCGTGTGAGACCTGCTTGAACTTCTCCTCGGCCGCCTTGTCGCCCGGATTGAGGTCGGGGTGCAGCTTCTTGGCGAGCTTGCGATAGGCCTTGGTGATGTCGGCCGCGCTCGCGGTTTTCGCCACGCCGAGAACGGAATAAAGGTCTTCTGCCATCTGCGTATTCAGCTTGCGGCAAGTTGAAACGCGGAGCCCACGCGGATCTCGCCCTCGCGGTCGAGAAGCCCGGTCAGTTCCTTGAAGCGGCGGTCCACGCGCTCGCCTTCGAGATTGGAATAGGGCTCGGGCAGTGTCCAGACGAGGCGGTTGGCTTCGTAGGCGATCGGCGTGTTGGGAAGCACGCCGGGCATGGCCGCCGACAGCATGTGTGCGGTGCGGAACGCGGAGCCCAGGATGCGGGCGCGCCGCAGCGTGTCCTTGTCGACGAGCTCGATCAGCTTTTGGCTCAGCTCGTCTTTGACCAGTCCCTCGTTGCGATAATAGACGGTGAGCGCGAGGAAGGCCCGGCCCGGATGGTCGATGCTAACGAAGTCGCCATGCGCCACCAGGTTCAGGCTTTGCACACCCCGGTCATCGGGATGCGCGCGCCAGCCGATATCCGACAGAAGGCAAGCGGCGTGCCGCAGCCGTTTCTGCTCCGGCGTTTCCACCGGGCCCGGCGGGCGGAATAGCGCATCGGTCCAGGCGCAAAGCTCCCAGGCATTGACCACGGACCGCGATTTCCGCCGGGCGATCTCCTCGCAGGTTTCGAGCAAGGGGTCCTTGGCCTTCTCTACGTCACTAAGCAGGCTGTAGAGCAGACCCTCGCGGATGCCGAGGACGGACACCACGATGGCGCGCGGCTTCATCTGCTTGATCAGCCGTTCCAGCACGAGCGCGCCGTAGGGAATTGTTTCGCGGCGCGCGCTGGAAATGTCGCGGATGCCGGCCAGTGAGCTTTGCGATTGGTGGTCGAGCAAAGCGGAGAATTTGAGCGCGTCGTCGGCGTTGATCCGGTAGTTGTGCATCACGCTGAGCGGATAATTGGTCTGGGTCATGTGCAGCCGCGTCAGCGCGCGCCAAGTGCCGCCGATGACGTAGAAGTCGCGGCCCCTGCCCTTCTCCAGCCAATCGACCTTGGCCAATTCGCTATCGACGATCTCGCGCGCCTTCTTGAGGCTGCCGCCCGAGGCGTCCAACAGCCACAGCCCTCCAAGCGGCAGCGTGGCGGCATCTGAAAGTCTGCCGCCGCGCACGTCGATCAGCTCAAGACTGCCGCCGCCGAGATCGCCGGCAAAGCCGTCGGCGGCATGGATGCCCGACACCACGCCGAGCGCGGCAAGCTCAGCCTCCCTGGTGCCCGACAGCACGGTGACAGGATGCTTCAGGATGCGCTCGGCCTGAGCGATGAACTCAGGTCCGTTGCTAGCTTCCCGCGCCGCGGCGGTGGCGATGACCTCGACATGATCGACATTGAGCTGGTCGATCAGGGCGCGGAAACGCCTGAGTGCCCTGGTGGCGCGCCTGATGGCATCGGGCGCGAGCAGGCCGGTGGTGGCGAGCGACCGGCCAAGCCCGCACAACACCTTTTCGTTGAACACCGGAGTCGGCGCACGCGCGGCGCCTTCATAGACGACGAGACGAACCGAGTTCGAGCCGATGTCGACCACAGCGACCGGGCTCAGATCGTTCCTCACGGCCATGGGCCGAGCCGATCGGCGTTAGCCCGTCTCGGCCAGGCGCGAGAAGCGCGGCGGCATGTTCTCGGGCAGAGACGTGCCGCGGCCGGACAGGCTTGGATTGGTCATGAAATAGTCCTGGGCGCTAAACGGCTCCTGGTCCTTCCCAGGATAGATACGCTCGGAGCTTCCGTCGGGCCGAACCCGCCAGCTTTGCAGATTGTCCTTGAGATTTGCCACCATGATCTGATCCAGGATCTGCTCGTGAACCGTGGGGTTCTTGATCGGCACCATGGCCTCCACGCGCCGGTCGAGGTTGCGCGGCATCATATCGGCCGAGCTGATATAAACCACCGACTTGCGATGCGGTAGCCCATGACCGGCGCCGAAGCAATAGATGCGCGAGTGCTCGAGGAAGCGGCCCACGATGCTCTTGACGTGGATGGTCTCGGAAAGATCGGGGACGCCAGGACGCAGGCAGCAAATACCGCGCACCACGAGGTCGATCTCCACGCCCGCCTGACTCGCCTCGTAGAGCGCGTCGATGATCTCGGCATCGACTAGCGAGTTCATCTTCATCCAGATGGCCGCGGGCCGCCCGGCCTTGGCGTGATAAATCTCCTCGCGGATATGGTCGAGGATGCGCGCCTTGATGCCGTGCGGCGACACGGCCATGACCTCAAGCTCGGCCGGCTCGGCATAGCCGGTGACGTAATTGAAGATGCGCGACAGATCGTGACCGATGGTGTTGTCGGCGGTGAAGAAGGAGAGGTCAGTATAAACCTTGGCGGTGACCGGGTGGTAGTTGCCGGTGCCCACATGGCAATAGGTTATTAGCTCACCGTGCTCGCGCCGCACGATCAGGCTGAGCTTGGCGTGGGTCTTGAGCTCGAGGAAACCATAGACCACCTGCACGCCCGCGCTTTCCAGATCGCGCGCCCATTTGATGTTGGCCTCCTCGTCGAACCGCGCTTTCAGCTCGACCACGGCGGTGACCGATTTGCCGGCTTCCGCCGCATCCTTCAGGGCCTGGATGATGGGTGAGCTCTTGCTCGTGCGGTAGAGCGTCCATTTGATCGCCACCACGTCGGGATCGGCCGTCGCCTGCTTCAGGAATTGCAGCACCACGTCGAACGATTCGTAGGGGTGATGAACGATGATGTCCTTCTTGCGGATGGCGGCGAAGCAATCTCCCTGATGCTCGCGGATGCGTTCCGGGAAGCGGCTGACGAAGGGCTGGAATTTGAGGTCCGGCCGGTCGGCGACGATCAGCTGATTGGTGTCGGTAAGCCCGATCAGGCCCTTTTGCACGAAGCTTTCGCGCTCGGTGACCTTGAGCTCCTGCATGACGAAACGTTGCAGTCTGGACGGCATGGTGGCTTCGATCTCGAGCCTGATGACCGAGCCGCGGCGACGCCGCTTCAGCGCCGACTCGAAGAGCTGCACCAGATCTTCCGCCTCTTCTTGCACCTCGATGTCGCTGTCCCGAAGCACGCGGAACGAGCCCTGGCTTCTCACGCGATAGCCGGGGAACAGGCGCGACACGAAGATGCCGACCACCGTCTCCAGTCTGATGAAGCGGATGAAGTCCTTGGCGTCCTCTTCGGCGGGCAGGCGGATGAAGCGGCTGAGCTGCGGCGGGATCGGCATCAGCGCGTGCATGGCGCGTAGCGAGCCTTCGCGCACGAGCTCGAGCCCGAGGGTGAAGCCGAAATTGGGGATGAATGGGAACGGATGCGCGGGATCGACGGCGATCGGCGTCAGCACCGGGAAGATGTGGGCGAGGAAATGCTCCTCGAGCCAGGTGCGCTCCTTGTCCGTAAGCTGATCGGCGTGCAGCACATGGAGGCCGGATTCCGCGAGCAGCGCTTCGAGCTTCACCCAGTTTTCCTGCTGCTCGGCGGTCAGCTCGACGACCGAGTGGTTGATACGGTCGAGCTGCTCGGCCGGCGTCAACCCGTCCTGGCTCGGCGTCTCGATGCCGGCGACCACCTGGCCACGCAGGCCCGCGACGCGCACCATGTAGAACTCGTCGAGATTCGAGGCCGAGATGGAGAGGAAGCGCAGCCGCTCGAGCAGCGGGTAGCGCGCGTTCTCGGCTTCCTCGAGCACCCTTCGATTGAAGTGGAGCCAGGACAACTCACGGTTGAAGAAGCGGCTCGGCCCGAAGGCCGCGATGCGGGCGCTCGCTTCGGAGGGCTCGATCCTTTCCGGCAAATTCATGCAGAGCAAATCCCTACGGTTTCCGTCTTATGCGGGGGTAAAATGGCGAATTTACCTGTCGATTGTATCGCCAACGTTACGGGAATCCCAGGGAGGCGCTAGTCGGGCGCGGCGTTTGTCAGAACCTCGTTAACGAGCTGCCGGCTGATTTTCCGCCCTGTGGCGAGCGCCGCCCGATCGACCGCTGCCACTGCCTCGGCCGCCGCCGCCAGCGAGCGGTCGATATGAAGTGCGATAAATTCCAATACCTTAGGGTCGATGTCGAGCTGCCGGTCGGCGAAGTGCTTGAGCATCACGGTGCGGAGCAGCGCCTCGTCGGGGGCGCCGATCTCGACCGCCGGTAATGCATTCAGCCGCGACCCCAAGTCCGGTAATTTTGTGCCCCAGCGCGCCGGCGGCGTGCGCGCCGTGAGCAACACGAACAAACGTTTCTCCCGCGCCAGATTGAAGAGGTGGAACAGGGCCTTCTCGTCATAGGGAATGCGGTCGGCATCCTCCACCACGAGCGCCGTCCCCTCACCCATGGCGTCGATGAAGTCGATGTCGAGATTTACCGGGTCAAGCGACGGCGCGCCCGACAGCGCCTGCCACACGCGGACAAGGTGGGTCTTGCCGCTCGCCGGCGGACCGATCAGGAGCTGCACGCGGTCGTGCCATTCGGGCCACGCATCGATCAATCTGACGGCGGCGAGATTGCAGTCGCTAACCAGAAAATCTTCCGCGCCGAGCGCAGCGCGATGCGGCAGGTCCAGAGTGAGCTGTGCGACCGTCACGAAGCCCTGACCCGCGAGCGCTGTGTATCGAGATCAGCCGCTTTCCGTTTGCGGGGAGGACGCGGCGCCGGCGCCGGCTCGTAGCTCGCCATGAGCTTTAGCCACGCCCAGAAATAGGCCGCGGCCGAAATAATGGTGAGCGTGCCGGTGACCAGGATCAGAGCATTGACCAGTCGATGAAGCCCGAGCCCGAGACCAAGCTCGGCCAAGACGAGCCCGGCCAGCACGATCTGAGAGAATGTGTTGATCTTGCTGATGAGAAGCGGCTGCATGGTGAGCGGCCGCGACAGCATCCATGACAGCACCACCGCGCCGATAATGAGAATGTCGCGGCTGACCACGGCGATGACCAGCCAGGCGGGAAGATGGCCGGCCAGTCCGAGCGTGACATAGATGCTGCCGAGCAACGCCTTATCGGCGATGGGGTCGAGATAGGCGCCAAGTTCGGTGCGCCAGCCGTAGCGCTTGGCGAGGAACCCGTCGGCCGCATCGGACATGCCGGCAAGCAGGAACACCAGGAAGGCCGCAAGCATCTCATCGGTGATGATCAGCCACACCACCAGCGGGACAAGGACGATCCGCCCGAGGGTTAGGCTGTTGGGAATATTCACGAAACGCTCCTCCTCGCGGTCTTTTGGGCTGTCGCGCCGCCAGACCGCCAAGTGTCAATTTATCAGATTCGCCGCTCCCCGTGACCGCCGGCCCGACCCCAGCCTACCGAGAGCGGAGCACGAAAGTTCCATCCCGATCGTCGAACGAGAAGCCGTATTGGCCAAGCTCGGCCTGTAAATGTCCGAGCGGGCCGGCGTAATCAAAGGTGATCGAGGCGGTCCGCGCCGAGAGCGCATTGACCTCGAACCCCTGGATGCCCGCGATCTGTGCCAGCCGCGTGCGGATGTCCTGCCAATCCTTCAGGCCGGAGAACTCGACCATAGCCACGATGTTGCGGGCGACTTCGCCCGGTGTCCCCGGCGTGCTCGGCCTTTCCTCGTATCCCTCCTGTCCCTCCGGAGGCATGGCGCCTTCCTGGTATCTGGCCTCGACCGGGAATCCGCCGTCGGACTGAGCCTTCCAGCGGTTCTCCAGTGCAGAGAGGGCAGATGCCGCCGCGGCTTTGGCTGAAGCCTTGGCGTTGCCGGCCTGATTGTCGGTGAGCGTGACATTGATTTGGCCGACGGCATCGGTGCCGGCAAGCTGCGTGGTGAATTTGCCCTCGGCCGCTTCGCCAAGCGCAATGACCAGGGGCGCATAACCGTAATCGGCTTGCAATTGGGCAAAGGCTTGAGCCTCTCCGGCCAGCGCGGCCTTGACCGTCTTGGCGTCGAGAGTGTCGCGGGGCCGGAGAATGGTGACGGGCGTCACGCTGTTGGCAAGATCGAGTCCCTCCCAGGCCTGGCGCCAGCCTTCCGGTCCTTCGCTTGCCACCTTCTCCCCTTCGATGACCATTGGCAGAAGGGTGATCGAGGGCGCGCGTTCCTCGCCATAGGGAATGCCCTGATCGATCAGGAATTGCTTCACCGCGTGCTCGTTGAAGCTCACGTCCAGCGTGGCGAGGTAGCGCGTGGTGGAGTTCTGCTCGCTGCGGATGGAGACGCCGCTGACCATGTTTTCGACGTCCTCCTTGCTGAGCGGAGGCAAATGCGGCTCGACGCTCGTCGGCACGAGGCGCTTGAGCACGATGCCGATGGCGCGCATCTCGGCCTCTGCCATGCCCATTTGCCGCGCGGCCACGGCGTCCTTGGCGGCGGTATCGACCGTGATCTTGGCGACGTCGTAGAGGCTGTCGGCATGGGCCTCGGCGCTCGACATGCCGAACAGGGCGAGAAAAGCCAGCAGGAGGATAGGCTTCTGTTGTGGGAAACTCATGCTCTCACTCTGCCCTACGGCCACAGCCTCGGTAAACGCTGTGAATGTGGCGGAGCCGCGGCCTTTCCGCCTTGACGGACCGTCGCGAGCACGATTGTTATGCCAAATCGCCTGAACTTGCACCCACGTGGCGAAGCGTGACCGCAGCACCCAAGGACAAAGCTCACCTAACCTATCGCAATGCGGGCGTCGATATCGACGCCGGCAACGCGCTGGTGAAGGCGATCGGGCCGCTGGCGGCCAAGACGCGCCGCAAAGGCGTGCTAAGCGGGATCGGCGGATTTGGCGGCCTGTTCGATCTCAAGGCCTGCGGTTTCAAGGATCCTGTGCTGGTCGCCGCCACCGACGGGGTGGGCACCAAGGTTAAGCTCGCCATCGAGACGGGCATGCATGACGGGATCGGCATCGATCTCGTCGCCATGAACGTCAACGACATCGTGGTGCAGGGCGCCGAGCCCCTGTTCTTCCTGGATTACTACGCCTGCGCCAAGCTCGACCTCGGCGTGGCCGAGACCGTCATCGGCAGCATCGCCAGAGGCTGCGAGGAGGCCGGCTGCGCACTGATCGGCGGCGAGACCGCCGAGATGCCTGGGATGTATGAGACGGGCGATTACGATCTGGCCGGCTTCGCCGTGGGAGGGGTGGAGCGGCAGGCTTTGCTGCCGCGAAAAGACATCGCCCTTGGCGACGTGATCGTCGGCCTCCCCTCATCCGGCGTTCACGCCAACGGCTTCTCTTTAGTGCGCCGTGTCGTGGCACAAGCAGGCTTGCGCTGGAGCGATCCGTCGCCCTTCGCGCCACGCAAGACACTTGGCGAGGCGCTGCTCACACCGACGCGCATCTATGTCCGCCAGCTCCTTGAAACGATTCGCACAACTGGAGCCGTCAAGGCGCTCGCGCATATCACCGGCGGCGGCTTGATCGACAATATTCCGCGGGTCATTCCCGACCGATTGGCGGCCGCTATCGACGTTAATGCGATCAATCTGCCGCCAGTGTTTCGCTGGCTGCAGCAAGAAACCAGCCTGGATGATGCCGGCATGCTCCGCACCTTCAATTGCGGTGTCGGTATGGTGGTGATTGCGAGCGCCGCGGAGGTCGATCGCGTGCTCAAGGCGCTCGGTGATGAAGCTTTCTTGATCGGCGCGATCGTTCCGCGCGAGGGTGGCGAAGCCATCCGCCTCAGAGGGACCTTCGGGGACTCCCAGTCCGCGCCATGACCAGGAAGCGCGTCGGCGTTCTCATTTCCGGGCGTGGGTCGAATCTGCAAGCGCTGGTCGACGCCGCGCAAGCGTCCGATTATCCCGCCGAGATCGTATTGGTGATTTCCAATGTGCCAGGCGCGCAGGGGCTCGCCCGCGCCGAGGCTGCCGGAATTCCCACCCGCACCATCAATCATAAGGACTTCACCTCCCGCGAAGCGTTCGATGCGGCGCTCACCGAAGCGCTCGAAGACGCGGGCGTTGAGCTGCTCAGCAACGCGGGCTTCATGCGTCTGCACAGCGAAGGCTTCGTGCGCCATTGGTGGAACCGTCATCTAAACATCCACCCTTCCCTCCTGCCCGCGTTCAAGGGGCTGCGCACCCACGCGCGCGTGCTGGAGGAAGGCGCCCAAATCACCGGCTGCACCGTGCATTTCGTGCGGCCCGAGCTGGACAGCGGTCCCATCGTCGCCCAGGCCGAGGTGCCGGTGCTCGACGGCGACACGCCGGAGAGCCTTGCCGCGCGGGTGCTTGAGGCCGAGCATCGCCTCTATCCCCACGCGCTGAGGCTCGTGGCCTCTGGCGCGGTTCGCGTGGAGGACGAAGCCGTGATCGGCACGACGCAATAGAGAAAATCGCCTCTTTTCGCCGCGTCCCGGCACGCTTTGATTGAGTCGCCAATCGCCGTAAGATCAGCCCTTGGACGGGACGGCATGTCGCACCACAAGATGCGGGCGTACCGAAGATGGACAATACCAAGGGCTGGATGCTAGAGACTCGCTCATTCGAGACAATCCTGGCGCCGGCTCACCGTTCGGAGCGATGCGGTCGAAGCAGCGCGGGAAGACGCTCTCTAGCCTTGGCGTGCAGCAGGGCGCACACCGGATTGCCGGCAGCAAGAGCGTAGGGGAAAGCGCAAGTTAATGGCGGAGATGACAGTCGCCTACTCTCCATCGCACGGGCTCGGCGAAGAGCAGAGCATCTGGTTCAAGCTGACGCCGCTTCTGAACCAGGAGAACCCCATGCAGGTTCTCATGGCGCTTAGCGAAAAATATGGCGGCGTGATTCCCATCAATCTCAAGAACCAGCGCATCGTGCTGCTGGCCGAGCCGGCGCATGCCCAACGCGTGCTGGTCGACAATGCCGACAATTATACGAAGTATTTCGACGGGCTCCGCCCGATCTTCGGCAAGAGCATGATCACCGTCGATGGCGCGCTTTGGCAGAAGATCCGCGCGCCGCAGCAGCCGGCCTTTCATCCTCAGATGTTCGAAGCCTATTTCCCCTATCTGATGTCGGCCATCGACTCGAAGATGGCGCGTTGGGCCAAGTTCGCCGAGACCGGCGAGACGATCGAGATGGTCGAGGAGACCTGGACGCTCGCCGCCGAGATGGTGTGCAGGGCACTGTTCGATCGCGAGATGCCGTTCAACCCGCATTTCGTGTTCAAGCAGGTGAAGACCTACACCGACGTGATGAACCACAAATCGATCCGGCTGAAGAACGTGCGTGGCCAGATCGAGGAGATCGGTGAGGAAGACACTGCCAAGGCTATGGAGATCTGGGGCTCGATCCCGGACACGGTGATCGGCGCGAACGTCCTCGAATATCGCGAGAAGACCCTACTCAAAATGCTGGAGGCTGCCGAGGCAGACCCGAACTTCCCTGAGTTTGACCGGCGACAAGTCATCGACGAGATGAAGCAATATCTATGGGCCGGCACCGAGACGACGGCCCTGACGCTCGCCTGGTCGCTCTATCTTCTGTCGCAGCATCCCGAAGTGCTCGAGCGCATCCGGGCCGAGGCGCGCGCCGTTTGCGGCCAGCGAGACCCGGTCTGGAACGAGGTCCAGCAGCTCTCCTACACGCGCATGGTCATCCAGGAGACCATGCGCCTGTTCCCGCCGATCTGGGCGCTGATCCGCATCGCCGCCGGCGACGACGAGATCGAGGGCCACAAGATCAAGACGGGCGACAAGGTGGTGATGCTCGCTTACGTCATGCACCACAGCCCGAAATATTGGGAAGAGCCGGAGAAGTTCGATCCGGAACGCTTCGCGCCCGAGCGCGCCAAGAAGCGGGTGAAATACAGCTATTTGCCGTTTGCCGCCGGCAAGCGCGCCTGTATTGGCGGGGCGCTGTCGCAGATCGAGAATACGCTGGCGCTGGTGCAGCTGCTTCGACGCTTCACGCCGGAATATGCGGGGCCCGTGCCGGCCAAGATCCACGCCACCGTGACGCTCTGCCCCAAAGGGGGCCTCCCCTTCCGCATCCGCGCGCTGAGTTAGCTCAGCGCGGCGGCGTGGCGTGCTGCGTCACCATGGGGCATCCGAGCGTACGCTCCAGCGCCTTGATCAGCTCCTCTTCGGTTTCGACCGCGAGGTAGAGACCACCATTTTTTTCGGCCAGGCATTTGACGTCGAGAAGGGTCTGCTCGCCCATCCAGGTATAGCCTTCTACACGCAGACCGATGACGTGGACGGTGAGTTGCTGGGCTTCATCGTGAAGCCGCACACCGAGTTCGCATGGGAAGCCCCCGCAGGTCTCTTCGCCGTCCGTGAGCAGCACCACGATGCCCGGCTTCTGCCGAAAATCGAGCACCTCCGCCGCCTGCTCCACGGCCGTACTCAGCGGCGTGCGCCCCGTAGGCACCAAGGCCCTAACCGTCGCCAGGATGCGGTCCGCCGCGTTCTTAGCCGGCGGAAACTGGAGTTGGACGTCGCATTGGTTGTAGGCCCCCGTGCCGTAGGTGATCAACCCTACGCGGCGAAAGCGGGTCACTGTCGGCAAGATCTTGGAAAGTGCGCGCTGCACCCTGTCCAACCGGCTAACCGCCGTCGGGTTCTCGCTGCCGTATCCCCAGCCATTCCCCGCCATCGAGCCCGAGGCATCGAACACCAGCATGGCATCTTCGGTGCATGGCGCATGCTTGTCTTCCTCGGCGCGCGTCGCGCCGGCTCCGCAAGCCAGAAGCGCGGCCAAGGCGATGACGGCTAGTCGGGAGGCATGCGGAAGAGAAATCATCTCTCAGGCTTGCGCCTGTTCCTCCGCGAGCACGCTGTGAATCTGCGCCACGACCGCGGCGCCTTCGCCGACAGCCGCGGCGACGCGCTTGGTCGAGCCGGCGCGGACATCGCCGATGGCGAAGACGCCGGGCTGGCTCGTCTCAAGCGGCATCGCGGCACGCTGATTGATACATTTGCCGTCAGGGCATTTCGCCCCCGTCACGATAAAGCCTTTGCCGTCGAGCGAGACGCAGCCGTCGAGCCAGTCGGCGTTCGGGTCCGCGCCGGTGAACAGAAAGATGTGCCGCGACGCGCAGGCATGCGTCTCGCCTGTCAGCTTGTCACGGAACACGGCGCCAACAAGCCCCGTCGTCTCATCGCCTTCGAGGCCAACGAGCTCGGTATTGGTATGGAGTTCGACATTGGGCAACGCCTTGATGCGGTCGATCAAGTAGCGCGACATGGTCGCCTCGAGCCCATCGCGCCGCACGACGAGGTGCAGCTGCTTGACCTTCGGCGCGAGGAACACCACCGCCTGCCCGGCCGAATTGCCGCCTCCGACCAAAGTCACCTCCTCACCCGCACAGAGCTTCGCCTCGACCGGCGTGGCCCAATAGGAAACGCCCGCTCCTTCAAACTTCGAGAGATTCTCGACGTCCGGCTTGTGGTAGCGCGCACCGGAGGCCACGACGATAGTGCGCGCTTTGACGGCACGGCCATCGGTCAGCTCGATCCGGAGAGGATCGCCCTCCTTCTTTGCGGAACCGCAATCGAGGTGCGCCACCTCAAGCGGGATCGCGATCTCGACCCCGAACTTGAGCGCCTGGTTGAACGCCCTCCCCGCCAGCCCCATGCCCGAGATGCCGGTTGGAAACCCGAGATAGTTTTCGATCCGCGCCGAGGCGCCAGCCTGCCCGCCGAAGGCGCGGCTGTCGAGCACGAGCACGGACAGGCCCTCCGATCCGGCATACACGGCCGCCGCGAGGCCGGCCGGCCCGGCGCCCACGACGGCGACATCGTAAATCATGTCGGGGTCGAGCTCGGGCGTGATGCCGAGGCAGATGCCGGCTTGAGCGTCGCTAGGCCGCTTCAACACCGTTCCGTCGGGGCAGAACATCAGCGGCAAGTCCTCCGGCAACACGGCGAGGCGTTCCACCAGAGCGCGCGCATCCGCGTCCGTGATGGGATCGAGCACCGTGTAGGGATGGCCGTTGCGGCGGAGAAAGCCTTCCAACCGTATGAGATCGGGCATATTCGGCGCGCCGATCAGCACCGACCCCGCGCCGCCCGTCTCGATCAAGCCGACCCGGCGCAGGATGAAGGCACGCATCATGATCTCGCCGATCTCTGCCGAGCCGACCACCAATGCGCGCACATGGACGGCGTCGAATGGCAAAGCGGTACAGCCTTCCGCGCCGGCGCGGCCGCAGGCGAGCGTCTGCCCTCCGGCGAGCTGGCTCACCTCGCCGGAAAACTGGCCGATGCCAAGCGTCGTGATCGGTACTTCCGGGTTCAGGGCATCGCGCCGCACGACGTCGATCGAGCCCCTGATCACCAGCCAGACCGGAACGCTGCGCTCGCCCACGTCGTACACGATCTCGCCCGGCGCGAAGTCACGCGCGGGTCCGCTGGCGAAACGTTTGGCCGTGTCCACTTGGGCCGCGTCAAGCACCGGAAAGAGCTGATGGGCACGGGTCTCGACGACGCTCATGTGACTCCTACTAGCACAAATTGCGCCATCCCGGAGGAAGCCATGTCGTCATTCCGGCGAAAGCCGGAATCCAGAGCGACAGATTCGGAGTGTAAAACTCTGGGTACGGCTCTTGCCGGTATGACGGAATGAGCCGTCAGCCGACGATCTCGCTCTTCTTGAAGCAGAGAGCGATCTCGCGCTTGGCGGTCTCCGGGCTGTCCGAGCCGTGCACGGAATTGCGCTGCAAATTGACGCCGAAATCCTTGCGGATCGTACCAGGCTCGGCATCGACCGGATTGGTCGCTCCCATCACCGCGCGGTTCTTGGCGATGGCGTCCTCGCCTTCCAGCACCTGGAGGATAATCGGGCCGGAGGTCATGTAAGCGACGAGGTCCTTATAGAAGGGCTGGCCCTTGTGGACGTCGTAGAACTTCTTCGCGTCTTTCTTCTTCCACCACACGCGCTTTTGCGCGATCACGCGCAAGCCCGCCGCTTCGAGCCTCGCAACGATCTGCCCGGTGATGTTGCGCTCGATGGCGTCGGGCTTGATGATCGAGAGCGTGCGTTCGCTGGCCATGGCCAAAAGTCCCTCTAGTCTTTTGAATCTCGCGGGGCTTATAGCTGCCGCGCATGACAGCTACAAGGCGAGCGAAGTGAAGATTGAATTAACCTGAGAACGCCGGAGAAATGTCAGCTCCGGCCAGCAGGAGGGATGAAGCGATGCTCTATGCCACTCTCAAGGTCCTTTTGACGAGTGTTCTCGTCGTCGCAGTTTCGGAAACGGCAAAGCGGAGCAGTCTATTCGGCGCGGTGCTTGCCTCTGTTCCGCTCGTCTCCGTGCTCGCCATGATCTGGCTCTATATCGACACGCGCGACGTGGAGAAGATCGCAGGCCTTGCCACCGGCATTTTCTGGCTGGTGCTGCCCTCGCTCGTGCTGTTCGTGGCGCTGCCTCTGCTGCTGCGAAACGGCGTCGATTTCTATGCGAGCCTCGCTCTGTCCATCGCATTCACCGTCGCCGCCTATTTCGCCATGATCTACACGTTGCGCTTCGTCGGCATCGAATTGTGAACCTCAGGCTTTCTTCTGCCAGCGGCCGCTCTCGTCCTGCTGCCAATAGCTTACGTCGTGACCTTTTTCTTTCGCCGCCTGCCATTCGGACCGCGCGCGGGCGACGGCGTCCGCGTCACGCCCGTCGAACATATAGACAACGCGGACATAGTCCGACGCGTCCGCAAGCTCGGCGCCGTCCACCAGGAAGCGCACTTGCGCCGCATTGGGATTGTCCTCTCCCACCGTTAGGTAGATCGGATGCACCTCGGGCGAGCCGTCGCGTATCGTGCCGTGCGGCAGAAAACTCTCCTCACGATAGGTCCATAGCCGCGTGCTGAGCGCTTCGACCCGCTCCTCGCTCGCCGCCTGCACCGCGGCCCGCCAGCCGCGCTCGAGCGAGCGCTCGAGCAATGTCGGCAAGACCTCGTCGAGCGACCGTTGATCAAGATGATAGAAATAGATTTCGGTCGCGCTGCTCATTGGATCAGGAACCCTTGGCGTAGGGATTGGCGCCTTTGCGCAAGTTAAGCCTGATCGGCACGCCCGGCATGTCGAAAGTCTCGCGCAAGGAATTCACCAAATAGCGCGAATAGGAATCGGGCAACTCCTTCGGCCGCGAGCAGAACAGGGCGAAGGTTGGGGGGCGCGCGTTGGCCTGGGTGATGTATCTGAGCTTGATGCGCCGTCCCGACACCGCCGGCGGCGGATGCGCCTCGACCGCTTCATGCAGCCATTGATTGAGCGCATGAGTCGGCAGCCTGCGATTCCATAGTTGGTCGGCGGCGAACACGGCCTGCATCAGCTCGTCGAGACCTTTGTCGGTGAGGGCCGAGACCGGCACCAGCGCCACACCCTTCACCTGCGGCAGCAGCCGTTGGCAGGCCTCGCGCAGTTCCTTGAGGCGCTTGTCGCGCGCGCGCACCAGATCCCATTTGTTGACGGCAATGACGAGCGCGCGGCCCTCCTCCTCGATCAGTTCGGCGATCTGAAGATCCTGCTTCTCGAACGGCCGCTCCGCGTCGAGCAGAAGGACGACCACTTCGGCGAAGCGGATCGCCTTCAGCGCATCGCCCACGGAGAGTTTCTCGGGGCGGCCCTCGACCCGCATCTTGCGCCTGAGCCCCGCGGTGTCGAACAGCCGCAAAGAGCGCCCGTCCCACTCAATCGCCGCCGCGATCGCGTCGCGCGTGATCCCGGCTTCGGGTCCGGTGATCATGCGTTCCTCGCCGAGGAGCGCGTTGACCAGCGTGGACTTGCCGACATTCGGCCGGCCGACAATGGCGATGCGCAAGGGGTGCGGCGCCACGTCCTCGAGTTCCTCGGGCGTGATCTCAGCATCGCCGCTCAGCTCCTGGCGGGCCTGCTCGATTGTCTCGATGAGCTCGCCGATGCCAAGCCCATGCTCGGCGGAGATGGCCAGCGGCTCGCCAAGACCGAGCGCATAGGCTTCGTAAAAATCGGCCTCCGCCGCGCGGCCTTCGGATTTGTTCACGGCAAGAACCACTTTCTTGCCGGATTTGCGCACGAGATCGGCGAAGGTTTCATCGGCGCCGGTCACGCCGGCCCGAACATCGATGAGAAACAGCACGAGATCGGCTTGCTCGATAGCCGCCTCGGTCTGCTGGCGCATGCGCGCCGTGAGTCCGTCGTCGCCCGGCTCGAGCCCGGCGGTATCGATGAAGGTGACGGGGCTTCCCCCAAGTTCGGTCTCGGCCTCGCGCCGGTCGCGCGTCAGCCCCGGCTGGTCGTCGACCAAAGCCAGCCGCCTGCCCACCAGCCGGTTGAACAGCGTGGACTTGCCGACATTCGGCCGTCCGATGATGGCGACAGTGAAGGACATTGTTTCCGTAGGTAGCGGCGTTTGGTGACGGGGCTGGCGCCGCTCCCGCGACGGCTAATTGAGAGCGATCAGGTCGGCGTCGTCGGTCAAGATATACATCCGGCCGCCGGCTACAACGGGGGTCACGAACACATCGGTGTCGAGATCGACATTGTTGATGACTTGTCCGGTCCTGGCATCGGCTCCGACCAGCAGACCCTCCCCGGAGACCAGCCACAGCCTGCCGCCGGCAAGCACCGGCCCGTTCCAGCGCGAGCTTTTAGGCAG
This sequence comes from Methyloceanibacter sp., assembly GCA_040901485.1. Taxonomy (GTDB): domain Bacteria; phylum Pseudomonadota; class Alphaproteobacteria; order Rhizobiales; family Methyloligellaceae; genus Methyloceanibacter. Next base: position 71,698 of record JBBDYM010000044.1, read on the forward strand.
CTCGGTCGCCCAGCGCACCTCCCCGTCATTGCGGGACAGCGCCAAGAGCTTGCCCGAGGTATCGACCACGAAGACGGCATCGCCCGCGACCCAGGGCATCTGGGTGCTGGTGACATTGCGCGTCCAGATCCGCGCGCCCGAAGATTCCGAGGTGGCGATCATCCTGCCGCCATGGCTGACCGCGAACACCACGCCGCGATCGATCACCGGCCGCGCCGGATCGCCGAGAATGCCGGCAGCCGAAGTGTCGCTGGTGCGCGTCAGCGATTCGCGCCAAGCCGCCTCGCCGCTGCCGGCTTCGTAGGCGGCGATGTCCCCGGCCGGGAAGGGCGCAATCACGAAGCCGCCGCCGACCGCTGGGCTCGCATTGCTGAGCAAGGTGGCGGTCTGCGGCAAGCCCCGCGCGCGCCACAGATTTTTGCCGTCGGCGGCGCTCAGGGCATGCAAGGCGTTGTCCGTGGACACGAAATAGACCTTGCCGCCGACCGCCGTCGGCGAATTGCGAATGGGATTCCCCATGGTCTTGGTCCACAGCACCGCGCCGTTACCCGGATCGAGGCCGACCACCGTGCCGTAGCCGGTGGTGGCGATCAGGCGGCCGCCATCGAAGGCAAGTCCGCCGCCGAAGCCTTCGTTCCTCTTCTCGTTCTCGGGCGTGACACTGACCGACCAGACCTTGGCGCCGCTCGCCACCGCGAAAGCCGAGACGTTGCCGCCAGCGTCGAGGGTGTAGACCTTGCCGCCGGCGACCAGCGGCACCGCGCTCAAACGGCCGCGGGACGACGACCCGGTGCCCGCACTGGCCGTCCATACCTTCCGCAAGGAATCGCCCAGAGCGAGATGGCCGAGATTATTGGTGGGAACGCCGCCCGGTTGCGCCCAGGCGGCATTGACATGCGGTGACGGGAGCGAGACCGGCCGGAGCACCACGCCAGGCTGAATCGACGAGCCCGGGTCGGTGATGACGGCGACGCGCTCGCCCGGAAGCGGCACTTCCTTTTCCGAGAAGGGATTTTTGATATTGGAGATGGCGGACATACCGCCGCACCCGCCGAGGGTCGCAGCGATGACCGCAACGATCCCCGCGCTTACCAGGCCATATATTTCCCGTTTCAGACTTCGGCCCAATTCGAGCCACCCCTTAAGCTTGGCGCGCGCTAGTTCGCCGCGGCGCCCTGCGGCTGCGCACCCACGATGAGCGCGAGCATCATCTCGGCGCGTTCCCGCAAATTCGGTGGGGTTCCCGGATCGCCGAGCAGCGCGGTGAACTGCCTCTCCGCCTCGCGCATGTCGTTCAGGCGATAGGCCGAGAGACCGAGCAGTTCACGCGCGGAAAATCTCCAGGCGCTATTGGAATCCATGAGTCCTTTGAGACGGCGCTCCATCTCCGCGTAGTCGGCGCTGTCGAGTCGCAGCGCCGCACCTTGCAGCGTGGCAAGGCCCTGTAGAATCTTGTCGACATTCGCGTCGGTGGCGAGAGCGTCGTAAGCCTTGACGGCTTCGTCGGTCTTTCCCGCTTTCGCCTCCGCCGCCGCGAGCTGGAAGCGCGACAGCACGCGGTATCCTTGCGGCCCGGTCTCGGCCAAGGACGAGAGCATTTCCTGCGCCTTGGCCTGGTCGGCGCCGTCCTCGAGCATCAAGGCTTGGCTGAATTTGCTGCCGGCCTCCTGGGCCTGGCGTTCCTGCCAATAGGTCCAGCCGGTGTGGCCGGCGACGCCCGCCACCCCCAGCACGATCAAGCCGAGGACAAACACGCCGTATTTGTCCCAGAGCGCCTTGTAACGCTCTTGGCGGACGGCCTCCTCCACCTCGCGAAGGAAGGTATCGCTACCATGGTCGCTCATGGGGCCCCGACTCTTATGACAGAATGCGGCGGACGGCCCGATGGGAGCCCGTCAGCGCCTCCTGTCCGCCGTATAGTGAAGGCCGTTTGCCCGCGCAAGGTAAAGCGGCCCGGTGCCGTCTGCCGGCAAGGCAAACGAGGCGTTTAAGACAGGCTAACTGCCTGTCATTTTGGTCTTTTTCGTGACTGCCACCGGCTCGTCGCACATCGGATAGGTGTATTCGTCAGACGGGAAGGCGCGGGTGCGGACGTCGCCGGCGAAGGCCTTGACGGCCGCCTCGATGCCGGCGCCGATCTGGGCATATTCCTTGACGAATTTCGGCACGCGCGGCGACAGACCGAGCATGTCCTCCAGCACCAGGATCTGCCCGTCGCATTCGGCCGACGCGCCGATGCCGATGGTGGGAATGTCGATCTGCTTGGTGATGCGCGCGGCGAGCAATTCCGCCAGCGCCTCGAGCACGACGGCGAAGGCGCCGGCTTCGGCGACGGCGCGGGCATCCTCCTCGTAAGGCGCCCATTCGGAGCGGTAGCGGCCGCGCGGCTGGAAATTGCCGATGGTGTTGATCGCTTGCGGCGTCAGCCCGATATGGCTCATTACCGGGATGCCACGCTCGGTGAGATAGCGCACGGTCTCCGCCATATGCACGCCGCCTTCGAGCTTGACGGCACCGCAGCCCGTTTCCTTCATCACCCGCGCGGCGTTGCGGAAGGCTGCCGCGGGGCTCTCCTCATAGGAGCCGAAGGGCATGTCGACCACGACCAGCGCGCGCGTGGAGCCGCGCACCACAGCCTGCGCATGCATGATCATGAGGTCGAGCGGCACCGGGACGGTGGTCTCGTAGCCGTGCATCACCATGCCGAGGGAATCGCCGACCAGCAGAAAATCGACATGCGGGTCGATGATGCGCGCGGTGTGCGCGTGATAGGCGGTGAGCGCCACGATCGGCGCGCCGCCTTTGCGATTCCTGATGTCCGGCGCGGTCACGCGCTTCACGGTGAATTCTTGCGACACTTCTTAAGTCCCCTGGCCACGAAAGATGGGGGTCTTATCACAGTATATAGGGGTTTTTGCACTGCAAAAAACTGCCGCAGGGGGCAGGTAATGGGGGACAACGGCGAGAACGCCACTGCCCCGCCAAAACTAGTCGGAAACCGGCGGGCCGAATCGGTTCGGTCCGGGCGTGCCTTGGAGGAAGCCGAGCTCGATCAGCAGCCAGATGGCGCCGATGATCGGGATCAGGCCGATCAGCACCCACCAGCCGAAGGATGAGGTCCCAGCGGGCAAGCAGAAGCGTTGCCGCGATGCGCTTTCCGCATCCGGGGTTTGCTCTTTCCCCCTCCGGACACGAAGGGGGGACGGCGCGCCGAAAGACGCGGTCCGTAATGGTTCGTGCCTTTGCAGGCACGCGAGCGCCTCTCGGCGCGCCATCGCGGCGGTTACGGCATCGGGCCCTGCTTCAGCCGCCGGTCGGATCGAGCCGCCGCACGACGTTCAGCTAGCTCCTAGCAGGACCTCGTATTGGGTCCGGAGGGAGCCCCGATGCCGCCCGAGTGCCCATGCTGCGTTGGCACGAGCCCGCGGGCGCCGCACCTCGTCCCGCCATCATGCGCCTCATGAAAACGCCCTTTAACCGGACGAGGTGCGTGCAGTGTAAGTGAGGTTCGAAGCGCGGGGATAAGGACCGTCTTATTCCCGTTCCCTCAATTCGTCATGCCCGGCCGAAGTGCTGGGCATCCACGAATTTCGCCTCTCCTCGATAAAACCGTGGATGGCCGGGACCTGCCTGCGCGAAGCCGTAGCTTCGCTTCGGCGAAGGCAGGCAAGCCCGGCCATGACGATGATGTTGGGTTGATTCAGAAAAAAGGGCGGAAGTGGGGATAGGGAGGTCTTACCTCCGGATACCGGCTTTCGCCGGTATGACGATGGTAGATGGGGGATGGAAGTCACTTGCATTTCGGCAGCGGCTTTGGCTCAGCCGGCGGGTTATCCTTGCGGAGTTTCATGAGGGCCGGCTCCAGCGTTTCCCTTGGCCAAAAGTTCGGAACGCGGATTTCTTTCAAGCAGGACGCGTTCCAATACAATCCGGCCTTCGAAGGCGACCGGCCCGCCTTCGCCTCACGCGCGACGGCGACGATGTCGGTCGATTCCGGGTAGATGTAGACCGTCGCCGGCCTGTCCTCCACCATCGCCAAAATCTGCTTCGCGTCCGCGGGAGACCAGCTGGTGCAGCCATTGCTGCGGCCGGCGCTGTAATCGATCAGCTTACCGTACGGCACGTATCCCTCGTCGTCCGCGTTGGGGTCGCCTGAAGCTTTCATGCGACAAAGCCACGACACGATCACGGCCGGATGCCCGCCGATGGCGCGCGGTCGCGCGTTTGCGGTATCGCCCTCGCCGTCGAACTGCACGAACGAGCGCATCAGGGGCAATGGCTTTCTCCCCGCGGCACGATAATAGCCTTTGAAAGACGTTTTGATCTCGGCCGTGACATAGGGGCCGCCGGTCGTCAGCTTGGAATCCAGCGCATTGCTGAAGTTCTTGGCGCAGCGGACGCCGTTGGCGAAATTGGCGATGCCTTTCAGATTGCGGCCGTTGCCATGCCCGGTCGGAAGCGCGCGAAAGGTTCGATCGGCTTCGCAAATGACATAAAACCGGCGGCCCAACCCGGCGGGCCGCGTGGCGTCCACGGCGAAGTAGCAGGGATTCTTGACCGTACCCTCGCTCACCTTTTTCTGGTAAAGCGCGCGCGCCCTCTGCAACACCACCGGCGCGATTTTACCGTCGCCTTCGCCGACATGGGCCTGCAGCCAAGCCGGCATGGTAGGAGCCGCCGGTGCCGCCGGGACGGCCGGGGACGGGACCGGTGAAACGTGCCACGGCAGCTCCTCCGCAAAGGAGCGGGGCAAGCCGGACAAGGCCGCGACAACAGCGAAGAGACTAAAAAGGAGAGATGTCACCCGCATAGGATCGAATCTCCTGCAAATGTCCGAATTTTCGGGCGCCCCCGAACGCAAGCCCTTCGGACGCCCCCATGCGACTCAGATCATCAGAAATTTATTGTCATATGTTTGACGAGTTCCAAAAGGAACCTCGTCATCGCCGGGCGGCGGGACGCGCCGGAGCCTGCCCTCGGGCTCAACCCGAGGGGTCCGGCAATCCAGGTGATGTCGTAGACGACAGGGTCTGATACGGAGCGGCCTCATAACTAGAAAACTGTTGAGCGCGCGAGCATTCCGAGGTTTGAATCCCTCTCCCCGCCATCTCATACTCAAGCGATACACCTTTGAGCAAAGCTCTGAGCAAAAAAGATATCTCAGGCGGTGTGGTCCATGACCTGCCCGCCGACCTGAAAAAGGCTCTGATCTTCGACGCGAAAGCGTTGGAGACGTGGGAGGACATTACGCCGCTCGCGCGCAATGAGTGGATCTGCTGGATCGAGTCGGCCAAAAAAGCAGAAACTAGAACCCGCCGCATCGAATGGGGCTGTTCCAGCCTCAAAGACGGTAAGCGCAGGCCCTGTTGTTGGCCCGGCTGTCCGCATCGTTGAGATCACCATCCAGCATATATTTAGAATGCACCCCCTCTACTCCCACTCGATCGTGCCCGGCGGTTTGGAGGTGATGTCGTAGACCACGCGGTTGATGCCGCGCACTTCGTTGATGATACGCCGCGCGGCATGGCCCAGAAAATGCCGGTTAAGGCTAGGGATAAGTTTGACCGGTACCGTTATTGACCCTTAACCATCTGGATGAGTTCAATCTCGCGGATAGCGCTCTGCCGCTCAGCCGAAGTGAATATCGACTCGTCCTCGTAAATTTCCTTTGCTGCGATAAATTGCCCGACCTCGGTCAAATAGCGAGCATTTGTCTCGAGATATGCACGGTAGTTGGTTCTCCGCTCGCCAGGCTCCGGCGCGTTGACTTTCCTCTTCATCCAATCAAGAACATCGGCCACTTTGGAGAAGTTTTTCTCTGCCAAAAGAATTTCCGCGTGGATGCGTCGAGGTTCAAAGACGTTTGGTGTTCGGGATATTGCATCCTCGGCGAGTCTTCGGGCCAGCTTTCTGTCTCCGCCCAGAAACTCTATCTCTGCACGACGAGTGGTGTAGAAGGAACGCCCCCCCTCATCACCTACCTGCTTGAGCACATCCATGAGGTCGCGCACTTCTGCGCTCTGTCTCACCTTACCCTCCAGTTTGCGCGTGAGAACAGCTATCAGAATGTCTAGCACGTATGCGTTGCTAGACGAAATTCCATATGCCTCTCGTGCGAACTGCTCAGCTTCATCAAGGTTGTTCCTAGCAAGGCAGACTGCTGCGAGCTCTCGCGCAGCGGGATGATTGCCTGGAGAAAGTCTGTAAGCTTCGCGAAAGTGTTGCTCGGCAATCGGCTGGTGCCCCTTCATCCGCTCGTTGAATCCCCGAAGGAAGGCAATATTACTTCTGGACCATTGATCACCGGCGGTATCAACGAGGCGCCTTATGCCAATATCAAATGTTGCTGACTGGCCAATTCTTGCGGCGGCCAGACACATAAAGCGACAAGCAGCGACTAAAGCAGATCGAGAAAGTCGGCTTGATTTCAGCGCCTCTTTCGCTAGGCGGATACTTTCCTCGTAGTTTTCTGGTCATATTGACGCTTAGCCAACCAGACGTAGTGGGAGGGGAGGAGGAATACTGTAGCGAATGTTTCTTTTCCTGACTCGATTGCGGAAAGAACGGCCGAGTCAACCAGGGCTACGGGCGCTGTCCCCTCATCAAGTCTTAGAGAAAGCGAGTCCGCCAATTTAGCCAGCGCTGACTTGCGCTTTGTTTCCGGCAGCTTCACGCGGGGATCTCTTTCGACAGCTATCCTAAGAGGTGGCGAAATGGAAAATTCGTCTCCAGAGTGCTCGACAATGTGCAGTTGGGCCAATCGCAACAATCCATCTGCCGCATCATCAGCCTTGAGATCCAAAGCTGCTGCCATAGCCTGAAAATCCAGAGTTGGCAGAATCTTCAAGAGCCCCAACAACGCTAACTCGGTAGGGTTCAGCTTTAAGCTGCCTAAATATTCCGATGATTGCCGGTGCTTCCACTCGACGAACTCGGTGGGACTTGCAAGGAAGTTGGCAATCCCCCGATCATCTATTTCTTCAATTATCCGATAAAAATTGAAAGGGTGCCTATCCGACAACTCCACAATCTCAGTTACTTGAGGATCAGAAGCCGTTATGGACTTATCACGCAAAAGACGCTTCGCTAACCGCACAGCCTCTTCCCGCGTTAGCGATTTCACCGCCAAATAGGCAACATCTTTTTTGTCTCGTCGCGCCCTGAGGGGCACCATACGGGGAGATATAATTGAAACCGGAGCGTGTGGTTTGCTGTCTAGCTGGTCGATAATCGCATTTACTTCAGTATGGACATTCCCCCCGTCGTCCAAAACGCCGCCAGCATCCAAAACAAAACTCGATTCCCGAGCGGGAAGCAGTGAATTGAATAGCGCTGCAATCTGACGTGCTTTTTCGCTCGTGGTGGCCGAGTCGAAGGCTGTCACGCGGGTCGCAAGCTCGCGTGCTGTTATTGCTGGCCGGACCGCTGCAAGTGTCTTTCGATATATTTCGTCGAGACCATCAAACTCCTCGACTTGAATCACAGGAAAGGCGCGGCCGACTTGAGGGTACTGATCTTGAAAAAATTTGCGTACTAAGGTCCGTCGACCGGTGCCAAAGTTACCAGATATGTAAAGCGCGCGCTGCGGAGGTCGCTCGGGGTCGATGACTTGATTCTCCAATTCCTTGAGTGCAGCTTCACGGCCTATAAACGGATGAGAGAATTGTGCCTCACTCGATGCCGCAGCGACCAGAGAGCCCTGAATAAGCCAGGCCGCGTTCTCGATAGACGTTACACGCCTCACTATCGAGAATAATTTGACATACTCAGATGCGGCCCGGAACGCCTGTTCGTCCAAACAAATGACAAGGAACCTGTCAATCTGACCTTTCGCAAAGAATTCTAGTCCTAACAATGTTTCGAACGTGACGTAAGCCGAATTTATGGACTCGTCAGACAAAAACAAACAAAATAGATCTGAGCGCTTGAGTGCCTTTTCAATGACAGCAGCATTAATCAGACCTGCATCGAATGTAGCCGAATCCAACTCAAAGGTGCCGGGCTTAAGCAGATCTGCGACTGCTTCGACGAACCCTTTGTCCTTAGATGAGTGAGATAAAAACGCCCGCATTTGAAAATTGCCTCAGTATGTGGATGACACCGTACTCATAATGTATCTTTTGCATCGCCTACAATACTCGGAACCGACTATCCGTTCACTCCCACTCGATGGTGCCTGGCGGTTTGGAGGTGATGTCGTAGACCACGCGGTTGATGCCGCGCACCTCGTTGATGATGCGCCGCGCCGCCGCACCCAAAAAATCGTGGGAAAAGCCGTAATAGTCGGCGGTCATGCCGTCGGTCGAGGTCACGGCGCGCAGCGCGCACACATAGTCGTAGGTGCGCGCATCGCCCATCACGCCGACGCTCCGCACCGGCAGCAGCACGGCGAAGGCCTGCCAGATCGTGTCGTAAAGGCCCGCTTTGCGGATCTCGTCGAGATAGATGGCGTCGGCCTGGCGTAGGATGGCGAGCTTCTCCTCCGTGACTTCGCCGGGAATGCGGATGGCAAGCCCCGGCCCAGGAAACGGATGGCGGCCGACAAAGGCATCGGGCAGACCTAGCTCGCGGCCGAGCGCGCGCACCTCGTCCTTGAACAGCTCGCGCAACGGCTCGATCAGCTTGAAGCGCATGGTCTCGGGGAGCCCGCCGACATTGTGGTGCGACTTGATGGTGGCTGACGGGCCGCCGGTGGCCGACACGCTCTCGATCACGTCGGGATAGAGCGTGCCTTGGGCGAGGAAATCGA
>JBBDYM010000045.1:0-14953 GCA_040901485.1 Methyloceanibacter sp.
AGGGCGATTCCGCCGGCGGTAGCGCCAAGCAGGCGCGCGACCGCGCCTTCCAGGCGGTTCTGCCCTTGCGCGGCAAGATCCTCAACGTGGAGCGGGCGCGCTTCGACAAGATGCTGTCAAGCCAGGAGATCGGCACGCTGATCACCGCGCTCGGCACCGGCATCGGCAAAGACGAGTTCGACCTGTCGAAGCTCCGCTACCACAAGATCATCATCATGACCGACGCCGATGTCGACGGCTCGCATATCCGCACGCTGCTGCTCACCTTTTTCTATCGTCAGATGATGTCGTTGATCGAAGCCGGCCATCTCTTCATCGCACAGCCTCCCCTCTACAAGGTGAAGCGCGGCCAGTCCGAGCGCTATATCAAGGACGAGAAGGCGCTGGAGGACTATCTCATCGGCGAGGGCCTGGAAGACACGGTGCTGATCACCGGCGACAACGCCACCCGCGCGCGAGAGGATTTGCGCGACATCGTGGAGACGGCGCGCAAGATCGCCTCGATCCTCAAGGGCCTGCACAGCCGCTATCCGCGCTTCATCGTCGAGCAGGCGGCCATTGCCGGCGCGCTCAGCCCGAAAGTGCTGAAGGACACCAAGCAGGCACAAGCCGCGGCCGGCTATATCGCCAAGCGCCTCGATGCGCTGGCCGACGATACCGAGCGGGGCTGGCATGGCGAAGCGCTGCAAGAGGGCGGCTTGCGCTTCTGGCGCGAGCTGCGCGGTGTCATGGAGTCTCACCTCATCGATGGGCCGTTCATCGCCTCCGCCGACGCGCTCAAGCTCGACGGTTTCGCCGCGCATCTCCAGGAGGTCTACGCCAAGCCCGCCCAGCTCAAGCGCAAGGACACGATCCTCGTGGTGCATGGGCCGAGCGATCTCCTTGAGGCGGTGATGACGGCCGGGCGCAAGGGGCTCACGCTGCAACGCTATAAAGGGCTCGGCGAGATGAATCCCGATCAGCTCTGGGACACCACGCTCGACCTCAACACCCGCACCATCCTGCAGGTGAAGATCAAGGAAGGTGAGGACGCCGACGACGTGTTCTCGCGGTTGATGGGCGACGAGGTCGAGCCGCGCCGCGAGTTCATCCAGGCCAACGCCCTCCAAGTCGCCAACCTGGACGTCTGAGCCTTTGGCTGGCTGAACGCGCCAATTCCTTAACACTGTGGCAAGGCCGAGCGCCTAGCTTTCGCGCCTGAAGAGGTTCGCGCGCACCAAGGCCCGCGAGCCTCGCTTGCGGGTTGGAAGGCGCGGAAATCCATGCAAGGGGCGCGGTGGAGCGGCAGGTCCGGGGCCACGAGCCCCAAGCGCACGCGTCCTTCTGGCGGCGCGCGGCGCACCACCCCTCGCCGCCCAGCGGGACGGCGCAGGCGGCGACCGGGACGCTTCAGACGCGCCATGGCGCGGCACCCCATTCTCATCGGCCTTCTCCGCTATTCGCTGTTCGCGTCGCTTTGCGTGGCCACCGTCGGCGGACTCGCACTGGCCATCTTTATCGCGCGCCTGCCCGACCCCATGCTCGACACCAGGCCGCCCAATGTCACCGTGCGCGCCGCCGACGGCACCGTGCTCGCCGAGCGAGGCCTGCGCCGCGGCCATGCGCGTCTCGACGCTCTGTCGCCGCATCTCGTCAACGCCGTGCTCGCCACCGAGGACCGCCGCTTCTATTACCATGTGGGCATCGACCCGCTGGGGCTCATCCGCGCCGGCATCCGCAACGCGCAACAAGGCGCGGTGTTCGAAGGCGGCTCGACCATCACCCAGCAGCTCGCCAAGAACCTATTCCTCAAGCCCGAACGCACCCTCACGCGCAAGATCGAGGAGCTGATCTACGCGGTGTGGCTCGAGCGGCGCTTCGCCAAGGACGAGATCCTCGAGCTTTATCTCAACCGCGTCTATTTCGGCGGCGGAAGCTATGGCGTGGAAGCGGCGTCGCGGCATTATTTCGGCAAGCCGGCGCGCGCCCTCACTTTGCCCCAGGCGGCACTGCTTGCCGGCCTGCTCAAGGCGCCGTCGCGCTATACGCCGCGACGAAGCGTGAAGCTGGCGAATGCCCGCGTCTCCCAGGTGCTCGACCGCATGGTCGATGCCGGATTCATCGAAGAGGCCGAGGCGAGCGTGGCGGCGACGCAACCGCTTGGGCTCAGCGCCAAGGGCGACGAGACCGGCTACCCCTACGCCGTCGACTGGGTGGCCGAGCTCCTACCGGAATTCGTCGGCGAAAACGAGAGCGACCTGATCGTCGACACCACCATCGATGCCGGCCTTCAGCGCGCGGCGCAGAAGGCACTCCGCCAACTCCTCGACGCGGAGGGTAAAAAATCGGGCGCCGACGAAGGCGCCGTGGTCGTACTCGACCCGTCCGGCAGTGTGAAGGCGGTGGTCGGCGGCCGCTCCTACCAGGCAAGCCCCTTCGACCGCGCCATCAAGGCGCTGCGCCAGCCGGGCTCGGCCTTCAAGCCTTTCGTCTATCTCGCGGCGCTCGAGCGCGGCTATAGCCCCGATTCGCGCGCCTATGACGGGCCGACCACCATCGCCGGATGGACGCCGCGCAACTACACCGGCACCTATCGCGGCGAGGTGAGTTTAAGAGAGGGTCTGGCGCACTCGCTCAACACCGTTGCCGCCAAGGTCACCGCGGCGGTGGGACCTTCGCGCGTGGCGCACACGGCGCATCGGCTCGGCATTCAATCCGAGCTGCATCACAGCCCCTCGCTCGCGCTCGGCACAGCCGAGGTTACGCTGCTCGAATTGACGGGCGCTTACGCCCCCTTCGCCAATGGCGGCCAGGGGGTCATGCCGCATGTCATCACGCGGATCCGCAACAGCGACGGCAAGGTGCTTTATGCGCGGCGGCATCGCACCACGGGCCAGGTGGTGTCGCCCGCTTATGTCGGGGCGATGAACGACATGCTCAACGCGGCGCTGATCCGCGGCACGGGCAAGCGCGCCGCGATTCCCATCCATGTCGCCGCCGGCAAGACGGGAACCACGCAAGCCTCGCGTGACGCCTGGTTCGTGGGCTACACGGCGCACTACGTCGCCGGCGTGTGGATCGGCAACGACGACAACACGCCGATGCGCAAGGTGACCGGCGGCACCCTGCCTGCGCAGCTCTGGCACGACATCATGCTGCAGGCCCATGCCGATAAGCCACCGCTGGCCCTGCCCGGCACGGGCGGGCCCGTCCTCTATGACGCCATCGCGCGGCTGCCGTGGAACGCGCCACAGACGAAGCGTGCGGCATCCGGTCAGTCTCTGTTCCGGCGCGTGTTTGGCTTCTTCGGCGGATAAGCTATTCGATGCTGCGCTTGGGCGAAGACCCTCGCGACATGGAGTGTGTCCCGCCTGCGCCATAGCTATGCAGGTTCGCGCCATGCTTGCGCAGCCAGGCCCGCGCCGTCTCTTGCCCAGGCATGGTGCGGGCCACCAGCGCCCAGAAGCGCGGCCCGTGATTCATGTGGGCGAGATGGGCGACCTCGTGCGCCGCGAGATAATCGAGCACGAATGGCGGCGCGAGCACCAGCCGCCACGAGAAGGACAGGGCGCCGGTGGTCGAGCACGAGCCCCAGCGGGTGGTCTGGTCGCGCACGACTATACGCTTGGGCTGAAGTCCGAGGCGGCCCGCATGCACATCGACGCAGGTCTTGAGATCGAGATGGGCCTGACGCTTCAGCCAATCGAGTAGGCGGCGCGGCGCGTGTTTGTCTTCGCCCGTCACATGGAGCTGCGGCAATCTCTCAACCGGCACGCACGCGCCTCCCGGCCATAAGGGCGCGGCCTCGGCACCGTCCGCTGTCTCGATCCACACCACGCCCCGCTTTCGCACCGATCCGGCAAACCGGACCACATGGGCGTAACCGCGCAAAGGAATAACAGCGCCGTGCGTGAAGGGCACGGCCTCGCCGAGTCCCGCCACGCGTTCCTTCAACCAATCGAGATGACGCGAGAGGAATTCGTCGGCGTCGGCATAGCTCGTATAGAGCGGCATAGTGAGCACGGCGCCACGGCGCGCTTCGCTCACTTGCAGGCTGATACGCCGTGCGCGCGGACTGCGCCGCAACAGCATCGGCACGTCGAGCCCGCCAATCTTGACCTCGACAGTCTCGCCACGACCGAGTCTGAGCCGCTTGAGCATCTCGTCCTGCCGCCCGATCTTTTCGAATCGACGGCAACAGTAGCACAGGCTTTTGCGGGAGCCGCGTCCGGGCTTAGGCGGTGCGGCTGAAGGCTCTGGCGAGCACGCCTTTGGCCTGCTGGTGGGCGCCGGTGAACTTGCGGATTTTCGGCACGATCTCGGCGCAAAAGCGCGAGCCGTTGAACACCCCGTAATGGCCGACGCCGGGCTGAACATGATGCTCGCGCAGCGCATCCGGGAGGTTGCTGCACAAGGTCTGTGCCGCGCCGGTCTGGCCGATCCCGGAAATATCGTCCCGCTCCCCTTCCACCGTCATCAACGCCACGCGATGGATCTTGCTCGGGTCCACCTTGTCGTTGCGGTGGACCATCAGGCCGCGCGGCAGCTTCTGTTCGATGAACACGGTCTCGATGGTCTGGAGATAATAGTCGGCGGTGAGGTCCATCACCGCCAGGAACTCGTCGTAGAACTCGCGGTGCTTGTCGGCAGAGTCGCCGTCGCCGCGGATCAGATTATGGAACAGGTCGCGATGCGCCGTGATGTGGCGGTCGAAATTCATGCCCATGAAGCCGGAGAGCTGCAGGAAGCCCGGATAAACCAAGCGCATCATGCCGGGATAGGGCCACGGCACCTGGGTGATGACGTTGTGGCGGAACCAGTTCAGCGGCTTGCCTTCGGCGAAGCGGTTGACCGCGGTCGGGCTCTCGCGGGTGTCGATGGGGCCGGCCATGAGGATCATGGAATGGGGTACGTCGAGGTCGCCTTTTGCCTCCATCAACGACACCGCGGCGAACACCGGTACGGTCGGCTGACAAACCGCCATGACATGCACGTCGCCGCGGAAAACCCGCAGGAACTCGACCACGTAGTCGATGTAATCGTCGAGGTCGAAGGTACCCTCGGCGCGCGGCACGTAGCGCGCGTCCTGCCATTCGGTGACATACACCTCGTAGTAGGGGAGCAGATCGCGCACCGTGCCGCGTAACAGCGTGGGGAAATGGCCGGCGAGTGGCGCCACGATCAGCAGCTTGGCGTCCTGGCGGCGCCGGCGTGCAAGCACGTCGCGCTCGAAATGAACCAGATTGCAGAACGGCTTTTTCAGAAGCACGCGCTCGCGCACGGCGACCTCGCGCCCGTCCACTTCGGTCGAGGCGATATCCCAGGCGGGCTTGCGGTACCGGCGCGTGGTGCGCTCGAACAGCTCGAGCACCGCCGCGGCGCCCTTGCCGAGCGGGGTGTGCGCGGCCGGATTCAGGGGATTGCGGAACAGGAGCCGGTAGGCGTCAGCCGCGGCTCGGGCCGGGCTCAAGGCGGCCTGGTTCAGCTCATAAAGGTGATAAAGCATCCAAATCCCTCACGTTGCTGCATCTTAAATGCTGCATCGCAAAAGGAGATGGTGATTCTTTGTTGCAGTGCAACGACAACTTGACGCGGGGGCGCATCGGCCGCGCGGCTAAAGGTAGCGGCGCAGAGTCTCGGCCATCTTGCCTGCTTGCGTGCCGTAGGGAATGTGGGTGATGAACTCGCCGTCGGGTCCCATGAGATAGACCAGCGCCGTGTGGTCGATGCTGTAATTGTCGCCCGCTTCCGCCCCCTCGGGCGTGAATTTGGAATAAGCCACCCGATACGCCTTGGCCGCTTCGGCGATCGCCTCGGGCGAGCCGGTCAGGCCGACGAACTCAGGGCCGAAATTCTTCACATAGTTGACGACGACCTCGGGCGTGTCGCGCTCGGGATCGAGCGTGATGAAGATGGGCACCACCTCCTTCGCCTTATCGCCAAGCTCGTCGAGGCTTGCCGCCATCACCTGCAGCTCGGCCGGGCAGATGTCGGGGCAATGGGTGAAGCCGAAGAACACCAGCATGTGGCGTCCCCGGAAATCGCGGTCGGTGAAGGTCTTGCCGCCTTCGCCGACCAGGGCGAAGGGACCGCCGACCAGCGCCTTGCCGGTGGTGGTGACTTTCGTGCCCGGCGTGCCTTGGCTCACGACCAGCGCCGCGGCGCCGCCGAGAGCGCCGATGAGAAAGCCAGCGATAATGACCATGAGCAGGCGGCGTTGTTGCATTTTATTCACCCAGTTGAAGCAGCGTGCCGTTGACCTTGGCGCTCGCCAGGAACCGGCTGAAGGTCACATAGCCCGCGATCAGATAGACCGCATTCAGCCAGAGCGCCCACCACAGCTCCGTCACGTCGAAGGTATTATGCAGCAGGATCGAACGCATGCCTTCGAACACATGGGTCGGGGGCAGCGCCAGAGCCACCGGCTGGAGCCAATCCGGCAGCACAGACACCGGATAATACACGCAACACAGCGGCAACAGCAAAAAGGCGAGCGACCAGGCAAGTTCTTCGGCGCCGAGTCCATAGCGCAGAATCACGCCGGCGGCGATCAGCCCGAGCGCCCAGCTGGTCAGCACCAGCACGCCGAAAAAGGCGGCGAGCGGCAGGCCGAGATCGAGCAGGTTGAAGCCGAAAATGTAATAGGCGGCGATGGTGACCGGCACCATGCCCACGAGCAGACGGATGATGCTCCACACGCTCAATCCGGCGACCAGCTCGAACGGGCGCAGGGGGCTGGTCATCAGATTGCCGAGATTGCGCGACCACATCTCCTCGATGAAGGTGGTGGAGAAGCCGATCTTGGAGCGGAACAGAATGTCCCACAGCAGCACAGAGCCGATCAGGACGCCCGCGCCCATTGCCAGCGGGCTCGTGGTGTCGGCGAGATATTTCTGCAGGAAGCCCCAGGTAAGCATCTGCAGGAACGGCCAGTAGATCAGCTCGATCAGCCTGACACCGGAACTCCGCAAGAGATACATGTAGCGCTCGACTAGCGCCCAGATGCGCCGGAGCGAAGCATGCAGCCCGGTCGGCGGCAGGAGCACCGGCAGGGCGCCACTCGTGATGGAAGGGACCGTGGTCATGACGCTTTCCGTTCCGGCCCTGCTTTCTTGACGCGGCCACGCACCACGTCGAGGAACACGTCCTCGAGCGTCTCCTGGCCGTAAGTCTCGATCAGGCGCGCCGGCGTCTCGTCCTCGATGATGCGCCCGGCGTGAAGCAGGATCACGCGGTCGGCGAGGCGCTCCACCTCGGCCATGTTGTGCGAGGCGATGAGCAGTGTGGCGCCGCGCTCTTGCGCGTAAGTCTTCAGCTTGCCCCTGATCCAGTCGGCGGTGTCGGGGTCGAGCGAGGCCGTGGGCTCGTCGAGCAGCAGAAGCTCGGGCGCATTGAGCAGCGCCTTGGCGAGACCGACGCGCGTCTTCTGGCCGGCGGAGAGCTTGCCGGTCGGGCGGTCGAGCAGCGGCTCGATCTGCAAATCCTCGGCGATATAGGCGATGCGCTCCGTGGCGTTGGCAACGCCGTAAAGCCCGGCATAGACGGTGAGGTTCTGCCTGACGGTGAGGCGCATCGGCAGATCGACATAAGGGCTCTGAAAATTGATCCGATGGGCGACCGCGCCGCGATTGGTGCTCATATCGGCGCCGAACACCTTGACCTCGCCGGAGGTGGGCATGACGAGCCCGAGCAGCATGGCGATGGTCGTGGTCTTGCCGGCGCCGTTGCCGCCAAGCAGCGCCACCGTGCTCGCGGGGTACAGGGTAAAGTCTATGCGGTCGACCGCGGTGACCGCGCCGTAACGCTTAGTAAGATCGCGCACCTCAACGGGGAGGCTTGCCTCGGAGAGGCTTGCCTCAGGGAGGCTTACCTCAGGGAGGCTTGCCCTGCCAATTCCGGCCGTATCGCCGATACTCTTGTCCATGCCCTTGCGCTGCTCGCCCGCTTTGACGGAATTATGACTTGGTCTCCCCGTGCTAGAGTTCACCTATGACCGCGCTCGACCATAGTCAAACCGCCCGCCCCGCCACCGTGCCGGAATGGCTCCGTGCCGGCGAAAGCCGGCTCAGGCTGCAGACCATCGTGCGGCTCCGCTGGCTTGCCGTGCTCGGCCAGACCATCACCGTGATCGGCGCCTATTGGGTGCTCGGCATCGAGCTGCCCATCGGTGCGTGCCTAGCGGTGATCGCGCTTTCGGCCTGGATCAATGTGGCGCTGCGCATCCGCTATCCGGCCAGCCACCGGCTCAAGAGCTATTACGCCTTTCTCATGCTCGGCTACGACATCCTTCAGCTCGCCGCGCTGCTCTATCTGACCGGCGGCTTGCAGAACCCCTTCGCCTTCTTGCTGATCGCGCCGGTCACGGTGTCGGCTTCGACCTTGCCGCTCAATATTATCGGGGCGCTCGGCGCGCTCGCCATCGGCGCGGCGACGCTGCTCACCACCTTCCACTATCCGCTGCCCTGGTTCGATCACACCAATCTGGTGCTGCCCTTCCCTTATGTGATGGGCGTCTGGGCGGCGCTGGTGTCGGGCATCCTGTTCATCAGCTTCTATTCCTGGCGCACGGCCGAGGAAGGGCGGCGCATGGCGGAAGCCTTGGCGGCAGCCGAGATGGTGCTGGCGCGCGAGCAGAAACTCTCGGCGCTCGACGGGCTGGCGGCGGCAGCGGCGCACGGGCTCGGTACGCCGCTCGCGACCATTGCCGTGGTGACCAAGGAATTGATGCGCGACGTGAAGCCTTCCGATCCGCATTACGAGGATCTGGTGCTGTTGCGCGCACAAGCCGAACGTTGCCGCGAGATCCTCGCCGAGCTTGCCGGGCGCGGCGAGCAGCTCGATCTCATCGTCTCGCGCTTATCGGTAAGCCACCTCATCGAGGAAGCGGTGTCGCCACACCGGCTGGTCTCCGTGCCGATCGAGGTCGAGACCGGTCCCGCCAATGGAATCCAGCCCGGCACGCCGGCGGCGCAAGAGCCGGTGACCCAGCGCAATCCCGGCGTCCTCTACGGTCTCGGCAATCTGGTGGAGAACGCCGTCGATTTCGCCGCGAGCAAGGTCGAGGTCGAGGCGCGTTGGTCCAAGGACGAGGTTACGGTCGTCATTGCCGATGACGGGGCCGGTTTTCCGCCGAACGTGCTGGAGCAGCTTGGCGAGCCCTTCGTCACCACGCGGCCGGACCAGATCTGGGAAGAGGAAGCGCCCGACAACGTCGGCATGGGGCTTGGCTTTTTCATCGCCAAGACCTTGCTCGAGCGTTCGGGCGCGCGGCTCGATCTCGCCAACCGGCCAGGGCCGCAAAGCGGCGCCGTGATCACCGTAGTCTGGCCGCGGGCCCGATTCGAGCGCCTCGCCGAGCCGGCCCGCGTGGATCACGAACCTGTCGTCTAGCGTTCACAACTTTCCGTTAACCATGCTGCGCTATTTTCAGCGACTGGTGGTAACGTCCATGAGCCTCAAGCAAGAAATCCTGATCCTTGCCGGCCTGGTGGTGGTGACCCTGTTCACGGCCCAGGCGCTGGAAAGCGGCGCTCTCGATCTGTCCCAGTTCCGGCAGATCGTGCTCGCCCGCAGCTGACGCGGGATCGATCTCTCCTAAATTCGTCCTGCCCGGCCTTGCCGAAGGGCGGCAAAAGGCATAGCTCTACGGCAATGCTGACGGCGGAGGCCCCGCTTAAAGCCATATTTTCCAATGAGTTTGCGCTTAGGCACGGGCTCGTGGCGAGCGAAAGGAGAGCTTTGACATGGATGCGCAACCGGTCTCCCCGGTCCCCCAGGACAATACCCTCCTGATCGTGGACGACGATCGCGCCTTCCTGGCGCGGCTCGCGCGCGCCATGGAAGCACGCGGCTTCGAGGTCGAGCAAGCCGCCTCGGTGGAGGACGGCCTGTCTTCGCTGAAGCGCCGGCCCCCGGCTTTCGCCGTGGTCGACATGCGCCTCGACGACGGCCACGGCATTGACGTCATTGCCGCGCTGAAAGACGTGCGCCCGGAGGCGCGCGCCGTGGTGCTGACCGGCTACGGCAACATCGCCACCGCCGTCACCGCGGTGAAGCTCGGCGCCGTCGATTATCTCGCCAAGCCCGCCGACGCCGACGACGTCTATAACGCGCTGGTCGCCTCCGCCGCGGACAAGGCGCCGCCGCCGCCGGAGAACCCGATGTCGGCCGACCGCGTGCGCTGGGAGCACATCCAGCGGGTCTACGAGCTGTGCAACCGCAACGTCTCGGAGACGGCGCGCCGGCTCAACATGCACCGCCGCACGCTGCAGCGCATTCTCGCCAAGCGCGCGCCTAAGTAACGACCTTAAATCTCGAAGCTGCTGCCCGGATCGAGGTGACGCTGCAAGCGCAGCGCCGCGGCCCGCGCGAAGGCGAGCATCATGGCCTTGCGCCGCGCGGCCGTTAGCCGTTCCTCGATCGCCTCGCGCATCATCTCGGCGCCGTAGCGGTCGGCGAGGATAAGCCCCGCTTCGGCTGGGATGATTTCACACGGGAAATCTGCCGCCACGGCGAAATAGAGCCTGTCGCAATAGGGCAGATAATCGTGCCATTTCCCATCGCTCTGGTAATCGAGCAGACAAGACTTGATCTCCACGATCAGCACGTCGCCGCCTGACGATAGCCCCACCACGTCGGCGCGGCGACCATTGGCGAGCGGAAGTTCGGTAACCACCGAATGGCCGCGCAGGCGCAAGGCGCGGCACACGCCACGCTGGATTTCCGCCGCCACCGGCGATTGCCGTCCGTCAAAGGGGACGATCACATCATCTCTGTCGAGCACAAGGCGCTCCTCGGGACTCAAACAAACGTCACGGAATTATGCATGGTTAAACATTCCGGGCCTGGGAACAAGGTGCTAGAAATGGCGTTGCATCCCTGGCAACCAGCCAAGCAACCAGCCAACTTCACGGAAATAGGCTTCAAGCCGAGGGAGGGTCGATTGAGCCTGGAAAACGCTGTGCTGACTAAGCCCAAGCGGCGCGTCAAATCGCCCCCGACATCGCTGCGCGACCGCCTGGTTGCGACGCGACACCTCTCCACCGAGCTGGCGCGCCCGTTGAGCGACGAGGACCAGGTGGTCCAGGCCAATGACGATTCGAGTCCGGCCAAATGGCATCTGGCGCACACCACCTGGTTCTTCGAGGCGTTCCTGCTGAAGCGGTTCCTGCCCGGATATCGTGTGTTCGACGAGAAATTCGAATATTGCTTCAACTCCTATTACGAGAGCGTGGGTCCCAGGCATCCGCGCCCCAAACGCGGGCTGCTGACGCGGCCCACCGCCGAGGAGGTGCGTGCCTATCGCACCTATGTCGATGCGGCGCTCCACCGCCTATGCGCGCGCGAGTTGCCGACCGAGGCCATGGCGCTGGTGGAGCTCGGCATCAATCACGAGCAACAGCACCAGGAGCTTCTGCTCACCGATACCCTGAGTCTGTTCGCGGCGGGCCCGCTCAAGCCTGCCTACCGGCCTGCCAATCCTGGCGTGTCGGTGCACGGCACGACACCGCTCGTCTTCGTCTCCTTCGATGGCGGCATCTTCGACGTGGGGCATGAGGGTCCTGGCTTCGCCTACGACAATGAAGGGCCGCGCCACGAAGTGCTGCTGCGCCCCTTCAAGCTCGCGCGTCGATGCGTTACCAATGACGAGTGGATCCAGTTCATCGAGGATGGCGGCTATCGCACGCCGACGCTCTGGCTCGCCGACGGCTGGGCCACGGTGCAGGCCCAAGACTGGCAGGGCCCGCTTTATTTCGAGGAGGTGGAAGGCGGCTATATGCAGATGAGCCTGCTCGGCTTCCGCCCCGTGGACCCCGCCGCGCCCGTCACCCATGTTAGCTATTACGAGGCGGACGCCTTCGCGCGCTGGGCCGGCTACCGGCTCCCCACCGAGTTCGAGTGGGAAGTGGCCGCTGCAAGCGTGAAGCTCGAAGGCCGCACACTCGGCGGCGATCAGTTGCGGCCCATGCCCGCCAAGAATGGCGACGGGCTCGCGCAGATGTTCGGCGATGTGTGGGAATGGACGGGAAGCGCCTATCTCCCCTATCCGGGCTTCAAGGCGGCGCCCGGCGCGGTCGGCGAATATAACGGCAAGTTCATGTGCAATCAGTTCGTGCTCAAGGGCGGCTCCTGCGCCACGCCCGACGGGCATATCCGCGCCACCTACCGCAATTTCTTCTATCCCCATCAGCGCTGGCAATTCATGGGGCTCAGACTGGCCGGGGATTCGTGACGGAATCCGACATCTCGATTGAGCTGCCGGACAGCTCGGAGACCCTTTCCGATGGCGCGCGCCCGACGCTCGACATGTCGCGCGACGACTTCGAAGCGGCGGTACTCGCAGGCTTCGCGCGATGGCCGCGCCGCATTCCCTGCCGATTCTTTTACGATGCGGTGGGCTCCGATCTATTCGAGCAGATCACGCAACTCGAGGAATATTATCCGACGCGCGTCGAGACCGCCCTGCTCGAAACCTACGGCGCCGAGATCGCGCAAAGCATCGAGCTTCCTCGCGTCTTGGTCGAGTTCGGCTCAGGCTCGAGCCGCAAGACCAGCCTCTTGATCGAGGCGCTTGGCGAGGTCCCCGCCTACATCCCCATCGACATCGCCGCCGAGAGCTTGCAGGCGGCAGCCCGTTGGCTCTCCGCGCGGCACGCGAATCTGTCCATCGTGCCGCTCATCGCCGATTTCACCAAGACGCGTGCCCTGCCCAAACTGGCGAAGCGCCATCTACGGCTCGGATTCTTCTCGGGCTCGACCATCGGCAATCTCGGCCACGAAGAGGCGAGAGCATTCCTCGCCGGCGCCGCCCGGCTGCTGGGGAAGGGCAGCGCCTTCCTGATCGGCGTTGATCTCAAGAAGGACGTGTCGATCCTCATCCCCGCCTATAACGACAAAGCGGGCGTCACCGCCGCTTTCAATCTCAATCTGCTGGCGCGCATCAATCGCGAGCTCGACGGCGATTTCGACCTCACCCGCTTCGCCCACGAGGCGACCTACAATGCGCGCGCCGGGCGTATCGAGATCTATATCGTGAGCCTTGCCGATCAAACGGTGCGGGTTAAAGGGCACGGCTTCACCTTTGCCAAGGGCGAGCGCATCCACACCGAGAACTCGCATAAATACACCGTGGCCGAATTCCAGGCGCTTGCCCGCAGCGCCGGCTGGCGCCCCGCCAAAGTGTGGACCGACCCCGCCAACCTCTTCAGCCTGCATCTCCTCCAGCTTTAGTTCCTAGCCTTGCCAGACCGCAAGGGTCCGGGGCATGGTGCGCGGCCATGAATGAGGGAGCGCTTCGTGCCTGATCTTGTCACCGGGAATGCGGCGATCGGCCAGTCGGGAGGGCCGACCGCGGTCATCAATCAATCGCTGGCCGGTATCGTCGAGAGCCTACAGGCGGGGCTCGCAGCCTCGGGCCAGGTGAAGCGCATCATCGGCTTGCGTCACGGCGTGCGCGGCCTGCTCAAGCCTGGAACCGACGGTTTTGTCGATCTCACCACCATCGGCAAGGATAAGCTCGATGCCATCGCCGGCACGCCGTCAGCGGCGCTCGGCTCGACCCGCGACAAGCCCGACGAGGCCTATTGCCAGAAGATCCTCGAAGGCTGCCGCCGAAACGACATTCGCTATTTCTTCTATATCGGCGGCAACGATTCGGCCGACGCCTGCCGCATCGTCAGCGAGAAGGCGGCCGCGGCTGGCTACGAGCTTCGCTGCTTCCACGTGCCCAAGACCATCGACAACGATCTTCTGGAGAACGACCACACGCCGGGCTTTCCCTCCGCCGCGCGCTACGTGACGCTCGCCCATATGGGGGATGCGCTCGACAACGCCTCGCTCGGCGGCATCAAGATCAACGTGATCATGGGACGTAACGCGGGCTTCCTCACCGCCGCCGCCTCGCTTGCCCGTGGTCAGGCGAGCGACGGCATGGCACCCGCCGATCGGCCCGCGCCGCATCTCATCTACCTTCCAGAGGTGCCCTTCTCCACCGATGCATTCCTCGCCGATATCGAAGCGGTCTATGCCAGGCTCGGGCGCTGCCAGATCGCCGTGAGCGAGGGGATACGCGACGAGACCGGGGCGGAGATCGCGCCCAAGCTGATGGGCTCGGGCGAGGTTGACGCGCACGGCAACGTGCAGCTCTCCGGATCCGGCGCGCTTGGCGACGGGCTCTCCGACCTGGTCAAGAAGGGGCTTACGCCCAAAGGCGGCAAGGCACCGCGCGTGCGCGCCGACACGTTCGGCTATCTTCAGCGCTGCTGGCCCTATGCCTCGCCGGTCGACGCAGAAGAGGCCCGCGCCGTCGGCCGCTATGCCGCCGCGCTTGCCGGCAAGGGCGATGCATCCGCCTCGGTGATCCTCGTGCGGACCGGTAACGCGCCTTACGCCAGCGAATGCCGCCGCGCCGATCTCGCCGCGGTGGCGCGGCGCACCCGTCACATGCCGGCCGAGTTCATCGCGGGCCGAAACGACGTGAGTCCCGCTTTCCACGATTATTGCAGCCCGCTGATCGGCGCGTTGCCGAAGATCGCACGGCTTTAGGGTTCGACCAGCTCGCGCACGTAATTGGGGAGCGCGAAGGCGCCGACCTGCACCTCCGGACTCCAATAGCGCGTGGCAAAGCCGCCGGCCTTGGCATGGCGTTTCGCCAGCTTGCTCGGCTTCAACTTGCGCAGCTTGGCGTTGTCGGTGGCCCAGCCGAAGGACATGGGGCCGCCGAAATAGCTCGGCGTGGTGGCGAGATAGGCAAAGGTATCGTCGAACAGGTCGCGGAAATAGGTCGCGCTTTGCTTGAGCTCGGCCGCCTGCAGGAAGGGCAGGCCGTTCTGGGTGACGAGAATGCCGCCATCGGCAAGCGCCCGGCGGCAGTCGGTATAGAACTCCTTGGTGAACAGCACCGCGCCCGGGCCGATCGGATCGGTGGAATCGACCATGATCACGTCGAAGCGCTCATCGGTCTCGGCCACGAATT
>JBBDYM010000046.1:0-14790 GCA_040901485.1 Methyloceanibacter sp.
CTCCGGCAAGATCGTGTGGAGCCGCAAGCTCGGGTCCGGCATCATCGGCAACCCGATCACCTATAAGGTGGGCGGCAAGCAGTATGTCGGCGTGTATTCCGGCATCGGCGGCTGGATCGGCCTTCCCGTGACGGCTGGTCTTGACCTCGAAGACAAGTTCGGCGCCATCGGTGCTACGGCCATGACCAAGGCTGCTGGCCTGAGTCATATCCCGCAGGGTGGTGAGCTGAACGTGTTCCGTCTGTTCGAATAGACGGAAAACTTTTAGGCTAATTGGCGCCCGGTGCCCTTGTGGCACCGGGCGTCTTTTTCCTATATAAGGCCTGATAATTAGGCACACGCGGTCGCGCCCCCTGCAGGATTTTCGTCCTAGCGCGCATGCCGCCTCAGCAAAAGTGAAGTAAGGCCCGTGTTCTCCCCTACCCTGCGTGTTTTTACGGCTGTGGCGGTCTGCCTCGCCGGTCTCGGCCTCGCCACGGCTCCTGCGGCGGCGACGGAAAAGCCGGAAAAAAAGGCCATCCAGCGCGATCTCAACAAGCATTACGACGAACTGACGCCAAGCGAGCACATCGCCATCCGCGCCGCCGCCAAGGCAGCCTACAAGGCCAAGCAGCTCAAGCTCCTGAACGTCTGCGCCGATCCCGGCAACATGCCTCTTTCCAACATGAAGAAAGAGGGTTTTCAGAACAAGATTGCGCAGCTCCTCGCCGATGCCACGGGCGCCCGCCTAAAATACTATTGGCAGCCCTTTATCGAGCGCGGCCTCACGCGCTCGACTTTCGATGAGCATATGTGCGACGTGATGTTCGACGTCCCGATGAATTACGGACGCCTGCTCACCACCTTTCCCATCTATAAAACGCCCTACGTCCTCGTTTATCGCGACGACCTGGAGCTCACCGGCCTGGACGATCCGAAGCTCAAGGACCTGACGATCGGGGTGTTCCAGACCTCAGGAATCCGCGCCGCGCTCGCCAAGCGGGGCATCGTCGATAACGTCAAGCTTCAATTGCAGACCCACGACGCCGACCTCGTGCCCGAGAATCAGCCTTGGTACGTGGTGCAACGGATGCTCAATGGCGAGTTCGACGTCGCCGCGGTGTTCGGCCCCTTTGCCGGCTGGGTGAAGACCATGAAGGGCGAGCCCATCACCATCCTGCCGGTCAATTTGATGGACGACAAAGTCCCCATGGAGTTCGAGATGGCGCTCGGCGTGCGCACCACCGACGCCTTCCTGAAATACTTGCTCGAATTCGCGCTCGAGGATCACGAGGAAGAGGTCGAGAAGATTTTGCAGGATTTCGGCGTGCCGCTCGTGCAATGCAGCAGATGCGTGGTCGCCGGCGATTTGCCCGCCCATGGCAGCTACACCGCGCCGCGCGATCAGGTGTTCGAGGCGCGTCCGGATCTCGCCTCGCCTGACCAGGTGGTCACCAAAGAGAAGCTCGAAGGCTGGCTCGCCGAGGGCGCCGATCTCAACCAGGAGCTTAGCAACGCGGTCATCGCCGGCGACATCGACCGCATCAAGTTTCTGGTCGGGAAGGGCGCCGATTTGAACAAGGCCGATCCGCAAGGCTGGGCACCGCTGCAAAACGCAGCCCGTCAGCGCAAGGACGGGCTGATCGAGACGCTGGTCGAGCTTGGCGCCGATCCCAATCGCATCGACGCTAACGGGATAACCCCGCTTGCGGCGGCAGTGATGCGAGATCATGCGCCATCGATCAAGGCGTTGCTGAAGAATGGCGCCGATATCGAGCAGCCGGCCCTGAAAGGCTTCCGGCCGCTCGCGCTTGCCATCGCCGAGAACAAATACGAGGCGGCGAAAGCTCTCATGGAGGGTGGCGCCGACGTGAGTGTCGCTTCAGGCGCCGACGACCTGACACCGCTAATGATCGTGGCCGCCCAGATGGCGCCTGCCGAAGGCGCCATGTTCCTGCCGGGCAGCACCAGGCCCAACGATATCGCCATCGGCCTGATCGAACGCAAAGCCGATTTCGACGCCCAGTCGAAGTCCGGCGTAACGGCGCTGATGGTCGCGGCGAGCCACAATAACGCGCCCATGATCGGGCTCTTGATGGATGCCGGGGCCGATCCCGACATCAAGAACGAACGTGGCCAAACCGCCCGTGACGTGGCCAATCTGAACGGCAACCTCGAAGCAGCCCAGGCCATCCTGGTGCTCAGCAATGCGCGGTCGGCGAGCGCGCCCACTCCCTCCGGTGGCAAACCGGAAGACACGACGAGCCAGTGATGGTTTTCGGATTCGCACGAAGATTTGGAGTTGCAGGAGCCGCGGCCTTAGCCGTAGCTTTTTGCTATCTGGCCCCTTTGGCGGCGGTGGCCGCGGATATTGGCGAGGCCGAGGTAAATCAGGCCGTCGATAGAATCATTGCGGAACGTTCGAAGGACGGCGTTTTCGTCTTCCACGATCCAAAGCTCGACTCCGATCTCAACCTGATCTTCGAGCAGGTGAAGATTGTCCGCGGCATGAGCGGCTATGGCTGGTTCGCCAATACGATCTTCCACGATAAGGACGAGCCCAAGAAGCAATACGCCCTCGACTTCTGGTTCAGGCCGGACGGCAGCGAGCTTAAGCTCATGGATATCAGAGTGCAGAAAGGGCCGCGGCGCGACGGCGACGACTGGACCATGGTCACGCGGCTCCCCGTTGCCTGGTGGTGGCTTCCCGTCTCGGAGCATCCGGGCGACATGGAGGTAGTTCGCGGCTGGCATATAATGAGCGCGATCCACAATTACATTGCCGCCAATAAGAATGAGGACGGCGCCATAGAGCTGAAGGACGAGAAGACTGGTGAGACTATCCCGCTGGAATTCGTCGAGATACACCAGCCGGTCAGGCGGCTCAAATCCGACGGCCAGTATTTCGCCTGCACCGATTTCCGCAAAGTCGGTAGCAAGGACGAATATTACGACGTCGATTTCTGGGTTGACGACAAGACCGGCAAGCTGAAGGTCGGCGCCGTCAAGCTGCACAAGGTGCCGGTCCAGGAGGATGGCATCTGGACGCAAATTCCCCGCTACAAATTCGAAGACCTGGATTTCGAAGTCACCCGATGACCCTAAACCTGGTTCGCCAGGGGTAGTCAAAATGCCGCATCTTGTCCCGGCCGCTTCGCCGAGCACCCATTATGCGCTAAGACTCTTGGTGTAAATGGGCTTTTGCCAATGCAGTTTTCCATGACAAGGCCGGGTAGGAGAAGCAATATGCGCGCGAGACTCGCACGGCCTTGAAGGGTGCATGGCCCGGTCCGTCACCGGGGCTCTCCAATGACAATGGGCTCAACCAAAAATGACAACTAGGGTAAGGAAACAAACGTGCGCAACATCATCACGGCAATTTTTGCAATAGTCCTGGTCGCGGGCATGGGCGCGGTTGCGTGGAATGCCAGCGCGACCGAGGAACCGGCGAAGACTGAAGAGGCGGCACCCGCCGCCGCAGCAGGCGGTGAATGCTGCAAGGCCGGCGATACCACTCCGCCGCTCGATCTCATCAAGGCGACGCCGAAGGGCGGCCTGCACAATCCCTATAACGACCAGATCGACGCCATCGGCGCGCTTGGTCAGAAGACGTATCTCTCCGCCGGCTGCAATGGCTGTCACGGCGGCGGCGGCGGAGGCGGCATGTGTCCGCCGCTCACCAACGATATCTGGGTCTATGGCGCCGATGACGACGTCGTGTTCAGGCTGATCGCGCTCGGCACCGACGGCCTCGTGAAGGAAGGCCCGTATAAACGCCTCAGGAGCGAGATCGTGGTTGGGCCGATGCCCCCCTTCGGCGGCATCGTCAAGACCTCCGACGATATGTGGAAGATCATCTCCTTCATCCGGATGAAGAATCCGAGCTCGCTGGCCAAGGCCAATCAGCCGGCCCAATAAGGCCTAGCCCAGTCCGTTTGCATAAAGGCCGCCAGGCTGTGTGTCAGCTTGGCGGCCTTTACGTCATGGGACGGTGACACCCCTCGATCCGGCCGCCATTACAAAAGCGTAAGATGTTTGGCAGAAAAGTTGCCACCGTCTGGATGGCCTCCTCCGGACCGCTTATATTCCAGGACGATTGAGCTTTCCGGTCATTGGAAGACCGGAAAGCTCAGCTGCTCTATTGTGCAGTGCGCATTGCCAATCGGCGGCATTCTCTAAACAATAGCCGCCCGTGAGTGGAGTAACGCCCCGGCCTATGTCGAGTTTGTCCGTCTCATTATGGTGGCGCGGCTTTAGGCCCTTCGCAGGGTTAGCCGCCTCATTTTTTATGATGTGGCTCATGGTTGGGAGCGCGCCGGCCGCTCCTCCCGAATCTTCCGAGACGAAGGAGCCGGCCGCTGCCGCACCCGCCGCGAACGCTGAAGATCTCCAGACCACGCGTATCGTCTATCTCGGCAAGGATTACGAGGAACCGCTGCCGCTCTCATACGCAGAGGAGATCATCACCGACAAAGGCATTCAGGGCGCCCGCTTGATGATCAAGGAGGCCAATCAGGCCGGCGGCTTCGTCGGCCACGCCTTCGAGCTGGTCGAGGCCATCCTTCCGGCAGATGGCGACATCGTCGCCAAGGCCAAGGAAGTGCTGGCCGACGGCGATACTTTTATCATCGCCGATCTTGAGCCTACCGATCTCCTCGCCGTGGCCGATCTCCCCGAGGCCAAGAACTCGGTGATCATGAATATCCGGTCGAGCGCCACCAAGCTCCGTCAGGAAGAGTGCCGCCCGAACGTCTTTCACATCATCCCCGACTGGGCGATGCGCGCCGACGCGCTGGCGCAATATCTCATCTGGAAGAAATGGCCGCGATGGTACGTGCTGAGGCGCGACGGGGTGGAGGATCAGGATTATCTCGCGCAGGTGAAGCGCGCGGCGGCCCGCTTCGGCGCCAAGGTCGTCGAGGATCAGCTTTATGACCTGCCACCGGGAGCAAGGAACCTGGACTCAGGCCACCAGCAGGTCCAGGCACAAATCCCTATGGAAACGCAAAGCGCGCCTGACCACGATGTGTTATGGGTCATCAACACCGAGGACGACTTTGGCGATTACCTGATGTACCGGACCGCTTTGCCCCGGCCGGTGGTGGGCACCCAAGGATTGCAGGCGACTGCCTGGGACCGGTCCTATACCGAGTCAGGCGGCATGCATCTCCAGAATGCCATTCCTCGCATCGCCAACCGCAAGGCTACCGAGCGCGACTACACGGCCTGGGTGGGGGTGCGCTCCATCGCCGATGCGGTCATGAAGTCGGGCAAGACCACGCCGCAGGAGGTCAAGGATTACATGCTCTCAGACGACTTCAAGCTCGAAGCCTTTAAGGGACAGGCTCTCAGCTTCCGCGACTGGGACCACCAGATGCGCCAGCCGATCATCCTTGGCGGCGGAACCCGCGTTCCCGTCTCGACCTCGCCGCAAGAGGGCTTCCTGCACCAGACCAACCTCACCGACACGCTCGGCTTCGACAAGCCCGAGACCAAGTGCAAGTTTCCTTAAACCCCCACCAACGGTAAGACCCATGATGCGCACGACCTTTGCCGCGGTATCCGCCGTAGTGCTTCTTCTGACTGCTCCGGCCTTCGCCGAGACCATCTTCGTCGCCAATGAGAAGGACAACACCATTACGGTGCTAAACGGCGATACGTTTGAAATCATCAAAACCATCAAGACCTCGCGTCGGCCGCGCGGCATCATTCTGAGCCCCGACAATTCTGAGCTGTTCGTGGCCGCCGGTGATGGCGACATCATGGACGTGATCGACACCAAGACGATGGAAGTGACACGCCAACTCGAGTCGGGCCCCGACCCCGAGCTCATGGCGGTCGATTCGAGCGGCAAGACCATCTACATCGCCAACGAGGACGATTCGATGGTGACCATCATGGACGTTAAGAGCGGCGAGGTTCTGGGCGAGGTGCCGGTCGGCGTCGAGCCGGAAGGCATGACCGTGAGCTCCGACGACCGCTATACCGCCGCCACCTCCGAAAGCACCAGCATGGCGCATATCATTGACACCGCCACCAAGAAGCTGGTCGGCAATATCCTGGTCGACAGCCGCCCGCGCGAGGCCAAGTTCACGGACGACCTGAAGGAGCTTTGGGTATCGTCCGAGATCGGCGGCACCATCTCCGTCATCGATACCAGCGACTGGGACAACCCGAAGAAATGGAAGATTGTCAAGAAGATCGGCTTCGAGGTGCCGGGCGTTCGCCCCGAGCAGCTTCAGCCTGTCGGCATGGATTTCAGTAAGGACGGCAAGCTGTTGTTCGCTCCGCTCGGTCCTTCAAACCGCGTCGCCGTCATCGACACTGCGACCAAGGAGGTCAAGGACTACGTCCTGGTCGGGCAACGTCCCTGGCATGGCGAGTTCAGCACCGACGGCAGCAAATATTATGTCGCCAACGGTCTCACCAACGATATTACCATTATCGACGTGGCCACCTTGAAGCCCGTGAAGTCCGTCCCCGTCGGTCGCTTGCCGTGGGGCGTCGCGGTCATGCCGTAAGCATATGCTTGATCCCTCCCCATCAAGGGGAGGGATGATTTTGGAATCGTGTTAGGCGAGGCGGCCGCGCACCCGGGTCTTGCTCCCGCGGTGGTTCAGATGCATCTGCGCCGCCGGCCAATCGGCATTCAGGATCGGCACCAGGTGCTTGGCCTCGCTGACCAGCGCATGGATCAACGGGGTCAGCGGATTGCGCTTTGGCACCACCAGTCCGATGGAATGCGTCACCTCCGGCTCGACGATGGGAATGGCGCGCACCTTCTCGGTCAGGCCGAGCACGTCGGCGAGTTTGGCGGGCATGACAGACGCCCAGCGGCCCGTGCGCACATGAGCGAAGAGCACGACGATCGAATCCGATTCCAAGGTCGGCGCCACATCGGCCCCCGCCTGTTTCAGCAGGTCCTCGATGATGCGCCGGTTCTGCATGTCGGGCGTGAGCAGGCAAAGCGGCACCTTGCCCACCTCGGCCCAGGTGACCTGATCGCGCTTGCCGAGCGGGCTGTCGGCTGAAGCCAGCAGGCGATACTCCTCGCTGTAAAGCGGCACGGTCTGCACCCGGCCCAGGGGCTCGTTGTCGAGATACGTGAGCCCGGCATCGACCTCCAGATTTTCCAGCATGCCCAGGACTTCGATCGAGTTGCGCGACAGGATGGTGAAGCTCACGTCGGGATGCTGCGCGCGGTAGGGCGTGGTGATCATGGCGCACATGGCGAGCGCCGTCGGGATGGCGGCGATGCGGATATGTCCCGAAAGGCCATGCTTCAGCGCGTCGATCTCCTGGCGCATGGCGCGGGCATCGCCGACGATGCGGCGCGCCCAGTCGAGCACCCGCTCGCCCTCCGGCGTGAAGCCCTGGAAGCGGGAGCCGCGTTGCACCAGGAGCACGCCGAGCATGTCCTCGAGCTGCTTGATGGCGGCCGAGAAGGTCGGCTGGCTCACGCCGCAGGCTTCCGCCGCGTGGCCGAAATGCCGCTCCCGGGACAGCGCGATGATGAATTCGAGCTTGTCGATCATAGGGTTATGGGGCGGCTCGCGTTACGGTCAGGCCAAATCGGCGTGATTGTGGGGCCATTGCACGGCTTCATCAACCACGAAGGCGATGGCGCCAAGCCTAGCAATCAATGGTCCATATGATCCATCTGCCCGCCCTCCATGCTTTCGCCGTGAGTCTTTGGGGCGCTTTCCACAAGGCTGCGATATTGTTCCGGCGTGAGGTCCGGCAGCTTCCTTAGGAAGGCGACCACGTCCCATAGAATTTCGTCGTCGTGCGTTAGTCCCCAGGCCGGCATGCCCGTCATCTTGATCCCGTGTTTCACCACCCAGAATGCCTCCGCTGGCGTGAGGTCGCTGCCGCGCCGGAGTTCGGGCGCTCTCGGATAGAGACCCCGGCTGATCTCGGTCCGCTTCATGCCGGGAGCGAGATGGCAGTGACTGCACATCTCCGCATATTGCCCGGCGCCGGAGGCAATACGCCTGGGATCGGCGAGATCGTCCGGGACAACGATACCAGTGGCGCGAACAGCGATCGACCGCTCCCGTGCCGTCTCCAGCAGCCAGTAGAGCGCGTTGCTGTGCGGGACATCCGCCGCGACATTGAAGAGGCCGCCATAGAGCGCCGCAGCCCCGATCGCGCATAACAGAGCGACTGCCGCTACCGTTGCGAACAGCCAATGTCTCCGGGAGGCTGGCAGATCCGACATTCCTACGCCCCCAATTTATTTCTCGATCGCCTCCATGGCCTTGTGCATATGGGTCATGCAGGCCTCCATGTCCTTTTTGGCCATCATATCTTCAGCCATGTCTATTTCTTTCATGGCTGTCGTCTTGGCCTCGCCGCCCTCCATCGCCTGAATGTCGGCGTGCATCGCATGGATGGCGGTCTCGGTGCACTCCATGCGATGTTGTTCATGGGCCATGACTGAGTTCAGCGCAGCACCGCAGAGGAAGGCGGCGAAGAATACGGTCTTGCACATACTATGTCTCCCTTACGCTTGCGTCCTGGCTAATGGTGTTGGTGGCCTGACGGCGGCGGCTCGCCTGCCGGCGCGGGCTTCGTCTCAGGCCGGTGCGGTGCGCCGGCCTCGCCCGCATCGACCGCGTAGGCCACGGTGCCCGGCGGGTGCCGGTACCAGCCGGGATCACTGTAGTCGCTCGGCTCTAGACCCTCGCGCACCTTCATCACCGTGAACATGCCGCCCATCTCGATCGGCCCGAACGGCCCGGTCCCCGACATCATCGGCAGCGTATTGACGGGAAGCGGCATGTGCATGGATGCCATCTCTGCCATGCCGTCCGTGCCCATGGCCATGGCGCCAGGCGCCGTGTGGGCGAGCGCGCTCGCCAGGTCGCGCTGCTTCATGCCGATGAAGTTCCTCACCTGATGGCCCATGGCATTCATGGTGTGATGCGATTTGTGGCAATGGAACGCCCAGTCGCCCGGCGCATCGGCAACGAAATCGATGGCGCGGACGGTGCCCACCGGAACGTCGACCGTGGCCTCCGGCCATTGCGCGCTCTCCGGCACCCAGCCGCCGTCGGTGCAGCTCACCGCGAAATGGTGGCCGTGCACATGGATCGGGTGGTTGGTCATGGTGAGGTTGGCGATTCTGATACGCACCCGGTCGCCGAGTCGCACCGGCAACACGTCGATGCCGGGAAACACGCGCGCGTTGAAGGCCCAGATATTGAAGTCGGTCATCTCGGCGACCTGGGGCAACGACGTACCGGGATCGAAGCGGTAGGAGCTCAGGATGATGGCGAAGTCTCGGTCCATGCGCCGGAAGTTCGGGTCCTTGGGATGGACCACGATGGAGCCCATCATGCCCATGGCCATCTGCACCATCTCGTCGGAATGGGGGTGGTACATGAAGCTGCCGCTCTTGGTGAGCAGGAACTCGTAGACGAAGGTCTTGCCCACGGGGATATGGGGCTGGGTGAGGCCGCCAACGCCGTCCATACCGCTCGGCACCAGCATGCCGTGCCAATGGACGGAGGTGTGCTCCGGCAGTCTGTTGGTGACGAAGATGCGGACCTTGTCGCCCTCGACCGCCTCGATGGTGGGGCCGGGCGTCTGTCCGTTATAGCCCCAGAGCTTTGCTGTCATACCGGGCGCGATCTCACGCTCGACCTCCTCGGCGACGAGGTGGAATTCCTTCCATTCGCCGTTCATGCGCCAGGGCAGCGTCCAGCCGTTCAGGGTCACGACCGGCTGATAAGACTGGCCGCTCGCGGGCGGCAACGGCGGCTGCATGGAAGGCGAGGCATAGCTCGGTGCCTCGGGGATGGCGGCGGCTTGTGTCCGGCCGCTCACGGCGGCCGCACCGACAAGTGCCACGGCCGATCCGGCGAGAAAGTTCCGTCGAGACAGCATGGGTCACTCCTCTTTATTCAATGGCCGCGCCGCATCCCGCCGCCAATATCGGCGGCGAGAACAGTGTCGGCACCGTTGCTTAGGCTTCCGCCGCCGAGCACGACGGCGCTGAGATCGGTATAGGCGATCCAGAAATTGCGCCTGGCCTCGATGCTGGCCACCTTGGCCGCGGCATTGGCGCGCGCGGTCTCAAGCAGCGTGAAGGCATCGACCTGCATGGCGTTATATTGCAGCTCGGTCTCCGCCGCGATGGTCTCGCGCAACGGCAGCACCTCCTGCTCGTATTTCGCCGCGATGGCGCGCGCCGCACTGTAGGCGCCATAGGCCTCGCGCGCCTCCGAGCGGGCGTTGATCGCCTTCTCGGTGAGCGTGTTCACCGCTTCGAAATAACGCTGCTCGGCCTCGCGCACGCGCGCACGGCCGAAATCGTAGAGCGGCACTTCGAACACGATGTCGAAACCGCCGCCGCTCGCGCGCCGTTCGCCCTCGTCCTTCTGCGTCTTGGAGATGCCGCCGGCATCGAGCACGTTGACCAGCCGCGTGGTGCGCGTCAGGCCATAAGACCGCGCCAAGGCCTCGACTTCGAGCTTGGCGATGGCCAGCTCTACCCGACGGTCCATGGCTTCCTGCTCCACCGAAGCGAGGCTCCGCGCCTGGCGCGGCAGCTTCGGCAACGTGCTTGGCAGCAACCGGCTGAGGTCGGTGCCCCATAGGCCCATGAGCCTTGTGAGGCGCTCCTGCGTGGCGGTGGCGTTCTGGCGCGCCGCGGTCAGTTGCGCCGCCATCTCGGTGGCGAACACCTGATGCCTCGCCTGGTCGAGCTTGTTCAGTGCGCCGGTCTGTTTGAGCTTTTCGGCCAGCTCGGCGGACGCGTCGGCACTCGCCTTGGAGGTGTCGAGCGTTGCCAGGATTTGGCGTGCCGCCACGGCGCGGATATAGGCCCGGCGCGTCTCGGCGGCGAGGCGCAAGGTTTCCTCGGCGGCTTGAAGCTGGGCCTGCTCGAAGCGGACGCCGGCGATTTTCGATCGTGACGGCCATACGGCAAGCGCCAGAATCGAGCCGACGATCTTTCGCTCGATATCGAGCTCGACCGAGGTCGAGACCCGCTCGAGCGAGAAGGCAGGCAGCGGCGGCCGGCTCGCCTGCACGGCGACGGCCTCCGCCACGCCAAGCCGGTTATAGGCGGCTTGCAGGCCGGGATTGTTGAGCAGCGCGATCTGCACCGCGGCGTCGGCACCGAGTGGGGTGTGCAGCAGGCGCGAGACCCTGGCTTGCGCGTTGGCGGCATCAGCCTCGGTACTGACCCGCACCAAGTCTTTGTTCAGACCTTGGCCCGCGACCAGCGTCACCGTCCCCATCCCGCCGTCGGGGGAGAGGCTCTTGCAAGCAGTGAGCAGTGCCGCGATCGCGAGAGCGGCGGCGCACGCCCGAAATTGAGAGAACATGGCTCATCCCTCGTCTGTCGTTGACGAAGCTCGAGACGGGACAAGAGGTCCCGCCCAGGCGGCTCAAACGAACAGGAGGGAGATCGGCGGCCGGTCGAGGCGGTCGGAAACGCGGCTGAGGGGGTTGGGCTCGCCGGCAGGATCGTGCGCGGCGCGCGGGCGGTCATCAACGACTGCCCCGCCGTCAGTGGTGACGGCGCTCAGGCAGAACAGCCCGCAGCAGGTCATTTGCTGGTCCGGAGCCGGAGTTGAATCATCGCCGGCAGGCGTTGAGTGATCGGCGTGGTGCGTCTCGCCAGCAGCCTTGGCCTTGCCGTGATTCACAATGTCGGCCATGGACAGGCAATGGGCGGTATTCTCGCCATGACCGAAGGCGAGCAGGGCAGGGGGCGCCACGAAGCAAAAGGCGGCGAAGGCGGCAAACGCGATCGCCAGCCTGAAGCGAAGCCCGGTGGAGAGCAGGATCAGCATTAAACTCCCTTAAGCCCGACTCTAGCCAATTTTCGCCGGCGTAACAACGCTCCCGCGCCGGCCCTAACGGTCATGTTTTATTGGCGGGCCCGCGCCCGTAGATATCCTCGTATCTGACGATATCGTCCTCATCGAGCGTGGTCCCCGACTGGACTTCGATAAGGAACGCCGGAGCATCGCCGGGATTGGCGAGGCGGTGCTTTTCGCCGACGGGGATGTAGGTGGACTGATCCTCGCTCAGCGTCTCCACCTGGTCCCCCCTGGTCACCTCGACCGCGCCGCTGACCACGACCCAATGCTCGGAGCGGTGACGGTGACTCTGAAGCGACAGCCTGCCGCCGGGCTTCACCATGATGCATTTGACCAGATAGCGGTCGCCGCGGTCGAGGCCCTGATACCAACCCCAGGGGCGATAGACGCGGGCATGCTGAAAGGCGAGATCGGCGCCGTTGCCCTTCAGATAGTCGACCACGCGCTTGATCGATTCGGCATGGTCCTTGGAGGCAACCAGGACCGCGTCACCGGTCGCCACCACTACGACATTCTCCACGCCCACCAGCGCCACGCTGGCACGATCGCTGTATGCGAGACTGTTGCGTGTGTCTTCGAGGATGATCTCTCCCTCGCCGCGCGCCACGTTGCCTTCCCTGTCCTTATCCAAGACATTCCATACGGCCGACCATGAGCCGACATCGCTCCACGCCGTGTCGAGTTTCACGCAGCGCAAATTGCCGGCCTTCTCGGCGACGGCGTAGTCGAGCGAGATGGAAGGCGCCTCGGCATAGCTTTCGCCGAGCACCAGGAAAGTGAGGTCCTCTGCCGCGTCCGCGAGCGATTTGCGGCACGCCGACACGATCTCGGGCGCGTGCGTTTGCAGCAGATCGAGCAGGGTCGCGGCCTTGAACAGGAAGAGGCCCGCGTTCCAATAGAAATTGCCGCTGTCGAGATAGTCTTCCGCCGCCGCAAGAGACGGCTTTTCCACGAAGCGCCGCACTTTCAAATCGGTGCCCGTGCCCGGCTCGGTTTCGATATAACCGTAGCCGGTATGCGGACAGTCGGGCGCGACCCCGAAAACCACGAGCGCGCCCGCTTCCGCCGCGCCCACGCCGCTCTCGACGGCACGGGCGAAGGTTGCGTCATCGGCGATCGTGTGATCGGCCGGCGCGAGCAGGACCAATGCCTCTCCATCCTGCTCAGCGGCAATCAGCGTGGCGATGCAGGCGGCGGGCGCCGTATTGCGGCCGGCCGGCTCGAGCACGATGGTTTTCTCCGGGGCGCCAATCTCCTTGAGCTGCTCGGCGACGAGGAAGCGGTGGCGATGATTGGCGAGAACGGTAAGCGCGCCGAACGGCGCGCCGCAAAGCCTACGGCAGGTCTGCTGGAACAGCGTTTCCGGCCCGGTAAGCCGATGAAACTGCTTGGGGAAGGCCTCGCGCGATAGCGGCCAGAGACGCGTGCCGGCGCCGCCGCACAAGATGAATGGCAGGACCTGACGCATCACCTTCCATTGGAGGCGTGAAGCCTATTTGAACTCGACCTTGACCACCTTGTAGGACTTGCCGCCGCCAGGCGTGGAAACCTCGACGATGTCCTTCTTGCGCTTGCCGAGCAGCGCGCGGGAGAGGGGCGAGGTGATCGAGATCTTGCCGCTCCGGACATTGGCCTCGAGCTCGCCCACGATCCGGTATTTCACCTTCTCGTCGGTATCATCGTCGAGCAAGGTGACGGTCGCCCCGAACATCACCTGGTCTCCCTTCAGCTTGGAGACGTCGATGATGTCGGCGCGCGAGAGCTTGTCTTCGAGGTCGGCGACTCGCGCCTCGGTAATACCCTGCTGCTCTTTGGCGGCATGGTATTCGGCGTTCTCAGAGAGGTCGCCATGGGTGCGCGCGTCGGCAATCTGTTTGATGATCCGCGGCCGCTCGACGGACTTGAGATGCCTGATCTCAGCCTCCAGCGCGGCATAGCCCTCCGCGGTCATCGGCACTTTCTCCATGTCAGTCGAATCTCCTTCGGGCAACCCGATATTGTTCAGGAATAGCCCAGTCTAAGTCAAGAATCCGTTGATTTTGACCGTTTTCTTAGGCCGTCTCGGCGAGCTTTTGGGGGTGCTTGCCGACATAGCTTTGCAGGGGGGTGACCGTTAGGCCACCCTCCTTGAGCGCTTTGATGGCCTCGGTCACGGCCAGGGCGCCAGCCAAAGTTGTATAATAGGGAATGTGGTTGAGCAAGGCCGACCGGCGGATGGAGAAGGAATCGGTCAGCGCCTTGGCCCCTTCCGTGGTGTTGAACACGATATCGACCTCGCCATTGGTGATGGCGTCGACCACATGCGGGCGCCCCTCCAGCACCTTGTTGACCCGCTCGCATTGGATGCCGTGGGCGTCGAGATGACGCTTGGTGCCCCTTGTGGCGATGATGCGGAAGCCCATCTCGGCCAGTTCGCGGACCGGGGCGACCACTTTGTCCTTGTCGCTGTCCTTGACCGAGACGAACACCGTGCCGGAGAGGGGAAGCCGTGAGCCCCCGCCGAGCTGGCTCTTGGCGAAGGCGATGGCATAGTCGCGGTCGATGCCCATGACCTCGCCGGTCGAGCGCATTTCGGGCCCGAGCACCGGATCGACGCCGGGGAAGCGCGCGAAGGGAAACACCGCCTCCTTGACCGCGATATAATCGAGCTTCGGCCGCTTGAGGCCGAACGCGGCGAGCTTGGTGCCGGCCATGACTCGAGCGGCGATGCCGGCGACTGGCAGGCCGATCACCTTGGCGACGAACGGTACGGTACGCGAGGCGCGCGGATTGACCTCAAGGATATAGATGTCGTCGTTCTGGATGGCGAACTGCACGTTCATCAGCCCAACCACGTTCAGCGCGCGGGCAAGCTCTTTCGTCTGCCGTTCCATGTCGGCGACGATCTCGTCCTTGAGCGAATGCGGCGGCAGCGAGCAAGCCGAGTCGCCGGAATGCACGCCGGCCTCCTCGATATGCTCCATCACGCCGCAGA
>JBBDYM010000047.1:0-72670 GCA_040901485.1 Methyloceanibacter sp.
GCCGGAGAAATCCGGCACGCTCTATCCGATCCTGCTGTCGGCCGCGGCGCAGCTCGTCTTTCTCAAAACGCCGCCGCACGCGGCCATCGATCTGGCGGTACGGCTCACCCAATACGATTCGCGCGCCAAACGCTATGACAAGCTGGTCAATGCCGTGCTCCGCCGCGTCGCCGATCAAGGCGAGGCGATCGCCGCCGGTCTCGACGCGGCTCGGGTCAATACGCCGGATTGGCTGTGGTCGCGCTGGGTGCAGCGTTGGGGCGAGGAGCGCACCCGCGCCATCGCCGAGACGCATCTGATCGAGCCGCCGCTCGATCTTACCGTCAAGAGCGGTCCGGCAACGTGGGCGGAGCGCGTGGATGGCCGCGTACTCCCCACGCAAAGCGTTCGCCTGCTGCCCAAGGGCCGCATCGAATCCCTCCCCGGCTTCAATGACGGCGCCTGGTGGGTTCAGGATACCGCCGCCTCCTTGCCGACCCGCCTCCTGGGCGATGTCCGAGGGCAGCGCGTGGCCGATCTTTGCGCCGCGCCGGGCGGCAAGACCGCGCAGCTGGTCCAGGCCGGCGCCTCGGTGGTCGCCGTCGACGATTCCAAGACGCGGCTCAAGTTGCTCGAAGGCAATCTCGCTCGGCTCGGGCTCGAAA
This sequence comes from Methyloceanibacter sp., assembly GCA_040901485.1. Taxonomy (GTDB): domain Bacteria; phylum Pseudomonadota; class Alphaproteobacteria; order Rhizobiales; family Methyloligellaceae; genus Methyloceanibacter. Next base: position 645 of record JBBDYM010000047.1, read on the forward strand.
CGGAAACCGTCCTTGCCGACGCCTCGACCTGGCGGCCCGAGGAGCGCTTCGACGCAATTCTGCTCGACGCGCCCTGCTCGGCAACCGGCACCATCCGCCGCCACCCGGACATTCCCTATACCAAGTCGCCAAAAGACATCGAGGCGCTCTCCGCACTCCAGGCACGGCTCCTCGACAATGCCGCGCGCCTGCTGAAGCCCGGCGGCAGGCTCGTCTATTCGACCTGCTCGCTTGAGGTGGAAGAAGGCGAGGCCCAGATCGCCGCCCTGCTCACCCGCAACGAGGCGCTCAGGCTCGACACAATCGTCCCCCCCGAGCTTGCCGGGGAAGCGGACTGGATCTGGCCCTCAGGCCTGCTTCGGACCTTCCCCTACCAGCTCAAGCTCGACAGTCCGGAATGGAGCGGCACGGACGGCTTTTTCGCCGCAAGGCTCATCCGTGCCGCTTGAACGGGCATTGGCACGCAATGCCAAACATTTGCCCCCCGGCACTGCCTGGTTCATATATGTAGGGCGCTGCGCCTGCGCGAAGGCGTCCAGCAGCTTGGAGAACTGGCAGAAATGGCTGATCCACAGACCTTCGAGCGCACCATCCGTGCTCTAGGGTTGCGTCACAACGGGCCGGGCCCCTTTAGGCGGCTCGTGCTCGCCAGCATGGCCAGCATCAGCTATCCCGGCACCCAGGCCGAGTTGCTGCTGCTTGCCCCGCAAGAACTCCGCACCGCCGATCCGAGCTTCGCCACCGAGGTCTATAACGGGCATTTCGGGCTGGCCGGCAAACTTGCCGAGCTTGGCGCCGAATCCCCCTTCGACATCGTGCCGCCGTCGGAAAGCTGGGCACGCGAGCTTTACGGCTTTGGCTGGCTCAGGCATTTGCGCGCCTCAGGCAGCGAGCTTGCGCGCGAGCAGGCCAAGGCCCTGGTCCACGATTTCGTCCAGCATGGCCGCTCCATCCATGGTCTGGCCTGGCAACCGGAAATCGTCGCCCGGAGGGTGATCTCCTGGCTGTCCAACTCCGTCCTCATTCTCGATTCGGGCGAGCCTGAAGCCTACGAGGCCTTCTTGCGCTCACTGACCTCGCAGCTTCGCTATCTATCAGCGAGCTACCGGGACGCCCCTGACGGCGTGCCGCGCCTGCTTACGCTGATGGCGCTGATCTATGCCGGACTGTGCATCGCCGAACAGCAGGCGGTGGTGGACCGCTATGTGAAGCCGTTCTGCAAGGAGCTCAACCGGCAGATCCTGCCCGACGGCGGGCACATCTCACGCAATCCGGATGCGCTGGCTGAGCTTCTGCTCGACCTTCTGCCGCTCCGGCATTGTTTCGTGGCGCGCGACCGCGTGCCGCCGAAGGAACTGACCGACGCCATCGACCGCATCATGCCCATGCTGCGTTTCTTCCGCACGGGCGATGGCACGCTGGCGCGCTTCAATGGCTGCGGCCCCACGCCCACCGACGCGCTCGCCACCGTGCTGGCCTATGACGACATCGAGGGATCGCCGGTGCGCACGGCCGCCAATTCCGGCTATGTGCGCCTGGAATGCGGCTCGACGCTCATTCTTGCCGATATCGGTCTGGTGCCTCCAGGCTCTCTCAGCACCACGGCGCATGCCGGGTTCCTTTCCTTCGAGATGAGTTCGGGCGGCTGCCCGATGATCATCAATTGCGGCGCGCCATCCGCCGACCACGACGAATGGCGGCTTTTCGCCCGCTCGACCGCGGCGCATTCGACGCTCACCTTCGAGGACGACTCCTTGACGGAGTTCAACGGCGGCAATGGAGCTCAACCGCCGGTCGACGCGCAGATCAGCGGTCCCGCCAACGCCCACGCCTCGTTCAACGACCAGGGCGACAATCTCAGGATCAAAGGCTCGCATTACGGCTATGTCATGCGCTACGGCGTGAGCCATTCGCGCCAGATCCTCATCTCGTCGACCGGTCGTCTGATCAGCAGCGAGGACAAGCTCACGGCGCCCAAAGGACTAAAGAGCCCGGACAACGATCTGATCGGCGGGGCCTACGCCATCCGTTTCCATCTGCATCCCTCCGTCAAAGCGCGCATCCTCGACGAACGCACCGCCGAGCTCGCGCTTCCCAACGGCGAGGCTTGGCGGATCAGCTCCAACGCACCGGAGATCGCCATCGAGGACAGCTATCTGATCGCCGACTCGCGCGGGCCGCAGCAAAGTTCGCAAGTGGTGTTGAGCGGCATGATGGGTGAGGCGCACGAGGTCAGGATCGTGTGGAACATCGAATGGGCCGGCGATGACGACAATGGCGGCCAGCGGGTCGCACTTCCGGAATTCGAGCCCGACGAACCTGAGCCCAGCGACCCCGCCGGCACCGAGCCCGACGCCGCCTAGAGCTTTACCTCATGGCGAATAGAAAGATTGCCCGTGCGCTGCTTTCGGTCAGCGACAAGACCTGTCTTGCCGATTTCGCCAAGACGCTGAAGACGCATGGGGTCGAGATCGTCTCGACCGGTGGCACCGCCAAGCTCTTAAGGGATGCCGGAATCGAGGTGACCGATGTCGCCGAGGTCACCGGCCTGCCGGAGATGATGGATGGGCGGGTCAAGACGCTACATCCGAACATCCACGGCGGTCTCCTTGCCAAGCGTGGCGATGCCGCGCATGAGCAGGCGCTGAAGGATCATGCGATTCCTCCAATCGACCTCCTTGTGGTCAATCTCTATCCCTTCGAGGCGATGGTTCGGGATGGCGCCGATTTCGACACCTGCATCGAGACTATCGACATCGGCGGGCCGGCCCTAATTCGCGCCGCCGCCAAGAATCATGAGAGCGTCACCGTGGTGGTCGAGCCTGCCGACTATGCGCGCGTGCTCGACGAGATGAAGGCGCATAAGGGCGCGACGACCCTTGAATTGCGCAAGACGCTCGCGGCCAAGGCCTATGCGCGCACCGGCGCTTACGATGCCGCGATCTCATCGTGGTTCGCGGGCGTGCTTGGCGAGGACACACCGCAGACGAAAGTGATCGCCGGCACGCTCGCCGAGGCGCTGCGCTACGGCGAGAACCCGCATCAGACGGCGGCCTTCTACCGCACGAATGATCGGCGCTTCGGCGTGGCCACCGCCGAACAGGTGCAGGGCAAGGAACTCTCCTACAACAATCTCAACGATACCGACGCGGCCTATGAGCTGGTGGCCGAGTTCGATCCTTCGAAAGCGGCGGCGGTCGCCATCATCAAGCACGCCAATCCGTGCGGCGTGGCTGTCGCCGGCACGCTCGCCGAAGCTTATGCGAAGGCCTTAGCCTGCGATCCAGTGAGCGCGTTCGGCGGCATCGTCGCGGCGAACCGCACAATCGACGCCGATGCCGCAGGGGAGATCGTCAAGATCTTCACCGAGGTCATCATCGCGCCCGATGCGAGCGACGAGGCGAAGGCCATCATCGCCGCCAAGAAGAATCTGCGGCTGCTGCTCGCCGGCGGTCTGCCCGATCCCAAGACGCCGGGACTCTCCTTCCGCTCGCTCGCGGGCGGCTTCCTCGTTCAGTCCCGCGACAATGGCGCGGCTACCGCGTCTGACCTCAAAGTGGTGACCAAGCGGAAGCCCACCGCGCAGGAACTCGCCGATCTCCTCTTCGCCTTCACGGTGGCGAAGCACGTCAAGTCGAACGCCATCGTCTATGCGAAGGGCGGCGCCACGGTCGGCATCGGCGCGGGCCAGATGAGCCGCGTCGACTCGGCGCGCATCGCCGCGTGGAAAGCCGAATATGCCGCGGCGGAAATGAAACTGCCGGAGAGCTTGACGAAGGGCTTGGTTGCCGCGTCGGACGCGTTCTTTCCCTTCGCGGACGGCGTCAAAATCATCGCCGAGGCCGGCGCCACCGCGATCATTCAGCCGGGCGGATCGATGCGCGACGAGGAAGTCGTCGCGGCGGCAGACGAAGCCGGACTTGCCATGGTGTTCACGGGGCTTCGCCATTTCCGCCATTAGGCGCTCTTACCCAGTGCAGCAGAAAGAGGCCGGCCAGCAGGAAGATCACGCTCATCGAGATGCCGAGACGTTGGCTGCCGCTCATCGCCGTCACCACGCCGATGGCGAGAGGCGCGGCGAAGGCGGTGACCTTGCCGGAGAAGGCGAAAAAGCCGAAGAATTCCGTGAGCTTGGCCGGTGGGCATAGCCTGGCGAGCAGCGTGCGGCTCGACGCCTGGATGGGCCCGGACGCGAGTCCGATGAGGATGGCGAAGGCGAGATAGACCTGCTCGCCCGCGGACGAGAACGGCGCGCTTCCGGAAATTTTCGGCGCGACCGGATGCACGAACAGCACATGGTTTTGATCGACGGACAGCACCCCGATGGACGCGGCGATGAACACGCCGAGCGAAGCGGCAATCACCGCTTTCGAACCCCGCCGATCGTCGAGAAACCCGCCAAACAAAGCGCCGATCGTCCCGGCAATGGTCAGCACGATGCCGAACAGGCCAAGCTCCATCGCGCCCCAGCCGAACACGGTCGCGGCATAGATGCCGCCAAAGGCGAAAACGGCGCCGAGACCGTCGGCATAGAGCATGCGCGCCAGCAGAAACAGCGCCACCTGCCCGTGATGGCGCACGAGATCCTTCACCGACTGGACAAGCTGGACGAGCCCCGCTCTGACCGCGCCGGCCATGAGCGGCTTGGCCGACCGGTCAGGCGTGAACAGGAACAGCGGTAGCACGAAGATGACGTACCAAGCGGCTGAGAACGGACCGATCAGCCGGTCGCCTTCACGCGTTAAGGGGTCGAGCGGCACGATGGGCTGAAGGCCGAGCAGGGTCTTGCCAGTATTGGGATCGGCCACCACGAGGCCCGCGATCAGCACAAGACTGATCAGCCCGCCGACATAGCCGGTAGCCCAGCCTATGCCCGACAAAGTGCCGAGACGGCGGCCTGAGATCAGCGACGGCATCATGGCGTTGGTAAACACGGTGGCGAGCTCCACCCCGATCAGGGCAATTCCAAAAGACACCAGCACCAAGGGGATCAGATCGTGATGGCCGGGAACCGCGAACCACAGACCGCACAGCCCAATCACCAGAAGCGCAGAGAAACCGCCGATCCAGAGCTTCCGCGGCTGCCCGGTATCGGCGATGGCGCCGAGCACGGGCGCCAGTGCGGCGGCGATGAGCTGGGAGATGCCGGTGGCGTAGGCCCAAAGTGCGGCGCCGCGCGCCGGGTCGGCGACGAAACCGTTCACGAAATAGGGCGCGAACAGGAAGGTGACGACCAGCGTGTAGAAAGGCTGCGCCGCCCAGTCGAACATCACCCAGCCGAATAGCGCACTGCGGTGCTTCTGCTCCGCGTGCCGGTGCTTGCCGCCGTGCCGTCTCTCACGGGCCATCGAGCACGATCAGATGGTTGGGCAGCTCGTTGGCATCGATCCTGCCGGGCGGAAAGTGCTTGGCGAGAATCTTGCCGCATCTCTCCACGGCGCGAATCAAACCCTCGGTCCGCGAGCCTTCGCCCAGATGGTTGGTCAGCTCGCCCACCACGTCCTCCCACATGTCCGGCGACACTTTGCGGTAGATGCCGTCATCGGCGATCACTTCGGCATAGTGCTCGGCGAAGGACACGAAGATGAGCACGCCGGTGCGTCCCTTGGTGGTGTGCAGGCTCTGCGCCAGAAATTGCTCGACGGCCTTTTGATGGGCGCGGGCACGCTTGATCCCTTTCGGCACAAGCGCGAAGCGGATCGGCTCCCATTGGAACAGGATCACGCAAACGAGAAAGGCGGCAAGCTGCAAGAGATAGACATATTCGATGGGCCATTGCGTCGCCCAGATGAACGGCAGCGGCACGGCGAGCGCGATCAGCGCCGCCCACAATATGGCGAAGGAGCGGTAGCCGTCGGAGGCGCGGGTCACTACCACCACGATCTCGCCGGAGGTCTTCGCCTCGGCGCGCGTGATGGCCTTGGAAATCGCCTCCTGTTCCTCTTGGGTGAAGGGCTGCATGGACTTCTTCTCCTACCAGCCGCCGGAGGCACCGCCGCCCCCGAAGCTACCACCCCCGCCGGAGAAACCACCGCCGCCACCGCCCCCGCTGCTCCAGCTTCCACCACCGCCGCTCCATGTCGGTCCAGGCGCGAGGACGGATCCGCCGCGCCGGTGGCTCGCGCGCGGCGCGTAACGGATGCTGCGCCAGATGCTGTACGCAATCCACAGCAAGATCGCCGTCCAGATGATGACCAAGACCCAATCGATCGCGGCATTGTCGGCGTCTTGACGCGCTCTGGCGCGCGCCTCGATCTCGGCCGCGTCGCCGGTCAGCACGCGGACAATGTCGCCGACCCCATCCTTGATGCCGCCGGTAAAGTCGCCGGAGCGAAAGCGCGGCAGGATGGCATTGTCGATGACGATCTTGGACAACGCATCGGTGAGGGTCGGCTCAAGCCCGCGGCCGACTTCGATGCGCACCTTGCGCTCGTTGGGCGCGACGATCAGCAGGACACCGTTATTCAGTTTCGCGGTGCCGATGCCCCAATGGCGCCCGAGCTGATAGCCGTAATCCTCGATGGTGTAGCCTTGCAATGACGGCAAGGTGACCACGACCAACTGATCGGAGCTTTTGTCCTCGAGCGCCTTGAGCTCGGCGTCGAGCGCCGTCTTGTCGGCCGGACTTAAAAGCTGCGCGTTATCGACGATGCGGCCGGTAAGCTCGGGAAAGGTAGGCTGCGCCTCGGCGGGAAACAGCCAGAGGACAAGGACCAGCGCAAGTCCGAACAAACCGAAGCGCAAAGGCATGGAGGCCATATTGGCACTCGACTCGTCCGGAGACTAGAACTTCACCTCCGGCACTTCGGTCGTTCCCTCCGCCACGGTGAAGTTCTGCATAGGCTCGGCGTCAGGGTAGAGCAGAGCGCGCCACCAGCGGCCGGGAATGGTCCTTAGCTCCGTGTTGTAGTCCCGCACCGAGGTGATGTAATCGCGCCGCGCGATGCCGATGCGGTTCTCGGTGCCTTCGAGCTGGGACTGAAGCGCCAGGAAATTCTGGTTCGATTTGAGGTCGGGATATCTCTCCACCACGACCAACAGACGCCCGAGCGCGCCCGAGAGATTGTTCTGCGCCTCCTGGAATTTCTGGAAGGCCTCGGGGTTGTTGAGAATGTCCGACGGAAGCTGCACTTGGGTGGCCTTGGCGCGGGCCTCGACCACGTCGGTGAGCACCTTGCTCTCCTGCTCGGCGAAGCCCTTCACCGTCTCGACGAGATTGGGAATCACGTCGGCGCGACGCTGATACTGGTTCAGAACCTCGCTCCACGCAGCCTTGGTCTGCTCCTGGAGAGTGGGGATGGTGTTGATGCCGCAACCGGCGAGCAGCGAACTCGCGAGCAAAATGCAGACGACACGGGAAAATTCGCCCAGCCGAACGCGCGTGATTGCCAGCATGGCCACCTCCCCTGAACAGCTCGGACCGACTTGCCAATCCTGTATTGAGCGCCTGCCCCTGAAGCAAGCGGTTTCGCGGGCAGCCGGCCTTCTATCTCGAACAGCAACGCGGCATCGCCGAGTCGCTGAAAATGCGCGCGCTCGAAGCGGGTGCGCTTCTGACGCTCGATAATGTCCTGGAGCAGAGCGGGGATGCGCTCGAGCGTCTTGGTCGGCGTGTCGTAGGTCACGGCGAGCGAGAACACTACGCGCCGCTCGGCCATGCGCTTGACTTTGTGAATGCGCGACTCAATCAGGTCGGAGTTGGCGCAGCAGAAAGACCCTGGCGACCAGCACCGCCACCAGGATGGCCGCGGTGAGGATGGCGGCGAGGCCCCAGGCGGTGATGGCGTTGCCGTAAATCTCGCTTTCCAGCACTTCAGGCATGATGCTTCTTACTGTTGCGAGAATGGAACACAGCGGAAGTTTATTCGCTTCCGTGACCGGGTCTGGACCAATCTCCAAGATGCCAAAACGGGTAGAGGTCGAGGCTAAACCCTCGAATTTACATGTGTTTTCCCAAGACCCCCCGGTCCCGCCAACGGGAAGCATGATTTCTCGTAGATGTTAGGCAATCGTAAGGCTCCTGCTGGTCAAATCGGGGCGCCTCTCTTACTGTGATTCGCGAGTCGTAAGGGGGACTCACGGAGAGGCTCGCTATGGGTCCGACCATGCCTGGGGAGCGAGTGGGGTGCGTATAAACGATCTGATAAAGGGTGGGTCGATCCGGCTCGCCAAGAAGGCTCTATTCACGTCAACGATGTGGTTCGGCGTCGCGGCACTTGTCGTCGCCACCGCCGCCCTGCCTGCTGACGCCCAGTCTAAGCGCAAGAGCGCCGCGAAGCAGGTCGAGGATCCCATCCCCGACCCCGCCAACGGCCAGCCGATGACGCTCGTCGTCTCCCTGAACCAGCAAAAGGTCGACATTTACCGGGGCACCACGCATGTCACGAGCGCAGGCGTCTCCACGGGCATGCGCGGCTATGCCACCAAGGCCGGCGTGTTCTCCATCATGGAGAAGAAGCGGCATCACCGCTCCAATCTCTATAGCGGCGCACCGATGCCGTGGATGCAGCGGCTCACCTGGTCGGGCACCGCGCTGCATGCCGGCGTCCTGCCGGGCTATCCGGCCTCGCATGGCTGCATCCGCCTGCCGTTCTCCTTTGCGCCCAAGCTGTTCAGCATCACCACGAAAGGCGATAACGTGGTTGTGGCGCGCGACCGGGTCGCACCGACCGTGATCGAGCATCCTGCTCTGTTCCAGCCTTTGCCGCAGCCCTCCCCGCCGATCATGGCGAAGGAGGAGCCGCCGCAGCGCCAGTCGAGCAACGAGACCGCACCGTTCGGCGTAGCAAACTATCCCGTAATTCTGGCCAGGGCCGAGGTACGCGGCATCACCACCGACGTTCCCGCCTCGATGGAGATGACGCCCGACCAGAATTCGTCCGCGATCAGCCATGCCGCCGACAGCGAAGATACGCGCGATCACGCCATCGACCCGTTCGTCGTGGCGGCGGCGGAAGCTGTCACGGACCATGCCTTCGCCACGCCGAGCGAGACACCGCTTGAGATTACCGCGTCTGACGAGGCGCGCACCGCTCTGGTCGAAGCCGCAGTTGCCGAGACCGCGCCCAAGGCTGAGGAAAGCGTTCCGCAGGCGGTGACCCTCGCCGCGGTGATCCCGGCCGTGGCCATAGCCCCGGCGACAGTTGAGACGCCGTCCACACCGGCACCGATCCTCTCCCGCATCGCCATCAAGCTTGGCGCCGGGACCAAGGCCGCCGCCATCGAGGCGGCCGAGCCCCCCTCCTCGGCGCCCTTGCGCATCTTGGTGACGCGGCGAACCCAGCGCGACCGCATCATGCACATGCAAAATACTCTCGCCGCGTTGGGCCATCTCGAAGCTCAGAGCTTCGACGGCACCGTGGGCAGAACGACGGCAAACGCCATCAAGTCCTTCCAACAGGAGCAAGGCATTCCCGAGACGGGCACGTTCAGCGAAGACCTGATGAAGAAGATTTACGAGGTTGCCGGCAAGGAAGTGCCGCCGGTTGGGCATCTCTATCTCCGGCAAGAATTTGGCCGCGTGTTCGACACGCCGGTGAATTTCCGCAACCCGGAAGAACCGCTCGGGACGCATCTGTTCATCGCCATGAAATTCGCCCCTGACGACACCAAGACCAAATGGATGGCAATCAGCGTGCAGGGCGACGATTCGGCAGCGGCACTCGATCGGCTGGAGATTTCCGACGATTTACGGCGGAAGATTTCCGAGCGGCTGACGCCCGGCTCTTCGTTCATCATCGGCGACGTGGCGATCAACTCGGCGAACTTGCCGAAGGGCGCGGATTTCGTCGTTTGGGCCAAAGATACGCAGACCGGCGTCCAGCGCGCCAGTGTCAGTCCCGATGCATCGTCGCGGCCGAGGAAGAAGCGGCAACAGGCCACCCGGCGCCAGAACAATATCTTCGGCTTCCAGCCGCGCCGCTATCAGCCGCGCAATCAGGGCTGGCCCTGGTAGCGGAGAGCTCCTAGCCATTTTCGAAATTGCCAGCTGCCCCTCTTTGAGGGGCAGTTTCGTTTCACCTACCGCTTCGGGAAAAATTGGAGCGGGCGATGGGATTCGAACCCACGACCCCAACCTTGGCAATGCGCTAACACCGGGCGATGAGCTCCGTGAGGACGCGTGCGGTCAATTGCTCGACTTTGCGCGACCGCGGATGGTCTCCGTGGCGGCCTGGGCAGCGCTGCGCAAAGGATCGGCGGGGTCCGCGGCGATCGGGGCCAGCAACGTGAGGGAAGCCTCGGTGCCGATCGCGCCCAAGCCGTGCACGGCGTTCGTCCGGTAGTTGAGACGCGCGTCATCGAGGCGGCGCTTCACATAGTCGTCACGGCTGACGCCCAGCAGCCGCGCGGTGTCCTCGGCGCCGAGGAGCTCGGCTCCTTCCTGCGCCAGCGTGACGTTTCGCTCCTGATAGGCTTGGTCGAACGCGGCCGTGGAGGCGCGCTCGAGCTCGGGCGCAGGCCCTTGCCGATAAGCCTCGATCAGCACCGCCTCGTCGACGCCAGGGATCGCGATCAGACCAGCGGTGATGCTTGCCGTGAGTCCGACCGAGCAGTCGCGCTGAAGCCAATCGGTGAGCGCGTCGCGGCTCGACGGTGGGAGCGCCTGAAGCCGGGGAAAGGTTTGCTGTTGAGCTTGCGCCGGAGCGGGTCCGGAAAGCTGGATCGTCCCGAGAGCGGCGACCCCAACAGCGGCGGCGAGAAAGAAGCTGCGCATCGGCCCTCTCCTCAGTTGTCCGCCGGGAATGTGCCATCCGCCCAAATCCGACGATAGATCACCGGGCAGGCGCCGCTCTGTACCAGGTGAGCGCATTCGGGGCGGGGCGAAAATTGGCCGACGTCCGGCATCAAGGTCCACACGATCGACGAGGGGTTCCCGTGCATTCGAACCGTCTGGCCTTCCGTGATGAAGGCCCGCACGGTGCTGCCGTTGTGCATGATATTGGTGTTGTTGAATTTGGCCCGTACCTCAGGGGGATTGAAGTCTCCGTCAGCGGTGGTGTTGGGGTGGCGCAGGCTGAGCGCATGACCGACCTCATGCACGAGCAGCTCGTCGCCGGTTTGTCGGCCCATGGCGATTTGTGGGCCGAAATTGGAAAAGCCCGAACCCATGTCGCCACCGACAGTGTCGACCCAGTAGATGTTGAGCCGCCCAGAGTCGAAGCCGATCTGGTCGCGTAGGGGCTTCCAGGTATTCGTGTCGGTGGGATTGCCGGGGACCGCGGCGCGAGCCCCCGCCTGCGGATCATTAGTGGCGTCGACGATACGGATGTCGACGAAGCGGAAGCCGCCGCGCTCTTGCCTCCAGACCGACGTCGTGCGCACCACCGCCTCCAGCGCGTGAATACGCTGTTGGTCGAACGTGCTCGATTGCGGGGTCGCGGGGGGACCGGTGACGATCCAGATCGTGACGGGGATCCCCAAGGGGTCCTTGAAATCGACCGCGTTGATGTCCTCACCCCACCGCCACGCGACGCTCACGAATTCTGGACGCCGGCTGTTGGTGAAGGCGATGATCTCCTGACGTCGATCGGGATAGAAGTAGTCGCCGAAGCTGCGGGGAATCCGGTTGGGGATTTCACGCCTGTTCTCGCTCGAAACGAAGCCCGCGTCATTCACATGCGAGCCGTTGGGACCGGGCCTGCCATCGACCAGAACGCCAGCCTCGGCGAGGAGCCCCGATGCACCCACCGGTCCGGCGCCGGGAGCAAGCGCCGCTATAGGACCGACGACGAGCGACGGCCGGTTCGAGAAATCGATCTTGTCGGTTCCGGTGTAGATCGTGGTCGGCGTGCACGTTTGCAGCATCACCGCCAGGAGACCCGCAGCGAGCCCGATCGCAATGACGCGCGACATGAGCAACACCACCCAGCTATTAGCGAGTTTATCATGTCGCGGGCTGTTTGGCTTCCCCCAAAGGCAAACGGCCGTTGGCCCTCGCTTTGGCGATGCTTGTAAGTCTCTGCTTTTGTTTGTGAAAATTGGAGCGGGCGATGGGATTCGAACCCACGACCCCAACCTTGGCAAGGTTGTGCTCTACCCCTGAGCTACACCCGCACTCCAAAAGCCCTATCGCGCTTAGCAAAGCGCTCAGGGTAGCCGCCAGCCTTGTAGTCGATCATTTTGGCGCTGTCTATTCGCGCTTCTGACCGTTAGGTGGGACTGCCGGTGTGCGGCATCAAGTTTCGAAACAAATTCGATCGATCCCTTAGTAGTTTCTGGTTATGTCTGCCAGCCGAAGCACCCTGTTCGAGCGTTTTGAAGCGCTCGGAATTGCCGCCGTGACGGTCGAGCACGCGCCGATGTTCACCGTGGAACAATCGAGGGAAGTTCGCCGGCAGCTTCCCGGCGCCCATACTAAGAACTTGTTTCTTATCGACAAAGACGGCCGCATGGTCCTGGTGGTCGCCAAGGAGGACACTAGGGTCGATCTCAAAGCCCTGGCCAATAAGCTCGGACATGGCCGCTACAGCTTCGGCAAAGCTCCCCATCTCCAAGCCGTGCTTGGCGTCGAGGCCGGCTCGGTCACGCCATTTGCGCTCATCAACGACGGCGCGCGCGACGTGACGGTGGTGGTCGACAAGTCCCTGATGGATTTCGCCGAGGTCAATTGTCACCCTATGGAGAACACCGCCACGACGCGGCTCAAGACGGCAGACCTCATGCGCTTCATCCGCGCCTGCGGCCATGAGCCGATGATCTTGCCGCTTGCTTGATGCCTCTCCACGAGGTTGCCAAACGGCCTGATGCGGACCATCTTTCAGGCATGAGCGTAGATACCCCCATCCTCAGTCAGGGCGCCGGTGGCGCTGACGCCGACCTCATCAAGGATACAACCACCAAGGACTTCATGCACGATGTGATCGAGGCGTCACGCCAAGTCCCGGTGCTGGTCGATTTCTGGGCGCCGTGGTGCGGTCCCTGCCGCCAGCTGACCCCCGTGCTGGAGAAGGCCGTGCGCGCGGTCAAAGGCGCGGTCAGGCTGGTCAAGCTCAATATCGACGATCACCCGCAAATCCCGGGTCAGATGGGGGTGCAATCGATACCAGCAGTGTTCGCCTTCCAGGATGGGCGGCCGGTAGACGGCTTCATGGGCGCGCTGCCGGAATCGCGGGTCAAGGACTTCATCGCGCGCCTCATTGGCGATACGTCCGCCGATAGCGCCGCGGATCTGGAAGCCGCCGAGGCGGCCCTGGCTAAAGGCGACGTCAACACCGCGGCGCAAGCCTTCGGCGAAATCCTGCAAAAGGACGCCGAGAACGCCCAGGCCGCTGCCGGCCTCGCCAAGAGCTACATCAAGACAGGAGATCTCGCCCGCGCCGAACAGACCTTGGCGCTGGTGGCTCCCGCCAAGGCTGACAGCGCGCCGGTGGCGAGTGCGCGCGCCGCGCTCGAGCTTGCGCGCAAAGCAGCCGATACCGGCGACGTCGAGACGCTTCGCGCCAAGCTGGCGGCGGGCCCGAATGACGCGCAACCGCGCTTCGACCTCGCGCTCGCACTCAACGCCAAAGGCGACCGCAACGGCGCGTTGGAGGAGCTGCTTACCCTCGTCGCCAAGAACCGCACCTGGAACGACGACGCGGCCCGGAAGCAGCTATTGCAATTGTTCGACGCCTGGGGTCCGAGCGATCCCGCCACGATCCTGGGCCGTCAACGGCTCTCTTCACTCCTGTTCGCGTGAGGATATGGGGAGCGCATCGCTTGGGGTGACCGACCGCTATCACGACGTGGGCGATATGCCGAATGAGCTGCCGGTCTTTCCGCTGCGCGGCGCCATTCTCTTGCCCCGCGCCACGCTTACGCTCAACGTGTTCGAGCCGCGCTATCTTGCGCTCGTCGACTACGCGCTTGGGCGCGACCACCTGATCGGCGTCGTCCAGCCGGCGGCCGAGGCGGGCAGCGCCGAATCGCCGCGCGGCAAGACCTTCGCCTTGCGGCGCGTGGGCTGCGCGGGAAGGATCACGGCCTTCACCGAGAGCGACGAGGGTCGGGTGGTCATCACGCTCGCCGGCGTGGCGCGTTTCCGATGCCGGCGCGACATCGCCTCGAAAGAACCCTTTCGCATCTGCACCACGGATTTCGCGCCCTATGAAGTGGACTTCGTGTGCGGCCACGGCGAGGACGACGTGGACCGCCCGCGCCTCATCTCCACCTTGAGAAGCTACCTCACCGCCAATAATCTCAATGCCGACTGGGATCGCATCAACAGCGCCAGCAACGAGCGGCTGGTGAACACGCTCGCCATCCTCAGTCCGTATGGGCCCGAGGAGAAGCAGGCGCTGCTCGAAGCGGCGGATTTGCGGGCACGCGCCGAGGCACTTGTGGCGCTCGCCGAGATGGAGCTGGCGGCGAGAGACGACGGCTCGGGAACATCGTTGCAATGATTGGGAGAAGAGCGGCGTGACACACGAATCAAAGCGTTCCAGCGAACGGCGCCTCGATCCGAAGCTTTTGGAGATTTTGGTCTGCCCGTTGACCAAGACCTCGCTCGACTACGACGCCGAGCGTCAGGAACTGATCAGCCGCGCCGCGGGACTTGCCTATCCGATCCGCGACGGCATTCCGATCATGCTGCCCGACGAGGCCCGCAAGCTCGATTAGAGTTAGTCAACCTATAGGCTTTCTCCCTTCAGCAGACGCGGCACGGTGCCGGTGGCGCCGGCCGCTTCCCGCACGAGAAAGCGCTTGAGCACCGGGGCTCTGTCGACCAGGCCGAGGCCGAGATCGCGCAGGGCGCGAAGTGGCGCGCTGTCGTTGGAGAACAGGCGGTTCAACCCATCCATGATCGTGGCGGAGAAGGCGCTGTCGAACCGCCGCCAGCGCTGATAGCGCTCAAGCTGTATGGGCGCGCCGATGTCGAGACCGAGCCTGGTCGCCTCGACGATAGTTTCGGTCAGCGCCGCCACGTCGCGCATGCCGATATTGAGGCCCTGACCGGCAAGCGGGTGCACCACATGGGCGGCATCGCCGACCAGAACCAGCCGGTCGGCGACGAAGCTGCGCGCCACCTGGAAATCGAGCGGGAAGGATTGGCGCGGACCGGCGAGGGCGATCTCGCCAAATCGATGACCGAACCGCGCGGTCAGCTCGGCCAGGAAGCCAGCCTCGCCGGCCGCCATGATCGCCTCCCCGCTTTCCTTCCCTTCCGTCCACACGATGGATGAGCGATTGCCCTTGAGCGGCAGGATGGCGAACGGGCCTGCCGGCAAGAAATGCTGCACCGCGAGTCCCTCATGCGGTTTGGTATGCGCCACGGTGGTGACGATGCCCAGTTGCGGATAGGACCAGCCCACGCATTTGATGCCGGCGCATTCTCTGAGCCGTGAGCGCTTGCCGTCGGCCGCGACGAGCAGCGGCGCTTCGATCCGGTCTCCGCTCGCGAGCATGGCGACGATGCGAAAAGCATCGGAGTTGAAATCGGCGATGCTCTCGGGAGCGTAAATCTCGATGGCAGAATTCTCGGCCACGGCGGTAGCAAGTGCGCGCTGTAGATCGCTATTCTCGACCATGTAAGCGCCTGTCTCACCCTCTCTCAGCTCGTCATCGAAGCCGAGGAGATGAGGGCGGAGACCGGCGTTCAGTGGAGAGTCAGTGATCTCGATGGCCAGGATCGGTTGAGCCTCGGCGTCAAGCCGTTCCCAGAGTCCGAGCACGGACAAGAGGTTCTTGGTCGCCGCCGACAGCGCCGAGGCGCGCGCGTCCGCGATGCCGCTATCAGGCGGCTCGGCATCGACCAAAACGATACGGAAACCTTGCGGCGCAAGCTTGGCGAGGGCCAGAGCGAGTGTGCGGCCGACGAAGCCACCACCCGCAATCGCCACATCGTAGGACCGGTCCTGCATCTCCGAAGGAATGCCACGTTCCGCTTGGGATGCGAAACTGCTAAAGGGCGGTCGAGCCGTCCTTTCGCGAAAAGCTTCAGCCCATGAGCCGCGCGCTTGAAGAGCTTCTGTCGATCCTCGATCTCGAGACGCTCGAGCACAATCTATTCCGGGGCTTGAGCCCGCAAGTCGGCTGGCAGCGGGTGTTTGGCGGGCAAGTGATCGGGCAGGCGCTGGTCGCCGCTATTCGCACGGTCGAAGGCCGCCTCGCGCATTCGCTGCATGCCTATTTCCTGCGTGCCGGCGACCCCGCGGTGCCGATCATCTACGAGGTCGACCGCATCCGTGACGGCGGTAGCTTCTCCACCCGCCGCGTGGTGGCCATCCAGCACGGCCAGGCGATCTTCTCCATGAGCGCCTCATTCCATAAGCCGGAGGAGGGGCTACACCATCAGCTCCCCATGCCCGAGGTGCCGGCGCCTGAGGAACTGCCGAGCGAAGCCGAGTTGAAGGAGCGGTTCATCGACCGGCTGCCTGAGCCGGTCAAAGCCTATTGGCAGCGCGAGCGGCCGATCGAGATCCGCCCCGTGGACCTTTCCCGCTATCTCTCGCCGGGGAACCATGCGCCGACGCAGCTCGTATGGATCAGGGCCACGGGCAAGCTTGGCGACGATTTCAGCCTGCACCAATGCGTGCTGGCCTACGCCTCGGACTTCACGCTGCTCGACACGGCGCTGATCGCGCATGGCCGCTTCGTATTCGACCCGACACTGATGCTGGCGAGCCTCGACCATGCCATCTGGTTTCATCGCCGCTTCCAGGCTGACGACTGGCTGCTCTATGCCCAGGACAGCCCGACTTCGGGGGCCGGAAGGGCGTTCTGCCGCGGCACTTTTTTCACCCGAAGCGGCGAGCTTGTCGCCTCGACGGCGCAAGAAGGGCTGATCCGCCTGCGCAACGACTAAAAAACTGCCTAGACTTTACTCATCTGGTCATATTTGCCTAATTTTTATGCTCAATCGGGCCTCCCAGGCAGGCACACCTTCCCTCACTGCCCGTAAAAGTCTCCAAAAATCCAAAGGCTTGCTACGCCGCAGCGGAGTTGGCACGCGGCTTGACTCTGCTTTCAGGTTCGCACGGCTGGAACCGACGAGATCCAAGAACTCGGCGGCCGTAAACATGGAGGGGTTAAGCAAATGAAGCTGGTGATGGCGATCATCAAGCCATTCAAGCTCGATGAGGTGCGCCAAGCCCTCACCGAGCTCGGCCTGCAAGGCATGACCGTGACCGAAGTCAAAGGTTACGGGAGGCAAAAGGGTCATACGGAAATTTATCGCGGCGCTGAATACGCCGTGAACTTTCTGCCGAAAATCAAGATCGAGGTCGTGGTGCCCACCAAGCTGGTCGACAAGGCGGTGGACGCTATCGTTGCCGCGGCCAAGACCGGGCAGATCGGCGACGGCAAGATTTTCGTCGTACCCGTCGAGCAGACGGTGCGCATCCGCACCGGCGAAACAAACGAATCAGCGCTCTAAGAGGGGGAGGTAGAGATGGTGACCCTTGCCAAATATCTGTTCGCCGGTGTGGTGATGCTGGCCTTTTTGGTCCTTTACTACATCGACCCAACGCTTGCTCAGGAAGCATCTGAACCCGCGGCCGAAGCGGCCGCGGAAGCTGCGCCTACACTCGATAGCGGCGACACGGCGTGGATGCTGACGTCGACCGCGATCGTGTTGCTGATGACGATTCCGGGTCTTGCGCTCTTCTACGGTGGCATGGTCAGGAAGAAGAACGTGCTGTCGGTGGTGATGCAGTGCTTCGCAATCACTTGCATCATTACGATTGCCTGGTTCGCGGTGGGCTATTCGCTTGCCTTCACCGATGGCGGCGGCATGAATTCCTATATCGGCGGCTTATCGAAGGCCTTCCTCAAGGGGGTGGGCATCGACGCCTTGACGCTGACTATTCCGGAATCGGTGTTCTTCACGTTCCAAGCGACATTCGCGATCATCACTCCGGCCCTCATCGTAGGTGCGTTCGTTGACCGCATGAAATTCTCAGCGCTGCTGCTTTTCATGGTGCTGTGGTCGCTGATCGTTTACGTGCCGGTCACGCACTGGGTTTGGGGCGGCGGATTTCTTGCCAATGCCGGCGTGCTCGACTTTGCGGGCGGGACGGTGGTGCATATCAACGCCGGTATCGCCGGTCTGGTCACCGCCATCTTCCTCGGCAAGCGGTATGGCTACGGCAGCGAGAACATGGCGCCACACAACCTCGTGTATAGCGTAATCGGCGCCTCCTTACTGTGGGTCGGCTGGTTCGGCTTCAACGCCGGCTCGGCCGTGGCCGCCAATGGCGCTGCGGGCATGGCCATGGCCGTGACCCAGATCGCCACGGCTACCGCAGCGCTGGCCTGGATGTTCACCGAGTGGCTTGTGCACAAAAAGCCAAGCATTCTCGGAATCATCTCTGGCGCGGTAGCGGGCCTTGTCGCCATCACACCGGCGGCGGGTTTCGTCGATCCGATGGGCGCTTTGTGGATCGGTATCGCAGCCGGCATTCTCTGCTTCTTCGCCTCGACCACTGTTAAGAAGGCGCTGGGTTATGACGACTCGCTTGACGTGTTCGGTATCCATGGGGTGGGCGGCATTGTCGGCGCCCTCCTAACGGGCGTGTTTGCTGCCGAGGCGATCGCTGGCAAGACCGGCTTGCTCGAAGGCAATCCCGGCCAAGTGCTGACCCAGATCTGGGGCATCACTGCCACCATCGTCTGGTGCGCCGTGGCGACCTTCGTCATCCTGATCATCGTCAACATCCTGGTCGGAGTGAGAGTGTCGCAAGCCTCAGAGATTGAAGGCCTCGACATCAATCAGCATGGCGAGGTGGTTCCATAGTTTTCTGCGCGACTGACAGAGGGACTAAAATAATTGGAAATCCGGAGCTAGATCTCCTCCTCCCTTGATATCTAGCTCTCGACTGAGCCCCGGCTAATTGCCGGGGCTCATTTATTTTGCGGCGCCCGACAGCCATTGCCGCGCGCGGGCTCATCGCCTAACACCGCATCCATGAAGCCTGACGCCGCGCCGACCCGCCTCGACGAACTGGTCGTGTCGCCTTTCGCGCTCCTGACGCGGCTGCTTGAAGGGATAGAGCCCGGGGCCTCGACGATCGACCTCTCCCTCGGCGAGCCTAAGGCCCTGGTCCCGCCTTTCGTCGGTTCCATCCTACAAGAGCATTTGCACGCGTTCGGCCGCTATCCGCCGATTAGGGGCGTTCCCGCGCTCCGCCAAGCCATCGCCCAATGGATCGGCCGGCGCTATCCGACGCTCCCAGAAAAGATCGACGCGGAACGCCACGTTCTGCCGCTCAACGGCTCACGCGAAGGATTGTTCTCAGCGATCTTTCCGGCGTTGGCGCGCAAGCCCGCGATCAAGAATCCGGCCGTGCTCATTCCCAATCCGTTCTATCAAGCCTATGCCGCTGCCGCGGCAGCATCGGGCGCCGAGCCTTACTTCCTGCCAAGCACCGCCGCTGCGGGATTCCTCCCCGACCTGGAGGCGATCGACGAGTCCATGCTCGAACGCACGGTCGCCCTCTACCTCTGCTCGCCCTCAAACCCGCAAGGCGCCGTCGCCGACCAAGCCTATCTTGCCCGCGCCATCGCGCTCGCTCGACGCTTCGACTTCCTCCTCTTTGCCGACGAATGTTATTCGGAGATTTACAGCGACACCCCTCCACCCGGCGCGCTGGAGACGGCCTTCGTCGAGACGGCAAGCTTCGCCAATGTCGTGGCGTTCAACTCGCTTTCGAAACGCTCAGGCCTGCCCGGCCTGAGATCGGGCTTCGTCGCCGGCGATGCCGACTTCCTCGCGAGCCTGGCCCGTTTCCGCAACGTCGCCTGCCCGCAAGTGCCGCTCCCGGTGCAACACGTCTCGGCCGCCGCCTGGGCCGACGAGGACCATGTCGAGCAGGGCCGCGCCCTTTACGGCAAGAATTTCGACCTTGCCGATGCCCTGCTTGGGGGCCGTTACGGCTACCGGCGGCCGGCGGGGAGCTTCTTTCTTTGGCTGAATTTGGCGGCTTTCGGGGGTGGCGAGGCGGCCGCGACAACCCTTTGGAAAGGGTGTGGTGTCAGAGTGCTGCCGGGAGCCTATCTCACGCACGCGCAACCCGACGCTGATAGCCAGGGCAAGGACTATGTCAGGGTCGCGCTCGTGCATGACGCGGACATCACGCGCGAGGCCCTGACGCGGATCGTGGCCACATTGGGTTAGAAGACATGGCTGTCAGAGGTAGAGCAAAGGAGCGCAGGCGACTCCTGCCGGGCGCGGTCGAGTTGGGTTTGCGGCGTCTCATGTTCGGCACCTACGGCCTCGGCATCCTCACCGTGGCCTGTGCCGCATGGGTGAGTCTCGCCACATGGTCGGTGCACGATCCTTCCCTCAACAACGCGACCCGCGTGACCCCGCGCAACATCCTCGGAGAATGGGGGGCGGTGGTCGCCGACCTCGCCATCCAATCCCTGGGGCTTGCGTCGATCATCTTTTTCCTGCCGCTTGCCGCCTGGGGCTGGCATCTCGTGTTCCAGACCATGCCGAACCGCCGCAGGTTCAGGCTGCTGGCGTGGCCCGCCGCGGTCATTCTGCTTGCCGCGGCACTGTCGGCGTTGCCGCAGCCTAAGAGCTGGCCCCTGCCGAACGGTCTTGGCGGCATCTTCGGCGATTTCTTCATAGCCGGCGCGCATATCATCGGGCCGTTCCTGCCCGAGGCGGCTGTCTCCTTCGTTGCCGGTCTCTTCTTCCTGGTCGTCGGCACCATGCTGCTTCTGTTCGCCTGCGGCACGAGCACGTCGCGGCTGATAGCCTTGTGGGCGCCGCGCACGAGCGCCGCGGGCGAATGGGCCAATGCTTGGCTCGGCGCCGTCATGCATTTCGTTATGCATCTGGGCGCGAAACTGAAACGCGTCTTCCGCCGGAAGCACGATGCGCGTGACACCGATACTGACGACGAGGACATCGAAGAAGAGGCTGACGAAGAATCACCGGTCTATGCCGATGGCCGCATCGAGCCTTCGTTTGGTGCCGCGACGGCCGGCCTGGAGAGCGACGACGAAGACGAAGACATCACCGGCTACCGCATCACCCGCACAGTGCAGAAGCCCAAGAAGCGGCATACCGGGCTTGGCCGCGCGCCGCGCCTCGACACGCCCTACGACCCGCCGTCGTTTCGCTTCCTCCAGCAGCCGCGCTCGCCGCGCGGACGCGGCGTGAGCGACGAGGTGCTCCAGGAGAACGCCCGCGAGCTTGAAGGCGTGCTTCAGGATTTCGGCGTCAAGGGCGAGATCACCAATGTGCGGCCCGGCCCCGTGGTCACGCTCTACGAGCTGGAGCCCGCGCCCGGCACCAAGTCCTCGCGCGTGATCGGGCTTGCCGACGACATCGCCCGGTCCATGAGCGCGATCGCCGCCCGCGTAGCCGTGGTGCCGGGACGTAACGTCATCGGCATCGAGCTTCCCAACGACCAGCGCGAGATCGTGGTGCTGCGGGAGCTGATGGAAGCCGAGGACTTTCAGGATAGCGATGCAAGACTTGCGCTCGCGCTCGGCAAGACCATCGGCGGGGAGCCGATCATCGCGGACTTGTCGCGCATGCCCCATCTGCTCATCGCCGGCACAACCGGCTCCGGCAAGTCTGTCGGCATCAACACCATGATCCTGTCGCTGCTCTACCGGCTCTCGCCCGAGCAATGCAAATTCATCATGATCGACCCGAAGATGCTGGAGCTTTCCGTCTATGACGGCATCCCGCATCTGCTCGCGCCGGTGGTCACCGATCCCAAGAAGGCGGTGGTCGCGCTGAAATGGACGGTGCGCGAGATGGAGGAACGCTACAAGCGCATGTCGAAATTGGGCGTGCGCGACATCAAAGGCTACAACACCCGCATCCTACAAGCCGAGGCGAAGGGCGAGGTGTTGACGCGGACGGTGCAGACCGGCTTCGACCGCGCCACCGGCCGTGCCATCTACGAGCAGGAGGAGATGGATTACGACGTGATGCCTTACATCGTCGTGATCGTCGACGAGATGGCCGACCTGATGATGGTCGCGGGCAAGGACATCGAGGCGGCGATGCAGCGCCTCGCCCAGATGGCGCGCGCCGCCGGCATCCATCTCGTCACCGCCACGCAACGCCCGAGCGTCGACGTCATCACCGGCACCATCAAGGCGAACTTCCCGACCCGGGTCAGCTTCCAGGTCACCTCGAAGATCGACAGCCGCACCATTCTCGGCGAGCAGGGCGCCGAGCAGCTGCTCGGCCAGGGCGACATGCTCTATATGGCGGGCGGTGGCAGGATCATACGCGTGCATGGCCCCTTCGTCGCCGACGAGGAGGTGGAGAAGGTGGTCCGCCACCTCAAGAAGCAGGGCGTGCCCTCGTATCTGGAGGCCGTCACTGAAGAGGAGGACGACGAGGAAGAGAGCGGGGAAGGCGAGGCGTTTGGCGAGTCCGGCGACGAGTTGTACGACCAGGCCGTGGCCGTCGTGCTCCGCGACCGCAAGGCCTCAACCAGCTATGTGCAGCGCCGGCTCGGCATCGGCTATAATCGGGCTGCCACGCTCGTCGAGCGCATGGAGAACGAGGGACTGATCGGGCCTGCCAACCATGCCGGAAAGCGGGAAATTCTGGTCGGAGAGGATGAGACCGCCTCGCCCTATTAGGCTTCATCTTGCCCCCCGCCAAGAAGTTGACCAGATTTGGCGGAATCATTCATCGACTGTTTTCCTGCCTTGAGCCGCGCCAGGCCCATAAGAGGGGGTAATGACAAGCCGCAGAGCCGCCGCGCTACTTTCTGGTCTGCTGCTCTCCTTTGGATTTGCAGCGGGGCTTGCCGTCGCTCAGGACGCGGCGACCACAGTGCCGAAAAGCACGGTCACCACCAAACCGATCCAGGGCGCTCCAGCGCAAGACCAGCTCCGTCCGTCTGTTGAAGATGATGACGCAAGCCACGTCCCTCCAATGGAGGAGATCGAGCCTTCCGATACGGATGAGGGCGCTGGCTGGGAGGCAGCGGTTCAGGCGGTACCGGCTCCCACACCTCTGATCGGCGAAGAACAGGCCGAGGCGGTAAATCGCATCAACGCCTATTTCAACGGCATCACCAATCTGCAAGGAAGCTTCGAGCAGGTCGACCCCAACGATAAGCGTTCGACCGGCCGTTTCTACGTGCAGCGGCCGGGCAAGATCAGATTCGACTACGCGCCGCCGAGCGCGCTGCGCATCGTGGCCGACGGGCATTCGCTCGCCATCGAAGATTTCGATCTGAAGACCGTGGAGAAATATCCCATCAAGTCGACGCCCTTCCGCCTGCTTTTGACGGACTCGGTCGATCTCGGGCGTGACGCCCGCATCGTCGGGGTGGAAAGCCAGGAGGGGACGCTTGCCATCGCGCTCGAGGACAAGACCGGCGACGCTGCGGGGCGGATAAAGCTGTCCTTCAACACGGGGCCGGAACTCGCGCTTAAGGAGTGGCTGATCACCGACGCGCAAGGCTTGACCACAAAGGTCACGGTGACCGACATCGTCTCGGGTCGGAAGGTGGCGGTCGATTTCTTCACCGCCAAGGACACGTTTCAGCCCTTCCGCTAGAGGCGGAGTCAGGGTCTGGCGCCCCCGGCAAGGGCCCTCCTCGTGGGCTGGCAGGGGCCAGTCCCAGCTATAAAAAAGGTTTGCGGATCATGGCCTTGAGACCTCCGGAGCGGGCTGGTTAACGCTTTATTGAAATTTTTCCGGAGGGCCGTTGAAATCGCCTTGAAATCTACTTATGTCTTCGGCTTAGAAGCGAGCCACACCGTTTTCATCGGTAGTGCCCCCCGTCTAGCCGAAGGTGTGGTTCGTTCGTGCCGGCTTCCCTCCCGGCACGCGCGCGAAAAAAAACGCGCTTCTGGCGCCCAACCACGCGCAGCGGTTGGGCGCCTTCTTTATGGGCATTGTATACTTCCCAAACCCAATTGATTGAGCTACCCTAACCCTGGGTTGAAACCCAAGGGAGGGTGAAGTGAGGATTAGACAAGGTGGCCCCGACGGGACCATGCGTCCCTTCGTTCCCGCGATATTGCAAGATACGCCCGATCAAGTAGCAGACGCGCTAGACCACATAGCGCGAGCGCTATCAGCCATCGACCACAACGTCGAAGTGATGGCAAACCGAGTTCATGAGCAAACAGTAGCCGTGAACGGGGTAACGGCGGCCTTAAACGGGATATTGCATGCCCTCGCAAGTCGCCGATAGTTTCCCGAATCCGGGCGCGACCCTGGCATTCACTGACGGTTAGATTCATAATTGGAGTCTCCTAACAAAAACCCCGGCTCACTTGGCCGGGGCGGTGATAGAAAATGGCAAAGTCAAACGACCCAGACGACCCGTTTGAGTCGCTACGGGCAACGCCGGACAAGGCTTGGGGAACGCTGTTGAGTATTCACGGCGATGCGGGACATCCGCATCTACCAAGAACGCCTAGCCGCCCAAACCCTGCGGATTGAAGGCACACTAGTGGCTCTGAAAAGGCTGGTGCAGGCGGGTCTTGCGCTTGCTGTGTTTTGGACAGCGGCTTTCCTCTTGCGGTTCTGATCTCGATAAACCCAATTCTATGAGCTACTGAATCAGGGAGGGGCTCATATGGACATCGACGAACGGATTGGTGGGCTTCTAATCGTGACCGCGGTTGTATTAGGTGCTGGCTCGATATTCGGCCTGATTGCCCTTCAGATTTATACGTTCCTCGCCGATGGAGTTTGGCACATGCTCACGCTGGCCGATCTAGCGTTCAAGATGGGATATGACCCAATTAGCATCGTTGACCCACACCAAACCTGGGAATGGGTGGGCGTGGGTAGGATACTAAGTTGGGCGTTCTACACGGCCTCAGCCGCAGTAGGCATTATTGCGGTTTGCTTTTTGATCGGCCTGATCGGGGCGAGCTTCTATCAATAGGTTGGGGTGCCTTCACAATCTTCCTTAGCCGTTCCTCGAAAGCCGCCTCGTCTTCATCGCAGCCGGTTGCGCGGGCCGCATCCTTAAACTTCTGGGATTGACTCGCGGCGCTCTTCGCTTTCTGTTTTGAAACCATGTCCCGCCTGTTTGTCTTCGCTGACGAAGCTGGCTGCTTCACATTCAACCGTGAGCCCAATGTAAGCCGCTATTTCATCCTTTGCACGGTTGTAATGGATAGTTGTGCTGTGGGGACGGCGCTGCTCGACCTAAGGCGCCAGCTCGCCTGGGATGGACTTGAGCTAGGCGAATACTTTCACGCGACAAAAGACAAGCAGGCGGTCCGGGACGCTGTTTTCGCCGAGATCATCAAGCACCCTTTTACTGTGCAGGCCACGATCATGGAAAAATCGAAAGCGCAGCCTCAGGTGCGCGAGACCAAGCCGCGCTTTTACCAGTATGGCTACTTCTTCCATTTCAAACATGGGGCTTCGTCTCAGCTTCCCCACAATTGCGAGGCGCTCGTGACAACCGCTTCCCTAGGCACCAGAAAGGAAAAGGTGGCTTTCGAGTCTGCGGTCGATGACGTAATGCGGCAAACTAAGCGGACCAGAAAATGGGTCGCTGATTTTAGGCCATGCCACGCCGACCCATGCCTTCAAGTGGCTGATTATTGCGCTTGGGCCATTCAACGTAAGTGGGAAAGCCCTGACAAGAACCAAGCCTCATTCGAGCTAATCAGAGATCGCATTAGCTACGAATACGACCTCTTTCGGCCTGGCACTAAGCACTACTATTGAAAGGAAGTTGCGGCCGGCGAAATCCGCGATCTTGGCTATCCGAAGAAGTGCCCAGGGGCCCTTATCACCAAGCAACGACCGCAACCCTAATATAGCACCTCCCGATTCGGGTGTGAATCCCCCCTGTCAAGTCTTTTTTCCCTTATTTACCAGGTCCCTGATAGAGGAGCCGCTTGCCTTTGATGCCGCGCAATGCGGTTTCGGCCCGCTCGCCATCGGTCACGCGGCGCTCGTTGTAACGAAAGTCGAACTCCGCCAAATAGCGATGCAGATGCTTCTCGCTGCAATGCTGATAGATGCCCTTCATGCCGCGCTTGAAGATCGAGAAAAAGCCCTCGACCGTGTTGGTATGGATCGGGCCATAACCGTAGTGACCCTTGCTATGCGGAATGACCTCGTGACCCGCGAAGCCCACCTTTAGATGCTTGTAGTGCGCGGCATCGTCGGTCATCACAACGCTTTCCTTGGCGATGTTCTTGCGGACAATCGGAATGATCGTCTTGCCGTCCACGGCATCGACCTTGAATGAGCGAGCCTTGCCCGTGGTGCGGTCAACTAGTGACAGCACCTTGAACTTGTGTGCGTAGCCACGGCCCTTGCGGGAGCCTTTCGGCTTCTTGCTGTAGTCCCGACCGAAGAAAGTCTCGTCGCATTCCACGATGGAGCCTTCGCCGCCGAACGGCGCGAGATCGCCAGTCCGCATGGCCTCACGTAGCCGGTGGGCCATGAACCATGCCGACTTGTAGGTAATCTCCATTACCCGGTGCAGCTGGTGAGCCGAGATGCCCTTCTTCGACGAGCAAAGCAGATAGGCGGCCTGTAGCCACTTGTGCAGCGGGATATGACTGGACTCAAAAACCGTGCCGACCCGGACGGTGAACTGCTTGCGGCACGAACCGCACTTTTTCAGGCCAAGGCGCGTCTTGGCTAAGTCATAGATCGGCTTCTCACCCTTGTTGCCACAGTGAGGGCAGATCGGGCCACGCGGCCACACAATCGCCTCTAGCTTCTCAAAGGCTGCCTTCTCGTTGTGGAAATACGGCTTGGATAGGACAGACATTGGGAACCCCCGTTTCTAAGGGGATAGGTGGTGATTCCCTATGGGTTTGTCAAGTATACAATAGCCTTCTTTATGGGCTGTTGAAACTCTCGAAAACCCGACGCCGTAGCGGCATCAGCCCTTGCCGGAAGCGCTCTGCTCACCCAAAACTTGGCCCAATGCGCTTTCGTCTTGCCACCTGGAACATCAATTCGGTGCGGCTCAGGCTCGATATCGTCGAGCGCTTCGTGCTCGCTTACCGTCCCGACGTGCTTTGCCTGCAGGAGATCAAATGCGAGGACGGCACCTTTCCCGCGCTCGCGCTCCGCGCGCTTGGCTTCCCCCATATCGCCGTCTCCGGGCAGAAGGGCTATCACGGCGTTGCCACCCTCTCGCGCCTGCCGTTCAACTCGGTGAAGCGCCGCGACATTTGCGGGCGCAAGCATGCGCGCCATCTCTCGGTGGCGCTTGACGGCGCGAACGCGGCGAAGCCGCTGGTGCTGCACAATGTCTATGTGCCGGCGGGCGGCGATCTGCCGGATCCCGCGCTCAACCCCAAATTCCGCCACAAGCTCGACTTTCTGGAGGCGCTCGGCGCCTGGTATGGCGGCATGCGTGCCAAATCCAAGAACCGCATGATCATGGTCGGCGACCTGAACGTCGCGCCGCTCCCGACCGATGTATGGTCGCACAAGCAGTTGCTCAAAGTGGTGAGCCATACGCCGGCGGAGGTTGAGCGGCTCGAAGCCGTGCAGGCCTCGCATCGCTGGGTCGATGTGATGCGCCGGCATGTCCCGGCCGAGCAGAAGCTGTTCACCTGGTGGAGCTATCGCAATCGCGATTGGCGGGCGTCGAACCGCGGTCGCCGCCTCGACCATATCTGGACCACGCCCGCGCTCGACGGAGCCACCGTCTCGATGAAAGTGGTGCAGGAAACGCGCGACTGGCAGCGTACCTCGGACCATGTCCCGGTCATTGCCGATTTCGTGGTCGAGTGATCGCCGGCCTCAAGGCACCAGCTTGTAGCCGCCGGTCTCGGTGATGAGCAGCTCGGCCTGCGAGGGGTCCTTCTCGATCTTCTGGCGCAGGCGATAGATGTGGGTCTCAAGCGTATGCGTGGTGACGCCGGCGTTATAGCCCCACACTTCATGCAGCAGCACGTCGCGGGTCACCACCCGCTCGCCGGCGCGATAGAGATATTTCAGGATCGAGGTCTCCTTCTCGGTGAGCCTGATCTTGCCGCCATTGTCCTTAACCAGGAGCTTGGCCGCTGGCCTGAACGTGTATGGCCCGATGGTGAACACCGCATCTTCGCTCTGCTCGTGCTGCCGAAGCTGCGCGCGGATGCGCGCGAGCAGCACACCGAGGCGGAACGGCTTGGTCACATAGTCGTTGGCGCCGGACTCAAGCCCGAGGATGGTGTCGGAATCGGAGGTCTGCGCCGTGAGCATGATGACCGGGCCCTTGAAGCCGCCGCGGCGGAGCAGCTTGCAGGCCTCGCGGCCGTCGAGATCGGGAAGGCCCAAATCCAGCAACACGATGTCGATATGGCCGCTCCGCGCCTGTTTCAGCCCGTCAGAGGCCGTGGCCGCAAGCGCCGTGTCGAACTCCTCATGCAGCGAGAGCTGTTCGCTCAAGGACTCGCGCAGCTCGTCGTCATCGTCGATGATGAGTATCTTGCGCGCGTTGCTCATGGCCGGCCCCTGGCTTGATCTTGCTGCCGGATGTTGTAAGCGGGCCTTGGTCCCTGGACAAGCATCGCGGACCCGATTGAGTTAAAAAAGGCTAGCCAGACATGCTACTTAGGAGAGGGCGCCCAATCGTGGTCAGGTCCGCGCCAGGACGGCCGAGCCAAGGCTTGATGGTGCTCGCGCACGATGTCAGGCACGTGGCGCTTGGCCGCTCCGGTCTTCGCGCCTTGAAGCGGGAAGGTGATGGCGGGACACCGCTCGGCCGCTTTCCCATCCGCGAACTACTGTACCGGGCCGACCGCGTTGCGCGGCCACGAACCGCCCTTCCTGTACGCGTCATAAGCGAGCATGACGGCTGGTGCGAGGATCCCGCCGACCGCAACTACAACCGCCTCGTCAAGCTTTCCCCACGCAGCAATGCCGACCACTTGAGGCGGACCGACCATCTCTACGATCTCGTGGTGGTACTGGGCTACAACGACCGCCCGCGGGTGAGAGGCAAAGGCAGCGCCATCTTCGTGCATCTGGCTCGTCCAGGTTACGCGCCGACCGCGGGCTGCATCGCCTTGTCGCGCCGCGACCTCTCGGCCTTGCTCGCGCAAATCCGTCCAGGCTCGTCAATCGTAGTGATGCGCTAGGCGCGTACGCCGAAGATGGCGGTGCCGATGCGCACATAGGTCGCGCCGAATGAAATAGCGCGCGCAAAGTCTCCGCTCATGCCCATGCTCAATTCCCTGAGCTCAAGCTGATCGGCGAGCTTGGCGAGCAGGGCGAAATGTATCGCCGGTTCCTCGTCGAACGGGGGAATGCACATCAGTCCCTCGATGGCGAGCCCGAACGTGTCGCGGCAAAGCGCGATGAAGTCCGCCAGCGCACCCGGTACGACGCCCGCCTTTTGCGCCTCCTCTCCTGTGTTGACCTGCACGAAGAGTCGCGGGCGCTTGGCCGTGCGCACCATCTCCTCGGCGAGCGCGCGGGCGAGCTTCGGCCGGTCGACGGTCTGGATCACGTCGAACAGAACGACCGCCTCTCGGACCTTGTTCGATTGCAGAGGTCCGACGAGATGAAGCTCGATATCAGTGTGACGCTCCTTCAGCGCGGGCCATTTGGCGTGGGCCTCTTGCACTCGGTTCTCACCGAACACACGCTGGCCGGCGCCAATTGCCTCCTCTATGGCGGGCACGGGCACGGTCTTGGCCACCGCGACCAGCTTTATGGAGTGAACATCGCGGCCCGCGGCCTCCGCGGCGAGGGTCATCTCCTGCCGCACCAGTTGCAGGCGCGCCGGGATGTCGCTGGGGGTGGCTTGCGTGGAACTCATGTCCGTCATTTAGCAAGCCTCTCGACAGAGCGTAACTTGACCGCTACCGCATTTGCATCGATAGCCGCGCGATTTGCGGCGTCAACGGACTGATCGGTGACCATGGCCGAACGCTACGACGCGCCGAAACGCGAGAAACATTGGCAGGAAGCGTGGGAGATGCGCGGCATCTTCCAGGCCAACGAGGACGATCCGCGCCCGAAATACTACGTTCTTGAGATGTTCCCCTACCCTTCGGGGCGTATCCATATGGGACATGTGCGCAACTACACCATGGGCGACGTGGTCGCCCGCTATATGCGCACCAAGGGCCACAACGTGTTGCACCCGATGGGCTGGGATGCCTTCGGCCTACCGGCGGAGAACGCAGCCATCGAGCGCGGTATCCATCCCGCCAAGTGGACCTCCGACAACATCGCCACCATGCGCGGCCAGCTCAAGAGCATGGGGCTGTCGATCGATTGGAGCCGCGAGCTTGCTACCTGTGACCTCGACTATTACCACCAGCAGCAGAGGCTGTTTCTCGACCTGCGCGCAGCGGGGCTGGTGGACCGCAAGACGCGGAAGGTGAACTGGGATCCGGTTGACCGGACGGTGCTCGCCAACGAGCAGGTGATCGACGGCCGCGGCTGGCGCTCGGGCGCGCTGGTCGAGCAGCGCGAGCAGCCGGAATGGGTGTTCAAGATCACCGACTACGCGCAGGACCTGCTCGACGCGCTCGGGAGCCTCGACCGCTGGCCGGAGAAGGTCCGGCTGATGCAGGCCAACTGGATCGGGCGTTCGGAAGGGCTGCTCATCCGCTTCGAGACCATCAAAGGCACTGCCCCCAAAGATCACGACACGATCGAGGTGTTCACCACGCGGCCCGACACGCTGTTCGGTGCGAGCTTCTTGGCCCTAGCCCCGGACCATCCCCTCGCCAAAGCCGTCGCCGAGAAGAATCACGAGGCAGCTGCCTTCATCGTCGAATGCCAGCATCACGGCACCAGCGCCGCCGAGATCGAAACGCAGGAGAAGAAGGGCTTCGACACCGGCATACGTGTCGCCCACCCCGTCATCGACGGCGCCGCGCTTCCGGTCTACATCGCCAATTTCATCGTCATGGAATACGGCACCGGCGCCATCTTCGGTTGTCCGGCGCATGACCAGCGCGACCTCGAGTTCGCGCGGGCAAAGGATCTGCCGGTGATCCCCGTGGTTTTGCCGCCGGACCTCAAACCCAAAGATTTCGTGATTGAAGACGAGGCCTATACCGGCGACGGCACGCTGATCAATTCAGGCTTTCTCGACGGACTCGCTGCCGAGGCCGCCAAGCAGGCCATGGCCGAGCATCTGATCAAGAAGACAACCAAGGGCAGGCCGCAAGCCGAGCGCAAGACCGAGTTCCGTCTGCGCGACTGGGGCATCTCACGCCAGCGCTATTGGGGCTGCCCTATCCCCATGATCCATTGCGAGACTTGCGGCATGGTGCCGGTGCCCGAGAAGGACCTTCCGGTGAAGCTCCCCGACGATGTGATCTTCGACGTTCCCGGCAATCCGCTCGACCGCCACCCGACCTGGAAGCACGTCACCTGTCCAACATGCGGAGGACCGGCTGTGCGCGAGACCGATACAATGGACACGTTCGTCGATTCGTCCTGGTACTTCGCGCGCTTCTGCTCGCCGCACGCGAGCGAGCCGACCGACACCAATGCCGTCGGTTACTGGCTTCCCGTCGATCAATATATCGGCGGCGTCGAGCACGCGATCCTGCATCTTCTCTATGCACGCTTCTTCACCCGCGCCATGCATCGCACCGGGCATGTCGCCGTCGATGAGCCGTTCCGTGGCCTATTCACGCAAGGCATGGTCACGCACGAGACCTACAAGGACGCGCAAGGCAGATGGCTGATGCCCGAAGAGGTGGCCCGCCGCGACGGCAAGGCAGTGCACGTCAAGAATGGTGAGCCGATCATCGTCGGCGCCGTCGAGTCGATGTCGAAATCGAAGAAGAACGTGGTCGATCCCGACGACATTATCTCAGCCTACGGGGCCGACACGGCGCGCTGGTTCATGCTGTCCGACACGCCGCCCGAGCGAGACATCGAGTGGACAGCTGCGGGGGTGGAAGGTGCCCATCGTTTCCTCCAGAGGGTCTGGCGCCTCGTGAGTGAAGCCGCCTCCAAGGGAGTTACTCCCGGCGCCGAGAAGCCACGCGAATTCGGCCCCGAGGCCCTGGTCCTGCGGCGTGCGGCGCATCGCGCCACAGCCGCCGTCACCGGGGCAATCGAGAAGCTCCGCTTCAATTCCGCCGTCGCTCAGATCTACGAGCTGGCCAATGCCCTCTCCGCCAGCTTGCAGGCTGCTGGAATACAACCCAAGGATGATATACGCTACGCCTTGAGGGAGGCGGCCGAGCTTCTTGCCCGCATAGCTGCCCCAATGGTGCCCCATCTTGCCGAGGAGTGCTGGGCCCTCCTGGGCCATGACACGCTGATCGCCGAGGCGCCGTGGCCCAAGGCAGATCAGGCCCTTTTGGTCGAGGACACCATAACCATTGCCGTCCAGGTCAACGGCAAAAGGAGAGACGAATTGACGATTGCGCGGGACGCCGCGAAGGAAGATATTGAAGCAGCGGCGCTAAAGCTCGACAATGTCGTGCGCGCCATCGGGGGACGCAAAATCAAGAAGGTAGTGGTCGTGCCGCAAAGGATCGTCAATGTGGTGGCGTAGCCCTGCCCTGATAGCCACCGTTCTGGCCGGCGCCATGGCGCTTGGCCTGGCTAGCTGCGGCATCCAGCCGATGTATGGCGGGTCCACCGTAGGCGGCGCCAAGCTCGCCGAAGTGATGCAGACCGTCGACATCACGCCGATCCCTGGCCGGGTCGGGCAGAAGGTGCGCAACGAACTGATCTTCGCCAATACCGGTGGCGGTTATGCCGCGCCGTCGAAATACAAGCTCGATATCGTCATCCGTGAGCGTGTGATCAACCAACTCGTGCGCATCACAGGCGACGCCCAGGGCCAAGTCTTCGAACTCACCGCCAACTTCAAGATCGTGAACCTGGCTAACGGGCAGACCGTTTACCAAGGAAATGCAATCTCGCGCGCGCCATATGAGCGCTTCCAGGAGATCTTCGCCAATGTGCGTGCCCGTTACGATGCCGAGAATCGAGCCGCCCGCACCGTCTCCGATAGCATTAAGACCCAGATCGCCGCGGTCCTCTCCAGCGCTGCATAGTCTCGGTGTAGCCTCGCGTACCGTCCCCGATCGACCTTCTCCTTGCCATTATGGTCGCCTATAAAGCTTCAGCCGTCGCGGGCTTTCTGAAGTCTCCCGATCCCAATCTACGCGCAGTTCTCCTTTACGGTCCGGATGCCGGGCTCGTGGCCGAGCGCGCGAAAATTATCGCCGAGGGTTTTGCCCGCCGAGCCTCTGGCACCGCCGAGATTATCCGTCTCGATGATCGCGATCTCGCCGAAGATTCCGCGCGTCTCGAGGTCGAACTGCAAACAATCCCCATGTTTGCTGAGAGCAAGGTCGTGCGAGTCACCGCCGGCGCGCGGCTCGACGTACCGGTACTCAAATCGTTGCTCGCGAATCTGAGTGACAGCGCCCTCGTCATAGAAGCCGGCAATCTCAGGCCCGATTCAGCGTTACGCAAACTGTTTGAAAGCAGCAAAGCCGCAGCGGCACTTCCCTGTTACAGCGATGACCGCACACTCATCGGAGTCATTGATGCGGAGCTTTCCGAGGCGGGTCTCAGCATCGACAGCGAAACGCGGAATTATCTGATGACACGGCTTGGCGCCGACCAGGCCTTGTCGCGCTCGGAGGTGGTGAAGCTCGCGCTCTATGCGCAAGGTGGAACCAGCATCACTTACGACGACATCGAGGCGGTGGTGGGTGACGCGGGCGAGATCGCACTGGAGAATTTTGTGTATGCTGCGAGCGGCGGCGACTCCGGCCAGGCGCTTCGCGAGCTTCAGCGGCTGGCCGCTTCGGGCACGGACCGGTCTGCAGCCCTGGCGGCACTCGGACGGCACTTCACCCAATTGCACCGCGTGGCCTCGGCGCAAGCCGGCGGCAGCAGCGTAGAGCAGGCGGTGAAATCGCTCAGGCCCAGGCCGCATTTCAAGCGCGAGCCTCAATTCCTCATTCATTGCCGGAAATGGGGCGCCGGGCGGCTGGCGCAGGCGCTCCCCTTGATCCAAGAAGCGACTAGGCGCTCGCGCCGGACACCCGACCTCGAAGCCACTTTCGCCGAGCGGCTTCTACTCACGCTCGCGTCGAGGATTTGACGCCAAGCCTTGCCGTTGTATGCATGTCGCCATGGACCAGTCCAGCCGAACGCTCGAGCTACGCAACAGCCTATTCAACCTCCTGAAGCTGCGCGCTTTCAGGCGCGGCCGTGTGGTGCTCGCCTCGGGGAAACAGAGCGATTACTATTTCGACATGAAGCCGGCGATGCTCGATCCCGAGGGCGCAGGCCTGCTTGCTGAACTAATCCTGCAAGAACTTCATGGTGTTAGCGCGGATTGCATCGGCGGCATTGAGATGGGTGCAGTCCCCTTGATCGCGCCGGTCGCCATGCGGAGCCCGGATTTCGGGCGGTATCTTTCCGGCTTCTTCGTGCGTAAAGCCGTCAAGGATCACGGCACCAAGAAACGCGTCGACGGCACCGATATCGCCGGCAAGACCGTGGTCATCCTGGAAGACGTCACCACCACCGGCGGCTCGGCGATGGATGCGGTGAATGCCGTGCAGGATGCCGGCGCCAAGGTCGCTCTCGTGCTGTCGATCCTGGATCGCGAAGAAGGCGCGGCCGAGCTTTACGCGGAGGCCGGCATCCCCTTCAAATCTCTGTTCCGCGCCGAGGAATTTCTCAGCGGCTGAGCCTAACGGCCGGAGCGGCGCATGAGCCGGCTGCAAACATCATCAAGCTGCTCAAGCTTCGTATAGCGGATTCGTAACTCGCCCTTCTCGCCACGCCCCGGACGAATCTCCACGCCAAGGCCGAGAGCTTGGCTGAGCTCCGCTTCCGCCGCCTTGGTGTCGGCATCATTGATCTTACTTTTGCGCTGCTTGGCCTTGCCGCTCTGCTCCTGGGTGAGTGCCTCCACCTGACGTACGCTTAGCCCCAGATTGACGATGCGGGTCGCCAGCGCTGTCGCATCGGCACGACCGATCAGCGCGCGTGCATGACCCGCGCTCAATCTTCCTGTGCGCACCAGCTCCTGAACGCTGTCGGGGAGTTTCAACAGGCGCAGCGTATTGGCGAGATGACTGCGGCTCTTGCCGATGACCTTGGCGAGGTCCTCTTGCGTATAGCCGTGGCCGTCCATGAGCAGCCGATAGCCCTCACCCTCCTCGATGGCGTTCAGGTCTTCGCGCTGTACGTTCTCGATGATGGCGATCTCGACGGCTTCGTGATCGGTGAGCGCACGGACGACAACCGGCACTTCGTGCAGATTGGCAAGCTGGGCGGCGCGCCAGCGCCGCTCGCCGGCTACGATCTCATAGGCCCGCGTCTCGCCCGCGATGGGTCGCACCACCAGCGGCTGCACCAGCCCGCGCTCGCGGATCGACGCGGCGAGCTCCTCGAGCTGCTCCTCCGGGAAGCTTCGCCTCGGGTTGAAGCGGCCGGCGCGGAGTAGAGCGAGCGGCAGGCTCCTTCGATCCTCCGCCCCGATGCTGGCCTCATCGAACCGCTCATTAATGAGCGACGCCAAGCCCCTCCCCAGTCTGTTCTTTTGTGTGCTTGCCGTCATTGGTGAGCCTCCTCCTTGCCCCGTGTCGAGGGCGTTTCATTCCTCACGCCGCGCGCATCCGCCGCTCGCGCTCGATTACTTCCGACGCCAGCCGGATATAGGCCTGACTGCCTGAGCAGCGATAGTCGTAGAGCAGCACCGGCTTCCCATGCGACGGCGATTCGGCCACGCGCACATTGCGCGGGATGACCGTGGTGTAGACCTTCTCGCCCAGCACGCGTCGCACATCCTCGACCACCTGCTCGGACAGGCTGGTTCGCTGGTCGTACATGGTGAGCACCACGCCGTGGATTTGGAGCTTGGGATTAAGCCGCACTCTGATCTCCTCCACCGTGTCGAGAAGCTGCGCCAGGCCTTCGAGCGCGAAGAACTCGCATTGCAACGGCACCAGCACCGCATCGGCAGCAGCAAGAGCGTTAACGGTTAGTAAATTAAGCGAGGGTGGGCAATCGATCAGGACGTAAGTTGTTGAATTTTCGTGATCTTCTTCAGCCGTTATGGCCGCCAGGCAATCACGTAACCGATAGTGCTTGCCGCCCGAGCTCGTCGCCTCGCGCTCGAAGGCCATGAGATCGATGGTGGCCGGCGCGATCGACAGCCGCGGCACATGCGTCGCCACACGCGCCTCGGCGAGCGTCGCGTGACCGCTCAGCACGTCGAAGGTCGAGACCGGGCGTTGGTCGATACCGAGACCGGTGCTGGCGTTGCCTTGCGGATCGAGGTCGATGATCAACACCCGTTCGCCGACCGCCGCGAGCGCGGTGCCGAGATTGATGGCAGTCGTGGTCTTGCCCACGCCGCCTTTCTGGTTGGCAAGGGCGAGCACGCGGGTCTGGTGACGTCCGATCATGCTCATGGCGCGCTCGTCTTCGGTCGAAGTCCCGTCACCTCGACGATGGACGAATCTGCCGAGGTCAGGCTCGGGTGCAGGCGAAAATCGAACGTCCACCCTCGCCTCGCCTCCTCGATCTCGGCTTCTGCCTCGCGTCCTTTCAGGAACAGCCCCCGTGTGTTCGCGCCGAAGAATGGCGCCGCCAGCTCCAAGAGACGCGGCAACGGCGCCAGCGCCCGCGCGCTCACAACGTCAGGCTCTAGCCTGTGCGGGCTTTGGGCCAGGTCTTCAATACGCATGGCGTGAATATCCACAGGGGCCTTGGTCTCGCGCACGACCTCGGCGAGGAAAGCGCACTTCTTTCTGTTGCTTTCGACCAAATGCATGCGGAAGTCCGGTATCCCGGCTTGCAGGATGGCGACGACGAGCCCGGGAAAACCCGCCCCTGAGCCAAGATCCAGACTGAGTCGCGCCTCCGGCGCAAGGTCGCGGAGCTGGGCGGAATCGGCGAAATGACGAGACCATACTGCCGGCAAGGTTGAAGGAGCGATAAGATTGGTCGATTTCTGCCAATGGGCCAAAAGCTCGACATAGCGGACGAGCTTCTGGATTGTTTCACGTGGAACTTTGAAGGTTTCAGCAAAGTCCTCGGAGCCCTTCGAAACCAGCGCCTTGCCGCCCGGCATGCTCAGGCGCTCTTCGCCGCCGCGCCCTTCTTCAGGTGAGCGAGCAGCAGAAGGAGCGCCGCCGGGGTCATGCCATCGAGCCGAGCCGCCTGGCCGAGACTTGCCGGCCGCTGCTGCTCGAGCTTCTGGCGTAGCTCGGTGGACAGGCCAGGCAGATGCTCGAAGGCGAAGCCTGGTGGGATGGCGATGCTTTCCTCCTTGCGGAAGGCGGCAATGTCCAGCTCCTGGCGCTTGACGTAGACGGCATAGCGCGCGTCGACCGCGAGCTGGCCGGCGATCTCCGCATCGATGCGTCCGATCTCAGGCCAGATGGCGATGAGGCGGGGTAGATCGATGTCGGGATAGCTCAGCAGCTCGAAGGCGCTACGCTTGCGGCCGTCGCGATTGATGGCGAGGCCATGCTTGGCAGCTTGATTCGGGGTGAGCGTGAGGCTCTGCAACAGGGTTGCGCCTTCGGCGAGACGCTTCTGCTTGGCGTCAAACGATGCGCGACGCTCCGCGCCGACACAGCCGATGGCAGAGCCCAATGGCGTGAGGCGCTGATCGGCATTGTCGGCGCGGAGCGTGAGTCGGTACTCCGCGCGCGAGGTGAACATGCGATAGGGCTCGGTCACCCCGCGCATGACGAGATCGTCGATCATCACCCCGAGATAGCCGTCGGCTCGGGTCACGCCGAAGCGGTTCACCGCACCGGATGCAGAAAGCGCGGCATTGATGCCGGCGATAAGTCCCTGGCCAGCGGCTTCTTCATAGCCGGTGGTGCCGTTGATCTGGCCGGCCAAGAACAGTCCGCTGATTACCCTTGTCTCAAGGCTCGGATGGAGCTCGCGCGGATCGACATAGTCGTATTCGATGGCATAGCCCGGCCGGATCACCCGCGCCTCCTCGAGCCCGGGAATGGTCTTGAGAAAGGCAAGCTGCACGTCCTCAGGCAGCGAGGTCGAGACGCCGTTCGGGTAGACGGTGTCATCGTCGAGGCCTTCCGGCTCGAGGAAGATCTGGTGGCTGCCGCGCTCCTTGAAGCGCACCACCTTGTCCTCGATGGAGGGGCAATAGCGCGGACCCGTGCTCTCGATGGCGCCCGAATACATCGGCGCGCGGGCGAGATTGGCCTCGATGATTGCGTGGGTGGCCGCAGTCGTGTGGGTGATATGGCAGACGATTTGCGGCGTGGTGATCTTCTCGGTGAGGAAGGAAAACGGCCGCGGCGGGTCGTCGCCAAGCTGCACCTGAAGGCCGTCCCACCGGATCGTCTTGCCATCAAGGCGGGGCGGGGTGCCGGTCTTCAGCCGGCCCATGCGGAGGCCCAGCCCATAGAGCCGCTCGGACAGGCCGAGGGCAGGGGCCTCGTCGATGCGGCCAGCCGGGATCTTGCGCTCGCCGATATGGATCAGCCCGCGCAGGAAGGTGCCCGTGGTCAGCACCACAGCGCCGGCCAGGAAGCTGCGCCTGTCGGCGGTTAAGACTCCATTAACCCTATTGCCGTCGACGATCAGGTCCTCGACCGCGGCCTCGATCACTTCGAGGCCCGGCGTGGCGCGGATGGCCGCCTGCATGGCCTGGCGGTACAGCTTGCGGTCGGCTTGGGCGCGGGGGCCTTGCACGGCAGGGCCTTTACTGCGGTTCAGCACCCGGAATTGAATCCCGGCGGCATCGGCCACACGGCCCATCAGGCCGTCCATGGCGTCGATCTCGCGCACCAGATGGCCCTTGCCGAGCCCGCCAATGGCCGGGTTGCAGGACATCTCACCAATGGTAGAAAATCTATGCGTAATCAATGCCGTGCGCGCGCCCATGCGCGCGGACGCGGACGCGGCCTCGCAGCCGGCGTGGCCGCCGCCGATGACGATGACGTCGAATTTGTTGATTCGCATAGGCGCTAGGTAATCGCTTCGCGCCGATGCGTCCATTGTTTCACGTGAATCAAACGCGCCTAGCCCAAAAATGCTTGCTTTGTCAGGTGCTTATTTGCCGATGCAGAACTCGGCGAAGATGGCGCCCAGCATTTCCTCCACGTCGATATGGCCGGTGAGGCGGCCGAGATGGCGCGTGGCGACTCGCAACTCCTCCGCTTTCAGCTCTGGATTCAAGGACTTATCCATGAAGCGGGAGAGGGCTGAGCGGACGGCTTCGAGCTCGACGCGGTGACGGGTGCGGGTCAGGAGCGGCGCGCCTGCGTCCGAAGACGTCGCAGAAATAGCGTGTTTCTCCAATATGTTAAGCAGAAGATCAAGACCGGCGCCGGTCTTGGCCGAGATTGCCATGACGCCTTCCGGCACCGGCATTTCGAGTGGTACAAGATCGCGTTTGTTCAACGCGCGAATTGCAGTGATTTGCGTAGAAATTGCGTCGGATTGCGGTGAAATAGCATCCGATACTGGGAAGCTCCCGGATCCCCGGGAACCCGGCGGCGGGGTCCATTGCGGGTCGGTGGCATCGACCAGCCACAGCACGAGATCGGCCTCCTCGGCGCGGGCGAGTGCGCGCCGCACCCCCTCGGCCTCGACCTTGCCTGACGCCTCGCGCAGACCGGCTGTATCGATCAGCAGCACGGGCACACCGGCGAGATCGAGATGGACCTCGATCACGTCGCGCGTGGTGCCCGCCTCCTCCGACACGATGGCCACGTCGCGCCGCGCGAGCGCATTCAACAGGCTCGACTTGCCGGCATTGGGCGGACCGGCGATGACCACGCGGAAGCCGTCGCGGAGACGCTCGCCGCGCCGGTCGGCCAGGTGATGCGAAATTGATTGAAGCAGACCTGCAACGATCGCTTCAGACTTCGCGGCGACATCGGCGACGACGTCGCCCTCGTCGGCGAAATCGAGTCCCGCCTCCATCAGCGCTTGCGCCTTGAGCAACTCGGCGCGCCAGCCTTCATAGAGCGTGCGCAACGAGCCTTCCGCTTGCGCGAGCGCCTGGCGGCGTTGCGCTTCCGTCTCGGCATTGACGAGATCGGCAAGCCCTTCGACCTCGGTGAGATCGAGCCTGCCGTTCTCGAACGCGCGGCGGGCGAACTCGCCGGGCTCGGCGAGACGCGTGCCCTCGACCGTAAGCGCCGCATCGATCGTCTCGCGGATCACGGCGCGGCTGCCATGCACCTGAAGCTCGGCCATGTCTTCGCCGGTGAAGCTCGACGGCGCCGGGAACCACAGCACCAGGCCGCGATCGAGCAGCGCGCCACTGCGCGGATCATGCAGTCTGCGCAGGCTCGCGTGTCGCGGCGCGGGCAGGGCGCCGCACAGCGCATCGAGCACGTCGCGCGTGCGCGCACCCGAAATGCGGATGACCGCGACGGCGGCGCGTCCCGCCCCACTCGCCAGCGCGATGATGGTGTCCTGCGCGCTCATAACAGACAATACTCACCTCTCCCCGGTGGGGAGAGGTCACGCCGAAGTCGTCCTCGACTGAGGCGGGGGTGAGGGGGATCAACCATCGCGAATTTCAGAACCCCCTCACCCGACCGCTGCGCGGTCGGCCTCTCCCCACCGGGGAGAGGCGGTATCAGAACTAAGGCAGCGATATTCGGGCTCATGCGTTATCTTAAGGGGCGGCGAAAGGAAGGGCCATGCAGGAGCGTGTATCCGGGAACCAGCTTGGCGGCGAAACCAGCCCCTATCTGCTCCAGCACAAGGACAATCCGGTGCATTGGCGTTCCTGGGGCCAGGCGGCGCTGGCCGAGGCGCGCGCCACCGGCAAGCCGATCCTGCTCTCCGTGGGCTATGCCGCCTGCCATTGGTGCCATGTCATGGCGCATGAGAGCTTCGAGGATGCGGAGACGGCCGCGGTGATGAACGAGCTGTTCGTCAACATCAAGGTGGACCGCGAGGAGCGCCCCGACGTGGACGCGATCTACATGGGCGCGCTGCATGCGCTCGGCGAGCACGGCGGCTGGCCGCTCACCATGTTCCTCACGGCGGACGCCGAGCCGTTCTGGGGCGGCACATATTTTCCCAAGGAAGAGCGCTTCGGCCGGCCGTCCTTCGCCCGCGTGCTGAAGGAGGTGGCCCGCATCTATGAAGAGGAGCCCGGCAAGATCCGCCAGAATGCCGACGTGCTGAAGGCGCAGCTCGCGCCGCGACAGCGTGGGGTAAGCGCGGAGCCGCCGAGCGAGGCGGTGCTCGCCGATATCGCGCGCCGTGTCATGGCAGCGGTCGATCCGGTCAATGGCGGCATCAGGGGCGCGCCGAAATTTCCGCAAACCTCGCTGTTCGCGTTTCTGTGGCGTGCGGGCCTGCGTTACGGGCTCGACAATCCGCTCGAAGCGGTGGACCTCACGCTCACCCATATCGCGCAAGGCGGCATCTACGATCATCTCGGCGGCGGCTTCTCGCGCTACAGCGTCGATGACAAGTGGCTCGTGCCGCATTTCGAGAAGATGCTCTACGACAATGCGCTGCTGCTCGAGCTGATGACCGAGGCGTGGCGCGAGAACAAATTGCCGCTCTATGCCGAGCGCATCGCCGAGACGGTCGAGTGGCTGCTGCGCGAGATGGCGGTCGAGGGCGGTGGTTTTGCCTCGTCGCTCGACGCCGACAGCGAGGGCGAGGAAGGCAAGTTCTATGTGTGGAGTCTCGACGAGATCACCGACGTGCTGGGCGAAGAAGATGCGGAGCTGTTCGCCGGGATCTACGGGGTGACGGCGGGCGGCAATTTCGTAGGCCACAACATCCTCAATCGCCTCGACTCTCTCGAGCTGCGCGACGCGGAGATCGAAACGCGCCTCATCGCCATGCGCGCCAAATTGCTGGAGCGGCGCTCGACGCGCATACGGCCCGGCTTCGACGACAAGGTGCTGGCCGACTGGAACGGGTTGATGATCGCCGCGCTGGCCAACGCCGCGGAGGCCTGCGGCCGGTCGGATTGGCTTGACGCGGCGGAAGCCGCCTTCGACTTCGTCAGCACGCGCATGAGCGCCCGCGGACGCCTGTTTCACGCTTATCGTGCGGGCGAGGCCAAGGCGCCGGCGACCGCTTCCGATTACGCCAACATGATCAAGGCGGCGCTGGCGCTCGCAAGCGTCACCGGCAAGCACGCTTACGTCGGGCAGGCGCGCGAGTGGGCCGAGGTGCTGGACAAACATTACTGGGCTGACGAGCTCGGCGGCTATTACTTCACCGCCGACGACACCTCGGACCTCATCGTGCGGCCGTTCAGCGGGTTCGACGAGGCGACACCTAACGCCAACGCCGTGATGGCGTCGAACCTGATGGCGCTTTACCTGTGGACCGGGGAAGAACGCTATCGCGGCCGCGCCGAGGCGATCCTCAGCGCCTTCGCCGGCGCCATGCTTGAGAACATCGTGGCCCATGCCGGGCTGCTCGCCGCAGCCCTCGATGTGCTGGCGCCGGCGCATGTCGTGCTGGTGGTGCCGGAGGACGGCGACGCGCTCGGGCTTCGCCGCGCGCTGAGCGCCGTGTCTCTGCCGGGCGCCATGGTGCAGGAGGTACGGTTAGGGACAGGCGGTGAGGGTCGTGAGGATGGCGCTGACGACCTGCCGCGTACCTCACCCGCCTATGGCAAGACCGCGATCGACGGCAAGCCCACGGCCTATGTGTGTATCGGTCCGCAATGCAGCCGGCCTGTGACGGACGCCGCGGCGCTGGTGGAGACTGTGAAGACCGCCCGCAGCTAAACTCCTGATCATCTGACCTTACTCACCCAAGATCACTAGACCGTTGGATTTTGCGTGATTGTCGGTTCTGGACTGCCCGACCAGGTCATGCGCCAAAGGCCACCTTGTCGCACATTCTGCACAACAGCCGGATATAGCGCTACAAGACAGGTTCCCCCTGGCTGCCGGACTGACGGATATATAATACCTGACACCCGCTTCTCGCCTCGTAATTTTTTTGCAAGTGCCTGGCCAGGAGGATAGCCCCTATCAATATCCGGATCCAGGCAGTCCGGCCGGGGGTTGTCGAAGATCAAATCCTGAAACACACCGATAAAATCTGCAAACAGCTCAGCATAGTCAGTGGTGTTGTCAAACGTACCAGCGTCGTGAAGTGCTCGAGTCAAATGATATTTGACCTCTGCAAGAGAGGTTTCCACCTTGAACCCGCAATACCAGGCACCTCGATGCTCGTCGTTGAACCGGTTGCCGCCTGGGCGGGGGTAACAGAATGCTGCATTGATAAATGTGAAGCAGGGAACTCCGAACACCAATTCTTTCGGATCAAGGTCGGCGAGACCGGAGGCCTGAGCTTCAAGCCGACCATGAGTAGCGTACTCAAGCGCTACGAGTTCTTCGTATTCTTCGTCATTGTCGACGAGGGGCGCGAGTGATGCTTCTTTGAGACGGGCCGAGGGCACAAGACGAATTGTGTCGTGTTGAGCGAGTTGCAAAGGTCGTCCAGTCATAGCCCTCCACGCAACCCGTCGATATAGCTACGCACACGCACCATCATGGGAATTCCGCCCTTGATCATAACGTCAAGAGGACGCTGATTGTTGAACAAGGGATGCGTGTTGGGGCGCAGGACCCACTCAGACACTAACGGTTCTGAAAAGAGCAGGCGTAAGCCTTTGTAGATTCCAACAAGTACGCTGATACGGGTGAGCAAATCTTGGGAAAGCGAATCTCTTCCATCTTCCTTAAGCCGATACCATGATCGCTCAGAGATTCCGAGAAGCTGAGCAGCGTCGACTGCGCTCAGGCTCCAGAAATCAGCGATCCGCATTACCGCCTTGACGGCCGTGGGCGTTAAAACACTCCTCGCTGCGGCATCAGAGAGATCGGCTGGGGCTTCGACAGTATGAAATGCTGGCTTTAGTGACATCTCTGTATCCTGCCAAGAGTCACAAATATAACTGACAATTGGCAGAATAGCAAGTGTCAAATCCGCGAATCTAGCACCTTAAGTGTTCATCGAGTCGAAGAACTCGGCGTTGTTCTTGGTCTGCTTCAGCTTGTCGAGCAGGAACTCGATGGCGTCCTGGGTGCCCATCGGGTTCAGGATGCGGCGGAGCACGTACATCTTCTTGAGCTGATCGGCCGGGACCAACAGCTCCTCCTTGCGCGTGCCGGAGCGCGCGATGTCGATGGCCGGGAACACGCGGCGGTCGGCCACCTTGCGGTCGAGCACGATCTCCGAATTGCCGGTGCCCTTGAACTCCTCGAAGATCACCTCGTCCATGCGGCTGCCGGTATCGATCAGCGCCGTGGCGATGATGGTGAGCGATCCGCCTTCCTCGATATTGCGCGCGGCGCCGAAGAAACGCTTCGGCCGCTGCAGCGCGTTGGCGTCAACGCCGCCGGTCAGCACCTTGCCGGATGACGGCACCACGGTGTTGTAGGCGCGGCCCAATCGCGTGATCGAGTCGAGCAGGATCACCACGTCGCGGCCATGCTCGACCAGGCGCTTCGCCTTCTCGATCACCATCTCGGCGACCTGGACGTGGCGCGAGGCCGGCTCGTCGAAGGTGGACGACACCACCTCGCCCTTCACCGAGCGCTGCATGTCGGTGACCTCCTCGGGCCGCTCGTCGATGAGCAGCACGATCAGGTAGCACTCGGGATGGTTGGCGGTGATGGCGTGGGCGATGTTCTGCAGGATCACGGTCTTGCCGGTGCGCGGCTGGGCCACGATCAGCCCGCGCTGGCCCTTGCCGATCGGCGACACGATGTCGATCACCCGGCCGGTGTTGTCTTTCCTGGTCGGATCGTCCGTCTCCATCTCCAGCCACT
This sequence comes from Methyloceanibacter sp., assembly GCA_040901485.1. Classification (GTDB taxonomy): domain Bacteria; phylum Pseudomonadota; class Alphaproteobacteria; order Rhizobiales; family Methyloligellaceae; genus Methyloceanibacter. The sequence goes on from JBBDYM010000047.1 coordinate 45,261, forward strand.
CGTCGGGATAGAGCGGCGTCAGATTGTCGAAATGGATCTTGTGGCGCTGCTTGTCGGGGTCTTCGAAATTGATGGTGTTGACTTTCAGCAGGGCGAAATAGCGCTCGCCCTCTTTCGGGCTCCTGATCTGGCCCTCGACGGTGTCGCCGGTGCGCAGACCAAATCGGCGGATCTGCGATGGGCTCACATAAATGTCGTCGGGGCCGGCGAGATAGTTCGAGTCGGGCGAGCGCAGGAAGCCGAAGCCGTCCTGCAGCACCTCGACCACGCCGGTGCCGGTGATGTCCACGTCGCGCGCGGCGAGCTGTTTCAGGATGGCGAACATGAGCTCCTGCTTGCGCATGGCGCTCGCGTTCTCGACGGCGACCTCCTCGGCGAAGCTTAAGAGCTCCGTCGGCGATTTGGTCTTCAATTCTTGCAGTTTCATTTCCTGCATGCGTTGCTACTCCAAAAGGGGAATGGAACTTGGGTGTTTTGAAATTCCGCGCGGGGGGTGCGCAGTGACAAAAGAAGGGGAAAGGATGGGTCTCGGAAAGGCAGAGACGGAAGCCTGCTCCGTTCCGGGCAACCCGATCTTTTTGGGAGGGAAGCGGGAGCGCGACAGCGTCCCGGAGTGGAAGCGATTCATCTTATAGCAGACCCTGAAGGCGGGCGGAAATAGATTCAGGAGCGCCTAAAAGGGGCGCACAACCGCGAGAATCACGATCAGAATCATCAAGATCGTGGGGACCTCGTTGGCCATACGGTAGAAACGCGCGGGATGCGTGTTCCGATCCAAGGCAAAATCCCGGGTCCATTTGGCGAGCAGGCCGCTATAGGCCGAGAGCAGCACGACCAGCAGAAGCTTGGCGTGGAACCAGCCGTCGCGGGCCCAGTCGATCAAGCCGGAGAAGGCGAGGATCAGGCCGAACACCCATGCCGCGATCATCGCCGGCGTGGTGATGAAGCGGAGCAGGCGCTTCTCCATGATTTTGAAGGTCTCCGACTGCTCGGAGCCCTTCTTGCTCTCGGCGTGATAGACGAACAGCCGCGGCAGATAGAGCAGCCCGGCCATCCAGGCGATCACGGCGATGATGTGGAAGGCCTTGATGTAGGCGAGCAGCATGTCGATTGCCAGGGGGTGGTTAAGCGGCGCCCTCCTTCACCAGTGTGACGAGTCGGGTGACATGGTCAATCGGAGTCTCGGGATGGATGCCGTGACCGAGATTGAACACGAAGGGACTTCGTCCCAGCGTTGTGAGGATGGTCTCGACCCGCCGATCGAGTTCAGGCCCGCCGGCAAGCAGCAGCAGCGGATCGAGATTGCCTTGCACCGGCATGCGGCTCTGCAAGCGGTCCTTGATAAAAGCGAGCGGCAGGGAGGTGTCGCAGGAGATGGCGTCGATGCCGGTCTCCCTGGCGTAGCGCTCGGCGAGCGGTCCACACCCGCGCGGGAAACCGATCACGGGAATGTGGGGAGCCTCCGCTTTCACCCGCGCTACCAAACGTTTGATAGGGGCGATGCACCAGCGCTCGAACTGGTCTTCGGGCAGGCTCCCGGCCCAGCTGTCGAAGATCTGCAACGCGCCCGCTCCGGCCTTCACCTGGCCCAGCAGATAATCCGCTGAGGTATCCACCAGCAGATCGATCAGAGCCTGGAAAGTCTCGGGCTCGCGATAAGCCCAAGCCCGCGCTGTAGCCTGGTCCTTGCTGCCTGAACCTTCGGCCATATAGGTCGCAACCGTCCACGGCGCGCCGCAAAAGCCGATCAGCGGAATGCTCTCGGGCAGCGCAGCCGTCACGCGCTCGACCGTCTCGTAGACCGGCGCCAAAGTCTTGGCCGCGCCGTCCGGTTTCAATCCGGCAACGGCTTTGGCATCGCGGACCGGCTCGAGTTTCGGGCCTTCACCTTCCACGAACTCCACCCTCTGCCCCAGAGCATGCGGCACGATCAGAATGTCGGAGAACACGATCGCCGCGTCGAGATTGAACCGCCGCAACGGCTGCAGCGTTACTTCCGCCGCAAGCTCGGGGTTGCAGCAGAGATCGAGGAACGAGCCGACCTTGCTCCGCACTTCCCGGTATTCCGGGAGATAACGCCCTGCCTGGCGCATCAGCCAGATCGGCGTGGGGCTGCTCGTCTGCCCGGAAAGGACCTTGAGGAAGGGACCCTCAACAGATGCGACGCGGAGCATGGGGTCCTCTAAATACTAAAGAAGAGATTCTCTAAGGTTTCTACTGTTACAGTTATGGCGTGAATAGCGGACATTCAGGACCGTCACCAGGCTATCGACAGGACTCGCGCCAGGCCTCGATGGCGTAACCGTGCCAGACCGAGTGGCTGTGGCTAATTTCATCCGGGAGAGGCCAAGAGCCTGCTCCTGCCGCCTCAAGAGGTACTGGTCCGGTCTTGGATAAAGAGTGTATAGCCTGTGGACAAAATCACCTGCGTCCTGGGGACCGCAAGCCGTATTTCTCGCCCCCTTTGCCGGCGCCCGTTTTTCTTGACTCCGGCGAATCTGTGAAGAAATTTTGACATATCGCGGGAGAGACCGGGAGAGGCCCTGAACCCCCGCTGTTGCTCCCCTAACCTCTTCATGGTTATCCAGAAACATTGCCATGGATATCCAGCGCACTTTCCACCTGCACATGATCTCGGATGCGACCGGCGAGACGCTGGTCACCATCGCCAAGGCCGTGCGCGTGCAATATGCGCAAGTCCGCGCCATCGAGCACCTGCACCCGCTGGTCAGGAGCCGCCGCGAGCTCGAGCGCGTGCTCAAGGACGTGGAGGCCGCCCCCGGCATCGTGCTCTACACCCTGTTCAACCGCGAGCTGGCCGACCATCTGGAAGAGGCCTGCAAGCGGCTGACCCTCCCTTGCGTGGCGGCTCTGAAGCCCATTCTCCAGGTGTTCGAGTCCTATCTCGGCACCAAGGCGACGCCCACGGTCGGCGGCCAGCATGTGCTCGACGCCGCGTATTTCCGCCGCATCGAGGCGCTCCATTTCAGCATGCTGCATGACGACGGCCATTTGCCGGAGAATCTCAACGACGCCGATATCGTCCTGGTCGGCATCAGCCGCACCTCCAAGACGCCGACCTCGATCTATCTCGCCAATCGCGGCTACAAGACTGCCAACGTGCCGCTGGTTCCCGGCATGCCCCTGCCGGCGCAACTCGAGGCGCCGACCAATGCGCTCGTCGTGGCGCTGGTGGCATCGCCGGAACGCATCGCCCAGGTGCGCCAGAACCGCATCATCGAACACGCGCAGAATCATCTCGACGAATATGTCGACCGCGATGCTATCGCCGCCGAGATCGCCCAGACTCGCCAGCTCTGCGCGCGGCACGGCTGGCCGATCATCGACGTGACCCGCCGCTCGATCGAGGAGACGGCCGCCGCCATCATCCGCCTTTACGACGACCGCGAAGCGCCGGCGCTGGAAGCATGATCGGATTCTTGCAATCAGGGCGCCCGCCGCTGATCCTCGCCTCGTCAAGCAAGATCAGGGCGCAGCTGCTCGAAGCGGCGGGGCTGGCGTTCATCGTCGAGCCGCCGGGACTCGATGAAAGCGTCATGCGCCAGGCGGTCGGCGGCGAACGGCTGCTGAGCCCGTCCGACGTCGCCGAGGTGCTGGCCCGCGCCAAGGCGGAAGCGGTGAGCGATCTCGCGCGTACCGCCTATGTCGTCGGCGCCGACCAGGTGCTGAGCTTCGGCGACGTCATATTGAGCAAGCCAGACAGCATGGAAACTGCGCGCCGCCAGCTGCTCGATCTCCGCGGCAAGAGCCACAAGCTGCACACTTCGGTGGCGCTCGCCACCAATGGCGCGACCGTCTGGGCCGAGACGCAGGTGGCGACGCTCACCATGCGCAAGCTCAGCCCAGAATTCATCGGCCGCTATCTCGCCGCCGCCGGCGAAGAGGTGCTGAACTCGGTCGGCGCCTACCAGATCGAGTCGTTCGGCATCCAGCTCTTCGAGAAAATCGACGGTGACTATTTCACCATTCTCGGCCTGCCGCTGCTGCCGCTGCTCGCCGCGCTCAGGCGCGAAGGCGTCATCGAGGGCTGAAACTCGCAGCAACCCTGCGTGGGGTCAGCTCCAGCCAGCCCGGCCTAAGAATGACTAAATATGCAGCATGTTCATGTTGCGTTCCTAAGGGAATCGACCCACCCTTGGGGGATATATCCTCTTGGCGCATTATGCTGGGGATTTGCTACTTAGGCGGGCATGGGCTTCGAACCATCTAAGATCAAACTCACCCTCGTTGGGCTTGGGGGACCGGGCCTTATGTGGGTGCTGGAGAAATGGGGTGTTGAGTGGCCCCCATTGGTAATTTTGGTCGTGGGCCTTGTATGCGGGGCCATGCTGATAATGGCCGCCGCCCTTTGGATTCGAGACGCCTACAGATGGCTGAAAGCGAAAGACATGGGGACCATGCAAATCATACTGATCATTGGTCTTATAGGAACGTGGTTATTCCTCACGGCGGCGCTTGCTGCGGGCACTTGGGCCATCTGGAAGGCTGGAGGCATTGCCCAAGCCATAGGTGCGCAAACCGTTAATGACGACGAGGGGCCGCTTTCGTGGTGGACTGAGCACCTATCCGTTGGCTGGGGCGACGGCCAGAAAGAGATGGTTAGGAGCCTAGCATTTCGCGGCACAAACATATCACAAGAAGAGATTGAGCTGCGCTCAGCCGAGATTCGGTCCGCGATAAACGGTACAAAACACACCTTAGAGGTTGTTGCCAGCGACGGCGATGAATACCGCGTCGTACCTCTCGATCATATCGAGTTAATCCCTCCAGGGGCCCGCATAGAGCTTGTTGCTAGTTTCGAGCCAAACATCCCAACCAAGCAATTTCTGGAGACATGGCGACAATTCAATTTGGTCGTCACTGATTCTGTCAGGACCTACCGCAGCAAATACGATGAGAAAGTAATGATGGTTCTCTTTGAGGGTAAAGTAGGACCACGCGTAACCGTGAAAAAGGAATACCGAAAGAATGACAAAAAATAAGACTGTAGCAGGGCCGCGTCAGCGGCCCTCTTTTTGTGTATTCATAACTGGTCGATTGGCGAGTGATTTGCGGTGTCCACCTATCTTCGATGCTGGTCATTTTACGAACGGGCTGAGACATGAAGCGCGCCTGCGTCATCGGCTGGCCGGTCGAGCATTCCCGCTCCCCCACGATCCATAATTATTGGCTCAAGCTGCACGGCATTAACAGCGCCTATGAGAAGGAAGCGGTGCGGCCCGAGGAGGTTCGGCATTTCCTCGATTTGCTGGCGGCGAAAGGCTATGTCGGGGCCAATGTGACCTTGCCCCACAAGGAGGCGGCGTTGCGCGCGGCCGAGTCCGCAGACGAGGCGGCGCTCGTGATCGGCGCGGCCAACACGCTGTGGCTCGACCCTGACGGCACGCTGCATGCGAGCAACACCGACGCCTACGGCTTCATGACCAATCTCGGCCAACAGGCCCCGCATTGGAACGAGGGGCAGCGCCCGGCGATGGTGCTGGGCGCCGGAGGCGCGGCGCGCGCCATTCTCTATGGGTTGTTAGAGGCGGGGATTTCCAGGGTTTTCTTGGCCAACCGGACGCGCGACCGGGCCGAGACTTTGGCCAAGGCCTTCGGCCCGGCCATCGAAGTGGTCGATTGGGATGACCGGAACCGGGCACTTGCCGGCTGCGGCTTGCTGGTCAATACGACGAGCCTCGGCATGACCGGGCAGGCGCCTCTCGACATCGATCTCGCCAAGCTGCCTGAGGACGCGGTGGTGGCCGACATCGTCTATAGCCCACTCGAAACGAAGCTGCTCGCCGCCGCGCGCGCCCGCGGCAACACCGCCGTGGATGGGCTGGGCATGCTGCTGCACCAGGCCGTTCCCGGCTTTGCATTGTGGTTCGGCGTGCGTCCCGAAGTGACGCCAGAGCTGCGGGCCCATGTCGCGGCTCACCTCGGTAAACCGTGATGCTGGTCATCGGGCTTACCGGCGGCATCGGCATGGGCAAGTCGGCGGCGGCGGAGCATTTCGCTCAGGCCGGTGTTCCGGTGTTCAACTCCGATGCTTGCGTGCATCGTCTCTATGAAGGCGACGCGGTCGAGGCGATCGAATCCGCCTTTCCCGGTGTTGCGCGCGGCGGCAAGGTCGATCGCCAATTGCTCTCCGCGCGCGTCGCCGGCTCGCTCGAACGTCTCAGACAGCTCGAGGAGATCGTGCATCCTCTGGTGGTCGCGGCGGAGATCGAATTCCTGCGCGAGCAGGAGAAAAACGGCGCGGACATGGCGGTGCTGGAAATCCCGCTGCTGTTCGAGACCGACGCGCATAGTCGCGTCGACGTGACCGTCGTGCTCAGCGCGCCGGAGGCGGTGCAGCGGGACCGCGTGCTGGCCCGGCCCGGCATGACCATCGACAAGCTCGAACATCTGCTTGCGCGCCAGCTTCCCGACGCCGAGAAGCGCGACCTCGCCGACTACGTTGTGGACAGCGGCTTGCCTCTTGCCGGCATGCATGCTGAGCTTGATCGGCTCCTCGAATCACTTCGCGGCCGTAAGGGCACGGTGATGGAGCGGTTGCGTCTCAAGTAAAGTCTTGTCATTGCCCGGCTTGACCGGGCAATCCAGTAACCCCTGTCCTTTAAGATAACGAAGGTCGGTGGTTACTGGATTCCCGCTTTCGCGGGAATGACGAAATGAAGGAAGGCTGAATTCCTTGCGCGAGATCGTCCTCGATACCGAAACGACCGGGCTGGATCCGTTCGACGGCCATCGCATCGTCGAGATCGGCTGCGTCGAGCTGGTCAACTGCATCCCCTCGGGACGCGTCTGGCATTACCACGTCAACCCCGAGCGCGACGTGCCCTACGAGGCCTTCGAGGTTCACGGCCTGTCCCTGGAGTTCCTGCGCGACAAGCCGCGCTTCGTCGATATCGCCGACGAGATGCTTAGCTTCATCGAGGGCGCCATGCTGGTGGCGCACAACGCTGCCTTCGACTTCGCCTTCCTCAACGCCGAGCTCGACCGCCTGTCGCGCCCGCTGCTGCGCTGGGACCGTGTGGTCGATACGCTGGCGCTGGCGCGGCGCCGTCATCCCGGTGCGTCTTGCAGCCTCGATGCGCTCTGCAAACGCTACGGCATCGATCTCTCCGAGCGTGAATTGCATGGCGCGCTGCTCGACTGCCGGCTGCTCGCCGGCGTCTATGTGGAGCTGGTCGGCGGTCACCAGGCGCGGCTCGAATTCGCCATCAACGGCAGCCAGGCCGCCATGCTTGCCGGTAACGGCGAGGGCATCGGTGCGCGCCCGCGCCCGCTTGCGCCGCGGCTCAGCGCGGCCGAGAACGAGGCGCATCGCGCCTTCGTCTCAACGCTCGGCGCCGAGGCGCTCTGGCTCCGCTACGCCTAGTTCTTGGCCTGAGACTGGGGTTCAGCTTGCGCGCGCGCGAGGTTCTGCGCGTAAAGCTTGCCGAAATCGATCGGATCGAGCATCAGTGGCGGGAAGCCCCCGTCGCGGCTGATATCCGCCAGCACGCGCCGCATGAAGGGGAACAGCAGCGTCGGGCAATCGACGAACAGCACGGGCTGGATCAGGTGCTGCGGAATGTTGAGCAGGCGGAACAGGCCGCCATAGATCAGTTCGACATTGTAGATCACGCCGGAGTCGCTCTTGGCGTGGACATCGAGGTTCAGCACCACCTCGTAGACGTCGTCGCCGCGCGGGCCGGCATTGACGTTGATGCCGACCTTGAGCTGCGGGTTCTGCCCCGGCCCTTGCAGCGATGCCGGGGCGCTCGGGCTCTCATAGGAGAGGTCCTTGATATACTGGGCGAGCACGGTGAGCTGCGCTTCGGTCGCCACCTTGGCCTCACCTGAGAGCGGTACGTGAACGCCCTGTGGCGTCTGCTCTACCGGCCCGTCTCCGTTCGTCTTCTTGGGCTTGTCGTCCTTCGCCATGATCCCCTCAACCCTAAGAGGCGCTGGCTAACACGGGAGCTAGCGGGCCTGCAAATCCGTTTGGCCTGCCCAAGCATTAGCCAAATGGGCGTTTAGGGTTGGCTTCGACACTGCGAATGCCTTAAGTTGGCCCCATGACGCGGGCAGGGGTAGGAAATTCCTGCCCGAACCTTGAGGCTCCCGCTGGCAAATCTCTAGGCGTGTCCCAATATCCCCTAGAGCGATCCGCGGATTCGCGGGCTTTTCCATCAATGCGGGTGGCGACAAAGCATGAGTGACGCTTTCGATATCTACACATTGCTGTTCCTGGTGCTGGCGGTGGTCATCTTCATCCGCCTGCGCAACGTGCTCGGACGGCGCACCGGCAATGAGCGGCCGCCTTACGACCCCTATACCCGCACCGAGGCCAAGCGGGCCGACGAGCCGGTCGTGGCCCTGCCGCGCGGCCGCTCTGCGCGCGCCAAGATGAGCGAGGCGCCGGACACCTCCCTAGCGGACATCGAAGCCAAGCTCGGGCGCCACGCCACCAAGGACAGCCCTCTAGGCAAGTCCCTGACCGCCTTGATGCGGGCCGATCCCGGCTTCGATCCGGGCCAGTTCCTCGACGGCGCCAAGGCGGCCTACGAGATGGTGGTCATGGCCTTTGCCCAAGGCGACGAGGAGGCGCTGAAGCAGCTCCTCGGCGACGACGTCTATGACGGCTTCCAGCGCGCCATCCACGAGCGCGAGGAGCGCGGCGAGAAGCTCGAATCGAACCTGGTCGGCATCGACAAGGCCGATATCATCGAGACCGAGATCAAGAACCGCACCGCCTATGTCACGGTGAAGTTCGTGAGCGAGCTGGTCTCGGTGACGCGCGACGCCGACGGCGAGGTGATCGAAGGCGACCCCAAAAAGGTGCGCGAGGTCACCGACATCTGGACCTTCGCCCGCGACATCGCCGACAAGAACCCGAACTGGAAGCTGGTCGCCACCGAAGCCGCCAATTAGCGCTAGACCCATCCTCACCGCATTGAAGCGAGCGGCCTTTGCCGCCATGATCGCGCTCCTGTTTGCGGGGTGCGATGTGGACGACGAGAAGATCAGCCTTAGGCCTGTGAGCTTCGCCGAGATCGACGGCTGGAGCGGCGACGACCACGCCGCCGCGTTCGGCGCGCTGCTCAGATCCTGCCGCAAGTCTGCGACGCCCGACGAAGCTTGCACAGCGGCGTTGGCCTTGGGCGAGCAGATCGATGGTACCGCCGCGCGCAAGTTCTTCGAAACGCATTACACGCCGCATTCGGTAGAGGGCGGGACACAAGCGGGCTTCGTCACAGGCTATTACGAGCCTGAGGTCAATGGTGCGCGCGAACGCGGCGGCAAGTTCACGGTGCCGGTCTATCGCCGACCCGACGATCTCGTCACGCTCAAGCCCGACTCCGAGCGCGCCCGCTTCAATGACTCGATCACCGGCATCCGCGAGACGCCCGACGGGCCCAAGCCCTATTACACGCGCGCCGAGATCGACGGCGGCGCGCTTTCCGGCCGCGGACTCGAGCTGCTCTATCTCGACGATCCGGTCGAGCTGTTCTTTCTCCAGGTTCAGGGCTCGGGCCGCGTGCGTCTCGCCGACGGCTCCGTCGTGCGTCTCGGCTTCGCCGCCAAGAACGGGCACCCTTACACTTCGATCGGCAAGCGCCTGGTCGAGATGGGGGAGGGCCGTCCCGAAGATCTCACCATGGACGGCGTGAAGGCGTGGCTCCGCGCCGATCCAGAACGCGGCCGCGCGCTGATGCACGAGAACAAGTCCTATGTGTTCTTCCGCGAGATCGAGGGCGATGGTCCGATCGGCGCGCAGGGCGTGGCCCTGACGTCCGGCCGCAGCCTCGCCGTCGACACCGCCTATCATAAGCTTGGGCTGCCGGTATTCGTCACCGTGCCCGACCTCGCCGCGCCAGACGGCGCGCCGTTCCAGCGGCTGATGATCGCCCAGGATGTCGGCTCGGCGATCAGAGGACCCGAGCGCGGCGACATCTTCTTCGGCAGCGGCGAGGCGGCGGGTGCCGTCGCCGGCCGCACAAGGCACCAGGCCAAATTCTTCATCCTGCTGCCCAAGTGACATTGAGGCGTGTCACGCACTAAGCTGACGCTCATGGGCAAGAAAGATTCGGACGATGCCGATCTGTGGACGCGGGTGGCCTCGAGCGCCACGCCGCTGAAGAAGAACCGCGCCACGGCGCCGAAAGCCCCGATAGCCCCGGCGGCAAAGCCACCGGCCCCAGTCAGGCGCAAGCCCGCGCCGCCCCCACGCAAGCCTGAACCCACGATACCGGCTAAGCCGTCCCCAAGCGGCGGCGCGCTCGACCGGCAGGTGGCGCGCAAGCTCGATACCGGCAAGCTCGCGGTCGAGGCGCGTCTCGATCTGCACGGCATGAAGCAGCGCGAGGCGCACGCGGCGCTGCGGCGCTTCCTGAAATCGGCGCAAGGTAAAGGCTACCGCCATGTGCTGGTGATCACCGGCAAGGGGGCTGACAGGTCCGCGTCGCGCAGCTTTTACGAGGAAGAGGAGCGCGGCGTGCTCCGCCAAGCCGTGCCGCACTGGCTTCGCCAGCCGGACCTCGCTCAGCTTGTGGTGGAGTTTTCCTCCGCGCCACGCCGTCTCGGCGGCGATGGCGCCCTTTATGTGCGGCTGCGCCGCCCCCGCTGAATCATTGCAGCCACTCGTCTCCCGCGCCCGCGCGACAGGCCAGAACGGCCGGCCGCAAAGGGTTATCAAACGGGACGGTGCAAGATTTGGGTAAGCGGGCTAAGGTGTGTTGAAACACCGTTGGCGCAATCGAGCGAGGGAGGGGGGGGCTATGAGTCTGCGGCTTGCGTTTGTTTCCCGCCCCGCCCGCAAATATAAGCGCAGGAACGAAAGAGGGCGGCATGTGACGGTCAGGTGCCGGCGGGCTTTGCTTCGGCAGATAGATAGGTGGAGGCGGCAGCAAAAGGATCTGCCGTCCAGGCCAGAGGCCATTCAGCGGTTGGTAGCGCTGGCGATAAGGGGCAGCAAAGCGGGGATAATAATGGTCGGCAGCGGCCCATACAGAGGAAACGGGAGAATGAACGGGAACGGGAAAATGAGATGAGACCGGGAACTACAAACGAAAAACGTCCGACGCGGAAGCGGGGACCGCACGCAACCAAACAGCAACGGCATGTTGTTGTGCCCGTTCGGCTGGCCTCGCGCCGGGAGCTGGACGAATGGCGACGGCAGCAACACGATCTGCCGCGCCGCCAGGAAGCGATTCGGCGGCTCGTGGCCCTGGCGCTAGAGAACGAAGGGAAGCTTAGTTAGCAACCGAATTTCCAGCTACCGCCGAAAATATCCCAAGCCTTGTGTTTGTTGCTGATCGTAAGCGGGGCTTGGCTGGCTTACGAGCCGTCTTTTTAGGCTCTTCTTTTGGGCTTCTCGTGGTCGAGGAATAAGCGATCACCCGCCTAAACGACGAATTTCCTCAGATATTTCGTCGCGCTTGCTTGTCATCTTACCCCGTCATCACTGGGAATTTCCGGGGAAAATTGGAACCAGCCAAATATTGATGCCTCCAACGAATCGGACCACCTTTGAAGGTCCGAGCGGCGGTGAGCCAATCTGTCAAGGGCTGACTCACGCGCCTGCTTGGTGGAGCGGGTGGTAGCCATTGTTGGCTACACACCGCCTCCGGGCCCCTTCCAGAAGGGCGCGGAGAGTCCTTTGCGTCCTCCCCGCGCGGGCTGGCGTCCAAACCCAGTTCGCGCGGGGCCTCTCTTAAACGGGGGCGGCATTTGCGGGGGAGGTCTTCCCAGTCCGGTGCCCGTGGGTTCAAGTCCCCACCGCCTCCACTAAGTGAGCAACTGTATGCAACACACAGTGCCCTACGCACTAACTTTCTGATAACGCCTCGAAATTCCTAAAAGTTTCCACCCCTGCCCCGAATCACCCGATTCCCAAATTGTGCCGACCTGTCACGCCGTTTCAAGTAGTCGATCCCCAACGGAACAGCCTACAGAATAAACTTCGACAGATCGGTGTTCTTGGCGAGATCGCCGATATGTTTCTCGACGTAAGCGGCGTCGATGACGATCTTCTCGCCCGGCTTGTCGGTGGCCTCGAAGCTGATCTCGTCGAGGATGCGCTCCATCACTGTCATCAGGCGCCGCGCACCGATATTCTCCACATTGGTGTTCACCTCCACGGCGATGTCGGCGATGGCCTCGATCGAGTCGGGGGTGAAATCGAGCTCCACGCCCTCGGTCTGCATCAACGCCACATATTGCTTGATGAGGCAGGCCTTGGGCTCGGTGAGGATGCGGCGGAAATCATCGCGCGTGAGCGGACGCAGCTCGACGCGGATCGGAAGCCGCCCCTGTAGCTCGGGCAGCAGGTCCGACGGCTTGGCGATGTGAAACGCGCCCGAAGCGATGAACAGGATATGGTCGGTCTTTACGGGGCCGTATTTGGTGCCGACCGTGGTGCCTTCGATCAGCGGCAGGAGATCGCGCTGCACGCCCTCGCGTGACACGTCGGCGCCGATGCGCTCCGACCGCGCGCAGATCTTGTCGATCTCGTCGAGAAACACGATGCCGTCATTCTCGACGTTCTTGATCGCCTCCTGCACGATCATGTCGTTGTCGATCAGCTTGTCGCTCTCTTCGGCCAGCAGAATATCGAAGCTGTCGGCCACGGTGACGGTGCGCGGCTTGGTGCGCTGGCCGAATGCCTTGCCCAGCATGTCGGAGATGTTGATCATGCCGACTTGGCTGCCGGGCATGCCGGGGATCTCGAACGACGGCATGGACGGCGTATCGGCGACCTGAATCTCGATCTCCTTGGCGTCAAGCTCGCCGTCGCGCAGCTTCTTGCGGAAAGTCTCGCGGGTCGATGGCCCCGACCCTGGACCCACCAGCGCATCGAGCACCCGCTCCTCGGCGTTGAGCTGCGCCTTGGCGGCCACTTCCTTGCGCTTGGCGTCGCGCACCAGGCCAATGCCCGCTTCAAGCAGGTCGCGCACGATCTGATCGACGTCGCGGCCGACATAGCCGACCTCGGTGAATTTGGTGGCCTCGACCTTGATGAAGGGTGCGCCGGCGAGCTTGGCGAGGCGGCGGGAGATCTCCGTCTTGCCGACGCCGGTCGGGCCGATCATCAGGATGTTCTTGGGCAGCACCTCCTCGCGCATCTCGCCTTCGAGCTGCTGCCTGCGCCAGCGGTTGCGCAAGGCGATGGCCACGGCGCGCTTGGCGTCGCGCTGGCCTATGATGTGGCGGTCGAGCTCGGAGACGATCTCGCGGGGGGAGAAACTGGTCATGGTACTTACTGATCCTTACTCCATGTCATTCCCGCGAAAGCGGGACTCCAGTGACCCCTGTCTCGATTATCAATCAGCATCTGTGGATACTGGATTGCCCGGTCAAGCCGGGCAATGACTAGATTATCACTTCGTGGCATCCAAGGTTTCGATCACCACCGCGTCATTGGTGTAGACGCAGATCGTGGCGGCGATGGCCATGGCCTTGCGCGCGATCGCTTCGGCATCGAGATCGGAGTCGAGCAGCGCGCGCGCCGCGGCGAGCGCATAAGAGCCGCCCGAGCCGATGCCCATTACCGCGTCGTCCGGCTCGAGCACGTCGCCGGTGCCGGTGATGACCAGGCTCTCGTCGGGATCGGCAACGATCATCATGGCTTCGAGGCGGCGCAGATACCGGTCGGTGCGCCAGTCCTTGGCGAGCTCGACGCAGGCGCGCTTCAGCTGGTCGGGGAAGCGCTCGAGCTTGGTCTCGAGCCGCTCGAACAGGGTGAAAGCATCGGCGGTCGAGCCGGCGAAGCCGGCGATCACTTGACCCGAGCCCACGCGCCGCACCTTGCGGGCCGTGCCCTTGATGATGGTCTGGCCGAGCGTGACCTGACCGTCGCCGGCGATCACCACCTTGCCGCCCTTGCGGACGGTGAGGATGGTGGTGCCATGCCAGGTGTCGGGAGAAGCGGGAGAGGGACCCATTGTGCATTGCGATATCGGCATAAAAGGCCCTTTCGTCAAGCTTTGCGCCCTTTTCCATGAGACTCGCGCTCGTGGCAGCGAATTGGTAAGAGGCTTGCCCTAAGGTCCTTCCATGCAGAAATCGACCAAATCCACGCCCAAGCGCGCCGCCACGGTCAAGCGCCGCACCAAAGAGACGGCGATCACCGCGAGCGTCGATCTCGACGGCACCGGCGCCTATGACATCTCGACCGGAGTCGGCTTCCTCGACCACATGATCGAGCAGCTGGCGCGGCACTCGCTGATCGACATCACGCTCAAGGCCGACGGCGATCTGCATATCGACCAGCACCACACATGCGAGGATACCGGCATCGTGCTCGGCCAGGCGGTGGCCGAGGCGCTTGGCGATAAGGCCGGCATCGCCCGCTACGGCTCGGCCTATCTGCCGATGGACGAGACGCTGACCCGCGTGGCGCTCGACGTCTCGGGGCGGCCGTTCCTGGTTTGGAAGGTCGATTTCACCCGCTCCAAGATCGGCGAGATGGACACCGAGTTGTTCCGCGAGTGGTTCCAGGCCTTCGCCCAGCATGCCGGGATTACGCTGCATGTCGAGACGTTCTATGGCGAGAATAGTCACCATATCGCCGAGACCTGCTATAAGGCGCTCGCCCGCGCGCTCCGCCAGGCGGTCGCTATCGACGCGCGCCAGAGCGGGCGGGTGCCCTCGACCAAGGGCCAGCTCTAAGCGATAGTCTTGGCCTGCAAGCAGCGTGATACGAAGTGACCGTCTTTTCCGTCTATGAGCCGCCCAAGGCGCCGGCCGATCTCGCCCTGCGCGCCGAGGCGCTCGCCTTCGTCAAGGAAGGTTTCTCCTGGCCCGCGTTGTTCGTGCCGGCGCTGTGGCTGATCTATCACCGCATGTGGATCGAGCTTGTCGTTTTTATCGCGATTTTCGCCGTGCTGCCCTTTGCCTTCGGCCTCGACGGGCAGAACGAGGAGCTGGTCGGCTGGATCGGCATTGCTCTGGTCGTGCTGTTCGCCTTCGAGGCCAACGATCTCAGGGCTGCATCGTTGGAGCGGCGCGGCTATCGCCTCGCCGGCGTTGCCATGGGAAGCGACCGCACCGAAGCGGAGCTTGACTTCTTCCGCCACTGGCTGCCGCAACAGGCCAAAGCCGAGGCGGCCGTGCCGGCGCTTGCGCCGACGCCAGAGCCTCGACGCGACATCAAGACGGCGCCACCCTTCGGTGGCCGCACCGGCGAGGAGGTCATCGGGCTATTCCCGCGGCCTTGATCCCTCATGCACGTCGCCATCATCGATTACGGTTCCGGCAACCTCCACTCCGCCGCCAAGGCCTTCGAGCGCGCCGCGCGCGAGCAGGGCTCAAAGCTTGCCGTCAAGGTCACGGCCGAGCCCGAGGACGTACGCGCGGCCGACCGTGTCGTGTTGCCGGGGGTCGGCGCCTTCGCCGACTGCAAGGCGGGACTCGTCTCCATTCCCGGCATGATCGAGGCGCTGGAAGAGACGGTGCGCGGGGCCGGGCGTCCCTTTCTCGGCATCTGTGTCGGGCTACAGCTGATGGCCGAGCGCGGGCTGGAGCATGGGCTCACCCCCGGGCTTGGCTGGATCGACGGCGAGGTGCGTGCGATCGAGCCTGACGATCCCTCGCTCAAGATCCCGCATATGGGCTGGAACACGCTGTCGCTGGCGCGCCCGCACGCTCTGTTCGACGGCATCCCCACCGGCGAGAGCGGCCTCAACGCCTATTTCGTGCACTCCTATCACTTCGTGCCCGCCGGCCGCGATACGCTGGTGGCGACCACCGACTATGGCGGAGCGGTGACGGCGTTCGTGGCGCTGGACAATATGGCCGGCAGCCAGTTCCACCCGGAGAAGAGCCAGAAGCTCGGGCTTGCCCTCATCTCGAACTTTCTGAGATGGAAACCATGATCCTGTTTCCTGCCATAGACCTCAAAGACGGGCACTGCGTGCGGCTGCGCCAGGGCGAGATGGACCAGGCGACGGTGTTCAACACCGACCCAGCGGCCCAGGCGCGCGCTTTCGAGGAGGCCGGCTTCGAATGGCTGCACGTGGTCGATCTCAACGGCGCCTTCGCAGGCCGCCCGGTCAACGAGAAGGCGGTCGCGGCGATCTACGAGGCGGTGCATATCCCGGTGCAACTCGGCGGCGGCATCCGCGACCTCGACACCATCATCGCCTGGCTCGACTTGGGGATAGACCGCGTGGTGCTCGGCACCGCCGCGGTGCGCGATCCGGCGCTGGTGCGCGAGGCGGCGCGCGACTTCCCCGGCTGCATCGTGGTCGGCATCGACGCACGCGACGGCAAGGTGGCGATCGAAGGCTGGGCCGAGGAGAGCGAAATGACCGCGCTCGATCTGGCGCGCCGATTCGAGGATGCGGGCGTCGCCGCCATCATCCACACCGACATCGCCCGCGACGGCGTGCTGGAAGGCCTCAATCTTGACGCATCCGCCGAGCTTGCCAGCGCCGTCACCATTCCCGTCATTGCCAGCGGCGGGCTCACCGGCCTAGAAGACGTGCGCCGCCTGCTCGAACCGCGCTATGCCAGGCTGGAAGGGGCCATCGCCGGCCGCGCGCTTTATGACGGGCGGCTCGATCCGGCGAAGGCGCTCGCGGTGCTCAAGGACCGCCGCGCGGCGCAGAAGGCCAAAGGCTGAACCATGCGCGCGCGCTATATCTTTCTCATCCTGCTCATCCCCGTCGCCCTGGTCGCCTTCGGGCCGGCGCTGCTCGCCGTCGGCAGCGAGGAAATCGCCGAAGCCTTCGGCTGCGAGGTCAGTATCAACCGCGTCATCCCTTGCGAGATCGGCGGCAAGGATTACGGCCAGACCTTCTACGATCTCGGCTTCAGCATCTGGTATTCCTATTTGTCGATCCCCTTAGCCGGCGTGCTGCTCGCGACCTGGGCCGTTGCCGCGCTCGTCGCCATCGTCGTCAATCTCCGCAAGCGTTCGACTTAACCTCCATGCTGAAAGTTCGCGTCATACCGTGCCTTGACGTCAAGGAAGGCCGCGTGGTCAAGGGCGTCAAATTTGTCGATCTGCGCGACGCCGGTGATCCGGTCGAGGCGGCCGCAGCCTATGACGAGGCCGGCGCCGACGAGCTTTGCTTCCTCGACATCACCGCCAGCCACGAGAAACGCGGCACCATCCTCGACGTGGTGCGCCGCACGGCGGAGCGCTGCTTCATGCCGCTCACCGTCGGCGGCGGCGTGCGCAGCGTCGACGACGTGCGTGCGCTGCTCGAAGCCGGCGCCGACAAGGTGTCGATCAATACTGCGGCGGTGAAGGACCGCAAGCTTGTGCGCGCCGCAGCGGAGAAATTCGGCGCGCAATGCATCGTCGTCGCCATCGACGCCAAGCGGGTCGGTGCCAACGGCAAGTCGCCGCGCTTCGAGCTCTTCACCCACGGCGGACGCGAGCCAACCGGCATAGAGGCGGTCGGCTATGCCGAGGAGGTGGTGGCGCTCGGCGCGGGCGAAATCCTGCTCACCTCCATGGACCGCGACGGCACGCGCTCAGGCTTCGACCTCGAGTTGACCCGGGCCATCGCCGACGCGGTGGGAGTGCCGGTAATCGCGAGCGGCGGCGTCGGCACGCTCGACCATCTGGTCGAGGGCGTGCGCGAGGGGCATGCTTCCGCGGTGCTGGCAGCCTCCATCTTCCATTACGGCGAATATTCGATTGGCGATGCCAAGCGGCATATGGCCGAAGCCGGCCTCCCCGTCCGCCTCGACCGCTAGCGACTAAGCGGCGAACTGCCCCTTATTTGCCCAGGATTTAGTGCATGCCACTATTCCCACGGCTATCACGGAGGTGTATGAGCCAAGCATGAGCAAGGATGTATTGAGCCGTCTCGCCGCCATCATCAAATCGCGGCGGCAGGCGCGCCCCGAAGACTCTCATACGCGCCGGCTGCTTGACGGGGCCCCCGTCAAGCCGGCCAAGAAGCTCGGCGAAGAAGCGGTCGAGGTGGCCATCGCCGCGCTGGTCCAGGACGACAAGGCGCTGATCGGCGAGACCGCCGACATGCTCTACCATCTGCTCGTGCTGCTGGAGAGCCGAGACGTGTCGCTCGACGATGTGCTCGCCGAGCTTGAGCGCCGCATGGCACTGACCGCGGTCGGTCAGAAGAGGCAGAAGGCCGCGTCGCACTGACAGCGAAACGGGCATCCCTGTCATGAACCCGCGTCCCACCGTCGCGTTCTCGCCTTACGCCGTCTATAGCCGCGAGGAATGGGCGCGGCTGCGCGCCGACACGCCCATGACGCTGAACGAGGGCGAGCTCGAAAATCTCGGCGGCCTCACCGAGCGCATCTCCACGCAAGAGGTCGTGGACGTCTATCTGCCCTTGAGCCGGCTGCTCAATTTCTACATCGAGGCGGAGCAAGGCCTGCACCACGCCACCGAGAAGTTCCTGCGCAAGGGGGATGGCAAGACGCCGTTCATCATCGGCCTCGCCGGCAGCGTCGCCGTCGGCAAGAGCACCACGGCGCGCGTGCTGCAGGCGCTGCTCGCCCGCTGGCCGAGCCATCCACGGGTCGAGCTCGTGCCCACCGACGGATTCCTGTTCGAGAATGCCGTGCTCGAAGAACGCGGGCTGATGAACCGCAAGGGCTTTCCCGAGAGCTACGACCTGACCAAGCTGCTCAACTTCCTCGCCGAGGTGAAGTCGGGAAAGGCGCGCGTCGAGGCGCCGGTCTATTCCCATCTCGTCTACGACGTGCTTTCCGATCAGACCCTGGCCATCAAGCAGCCCGACATCGTGATGGTCGAGGGACTGAACGTGTTGCAGCCGGCGAAGCTGCCCAAGGATGGCGAGGCGATTCCGTTTGTCTCGGATTTCTTCGATTTTTCCATCTATATCGACGCGGCCGACGAGCTGATCGAGGAGTGGTATGTCGAGCGGTTCCTAAGGCTCAGACAGACCGCCTTCCGCGACCCCGCCTCCTATTTCCACCGCTACGCCACGCTGTCGGAGGAGGAGGCACGCGCCACCGGACTTCAGATCTGGCGTTCGATCAATCTGGCCAATCTGCGGGAAAATATTCTGCCCACGCGGCAGCGCGCCGACCTCATCCTGCGCAAGGGCGCCGATCACGCAGTGGAAACCGTGGCGCTAAGGAAACTCTAGCTGCCGGTCCTATTTCATCGGCTCGGTGTAGAGAGGCGCGGAGCCAAGGCCGAAACTCAATCGCAACATCGTGCGCACCGCGAACGCATCGTCATCGTTAATATGGGTGCGGGCGACATTGCCGGCGCAATCCACCTGGCCGCCGCCACAGCCAGCACGGTCGGCGTTGACATAACGCATCTCGGGCGCATAGGAGAAATATTCGTAGTCGGTTACCAGCGATAGGCTGGTGCGCGGACCGAACTGCTTGCGCGTCTCGAAGCTCAAGCCGCCGATGAAGGCAACCTCATCATCGGAGAGACCGAGACGCGTCGCGCGCCCGAGCCCGCGGAACAGGCCGCTATAGTCGGTATCGGCATTATAGATGCCGGCGCGCAGCGACAGGAGCGACCGCAAGCCCCAGCCTTTGCCGATGCCGAAATAGCCGAGGATGTTGTACTCGCCACCGACGGAGAGAAAGCCGCCCCAATAGGTCGTGTCGAGCGTCTCGTTCAGCCTCACCGCCGGGTTAGCGGGCGCGCCCGAAGCGTCGACCCGCAGACGAATGTCCTGGTCGATGCCGCGCACGTCGGTGCCGATGCCGACATAAGCCAGGCGGAAGAGGTAGCCCCCGGCATCGCGCGGCAGTATAGGCCCCGAAACCTTGCCGATGCGCGCTTCCGCGCCCGCGCCCCAAAAATCGACGTCGCGGTCGGTCTTGGTGACGAAGCTGTTGGCCACGAGGCTGTCGGGGCGATTGGGATGATCGACGATGTCCTCGGCCGTGCAGATGGCAGCGCCCCGGCTCGCGCAGCTATGGCGGTCGCCGTCCTCGACATTGGCGAAGAACCCGGACACCACGCCAGTCACTGGGGTCGTGCCCCAAAAGCCAAGGGGCGTTTCGATCACGCCGCTCACGACGCCGCCATAGTCGTCGAAATCGTCATTCTTCTGCGTGCGCAGAGCGGCTCCGTCGCGTGTCGAGCTGAAGAACGTATATCGGATGTCGGGAAGCTGAAGCAGCTGCACGCCGCCGCCGAGGGAGATCGTGGTGCCGTTATAGGTCGCGGTGACCGGTTCTTGCGCGGTCGCGGTGCCCGCCAAGACGACACATGAAACGACTGGCAACAGCCGCAACCAATTGTGCATTGAAGCCCCCCGGCCTTTAGACGGCCGAGATTAGCATCTTTGAAGCCGGTTCGTAAGAGTAAGGTCTAGCGCAGGGGCTCTTCGTAGAGCTGGGTGGGACCGAGCCCGATATTCAGCCGCAACATGGTCCGGCTGGCGAACACGTCGTCGTCCTCGATGCGGGTCGGACGTCCGGCGCCATTGGCGTAATGCATCTTGGGAACCGAGGAGATGTACTCGTAGTCGGTCCATAACGACAGGCTCGAGCGCGTCCCGAGCTGCTTGCGCGTCTCCAGCGAGATGCTGCCGATGAAGGCGAGCTCGTCGTCGGATAGGCCAAGGCGTGAGGTGAAGCCCGTTAAGTCGGCATAGGCACCGCGATAATCGGTTTCCGCCGAATAGAGGCCGGCGCGCGCCGAGACAAAAGTGCGCAAACCTAAACCGTCGCCGATGCCGCCGATAATGGGGATGGTGTATTCGCCGCCAAAGCCGACATAGCCGCCGTAATAGGTGGTATCTAGGGTCTCTTTGTAGGTGTAGATCGGCTCGCCGCCGAAACGCCCGCGTAAATGGATATCCTGATCGATGCCGCGGATATCGGCGCCGGCGATGAAATAGTCGTTGCGGTAGAGATTGGGCCTGACATGCACCGGCTCGGCACGGGCGAATTTGAACTCGACTTGGCCACCCCAATAGTCCGCATCACGGTCTGCATGAGTGACGAGGACGGGTGGCCCGAAAATTGGTGGAGCCCCTGTCGGATCGACCACCGTGCAGGTCGAGGTGCGGCAGGCGGTGCGGTCGTCGGTCTCGACATTGGCAAAGAAACCCTTGACCGCGCCGGACACGCGCATGTCGCCCCAATAACCGAGCGCCGTCTCGATGCCGCCCCCACCGGCGCCGCCGACGTCCCAGAAATCGCCTTCGAGATTCTTCTGCCGCCGGAAATCGCCGGGTGGGCCCTTGCCGACGAATCTGACATCGGGGAGTGACAGGAACTGGACGCCGCCGCCCACCCAAATGGTGGTACCGCCGAAAGTCGCCGTGGTGAAATCGGGTCCGGCGAGACCGTCATCCTGGGCCGATGCAGGCTGCGCGAGCGCTGCTACACCGCCGAATAAAGCGGCTGCCAGAAGTGACAACGATCTCCGCATAGAGGTTCCCCAGCACTTCCCAGTGCGAACAAGAATAGCAGGTGAATATCCTACAGAGGGGCTATCTGTAACGCCCATAAGCAGATTTCCCCGCCCCGTGGCGGAAAAGCCACAATATTCCCGCCTCCTAGCCTAGCAGCCCCCGCTTTTTGACCAGCTCTCGCAAGGAAATCTCGGGCCGTGCCCCGATATGGGAGATGATTTCGGTCGCCGCCAGGCTGCCGATTCGGCCGCAAACGTCAAGCGGCGCCCCGCGCGTCAGCCCATAGAGGAAGCCCGCGGCATAGAGGTCGCCGGCGCCGGTCGCGTCCACCATTTCGGCCTTCTCGGGGGCGATGTCGTGGGTCTCGCCCGCGGCCACGATCACCGAGCCGGCTTCCGAGCGGGTCAGCACCGCCAGCTCGCATTCGAAGCGGGCGGCGGATGCCGCCTCCTCGAAGCTGTTCACCTGGTAGAGGGTGGTGATCTCCTTCTCGTTGGCGAACAGGATATCAGCGTCGTTCTGGATGAAGGCGCAAAAATCCTCGCGATGGCGATCGACGCAAAAAGCATCCGACAGGCTGAGCGCGACCTTGGCGCCGGCCTCTTTGGCGATGCACGCCGCCTCGCGGAACGCGGCCTTGGCATGTTCCCGGTCGAACAAATAGCCTTCGAGATAGACGATCTTGCTCGCGGCGATCATCTCTTCGTCGAGGTCGGCGGGGGCGAAATCGACGCTCGCGCCAAGAAACGTGTTCATGGTGCGCTCGCCGTCGGGTGTCACCAGGATGAGGCAGCGCGCCGTCGGCGCGCCGTCTATGGCCGGCTCGCTGTCGAAGGCGACGCCGAGCGAGCGGATGTCATGGCGGAAGATGCCTCCGAACTGGTCGGCGGCGACGCGGCCGATGAATCCGCATTTGGCGCCGAACGAGGCGAGGCCGGCGATGGAATTGGCGACCGAGCCGCCCGAGCGCTCGATCGCCGGGCCCATCGCCTCGTAGAGCCGCGCGGCTTCGCCGGCATCGATCAGGCGCATGAAGCCCTTGTCGAGATCGTGCTTGGAGAGGAAACCCTCGTCGCAGCGGGCGATGATGTCGACGATGGCGTTGCCGATGCCGACCACCTCGTAGCTCTTGTCAGCCATGTCTTGCGTTCCCCCGTCCCCCTCGCCCTGGTATGGCGCGCGTCCGCCACTATATTCGCGCGAACCAGATGAGGGAGCATCATGCTCGTCGCCGCAGGTCAAGCCTTTCGGGAGCTGTTCACGCCGCCCTTCCGCGCCGTGCTGCTCAAATGCGTGGGCTTCACCATCGCGCTGTTTGCGCTGCTCATCGTCGCCTTTGTCTGGGGATTCGGCTATTTTCTACAATGGCCGGACCGGATTGAGACGGCGGTGCAAGTGCTCGGCGGCTTCGCTCTCGTGGTCGCCTCGATCTTCCTCATTCCGCCGGTGACGTCGCTGGTCGCGGGGCTCTATCTCGACGACATCGCCGAGCAAGTCGAAAACACCAATTTCCCCGCCGATCCGCCGGGCCGTGCGTTGCCGACGCCGCAAGCCATCGGCACGGCGCTGAGATTCTTCCTGGTGGTGCTCGTGGTGAACCTGGTCGCGCTGTTCCTGCTACTCGTCCCCGGCGTCAACCTCATCGCCTTCTATGCCGGCAACGGCTATCTGCTGGGGCGCGAATATTTCGAACTCGCCGCCACGCGCCACATGCCGTCCGCCCAGGCGCGGCGCTTGCGCAAGTCGAACCGGCTCACCGTGTTTCTGTGCGGGCTGATCATCGCAGGCCTCGCCTCGGTGCCGATCCTCAATCTGCTCACGCCGCTGTTCGCCACCTCCTTCATGGTGCGCGTTTATAAGCGTCTGGCCGCCCGTTCCGGGCCGCGCCTCGCTCGCGCATGATGAACAGGACGCCGGCCGAAGCCGACGCCCTGAGCAGCCTTCGCTAAGTCCCGTCGAATCCTAGTTCGTCTTCGCCGAACACTTCTGGGCCGCATCGTCCCACATGCCGCCCGCCTTGCTGCAGTCGGCTTTGGTCGTGGCTTTGGAGACGTCGCCGGCAAAGGCCGGGCCGGTGACGGCAAGCGCCAAGGCGATGGCAAGACTCGATACAAGCGTTTTCATGGCGTTTCTCCTCGTTACGCTGCACTGTGCAGGGATGGGGAAACGCCGCCTTGTCCGCTTCGTTCCAACGCTCGATTCATGCAACGGGCGCGGGCGTTTTCGGTTTGTACAGGCAGATGTCGGAGATGATGCAGCGCCAGCATTCGGGTGTGCGCGCCTTGCACACATAGCGGCCGTGCAGGATCAGCCAATGATGCGCGTAATGCTTGTAGCGCTCGGGCACGATGCGGTTGAGCGTCAGCTCGACCTCTAACGGCGTCTTGCCGGGCGCTAATCCGGTGCGGTTGGCGACCCTGAAGGCATGGGTGTCGATGCCGATGGTCGGCTCGCCGAAGGCGATGTTGAGCACCACGTTCGCGGTCTTGCGCCCCACGCCGGGCAGACCCTCAAGCGCCTCGCGCGTGGCAGGCACCTTGCCGCCATGCTGCTCGACCAGCTTCTTGGCGAGCGCGATCAAATTCTTCGCCTTGTTGCGGTAGATGCCGATGGTCTTGATCTTGTCGGTCAGCTCTGCCTCGCTGAGCGCGGCAAGCTTCTCCGGCGTGCTGGCGCGGCGAAACAGTTCGGGCGTGGCGCGGTTGACGGACTGGTCGGTCGACTGCGCCGACAGCACCACGGCCACCAGCAGGGTGAATGGATCGGTATAGTTCAGCTCGGTCTTGGGATGCGGGTCGAAGGCTTCGAAGCGGGCGAAGATCTCGTCCACCTGGGCTTGCGACAGGCGCGAGCCCGGCGCCAATGTGGGCCGGTGCCGCTTCTTGCCGCCGCGTCTATGACCGGAACGCAGGCTGGTTTTGGGTTGAACCGTCACAGGGCCCTTGTCTATCGCCGATCCGAGGTCTTAATTAGCCGATTATGCTGGAATTCAGCCTATGACAGAGCCGTCGCCCGCTCCAGGACCTTCGACGCAAGAACCTTCGGTTCCGACGCAATTCAGCGCCGTGCTCACGCCGCACCGCGCGCTGAGCCCCAAGGGCTTCATGGTGCTGATGGCCGCGATCTGCGTGGTCAGCTTCGCCACCGGGCTGATGTTCTTCCTGATGGGCGCCTGGCCGGTGATCGGCTTCATGGGGCTCGACGTCCTCCTCATCTATATCGCCTTCAAGCTGAACTTCCGGGCACTGCGTCTCTACGAGACGGTCGATCTCACGGAGGATGCGCTCACCGTCACCCGCGTCGATCCGTCAGGACGCGCGCAGTCGTGGAGCTTCAATCCCTATTGGGTGCGGCTAAACCTCGAGCCGCGCATCGGCCGCAGCACGCAGTTGTCGCTTGCCTCGCATGGCGACCGGCTGGTGTTCGCGAGCTTCCTCACCGACGCCGAGCGCGAGGATTTCGCGAACGCGCTGACCGCGGCGCTGTCCTCGGCACGCAGCCCCAACTTCGCGTGAGTTAAGCGGCGAGGTCGCGCTTCTCGGCCACAGTGCCGTCGGCGTTCAGCCGATAGATCAGCGGCACGCCGGTGGCGATCTCCACCTGCATCACCTCATCGGGTGAGAGGCGGTCGAGCTGCATGATCAGCGAGCGCAGCGAATTGCCGTGCGCCACCACGATCACGTTCTTGCCAGCTTGCAGCTCGGGCACGATCCATTTCTCGAAGAACGGCACGACCCGCGAGGCGGTGTCCTTCAGCGACTCGCCGCCGGGCGGGGCGATGTCGTAGGAGCGCTGCCAGATATGCACCTGCTCAGCGCCCCAACGCTTGCGCGCCTCGTCCTTGTTGATGCCGACCAGCTCGCCATAATCGCGCTCGTTCAAGGCGGCGGCCTTGATCGTGGGCAGCTTGGGTTGGCCGAGCTCGTCGAGGATGATGTCGAGCGTGTTATGCGCGCGCTTGAGCGTGCTGGTATAGGCGCAGTCGAAATGGCGGTCTTCGGTCTTGAGCATGGCGCCGGCGCGATGCGCCTCGGTCATGCCCTCTTCGCTTAAGCCCACATCCTTCCAGCCGGTGAAGCGGTTGAGCCGGTTCCACTCGCTCTCACCGTGGCGGATGAGAACGAGCACGTTGCCCGCTTGCGTTGGCTCTTCGGGTTCAGTGCGCCCTGTCATCGCTCTTGCCGGTCACTTCGTCCACCGAAGCGGCTCCTTTAGCGCGCCAGCCATAGCGGGGGAAGGTTAAGTTTGGTGTCACCTGTCACCCTTTTGCGGCCTATTTCCGGCGCGGAAGACGCATGTTTTAGGCAAGTGCAACCGGTTTTGCCAGATTGAAGGACGTTCGATCCCCAGCCGCTACAGGCCGAGGACATCCTGCATGGAATAGAGGCCGGGATCCTTGCGGCGCGCCCACAGCGCCGCCTTGACCGCACCCCGGGCAAAAATACCCCGATCGGTGGCGATATGGGCAAGCTCGATGCGCTCGCCGGGGCCGGCGAAGATTACCCGGTGCTCGCCGACCACGTCACCGCCCCGCAGAGCGGCGAAGCCGATATCGCCTTCGCGCCTCGGGCCGGTCTCGCCGTCGCGGACATGCACGCCGCGCTCGGCAAGCGAAATGTCGCGCGCCCTGGCGGCGGCCTCGCCCAGCATCAAGGAGGTGCCGGACGGCGCGTCGCGTTTGTGGCGGTGATGCATCTCCAGGATCTCGATGTCGAACTCGGGCCCGAGCGCCTGCGCCACGCGCTCGGTGAGCAGCGCCAGCAGGTTGACGCCGAGGCTCATATTGCCGGCCTTGACGATGGTGGCGTGCCGCGCGGCGGCTTCGATCTTTTTCATGTCTGCCTCGGTGAGGCCGGTGGTGCCGATGACATGGACGATGCGGGCCTGCGCCGCGAGGCCCGCGAATGCGACGGTCGAGGCGGGAATGGTGAAGTCGAGCACGCCGTCGACGGCGGCGAACACAGGGAGCGGGTCGTCGGTGATGGCGATGCCGAGCGGCGCAAGCCCGGCCACCTCGCCGAGATCGCGGCCGATGGCGGGCGAGCCTTTGGCCTCGATGCCGCCGGCTATGGTGCAGCCGGGCGTCGCGGCAAGCATTTGGGTGAGCGCCTGGCCCATGCGTCCGGCGGCGCCAAGCACGGCGATCTTCATGTCACTCATGACGATCTTCTAGGACGCAGGAGGTTGGCCCACAAGCCCGGTCAGCTCCAGGCGAAGGCCACCTTGCGCAACGACACCTCGCCGAAGCGCTCCGCGCCCTCGGCAATTGGCTTGCCGCCAAGGCGGAGATAGAAGGCGCAGGCCGAGTCGTTCTCGGTCAGGGCCCAGACCAGCAGGCCCTTGAGCCTGAGTTCGGCGAGCCGCATGCGGGCGCCGTCGAACAGCTTCTCCCCGAGGCCCAGGCCCTGATAGACCGGGTGCAGATAGAGCTCGAAGATCTCGCCCTGGAATTGCGAGCGGGCGAGCCGGGAGCGGCCGAAGGTCACATAGCCCGCGGCCTCGCCGCCGAAATCGAGCACCAGCAGCGGCGACTTGCGGCGGAGCGCGCTCTCCCACCAGCCAAGCCCGCGCTTAGCCATCATGCGCTGCAACGAAATGTGGGGGATGATGCCTTGATAGGCGCTGCGCCAGGCCTCCTCGTAAGCCGAGGCCAGTGCCTGAGCGTCCTTGGACCTTGCCGGCCGGATATGCACCACGTCGACGGTCATGGCTTTAGCCTAACGCAGGAACGCGTCGTTGGGCAAAGGGGTCGTCGCGGTTATTCCACTGGACTTAAGCGACCTGTTCGATGAGGCGCTGGCGCTCGGCCTTTTTGCGCTCGTTGGGGTCGAGATGGCGCTTACGCAGCCTGATCGATTTCGGCGTGACCTCGACCAGCTCGTCGTCCTGGATATAGGCGAGCGCGCGCTCCAGCACCATGCGGATCGGAGGGGTGAGGCGCACCGCCTCGTCCTTGGAAGTGGTGCGGATATTAGTGAGCTTCTTGCCCTTGAGCACGTTGACCTCAAGGTCGTTGTCGCGGGTGTGCTCGCCGACGATCATGCCGCGATAGACCTTCCAGCCGGGCTCGAT